>CP108997.1:6693348-7301835 GCA_036226585.1 Streptomyces sp. NBC_00708
GGAGTCCACCCGCACCAGGGCGGCCATCGTCACACGGTTGATCCCGCCGAGGGCGTCGTGCAGCATCGCGAAGACGGTGACCTCGTCCTCGGGGACCGTCAGCCCGGTCTCCTCGCGCAGCTCGCGCACGGCCGCCGCCGCCACGGACTCGGGCAGCGGGTCGACCTTGCCGCCGGGCAGCTCCCAGGTGCCGCTGTGGTGCCGGCCGAGCAGCACCCGGCCCCGCGCGTCCTGCACGATCACCCCGACTCCCAGCGCCGCCTGGGCCTTGGGGGGCTGAGTGTTGCGGGAGGGGGCGAGGGGGTTCTCGGTGGCCATGGTGCTCCTCTGGCGGGGGCGGTCCGGTTCGGGCGTCGAGCCTACGGGGATGCCCGGCCCTGCCCCGCCGGACGGGCGCTACGGGGGCGCCGCGCGCACCGCCGCGCTCACACCGCCAGCCGCAGCGAGGTCTCCGAGACACCGAGCCGTACGCTCTGCCCCCACGTCAGCTCCAGCGCGTCCGTCTCCATGCCGTCGCCGAACACCACCACCCGGTCCGACTCCACGGTCAGCCGCAGCCCCTGCCCGGGCCCCAGCTCGCCCGAGACGAACGAGGTGCCGGTCGACGGCGACGGCCACGCCTCCCGGACGAACCAGAGCAGCCGGGGATCGGCGGGTCCGGGCAGCGCAAGGGCGCTGCTGCGCTCCTGCCACAGCGAGCGCAGCCAGCCGGTGGCCCCGGTGCCCGTGCCGACCAGGACCCCGGAGGACGCCTGCGGCTCGGCGGGGGAGTCCACCGCGTCGGGCCCCAGCCGGTAGCGGGCCGTCTGGTGGCCGGGCGGGCCGAGGTAGATCTCGTTGAGGGCGAGCAGCCGCTGCGTGTCGTCGGCCACCGCCTCCACCATCGTCAGCGCGTCGGCCCGCCCGCCGGGCGCCACGGCCGCCCGCATGAGCGCCCCCGCGTCGGCCGGCCGGTGGCGCACCAGGACGCCGGGGTTGCGGCCCGGGTCGGTGTCGATGCCGACGACCGGCTGGCCGGAGAGGTACTTCGCGGCGTTGGCGACCAGGCCGTCCTGCCCGACGACCACCACCACGTCCTCGGGCGCGAACAGGAACCGGTCCAGGTCCGCCCGCTCCACCCGGCAGTGGCGCCACTGGAGCGGCACGGCCGCCGCCACATCGGCCAGCGCCTGCCGGGTCCGCTGGTGCCTGCGGGCCACCTCGTCGATGGACCGGCCGCGCGCGGCGAGGACGAACGCGGCCTGGCCGTGCGTGCCGTGCCGGGCGAGCAGTTCCTCGTACTCGGTGGTGCGGTGGACCAGCACCGCCCTCGGTGCGAGGCTCACGCCCCGGCCTCCGGCCGGCCGAGCTTGCTGAGCAGGCCGGTGAGGACATCGGGCGACAGGGTGAGGCTGTCGATGTGCGGCAGATTCTCGGCGAGCCGGGTGGCCGCCAGCGCGTGCAGGGTCGCGGCCTCCACCTCGCCGTGCGCCCGCAGCCAGGCCGCCTGGGCCTCGGCGCGCGCCGCGCCCACCGTGCGGGCCGCCTCGGCCTCGGCCCCGGCCAGCCGCACCGTGCGGGCCGCCTCCGCCTCGGCGCGCACCCCGTCGGCCGCGGCGCCCTCCTCGGCCTCGCGGCGGGCGTTGGTGCCGCGCTGCTCGACCAGCTGTTCCTCGCGCCGGGCGAGCTCGATCTGGCTGGCGAGCTCGTTCTCGGCGATGGTCCGCTCGCGCTCGACGGCCACGGCGCGCCGCTCGTACGTGGCCCGGTCGGCCTCCTGCTGGATCTGCTCGCGGGCGGGGGTGCGCAGGGCGCGCTCCACCTCGGCCTCGGGGCGGATGGCGACGACGCGCACGGCGACCACGTCGATGCCGGTGGCGGGCAGCCTGGGCTCGGCGGCGAGACCGGCCGCCACCCGCTCGCGGACGGCGGCGACCCCGTCGACCAGGGCGGCGGCCAGCGGGGTGCGGGCCAGGACGTCCAGGGTGTGCTGCTGGGCGGTCTCGGTGAGGAGGGTGGCGATCTGTTCGAGGGGTGCGCCGCGCCAGGCGCCGGTGTCCGGGTCGACGGAGAAGTCCAGGCGGGCGGCGGCCTCGGCCGGGTCGCTGATGCGGTAGGTCACGGTGGCCTGCACCGTGACGTCCTGGAAGTCGGAGGTGCGTGCGTGGAACGCCATGGCCAGCTCGCGGTCGTTGACCGGCACCTCGGAGAGTGCGGCGCTCAGCGACCGGTACCAGAAGCTCAGCCCGGTCCCGTCGTGGGCGAGCCGGCCGCGCTTGTGGTGGCGGATGTGCGCGGTGGGCGCGGAGCGGAGATGGCGCCAGCCGAAGCGGCGGGTGATGTCGGCCATGGGGACCCCCTCGATTTGTTTTCGTCAAGGCGACGATAAAGGAGTCGGCCCTTATCGTCAAGAGGACGAATAAAGAGGGATCCGGGTACGCGAACGGCCGGTGACTTCGGAGAAGTCACCGGCCGTTCGGGTTGCGCGCCGCCCCCGTCCCCACGGTGCGGCGCGGGCGGGCCGTCGTCATCCGCTGGGACGACGGCCCACGTCTGTCAGGACCCGGACGCCGGAGCGTCCAGGCCGAGTGCGGGAAGGACGGCGCCCTTCACGAAACGGACGAGGTAGCTCTCGTCCGCGTACGCCCCCGCGAGCATCGGTCGGGCGCGCATCACGCCGAGCAGCTGCGCGGAGACGAACTCCGCCGCGGGGTTGTCCGCCGCCACCTCGCCGCGCTCCACGCCGCGCCGTACGAGCGCGTCGATCGCCGCCAGTTCGGGCAGGATCAGCGACTCGCGCAGGGCGCACAGCAGCTCCGGGCTCTGGAGCGCCGCGTGACTCAGCGCCAGCATCAGGGACGTGTCACGCCCCGAACCCTCGCCGATCGCCCGCGCCGCCTCCAGCAGGTCGCCCGCCAGTGATCCGGTGTCGATCTTCCGCAGTGCGCCGCGCCGGGTGCCGTTCAGGGCGGCCACCACCAGCTCGGGCTTCGACCCCCACTGGCGGTAGAGCGTGGACTTGCCGCAGCGGGAACGGGCGGCGACCCCCTCCATGGTCAGCGACTCGTAGCCGCTCTCCCTCAGCGTGTCGAGCACGGCGGTGTAGAGCTCCTGGGCCCGCTCCGGCGTGATCTTCGACCGGCGCTGCGCGGGGGGCTGCTCCTGCTCGGTCTGCTGCGGCGACATGTGCCTTCCCTCTCTGCGACTCTGCGACGAGGTCCATCGATACGCCAGTGTACCGATACGCGAGTGTTCCGATACGCCTCCGTATCGGTACACTGGCGTATCGATAAGGGCGGAGAGTCGCCGCCAGCCGCATCGTCAGCAAAGGGGCACCGGGTGAAGTACGCCGGTAACAAGCCCGTAGACCCGGAGTCCCCGGACACCACTGCCCGCCCGCCCCTGGTCCGCGAGCTTCTTCTCGTCGTCGGGCTCTTCCTCGTCTACAAGCTCGGCCGCCAGGCCGCCAACGGTCATATGGACGAGGCGTTCCACAACGGCGACCGCGTCTGGGACCTGGAGCGCGCCGTGCACCTGCCCGGCGAGGGCACCGTGCAGCGGCTGCTCCTGCACGACGAGACGCTGATCCACCTGGCGAACACCTACTACGCGACCGTGCACTTCCCGGCCACGGTGCTCTTTCTCGCCTGGCTGTACTGGCGCCGCCCCCGCCACTACGTGTGGTCCCGCCGCGTCCTCGCCGTGCTCACCGGTGCCGCGCTCGCCCTGCACCTGCTCTTCCCGCTCGCCCCGCCGCGGCTGCTCGCCGCCGCCCATCTCGTCGACACCGGCCGGGTCTACGGACCGTCGGTGTACGGGGCCCGGCCGGCCGCCGACTCCATGGCCAACCAGTTCGCCGCGATGCCCTCGCTGCACTTCGGCTGGGCCGTCATGGTCGGCGTCGGCCTCGTCGTCGCCACGCGCTCTCGCCGGCGCTGGCTCTGGCTGCTGCACCCGGCGATCACCCTGCTCGTCATCGTCGGCACCGCCAACCACTACTGGCTCGACTCCATCGTGGTGGCCGCCCTGCTCGCGGTGATCCTCGCGGCCCTGCCGCTCCGCCGCGCCGAACCCGTCCGCCCGCCGCTGCCGTGGCCGTCCGTCGTGCCCCAGCGGGAGCACTCCACGGTGTACGCCGCCACCGGGGCGCGCCGGTGAACGCCACCCTGGCAGCCGTCGCGCTGTCCCTCGTCTCCGCCGCCGCGTACGCCGCCGCAGCGGTGGCCCAGGCCCGGCTGGCCGAACGCACCGCACCCGGCACCGGAACGCTCCGGATGCTCGGGCGCGGCGCCTGGTGGTGCGCGGTCGGCATGAACGCGGGCGGGGCGCTGCTGCACGTGGCCGCCCTGAAGTACGGGCCGCTCACCCTCGTCCAGCCGCTCGGCGCACTGACCCTGGTGGCGGCGGTCCCGCTGGGCGCCCGTGCCGCCGGCCGCCGGGTCACCCTCACCGAGTGGCGCGGCACCCTGCTCACGCTGCTCGGCCTCGGCGCCCTGCTCCTGACGGCGGGCGGATCCGCCCCGCACGAGACGCTCACCCTGCCCGAGGCGCTGGCCGTGGGCGCGGGGACCATGGCCCTCGTCGCCGGCCTCAGCCGCCCCGGCGCCCGCCCCGGACTCCGGCACGCGGCGGCCTCCGGCATCACCTCGGGTGTCGCCTCCGCACTCACCCAGACCCTGACCGTCGCGGCCACCGACCACACGGGACCGCTGCTCAGCGCCCGCCTGGTGGTCGTCGCCCTGCTCGTGTCCGCCTTCGCGATGGGCGGGCTGCTGCTCTCCCAGACCGCCTACCGGGGCGGACTCGGGGCGCCGCTCGCCGTCGTCACCCTCGCCAACCCGGTCGCCGCCGCGGTCATCGGCCTCGCGCTGCTGGGGGAGCGGTTCCAGGGCGGCCCGGCCGGTCTCGTCCCGGCACTGCTCGGCACCGCGGCGGCCGTCAGGGGCGTGATCCTTCTCAGCCGGGCCCAGGCCCGGACCGCCCCCGCCGTGGCCGGGGCCCCGCCGGCCACCCCGTCGCGGGTGGTCATCAGCAGCCCCCGTCCGGCGCGCCGGGAACAGCGACGCCGGGTCGGGGCGGGGCGCCACTGAGGCGCGGGCGTTACGCCGGGTGGTCCGCGAGCGCGCGGGTGATCCACCCGATCCAGAAATTCTCCAGGTCGATGCCACCGCGCAGCACCAGATGCCGCAGCCGGTCCTCGGGCGCGTCCCGCTCCGGCGGGAAGTCGCGGGTCTCGATTTCCTGGTACTCCGCGAGCTGCCGCCGGTGCAGCTCCAGATGGCGGCGCAGCTCCGCTTCGAGCCCCGGCGCCCCGACCACCGCCGCCGCCCGCATCCGCAGCAGCAGCGGATCGCGTACCTGCTTGGGGTCCTCCTGCCGGGCCACCCAGGCGGACAGCGCCTCGCGGCCCGCCGGCAGCACCTCGTACTCCTTCTTCTGCCCCCGGGCCGGCTGCGCCGAGGGCAGCGCCCTGATCTGCCCGGCCTGCTCCAGCTTGCCCAGCTCGCGGTAGATCTGCTGGTGCGTGGCCGACCAGAAGTAGCCGATCGACCGGTCGAACCTACGGGTCAGTTCGAGGCCCGAGGAGGGCTTCTCCAGCAGGGCGGTGAGGATCGCGTACGGCAGTGACATGGGGTGCATCCTAGGGACGGCCGGGCGGCCCGAGGCCGCCCGGCGTCCGGGTCAGAGCGCGCCGGCGAGTTCCGTGCCCTGGCGGATCGCGCGCTTGGCGTCCAGCTCCGCCGCGACGTCGGCGCCGCCGATCAGGTGCGCGTCACGGCCCGCGGCGAGCAGCTCCTCGTACAGGTCCCGGCGCGGCTCCTGGCCGGCGCACAGCACGATCGTGTCGACCGGCAGTACGTGCCGCTCGTCGCCGACCGTGATGTGCAGGCCCTCGTCGTCGATCCGGTCGTACGTGACGCCCGCGGTCATCGTGACCCCGCGGTGGCGCAGTTCGGTGCGGTGGATCCAGCCGGTCGTCTTGCCGAGGCCCGCGCCGACCTTGCTGGTCTTGCGCTGGAGCAGATGGACGGTACGGGTGCTCTTCGGGCGCTCCGGCGCCGCGAGGCCGCCGCGTCCCCGGTACGCGGTGTCGACGCCCCACTGCCGGAAGAAGACCTCCGGGTCCAGGCTCGCGGCCTCGCCCCCGTCCGTCAGGAACTCCGCGACGTCGAAGCCGATGCCGCCCGCCCCGACGAGCGCGACCCGGTCGCCGACCGGCGCCCCGTGGCGCAGCACGTCGAGGTAGCTGACGACGCTGGGGTGATCGACTCCGGGGATCGGCGGGGTGCGGGGCGTGACACCGGTGGCGAGGACCACCTCGTCGAAGCCTTCGAGGTCCTCGGCGCCGACCGGAGTGCCGAGCCGCAGGGCGACCTTCTCCTCCGCGAGCCGGGTGCGGAAGTAGCGCAGCGTCTCGTTGAACTCCTCCTTGCCCGGCACCCGGCGGGCCACGTTCAGCTGGCCGCCGATCTCGTCGGCGGCGTCGAACAGCGTGACCTCGTGGCCGCGTTCGGCGGCCGTGACCGCGCAGGCGAGCCCGGCGGGACCGGCGCCGACGACGGCGACGCGCTTACGGGTGCGGGTCGGTGACAGGACGAGTTCCGTCTCGTGGCAGGCGCGCGGATTGACCAGGCAGGAAGTGACCTTGCCGCTGAAGATGTGGTCCAGACAGGCCTGGTTGCAGCCGATGCAGGTGTTGATCGCGTCCGCACGGCCCGCCGCCGCCTTCGCCACGAAGTCCGGGTCGGCCAGGAACGGCCGGGCCATCGACACCATGTCCGCGCGGCCCGACGCGAGGACCTGTTCGGCGGTCTCCGGGGTGTTGATGCGGTTGCTCGTCACCAGCGGTACGGAGACGGCCCCGCGCACCTTCTCGGTGACCCAGGTGAAGGCGGCCCGGGGAACCGAGGTCGCGATGGTGGGGATGCGGGCCTCGTGCCAGCCGATGCCCGTGTTGATGATCGTCGCGCCGGCCGCCTCGATCTCCCGGGCCAGGTGCACGACCTCCTCCAGGGACGAGCCGCCGGGCACCAGGTCGAGCATCGAGAGCCGGTAGATGATGATGAAGTCGCTGCCGACCCGCTCACGGACCCGGCGGACGATCTCGACGGGGAAGCGGATGCGGTTCTCGTACGAGCCGCCCCAGCGGTCCTCGCGGTGATTGGTCGCCGAGGCGATGAACTCGTTGATCAGATAGCCCTCGGAGCCCATGATCTCGACGCCGTCGTACCCCGCGCTCCGCGCCAGCGCCGCAGCCGTGACGAAGTCCTCGATCGTCTCCTCGACCTCGTCGTCGGTCAGGGCGTGCGGGGTGAACGCGCTGATCGGTGCGTGGAGCGCGCTCGGCGCCACCAGGCCCGGGTGATGCGCGTACCGTCCGAAGTGCAGGATCTGCAGGGCGATCCGGCCGCCCGCCTCGTGCACCGCCGAGGTCACCCGGGCGTGCTCCGCCGCCTCCGCCTCGGTCGTCATCTTCGCCCCGCCGGGGAACGAACAGCCCCGCTCGTTGGGCGCGATGCCGCCGGTGACCATGAGGCCGACGCCGCCCCGGGCGCGCTCGGCGTAGAAGGCCGCCATGCGCTCGAAGCCGTTCTCGACCTCCTCCAGACCGACGTGCATCGATCCCATCAGCACCCTGTTCGGCAGGGTGGTGAACCCGAGGTCGAGCGGGCTCAGAAGGTGCGGATACGGGCTCATGCGGCGGCTCCTCGCTGTGGCGTCGCCCCAGTTCTAGACCACCGCCGCGCCATTGTGCAACAAGTTGCACAATGGCGTTCGTCGCACTGTGTCACGGCTCACGCCCCGGGCCGAGGTCGCCCGGATGGAGCAGCACCGCGGTCCGCGTGCTCCGTGGGGCGCGGAGAGTGGTGTCGTACGGAACCGAGGGGCCCGCGTCGTCCGGGCGGGGCCCCGGAACACCACCGGAGACCTTCATGGGCTGTGTCAACCGTCACGATCTCGGTCTGCTCGTCCTGCGCGCCGGCACCGGCGCGGTGCTCGCCGCGCACGGCGCCCAGAAGCTCTTCGGCTGGTTCGGCGGCGGGGGAGTCGAGGGGACCACCGCCGCCATGGAGGCGATGGGCTTCCATCCGCCGAAGCACAGCGCGGTCGCCGCCGGGCTCGGTGAGGCGGGCGGCGGCGTGCTGCTCGCCCTGGGCCTGGCCACGCCGGCCGCCGGTGCGGCGGCTGCCGGTGCGATGGCGGGCGCGGTGGCCGTCCACGCACCCGCGGGCTTCTTCGCGCAGGGCGGCGGCTACGAGTACCCGGCCTTCCTCGGCTTCACCGCCGCCGCGATCGGCCTGACCGGCCCGGGGCGCTACTCGGTCGACCATGCCACCGGCCACGCGTTCAACCAGCCCTGGATGGTCGTGCTCGCCTTCGCCGGCAGCGCGGCGGCTGCGGCCGCCGTGGTCGGCAAGCGGTCCCGGGCGCGGATGCCGGAGCCGGAGGAGTTCTGAGGGGCCGCCGCCGGAAAGGGTGTGGCCCGCGACCGCCTTCGGGCGTCACGGGCCACACGGAGGCCGCGCATGCGGTCAGCGACGCCCCTTCGAGGCCGCGACCAGTTCCGGGACCGTGCCGAACTTGACCCTCGGCCGTCCACCGTCCCGGCCGCGTGCCCGCTCGGCCCGGTCGATGGCGGCCAGGCCGCGCGCGTCGACCACCTGACGGCTGCGGCCCCGGACCAGGCGGGCGAACGCCTTGGCCGGGTGGGCGGGGGAGGGGAGCGCGCCGGCCACCGCGTCCGCGAGCAGCGTGCCCACGGTCTCCGCCGCGCAGGTACGGTTCGCGCCGATGCCCCCGGAGGGCCCCCGCTTGATCCACCCGACGACATACGTGCCGGTCAGGCCCGCCACCCGGCCGCCCTCGTGCGGGACGGTGCCGCTCGCCTCGTCGAAGGGCAGACCGGGAACCGCCCGGCCCCGGTACCCGATGGCCCGCAGGAACAGCTGCGCCGGGATCTCCGCCTCGCCGCCGTCCGCCGTGACCCGTACGCCCGCCACATCGTCCCCGCCGCCGATCTCCACGGGCGCCGAGTGGAAGCGGAGCACGATGCGGCGCCCCTCGGCCGGGGTGCGCGACCAGTCGACGCGCTCCCGGCGTACCCCGTGCAGCACGGCCGCCGCGCTGCCGGGCGCCGCCTCCTCGATCGCGGGGCCGATGCGCGGATCGTGGTCGTCCACCACCAGCTCCACGCCCGGCAGATGCTTCAGCGCCAGCAGCTCGGACGAGGTGCACGCGGCGTCCTTTGGGCCGCGCCGGCCGAGCAGGACGACCTCGCGCACCGCCGAACCCCGCAGGGCCGCGAGCGCGTGGTCGGCGATGTCGGTGCCCGCGAGCCCGGCCGGGTCCGCGACGAGGATGCGCGCCACGTCGAGCGCCACGTTGCCGTTCCCGGCGACGACCACCCGCTCGGCCCGGGACAGGTCCACGGACTCCGGTGCCACCTCGGGGTGCGCGTTGTACCAGGAGACGAACGAGGTGGCCGCGATGCTGGACGGCAGGTCCTCGCCCGGGATGCCGAGCCGGCGGTCGGCGCCCGCCCCGACCGCGTAGATCACCGCGTCGTGGTGCACCGCCAGCTCCTCGGCGGATATGTCCTTGCCCACCTCGACCCCGAGGTGCATCCGTACCCGGGGATGGGAGTGGAACCGTGCGAAGGTCTCACCCACCCCCTTCGTGCCCGGGTGGTCCGGCGCCACCCCGTACCGGACGAGGCCGCCCGCCACCGGCAGCCGGTCGACCAGGGTCACCTCGGCGTTGGTGTGCAGCAGCAGATCCTCGGCGGCGTACATCCCGGCGGGCCCGGTCCCGACGACCGCCACCCGGATCGGCGCGAAGTCCGACGGCAGGCTCCGCTCGAAGGAAGGGGCGCCCCAGGCATGGAAGTTGGGCCCGGCAGCGGGCTCCGGCTCCCGGTCCGCGTAGTACGCCGCGTTGATGGCGGCGTACTCCTTGCGCGCCCCGAAGAGGCTGTCCACCGGGAAGATCGCGTCCACCGGGCAGGCGTCGGCGCAGGCCCCGCAGTCGATGCAGGTCTGCGGGTCGACGTACAGCATCTCCGTACGGCCGAAGTCCCGCTCCTCCGGCGTCGGGTGGATGCAGTTGACGGGGCACACGGCGACACAGGTGGCATCGCTGCAGCAGGTCTGGGTGATGGCGTAGGTCATGGCTCGGGCTCTCGGCTCGGGTCAGATCAGGTCGGCGCGCTTGTAGAAGAACAGGGCCGGCTTCGTCAGCAGACGGGCCGAGGCCAGGAATTCCATCAGCCCCGAACAGCTCGACCGCATCAGGGACTTGTGGTGCTCGTTGGTCTTCGCCTCGGCCCGCGCCCGCGCGGCGTCCAGGCCGGCGTTCGCGTAGACGTCGCGGTTCACCATGCTGGTGACGATGTAGTACGAGGCGATGGCGACGACGAGCGCGTTGAGATGACGGCGCACCGGACCCGCGCCGCGCAGGCGCTTGCGGGTCTCGTCGCGGGCGAACTTCATGTGGCGCGACTCCTCCACCACATGGATGTTGTTGATCGTGCGGACGAACGGCGCGACGCGCTCGTCGCGCATCCAGTCGCGCTGCATCACGTCGAGCACCTCCTCCGCCACGAGGATCGCCGCGTACGCCGCCTCGCCGAAGGCAAGGGTCTTGAAGGCGCGGCCCAGTTCGACCACCGGGCGGCGCGGCCGGTACGCCGGAGCGCCGAGCTTCGCCGCGCCCCGGGCGAACATGATCGAGTGCCGGCACTCGTCGGCGACCTCGGTCAGGGCCCACTGGAAGCGCGGGTCGGTCGGGTCCTTGGCGTACATGTCCCGCAGCACCATCTGCTGGAGGATCATCTCGAACCAGATGCCGGTGCTGGCGACGGACGCGGCCTCCTGGCGGGTCAGCGCCTTGCGCTGAGCCTCCGTCAACTCGCCCCAGTACGCGGTGGCGTAGAGCGTGCTCCACTCCGGGCTCGCCCCGTGGTGATCCGTGTCCAGGGGGGTGTCCCAGTCCACTTCGGTGGCCGGGTCGTACGAGAGCTTCGCGGACGAATCGAGCAGGCGCCGGGCGACGTCCTGCTCGGCGGCCCGGTCCTGGTCCTCCGGCCGAACGGTGCTGCTTGCCATGCTGCGGCTCCTTGACTCGAGAGATCGACACGGCGCCGTCCGGCCCCCATCCTGTGTCACCCGATGAGATCGCCTGCCGTCGAGCACCGCCCTCGCTTGTTAGACGTGGCGTCTAGCAAGCTGTTAGACGGAAGGTATAGCAAGAGGCGCGCGGTAACTACCCCCGCGTAGGAAATTCCCACGTTCTCTCCACGGGCGTTCTCGCCACGGGGCGGGTGGGCGCGTGGCGTTGGCGGGAGGGTGCGGGGGCCTTGTCCGGGGATCGGGGCCGGGGGATCATGACGGTCTGCCGCGGCCCGGGGGTGCCGTCCTCCGGCCCGCCGACCCGGGGGAGCGTCATGGTCATCGCCGCCGTCTACTTCGTCATCGCCACGGCCGCGGCCGTGAGCCTCGCGCGGAGCCTCGACCGGCAGATGGAGGGCCCCCGGCTGCGGGCCGCGTGGGCCGGTCGCACCGCCGAGGCGCGATGCACGGGCGTCCGCGCGGAGGAGACGCAGGACGCCGACGGGATCCCCGTCACCGTGTCGCACGCCACCCTGGAGTTCCGTACGGAGGCCGGCCGGACCGTCGCCTTCGAGGAGCGCCGGCGTCAACTGGACGTGGCGGAGGGCGATCTCGTGACCGTGTACTACGCGGAGGGTGCCCCCGGGGACGCGACCGCGCAGGCCCCGGCCTTCGGGACCCGGCGCGCCAGGGAGCTGGTGGCCGGGCTGGGGTGTGCCTTCGCGCTGGTGACGGCGGTAGTCCTCGCCGGGATGCTCTGACACGTCGCTGCCGGGTCGCGGGTCGCTCCGTCGGCGCGGTGCCTCGGCGGCGTAACGGTCCGGTTGGGCCCGGAACGTCCCACTGTTGACGTGCCCAAATCAAGAAAGCGCCGTCTTTCTGTGTTCACATACTTGTACGCCAAGTCTTGGCGCCCCTATCCTCGCCATCCAGAAAGCGCTTTCCATCTCTCTTCGACGAATGGGAACGAACATGAGGCGACCAGTCGCACTGCGACTCTCCGCGGCACTGTCCACGATGGCCCTGGCGGCCGCGACCGGGGCGGTCCTGACGATGCCCGAGGCCTCGGCCGCGGTGGCGGGCGGCGCCACCGGCTTCGCGAGCCAGAACGGCGGAACCACCGGCGGCGCGGGCGGGCAGACCGTACGGGCCACCACCGGGACCCAGATCCACCAGGCCCTGTGCGGCCGGGCCAGCAGCAGCACCCCGATCACCATCGAGGTCGAGGGCACCATCAACCACGCCAACACCGCCAAGGTGTCCGGCGACAGCTGCAACACGGCGGCCGGTGTCATCGAGCTCAAGCAGATCAGCAACGTCACGCTCGTCGGCGTCGGCAGCGGGGCCGTCTTCGATCAACTGGGCATCCACATCCGCCAGTCCAGCAACATCATCATCCAGAACGTGACGGTCAAGAACGTCAAGAAGTCCGGTTCGCCCACCTCCAACGGCGGCGACGCCATCGGCATGGAGAGCGACGTCCGCAACGTCTGGGTCGACCACGCCACCCTGGAGGCGTCCGGCGGTGAGGACGACGGGTTCGACGGCCTCTTCGACATGAAGGACAACACCCAGTACGTGACGCTGTCCTACAGCACCCTGCGCAACTCCGGCCGGGGCGGCCTCATCGGCTCCAGCGAGACCCAGCTCGACAACGGCTACGTCACGTTCCACCACAACCTGTACGAGAACGTCGACTCCCGTACGCCCCTGCTGCGCGGCGGCGTCGCCCACATCTACAACAACTACTACGTGAAGCTGAACAAGTCCGGGATCAACTCCCGCGCCGGCGCCCACGCCAAGGTGGACAACAACTACTTCAAGGACTCCAAGGACGTCCTCGGCACCTTCTACACGGACACCACCGGCTACTGGCAGGTGAGCGGCAACACCTTCGACAACGTCACCTGGTCCTCACCCGGCACCGAGAACCACCCGGCCGGACCCGACCCGAAGTCCAACACCACCGTCAGCATCCCCTACGCGTACACCCTCGACGCCGCCTCCTGCGTGCCCTCCCTCGTGACCAGCACGGCCGGCGCCGGCAAGGGGCTGAAGGTCTCCGACGGCGACTGCTCCACCACCACACCGACCCCCGACCCGACCGACCCCACGCCGGACCCGACCGACCCCACCGACCCGACCACGCCCGGCGGCACCAACCTCAGCCTCGGCGCCGGCGCCGACGGCTCCAGCAAGGCGAGCGGAACCAGCTACGGCAACGTGCGCGACGGCGACCTCGGCACCTACTGGTCCCCGGCCGGCTCGACCGGCTCCGTCTCCGTCAAGTGGCCCTCCGCCACCAGCGTCTCCGCCGTCACCATCCGCGAGGCCGCGGGCGCCCAGGGCGTGATCGGCTCCTGGCGGCTGCTGAACGCCGACACCGGAGCGGTCCTCAGGACCGGCAGCGGGGCGGGCAGCGTCACCGTCCCGGCCACCTCCCTGCGCAAGCTCACCTTCGAGATCACCGGCGCCAGTGGTACGCCGAAGGTCGCGGAGTTCGAGACGTACGCCGGATAGCGGCGCGACCACGGCCGGGCGGCCCGGTCCGGGAGCAGCGACCTCCCCGGACCGGGCCGCCGCATGTGTGGGTGGAGCGAGGGCACCGAAACCACGGACGAAACCGGGCGATACCCCGGCGATCACTGGGTACGCGTGCCGGGACCGATACACGCACCGCTGCGCCGGACGGATGGGCGCGGCCGGTGATTCGGACGATCGACGAAGGCAGGGTGACCTCGTATGAGCACGATGGAGCGTCAGGCCCACGCCACCGATGAGCCGGTGAACGTGCTGGTCTCGCGTGCCTCGCGGCAGATCTCGGTGCCGGCTGCCGTCGCCGCCCCGGCGGGCGAGCGGCAGATCACCGAGGCCGGGCCGCCCGTGCCCGGACAGACCGTCGACAGCGTCAGGGCCGATGTGGCAGAGACCAAGGAAAAGGCACACCGATGAGCGACACCCACCGGACGGACGACGAGAACCCCACACCCGAGGATCTGCGCAGGCAGGTCGAGCACACCCGTGACGAGCTCGGGATGACCGTCGAGGCGCTGGCCGCCAAGGCCGACGTCAAGGCGCAGGCGAAGGAGAGGACGGCCGCTGTGAAGCAGCAGACCGCGGAGAAGGCCGCTCTGGCCACAGGCCAGGTGCGCGACAAGGCGGCCCAGGTCGCCCAGAAGCTGAAGGAACACACGCCCGACCCCGTGCTGGAGAAGACGGCCCAGGCCGCCGCCCAGGTACGCGAGAGCGCGGCGAAGGCCGGACAGTACGCGGCGGACAAGGCGCCCGAACCGCTGCGCGGGACGGCCGGCCAGGCCGCCACCGCGGCGCGCGCCCACCGCATCCCGCTGCTCGCGGCCGGCGCACTGATCGCCGCCGTCCTGCTGATCCGCCGCAGCCGGAGCCACCGCCGGTGAACGCGGCCAAGATCGCGTACAAGCCGGTCGGGCTCGTGCTCGGCGCCGCGGGCGGCATGCTCGCCGGCCTGGCCTTCAAGCAGGTGTGGAAGGTCATCGAGGGCGAGGGCGACGCCCCCGACGCCATGGACGAGGACCGCCGCTGGAGGGAGATCCTGCTGGCGGCGGCCGTCCAGGGCGCGATCTTCGCCGTGGTCAAGGCGGCGATAGAGCGTTCGGGCGCCGTGACCGCCCGCCGTCTGACGGGCACCTGGCCGGGCTGAGGCAGCGGAAAAGGAGGGGGCCGGTGCCCGTGACAGGACACCGGCCCCCTCCGCTGTGCGCGGCCCTCACGGCGGGCCCGCCGCGGCAGCCTCGCCGGGGACGGGCGCGGGCGGGCTCTGGGCCTGCGAACCCCGCGCTCATCGGGGAACGTGGAGCACATGACTCCTTCGCAGACCCCGGACCCCGACCCGGACCCCCACGAGACCCCGGGCCGGGCGCGCGGCGGCGGAGTGCCGCCCGGTGAGACCCCGCCCCCCGAGAGCGGCTTGTCGGGGACGGGCCCCCGGGACACCACGTACAACCCGCCGAAGGGCTGGGCGAAGGCGCCGATGGCACTGATCATCGGCGTGACGCTGCTCATCGCGGCGTTCTTCCTGGTCTACGCGATCATCCTGCTGCTCTGACGCGGCGGGACGGACGACCCGAACGGCGGAACCGCAGGGAGCGGGCAGGCCGGCTCAGGAGTTGTCGACGATCTGGTACAGGTAGATCAGCTGGTGCTCGTCGTCCGGCAGCGAGTTCGGGTCGCCGTCGGGCACATCCGTCCGGAAGTAGAACTGCGGCGCCTCGGGGCCGTTGAGCTGCCCGTTGTCCTGCATGGCGGCCATCCGGTCGAGGAACAGGTCGACCGAGGGCGTCTTCGTCCCGATGTCCTTCGCGAGCGCGCCGCCCAGCACCACCTTCAGGTGCTCCGTGTCGATCCGTACCTGCGTCGCCGACCCCCGCGCGCTGGTCGGCCGGAACGTGAAGCCCGAACCGTCGCACTCGTACATGCCGAAGACCAGGCCCATCACCGTCGGGCTCTCGCCGCCCCAGCTGACGGACGCCGCCGAGCCGTACGGCCCCTGGCCCCCGTGCTCGCACACCGAGCCCTGCGGAGGCGTCTGCCGGTCCGCGAACTTCCACCCGCCGGTGCTGCCGCCGCCGGTCGCGGTCTCCTTCGGCGTCGCCTTCCCCGTCGGCTCGGCGGCGGGCTTCGACGCCGTGTCCGAGGGCCCCGACGCACTCGCGGACGGACTCGCCGCACCGCCGGCGTTATCGTCGCCCCCGCCCGGCTCGCACGCCGTGGTCGCCAGGGCCGCCGCGACGGCCAGCCCCAGGGCGTACAGCCTCATGTTCCTGTGCATCAGATCCCCCGATGTTCCGCACGTGGTGATGTGCATGACCAATGAATGGTGCATGGGCAGTGTGTGCCCGGACCCCGGTGTTCCGCGCCGCCCGTTCCGTACCGTTACGGAGCGGGGACACGGGCGCAGCAATCGCGGCAGCGGGGCACCGCTCCCGCACCTCCCCGGCCGCTCAGCTCACGGGTCGGTCAGCGGCGTTGAGCCAGTAGTCGGCGAGCATCTCGCCCGGCCAGGCCGGCTGGCGCACGGGTCCGCGCGGTGCCATCTCCCGGAAGTACGGGGCCAGGTCCAGGACCGGCGTCCCGTCGACGGCGTCGAGGTCCGTCACCAGGAGGTCGCGGCCTTCCACGCCGAGCAGCCTCGGGTAGCTGATGGCCAACTGGTTGGGCCTGCGGTGATTGCGGTGGACGAAGGTGCCGGTCGCCGGCCACTGCGGGTTGCCCCGCGGGCTGCGCGCGTGGAGCTGGACATCGTCCGGCCGGGCCAGGTGAAAGGTCCAGGTCACCGCCAGGTGGGAGAACTCCTCGATGCCCTGGAGGGTTTCGAGGGGGTAGGTCTCGTTGAGCCGGATGACCGCCCGGACCCCGCCCTGGTAGTCGTCCCGGACCCGGGTGTGGCCGCCCACGACCGTAGCGACCGGTTGCACTTCGTAGGTTGCCATCGACGCTCTTCCCTCTTCCCGGCCGACTTGTCCCGCAGCTGCGGATCCGCCCTCCGGTCACCCTATGACGCGCAGCAATTCCGTCGCACGGCGGTCGAGTTCGGCCACGCGGCGGCCACCGCGTCGTCGTACCGGGGAGAGGTCGCTCTGCATGCGGACGATGACGTCACGGGCGCGGCCGGACTGGATACCGGCCATGGCGGCGAGGGCTTGTTCCCATGTGGCGCAGGCCTCGTCGAGGTGTCCTTGGCGGACTTGGACGGCTCCGAGATACCCGAGAGTCACGCTGTGGGTACGGGCGTACTGCTGCCGCCGGCGGGTGGCGACGCTGCGCCTGAAGTGGGACTCGGCGTCCTTGGAGTCGCCCAGGTCCCGCAACGCGCAGGCGGTTTCGTGAGCGAGCGACGCTTCCTGGAAGAAGCCGACGCGGCCGGGGGCCTCCTCGGCATCGGAGCGTGCGAGGTCCCTCTCCGCGCGGCTGATGGCCGCGAGGGTGCCCCGGCGGTCGCCGTCGGCGGCCAGGGCGCGGGCGTGCACGATGGCGAGGAGGGCCTTCTCCCGGGAGCCGGCCTGGGCGTAGTGCGTGCGCGACATCGAGGCGTCGGCCAGGTCGAGGGCTCTGCGGGGGTGCCCGAGGTCGACCGCCTGGTGGGCGAGGGCGCGCAGGATGTGGCCGCCCAGGGGTCCGTCGCCGGCCTCGGCCGCGATGCGCGCGGCTGCGGTCAGATAGCGCTGGGCCGTGCGGTGTTCGGAGGCGTCGAACGCCATCCATCCGGCGAGGTAGGTCATCTCCGCCACGGCGGAGTACGTGTCGCGGCGGTGCTGTTCGGTCCGGAAGGTGCTGCCCAGAAGGGGGACGCCCTCGTCGCGGAGGTGGCCGGCCAGGGCGGAGCGGCCCGAGGCCCCACCGCGCTGCTGGTCCCGCGCGGAGTAGAAGGCGGTCAGCCTGCGTAAGTCGTCGATGTCGGCCCGGGTCACCTGCCGGGACGAGGTCGCCGGGCGGGAAGCCGCCGCGGCCGGAGCGGCTGACCACCACGAGGCGGCGGGCAGCGCGAGCCCGGCGGCCGAATAGGCGGTGGTCGCCAGCAGTTTGCGTCGGTGCATGTCCAGGTCGTCGCTTCCCAGCTCGGCCAGCACGGTCAGAGAGTCGGAACTCCAGTCGGAACGGTTGTCAGCCGCGCCCGTCGGCCGGTCCTCCAGTCCGAGGCCGGCGAGGGTGAGGCGGCGGCCGAGCCTGCGGGACAGCGTCTCGGCCAGGATATGAGGTGCCCGCCCGCCGGGTCTCGTGCCCTGGATCCACATTGCGATGTGGGAGCGGGAGACGGCCTCCAGTTCGCGCGCTCCGCTCTCCGCGGCGACGCGGGCGACTCCGGCGGCTGCTTGGGACTGGGACCAGCCCGCTTCGCGCAGAAGTGCGGCAAGGGCTTCGTTTCGCTCACGGGCCATGGGCCGCCCCCCGGTTCCTCAATGATCTTTGACGCCTTTGACGGCCTCGACAGCCGCGCCGGCATACCCCTCGACGGGGTTTCGCGGTTCGCTCAACGTAGCGGCTGAATCGCACGTCCCGCACCCGGTCCGGCTGCCGCGCCCACCCGGGAACCGCTCGCTGGTTCCCGGCCCGACGACCCGGCCGATCGTTCCGCGAGGGCGGATCGCGCAGCCGCAACTCCCAGCAACGATCCCCTTCGTGGGGCCTACGGAGATCCATACGATGAGGCGTCTTCCACGCATCGAGCAGTACGGCTTGATCGGTGACACGCAGACCAGTGCGCATGTCTGTGACGACGGGTCGGTGGACTGGCTCTGTCTGCCCCGCTTCGATTCGTCGGCCGTCTTCGCCCGCATCGTCGGTGAACAGCGCCACGGGAGCTGGCAGATCGCCCCCGCCGCTCACGCGGACACGGGCGGCGGTGGGCTGGTCGCCGAGCGCCGGTACCGGGGCGACTCCCTGGTGCTGGAGTCGGTGTGGCGGACGTCGGCCGGATCGGTGCGTGTCACGGACTTCATGCCGCCGCGCCAGGGCGAGCCGCAGGTGATCCGGATCGTCGAGGGCCTGACCGGTGAGGTGAGGATGCTCTCGGCCATGCGTCCGCGCCCCGGCTACGGCCGGGTCCATCCATGGATCCACGAGGTCGGCGGGCGCATGGTCGCGGTGGCCGGCGCGGACGCGCTGTGGCTCGACAGCGGTGCCCGGCAGGTGGAGAAGGACGGCGTGATCGTCAGTGCCTTCACCGTCGCCGCCGGACAGACCCGGGCGTTCGTACTGACCTGGTGCCCGTCCCACGCTCCCGCGCCGGCCGTTCCGGATCCGGCGGTCGCGCTCGACGCGACGCTCGCCTTCTGGGCGGACTGGACGCGGCAATGCGTCTACGACGGGCCCTACCGCGAGGCCGTGGTCCGGTCGTTGATCACGTTGAAGGCGATGACGTACGCGCCCAGCGGGGGGATGGTCGCGGCGCCCACGACATCGTTGCCGGAGGAGATCGGCGGCGGCCGGAACTGGGACTACCGCTTCACCTGGCTGCGGGACGCCGCGACGACGCTGGCCGCGCTGCTGGGCACCGGATACCTGGAGGAGGCGCAGGCGTGGCGTCGGTGGCTGCTGCGTGCCGTGGCCGGTGACCCGGAGAACCTGCAGATCATGTACGGGATCACCGCGGAGCGCGATCTGCGGGAGCGGGAGCTGCCGTGGCTGCCCGGGTACGAGGGCTCCGCCCCCGTCAGGGTCGGAAACGGTGCCGCGGAACAGCTCCAGCTCGATGTGTACGGGGAGGTGATCGAGACCCTGTACCTCGCGCACCGGAGCGGTGCCGCCCACTGCGCCGACACCGCGGTGCTGCACCGGCGTCTCGTCGAGCACCTGGCGCAGCGGTGGCAGGAGCCCGACGAGGGCATCTGGGAGATACGCGGGGCGCGCCGGCACTTCGTGCACTCCAAGGTGATGGCCTGGGTGGCGGTGGACCGCACCATCCGCCTGGTCGAGGCGGGTGCGCTCGACATGGACCCGGTCGCCCTGACCGAACTGCGGGAGGCGATCCATCGCGAGGTGTGCGCGAGGGGGTTCGACCCGGTGCGCAACACGTTCACCCAGTCCTACGGGTCCCGGGAGCTGGACGCGGCCACCCTGCTGATCCCGAGCGTCGGCTTCCTGCCCGCCGACGACCCCCGCGTCATCGGCACCGTGGACGCGGTACGCCGGGAACTCGCGTCCCCGGACGGTCTCGTGTCCCGGTACCCGACCTCGGGTGAGGACGCCGGGGTGGACGGGCTGGCCGGTGACGAGGGGGCCTTCCTCCTGTGTTCCTTCTGGCTCGTCGACGCGCTGGCGCTGACCGGCCGCGTCGACGAAGCGACCGCCCTCTTCGAGCACGTGCTGACGCTGCGCAGTGAACTCGGTCTCCTGGCCGAGGAGTACGACCCCGTCCGGGGGCGCCAGCTCGGCAACTTCCCGCAGGCCTTCAGCCACATGGGGCTGATCCAGTCCGCCCGGCTCCTGGCGCACCTGGCGGCGCGGCCCGCGCCGCCGGGTGCGTCCTCACGCTCCCTGCGCCCCGCATGGGCCGGCCCGGTGAACGCCGGCCCCGGCGGGGGCGCTCAGCCGATGCCCTCGACGATGCGGAAGTCGCGCTCGACGCCGTCGGAGAGGGCGGCCAGCGCCTCCTGGTAGGCCGTACTTTCGCGCGCCGCGACCGCTTGCTCGAAGCTGTCGAACTCGATCAGGACCGTGCGCTCGGCGATCCCGGCGTCGTGCGCCGCGACCCGGCCGCCACGGACGAGGACCCGGCCGCCCCCGGCCTTGACGGCCGGAGCGGCCAGCTTGTTGTAGGCCGCCAGCTTCTCGGGGTCGGAAATGGTGCGGTAGACGCTGACCCAGTAGCCCTTGGGCATGGAACCTCCAGTGTGTGGTGACGAGTGCGTACGGCTTACGGGTTGGTCTCGGGCGGGCGTCTGCGGGCGAGGAAGAGGCTGGTCAGCGTCGTGATCGCCATGGCGCCCATGCCCACCAGCGCCGCCGTGGTGTAGGCGCTGTCGTCGGGGAAGAGCCGGCCGGGGCCGGTGCCCGCGGCGAGGACCAGACCGCCGATGGCGCTGCCCAGGGAGTACCCGACGCTGCGGACGACGTAGTTGAAGCTCATGGCGCTCGACGTCTCGCTCCTGGGGGTGACGGCCAGGATGACGCCGGGCATGGCGGCCGAGAATCCGCCGACGCCGAAGCCGAGCACACCCATCGCCGCGAACAGTTCGGCCAGGTCCGACCGGGCCGCCGCGAACAGGGCGAACCCGCCGCCGACCACGACGGCGCTGCCGGCCAGGAGCAGGGGATCGGGGACCCGCCTCCGGACCCGAGGCGTGAGCTTGCCGGCGACGAACCCCAGCACCGAGAACGGGATGAGGACCAGCCCGGCGACGAAGGTCGTCAGCCCGAAGCCGTAGCCGGCGCCGTGCGGCGTCTGCGCGTACCGGGTGACGAGCGTGAGCAGGAGGTACATGCCGATCCCGCCGACGAACATGGCGAGGTTCGCCCCGGCGACCGCCGGGTGCCGTACCGCCCGCACATCGACCAGGGGCGTCGCGCTGCGCAGCTCGACGACGACCCAGGCGCAGAGCAGCACCACCGCGACGACGGCGAGGCCCGCCGCCACGGCGAGGTGACGGCTCCACAGATCCCGTTCGCCGGCGAGGAACAGCACCAGGAGCAGCGCGGCGGCCAGGAGCACGGCGCCCGCCACGTCCACGTGCGCGGAGCGGCCTTCCGGCGCTTCGGGCATGGAGCGCCACGCGGTAACGAGGGCGGCGGCGGTGACGACCAGGCCGAGGCCGTAGGCGGCCCGTACCCCGCCGAGTTCGGCGAGGAGTGCGGTCAGCGGGTAGCCGACGCCGGCCCCGATGATCGAGACCACCGAGATCAGGGCGATCACGGTCGCGCCGCGCTCCTCGGGGAGGTGGTCCCGGGCCACGCCCATCATCAGCGCCGTCAGCCCGAGCCCGACGCCCTGGGCCGCCCGGCCGGCCAGCAGCCAGGCGAACGGCAGGGGCAGCACGGTGAGCGCGCTGCCGGCGACGACGACCGCCAGCGTCGCGAGGATCGTCGCCCGCCGGTGCGGACCTGCTCCGAGCCGCCCCAGGACCGGCGTGGCCACGGCGCCGCTGAGCAGGGCGACGGTCAGCGTCCACTGCGCGCTGCCGAGCGAGACATGGAACGAGGTCGCCACGCTGGTGATGAGCGGCGCCCCGAGGCTGCCGACCGCCGCCACGACCAGAGCGATGAACATCAGGGCGGGGATCAGCAGCCGCCCCTCGGGGCGCGTCCCGGGGAACGCCTGCACCGCGGCCCCGTCGACCGGCTGCCCGGTCACTGCTTCGGCCCCTCGCGGTCCTGGCTTTCGAGCTCCGCCAGATGTGTCAGCGCCGGAAGGGCCGCCACCAGCGCCTCGACCTCGTCGCCGGTCAGCTCGCCGATCAACCGCTCGAACGCGTGGACGCCCGCCCGGCGCCGCTTCCGGACATAGGAAGCGCCGGCCTCGGTCAGGTACACCAGCGTGACCCGCCTGTCGGACGCGTCACCCCGCCGCTCGACCAGCCCGGACTCCTCCATCACCCGGACCAGGGCGGTCATCGCGGGCTGGGTGACGCCCTCGGCCGCGGCCAGATCGGTGATACGCCGCGGGCCGGTCCGGTCCAGGGTGGCCAGGGTTGCGGCGGACGTCAGGCTCATGTCCCGGGGCAGGCGTTTGACGGCCCTGGTGGCCAGGCCGTAGAGGGCTGCCCCGATGGCGGCGGACGCGCCGGGGGCGGTGTCGTGACGACTCATACCCAAAGCATAGCGTGTTTATATTCAGATCTTATGTAAATGCCTCGGCTGCGTTGAAGTGCTTCGAAATATTTCGACAGGTCATGTGTTCGTAACGCCGTGAACGAGAAATGCTGCCACCGGAAGTCAAGGCATGGCGTCGGGTTCCGCTTGTTCTCGTCACCCATGCGCAATCCTCAAATGGCCAGGTGGGAGCGGCAAATGAGGCGCGTCGACGGCGGGTCGGCCACTGGCGGTCGGACAAGAAGTAGGTGCACAAGTCGATCTGTTCTCCGAAATATTTCGAACATATCTCGGAAACATTTTCTGCGCAAAGCGTTGACGATGCCTCGTCAAACCCTCGATCATCCGTGTCGTCCGAGGCACCGAGATGTCCCACCGAGGAGGCACAGTCATGGGCTCCTACGCCCTCAAGAGATCCGTTCTCAGCCGTCCGCTCCGCGCCCTTCTGCCGGCGCTCCTCGTCGGCGCCCTGGGCGCGTCGGCCGCACTGGTCGCACCGTCCGACGCGCACGCCGCCGAGAACACGCTCGGGGCCGCGGCGGCACAGAGCGGCCGCTACTTCGGCACCGCCATCGCCTCGGGCAAGCTCGGCGACTCGGCGTACACGTCCATCGCCGGCCGCGAGTTCAACACGGTGACGGCCGAGAACGAGATGAAGATCGACGCGACCGAGCCGCAGCGGGGCCAGTTCAGCTTCACCGCAGCCGACCGGGTCTACGACTGGGCGGTGCAGAACGGGAAGAAGGTACGCGGCCACACCCTGGCGTGGCACTCCCAGCAGCCCGGCTGGATGCAGAGCCTCGGCGGCACCGAGCTGCGGCAGGCGATGATCGACCACATCAACGGCGTGATGGGGCACTACAAGGGCAAGATCACCCAGTGGGACGTCGTGAACGAGGCCTTCGCCGACGGCAGTTCGGGCGCCCGCCGCGACTCCAACCTGCAGCGCACCGGCAACGACTGGATCGAGGCCGCCTTCCGTGCCGCGCGCGCCGCCGACCCGGCCGCCAAGCTCTGCTACAACGACTACAACGTCGAGAACTGGACCTGGGCCAAGACCCAGGCGATGTACACCATGGTCAAGGACTTCAAGCAGCGCGGGGTCCCCATCGACTGCGTCGGCTTCCAGTCGCACTTCAACAGCGGCAGCCCGTACAACAGCAACTTCCGCACCACTCTCCAGAACTTCGCCGCCCTCGGCGTCGACGTGGCCATCACCGAGCTCGACATCCAGGGCGCATCGGCCTCGACCTACGCCGCCGTGACCAACGACTGCCTGGCCGTCCCGCGCTGCCTCGGCATCACCGTCTGGGGCGTACGCGACAGCGACTCCTGGCGGTCGGGGGACACCCCGCTGCTGTTCAACAACGACGGCAGCAAGAAGGCCGCCTACTCGGCCGTCCTCGACGCACTCAACGGTGGCACCTCCACCACACCCCCCACCGACCCGGGCGCCGGCCAGATCAAGGGCGTCGGCTCGGGCCGCTGTGTGGACGTCCCCAACAGCAGTACTGCCGACGGCACCCGTGTTCAGCTCCGCGACTGCGCCGACGCAGCGAACCAGCAGTGGACGTACACCACGGCGGGTGAGCTGAGGGTCTACGGCAACAAGTGCCTGGACGCCGCCGGCAGCGGCAATGGCGCCGGGATACAGATCTACAGCTGCTGGGGCGGCGACAACCAGAAGTGGCGCCTCAACGCGGACGGCTCCATCACCGGTGTGCAGTCGGGCCTCTGCCTCGACGCCGTCGGCACCGGAACCGCCAACGGCACCCAGCTTCAGCTGTACTCCTGCTCCAACGGCAGCAACCAGCGCTGGACCCGCACCTGAGGGACCGGACGGACCCCGGAGAGGCCGCAACCGATGACGGACTCGGTTGCGGCCTCTCCGGCTGCCTGCGTCGCGGACCCGCCCCGAGCGCTACGAGCCCTGCTCGGCGCGGACGCCCTCGGCGATACGGGCGCCCACCGACGGGTCGATGTTGGTCCAGTACGTGAAGGCGCGCTCCAGGACCGGTTCGCTCACCCCGTCGAGGAGATGGCCGACGACGTTGTCGACGAGGCGGTCGCGCGCCGCGTCGTCCAGGACCTCGCGCACGAGGGTGCCGGGCTGTCCCCAGTCGTCGTCCTCCGGATGCGAGACATAGGCGGACCGGGTGATCTCACCGTCGACGCCCCAGCTGGGCGGGGTCCCGTACCGCTCCGTGTCGGCGGCGGGCCCGCCCTTGGAGTTCGGCGCGTAGACCGGGTCCGACGTCTTCCGGTAGGCCATCGCGCCGTCCTTGGAGTACGTGTGGACGTCGACGACCGGCGCGTTCACCGGCAGCTGCTGGTAGTTGGTGCCGATGCGCGCGCGGTGGGCGTCCGCGTACGAGAAGAGCCGGCCCAGCAGCATCCGGTCCGGGCTCGGGCCGATGCCGGGCACGAAGTTGTTCGGCTGGAAGGCGGCCTGCTCGATCTGGGCGTGGTTGTCGGTGGGGTTGCGGTCCAGCGTCATGCGGCCCACCGGGATGAGCGGGTAGTCGCCGTGCGGCCACACCTTGGTGAGGTCGAACGGGTTGAAGCGGTACGTCGCCGCGTCCTCGAACGGCATGACCTGCACATGCAGCGTCCACGAGGGGAAGTCCCCGTCCCGGATGTGCTCGAACAGGTCCCGCATGTGGAAGTCCGAGTCGGAGCCCGCCATCCGGTCGGCCTCTTCCTGGGGGAAGAACTCGATGCCCTGGTCGGTCTTGAAGTGGTACTTCACCCAGAACCGCTCGCCTGACGCGTTGATCCACATGTACGTGTGGGAGGTGTACCCGTTCATGTGACGCCAGGTACGCGGAATGCCCCGGTCACCCATCAGCCACGTCACCTGGTGCGCGGACTCGGGGGAGAGGGTCCAGAAGTCCCACTGCATGTCGTGGTCGCGCAGATTGTTGTCGGCCCGGCGCTTCTGGGACCGGATGAAGTGCTGGAACTTCATCGGGTCCTTCACGAAGAAGACCGGCGTGTTGTTGCCGACCATGTCGTAGTTGCCCTCGGACGTGTAGAACTTCACCGCGAAACCCCGGGGGTCCCGCCAGGTGTCCGGGCTGCCCCGTTCCCCGGCCACGGTGGAGAACCGGGCGACCAGATCGGTGCGGACCCCCGGCTGGAACAGCGCCGCCTTGGTGTAGCGGCTGACATCATGGGTGACCTCGAAGTGCCCGAACGCGCCACTGCCCTTGGCGTGCGGCTGGCGCTCCGGGATCCGCTCGCGGTTGAACTGCGCCATCTGCTCGATCAGGTAGGCGTCCTGAAGCAGGACGGGTCCGCCGGGGCCCGCGGTGAGCGAGTGTTCGTCGCTCTCCACCGGGGCCCCGGAATCGGTGGTCGTCGCCGGTCGGCTCTCGGTCATGGCGGTCTGCCTTTCGTGCTCGTCGTCGCGCGTGCCCACCCTCAGCCTTCTCGACAGCAGCCGCCACCTGAAACCTCACGCACGGTCACACGAGCGCCGTGGAGCGCTTTCATGAGGGGCGGAGGGCGACGGGGCCGGCGAGGCAACCAGGTGAACGATCCGGTGTCGGGCCTCCACCGGGTGACGACGATCACGGCAGTTCCCGGAGAGAGCTACGTAAGATTGCGGGGAGTGGCGAGCGGCCGTCGGCGGTCCCCTGAGAACCTGAGGAACCGCGCCCTGGCCTGCGGCTCGTTGGTAAGGTGGGGGAGTAGCCCTTGACCTGCAAAAACGCAGGCAGGGAGCCGGAAACCAGGAGTATCTCGATGCTGCGCACCATGTTCAAGTCCAAGATTCACCGTGCCACCGTCACCCAGGCCGATCTGCACTACGTGGGTTCGGTCACCATCGACGCCGAGTTGATGGAGGCCGCGGATCTGCTGCCCGGTGAGCTGGTGCACATCGTGGACATCGACAACGGTGCCCGGCTGGAGACGTACGTCATCGAGGGCGAGCGCGGTTCCGGTGTGATCGGGATCAACGGCGCCGCCGCCCACCTCGTGCACCCGGGTGACCTGGTCATCCTCATCAGCTACGCGCAGGTCGAGGATGCCGAGGCGCGTGCCCTCGTGCCGCGTATCGTGCACGTCGACGCGGACAACCGCATCGTCGCACTCGGTGCCGACGCCTCCGCGCCCGTGCCGGGCAGTGACACCGAGCGCAGCCCGCACGCGGTGCCCGCGGCACGCTGAGGCGGCTCGTCCAGCAAGGGAGCAATCCGCATGGCAGAGCAGACCGGGCCCGAGATCCGTGACGACCGGGCGGCCGGCCGGCTGTCCGCGTTCGAGGACGGCGAGGCCGTCGGGGTCATCGCGTACTTCGTGATGGACGGCGAGCCCGCCGGGCTCGTCGCCGTCCACACCGTCGTCGAGCCCGGACACGAGGGCAAGGGCATCGGAGGTGCCCTGGTCAGGGAGTTCTACGCCATGGCGGGGCGCGAGGGAGTGCCGGTCGTGCCGCTGTGCCCGTACGCCGCCAAATGGGCCTCGCGCCATCCCGACGAGGCCCCCGAGGCGCCGGACGCACTGGTGGAGCGCGCGAAGACACAGCTCGCCTCGCACCCCGAGCTGTACTGAGCCGGAAGGACGTGTCCGCCGTGACGCTCGCGCTGCTGCACACCTCGCCGGTCCATGTCCCGGTCTTCGACGCCCTGCGCGACGCCGACCACCCGGGAACCGTCCTGCGTCATCTCGTACGCGAGGAGCTGCTGACCAGGGCGGCGGCGCTGGGGCCCGAGGCGGTGGGGGACGACGTGGAGGCGCTGATCGCGGGGCTCGCCGCCGAAGGGGCGGACGCCGTGCTCTGCACCTGTTCGACGATCGGTGCCGTGGCCGAGTCCGCCGGGGTCGCCCTCGGCATCCCGGTCCTGCGCGTCGACCGGCCCATGGCCGCGGCGGCCGTCCGTGCCGGACGGGTCACCGTCCTGGCCACCCTTGCCTCCACCCTGGAGCCGACCCGCGCGCTTCTCGCCGAGGAGGCGGGCGTGGCCGGCCTGCCCGGAGCGGATGTACGCACCGTGCTGGTGGAGGGGGCCTGGGAACGCTTCGTGGCCGGTGACCAGGACGGCTTCCTGGACCTTGTGGCCGCCGCTGCCGACACGGTGGGCGACGCGGACGTCATCGTGCTCGCCCAGGGCTCCATGGCGGGTGCGGCCGAGCGCACGACCACCGCGGTCCCGGTGCTGTCCAGCCCCCGCCCGGGGCTGGCCGCCGCGGTGGCGGCGGCAGGGCGCTGAAGGGCGGTCGGGGCGCTGGCGCTCGTCGCCGGGCCCGTCCGGTCCGGGCGGACCCGGCTGTCGGCCGAACCGGTCGTCCGGGCGCCGTTCCCTCGCTCGTACGTGTGGGCTCGCCGGGCGCGGGCAGCCGCTCCGGGAGACGGTGGAAGAGAGATCCACCCCGATCGCTGGGAGGCCCGAGATGACTCACCCGTTCCCCGACCCCGTGCCGCCGGGGCCGACCCCGGGTCCGCTGCCGGAGCCGACGCCGCCCGCGCCGACCCCGCCGGCGCCCACGCCCCCGGCGCCGAATCCGCCGGCGCCGCCCGGCCCCGCACCCGACCCGATCCCGCAGCCGCCTGCGCCGAACCCCGACCCGGTGCCGCCGCCCGAGCCGGAGCCGTCACCCGTGGGCTGACCGGGGGTGAGCGGTCAGCCGGCGGCCAGCATCGCGTCGGCCCGCGCGGTCACCTCGGTCAGGACCCGGCCCGCAGCGGCCAGGTCCTCGGCCGGCAGGTCCCCGTACAGCGCTGCCGCGATGTCGGCGACGCCGGCTTTGTACGACTGGACCAGCGCGTCGGCGTCGGCAGTGAGCGCCAGCAGGTTCACAGGGCGCTCCTCCAGCAGCCCGGCGGCCGTCAGCTCCGCGACGGTCCGCTCCGCCGCCGGAAGGCCGAGCTTCACCGCACCGGTCAGGCGCTCGATCAGTGCGCCTCGTTCGATGGTGCCGCCCACGGCTTCCGCGGCGTTGAGCGCCAGGGCCTGGTGGAAGGTGACGCCCTGGGGCAGGAGCCGTTCGGCGACGGCGCGGGTGGCGTAGTGGGCCATGCCGATGACCTGGCCGTTGACTGCGGGTGCGGTAGCCATGATTACTCCTCGCGGGAAACAGGGGGAACGGGCACATCGAGCAGAGCCGTCAGTGCCTCGGTGAACGCCTCGGCACCGGCGCCGCCGATACCGCCCAGAGGGGCGAGCAGCCCGTCGACGAGCCCCCGGACCACCGTGATGGCGCGGCCGGTCGTCTCGCGGCCCTCCTCGGTCAGGGACAGGAGGACCGCCCGGCTGTCCGCCGGGTCGGTGGTCCGTTCGACGAGCCCCGCAGACTCCAGGGCGCGGGCAATTTTCGAGACGTAGAGCGCTTCGAGTCCGGTGTGGTCCGCCAGGGCGCGCTGACTCGGCCGCAGCCCCGCGTGTTCCATCCCCGACAGGGAAGCGACCAGCGAATACTGCGCGTGCGTCAGGCCGAGCGGGGCCAGGGCCCGGTCGATGGCCACCCGCCATTTCATGGATAGGCGCCAGACCAGGAAACCCGGGGTCGCGCCCTCGATCGCGTTGCTCATGACGAATACCGTACATGGCTACTATGTCCATGGCTACTAAATTCCGCGAGGCCATCGCGAGGCCATCGCGAGGCCATGGAGGCCCGAAGGCCCGCTGCCTCAGTCCCGTGGATTCAGCAGGGCGTCGGCGTGCGCGAGGCCGCTCTCGGCGGAGACGGAGTCCAGCGACTGGGCGTCCCGCACCGGCGCGAACCGCACCGCAGGCTCCTCGCGCCCGCTCGTGGCGGCGACGTCGAACCCGTACACCGCCGGGCGCGGCAGACTGTTGTACGACCACGGCGTGGAGAAGTAGTACGCCCCCGTGTCGTACAGCACCACGTAGTCGCCCGCCCGCAGCTCGGGCAGTTCCCGCGCGTGCGCGACGACGTCCCCGGCGAAGCAGCACGGCCCCGCGATGTCCTGAACCACCACGGGCCCCTCCTTCGGCCACCCCTGGGCGTCGAAGGCACCGACCCGCAGCGGCCAGGCGTCGGGCATGAACACCGTACGGGTGGCGGTCTGGGCGCCCGCGTGGGTCAGCGCGATACGGCGGCCGCCCGCGTCCTTCGTGTACTCGACCAGTGCGCCGATGAAGCCGTTCTTCGCGAGCAGCGAGCGGCCGAACTCGGTGACCAGTTCGTACCGGCCGTCGAAGAGGCCGGGCACGGCGGCCCGCAGCGCCCCGGCGTAGGCGGCGAAGGTGGGGCGCACCTCGTCGTCGGCGAAGTTGACCGGGAGGCCGCCGCCGATGTCGAGCCCGGTGATCTGCCGGCGGCCCAGCGTCTCGTTGATCTCCTCGGCCAGCCGGTACGTCTCGCCGATCCCGGCCGCGATCAGCTCCAACGAGCAGCCCTGCGAACCGACATGGGCGTGCAGCCGGGTCAGCCAGGGGTACGCGGCAAAGGTCTTCACCACCTGTTCGCGCGCGCCGGGGTCGCGCAGCGCCACGCCGAACTTCGACGTGGCCGTGGCCGTGCTCATCGCTCCGATGGAGCCGCCGCCGACCTGCGGGTTGACCCGGAGGCCGATGGCGGACACCGCGTCCGCCGGCCGCAGCGAGGCGATCCGTGCCACCTCGTCGAGGTTGTCGGCGTTGATCGCCACGCCCACGGCCAGCGCGCGGCGGATCTCGTCACGCGTCTTGGCGGGGGAGTCCAGGACGATCTTCGACGGCGCGAACCCCGCGTCCAGCGCGAGCCGCAGCTCACCGGGGCTCGCGACCTCGCAGCCCATGCCGCACCGGGCCAGCAGCCGCAGCACGGGCACCAGCGAGGACGCCTTCGCGGCGAACGTGTGCAGCACGGCGGGCACCCCGGGGAACGCCTCGTGCAGGGCGGCGACCGACGCCCGTACGCCGTCCGTGTCGATGAAGCCGACGACCGGGCTCGACTCGCCGAGCAGGCCGGCGGCCACGGCGTGGCGGACCACCGCCGCGACACGCGCGGACGGGGTTGAGTCGGAGGGGATCGGGGCGGCGGAGGGCGAGGAGAGGCTCATGGAGCCAGAGTCGGTGATGGGTGCCCCCGAGGTCTCTGTCGGGACGGCCAAGAACGGTGAGCCTGTTTGTCGGTCCGGCCAAGAGCTGTGGGTGAGCCCGCCGCCGTACGGTCAGACCGCAACCTACCCGCTGAGCCGGACGGCGAGCGTGACCAGCAGCCTGGTGTCGGGGTCCTCCAGGTCCACCCCGAATCGTTCCCGGGCGCGCCGCACCCGGTAGCGCAGCGTGTTGGGGTGGACGACCAGCCGGGCCGCCGCCCGCGAAACATCGCCGGATGCCTCCAGGTAGGCCGCCAGCGACCGGACCAGGTCGCCGCCCGCCGCCAGGTCCGTCCGTACGAGCTCGTGCACGGGCCCGTCCCCTGCCTCCCAGACCGGCCGGGCCGCGTCCAGGACCCGGGCGACGTCCAGCGAGGGCCCCACGCCCGCGGCGTCCGCCGACCGTTGCGCGCCGCCCGCGTCCGCCCGCTCGCGCAGCACCCGCACGATGAGCAGGGCCTCTTCGTACGAGCCCCGCACCCCCTGCGCACCCGCGACCACCGGGCCGGCCCCCGCCAGCACCCCGGCGCCGCCGCCCGGACCCGCCAGCTCCCTGGCGAGAGCCGCCGCGCCGCGCTCCGCCCCCGCGTCCACGGGCAGCAGCACCAGCAGCCGGTCGCCGTCGCGCAGTACGCGCACGGACGGGCGGTACGTCGCCGCCTGGAGCGCCGCCACGTCGAGGGTGCGGTCGCCCGGGGCGGGCACGGCGGTGAGGGGTTCGGCGACCACCACCGCGCAGGCGGCGTCGGGGGACAGGCCGAGCGACCAGGCGTGCGTGCGGGCGTCCCCGTCCCCGTACAGCAGTCCGCGCAGCGCGAGTTCGCTGCGGCGGGCGGCGCCGCTCTCGCGCAGCCGGTGCCGCACCAGCAGGGGCGCGGCGACCTCGGCGGCCCTGCGCAGGGCGTCCGGCGCGTCCGGGCGCAGCGGACGTCCGTCGCCGGCCACCCAGATGGAGCCGAGGACCTCGGGGCCGCTGCGGACCGCGATGATCAGGCGCTCGGGTCCCTCCGCGTCGGCCGCGCGGTGGATCACGTCACGGGAGGTCCACAGCGTCCGGAGCATTCCGCTGCGGCGCAGCTCCGCGACCCGCCACTCCGGAACCCGGCCGCCCAGGATGGTCGACCGGCGCAGCACATCGGCGTCGGGCCCCGTGGCGGAGTGGGCCAGGACCCGCAGGCGCGTGTCCTCGATGGTGATCGAACCGCCGGTGTACTCGGCGACGGCCGCCGCGAGGGCGCTCAGGCTCTCCGGACCCCCGGCCGCCATCCGCCCCGCCGTCCCGTCGTCGGCGCCCGCCCGTGCGCAGGCCAGCGCGGATCGCAGCAACGCGGCGGTGTCCGTCCAGTCCGCCCACTCCGCGCGGGTGAGCAGGGCGACCCCCGCCCCCGCGGCGGCGTCGACCACCTGCGGCGCGGCGGCGACCCCTTCCACGGCGCGCAGCACCACGCCGGACGCGCCCCGGCGCGCGGCTTCGCGGACCGGGGCCGCGGCGTCGGGGGACGAGGCGGGCGCGCCGGTCAGCAGGACCAGACAGCCGTCCAGCGACCGGGCCGGGCCTTCGTCGCCCACGGCCACACCCCGCACGCCGACGTCATGGCCGGCGGGCGCCAGCAGCAGCCGCAGGCTCCCGCCGTCGTCGAAGGCGAGGAGTTCGCGCAGCGCGACGGAGGGCTCCGGCGGGAGGGGCGCACGACTCGTCATGGCAGCCGAGCATACGAGCGCACCGGGGCTCCGGGTCCGGAACCGGCCCTCACTCGTCGGCGAGGTCGCTGCGGCTGCACGCCAGGACGCCCGCCGTGCCCGCCAGCCGTGCCGTCAGCGCGTCGGGGTCGCCCCGGCCCTGCACGCTCAGCGCGACCTCGACGGTCCGCTCGACGTCCTCCTGGGGGCGCCGGCGCCGGTATCGGCCCGAGCCGGAGAGCGTGGTCAGCTCGGAGACCGCGAACCCGGTCTCCGTACAGTGGTTGACCAGTTCCCGCAGCGCCCCGACCCCCTCGGTGTACGTGATGCGGTACCCGATCGAGGCGTTGCGCAGGGTGGGGAGCCGGTGGGCGAGGGGGCGTACTCCGTAGGACACCAGGAAGTACGCGAGCGTGGCCAGCGTGGCGAGGACCGGCAGCCCCGCACCGGCCGCGCAGCCCACGGCGGCGGTGAGCCAGATCGAGGCCGCGGTGGTCAGGCCCCGCACGGAGCCCCGGTGGACGAAGATGACGCCGCCGCCGATGAAGCCGAGGCCGGAGACGATCTGGGCCGCGACCCGGGACGGGTCCAGCTCCACCTGGCCGGTGACCACGACGTCGGAGAAGCCGAACTTGCTGACCAGGGTGAAGAGCGCGGCCCCGAGTCCGACGATGGTGTACGTGCGCAGGCCGGCCGCCTTCTGGCGGATCTCGCGCTCGATCCCGATCGCGCACGACAAGACGAACGCGATGCCGAACTGCGCCGCGTGCGTCCAGTTCTGACCGAACGGTTCGTTGATGTCGAGTGCCACGCAGCCTCCGGGCCCGGCGGGCCTGTCCGGCGGATCATGATCGGACAGACTCCACCGTACCCGGCCATTCGGGTCCCGGTCGCAAGCGGCACGGCGGCCGGTCCCCGGGCGGTACGGGAGGGCGGCGGCTCCCGTACCGCGAGGGAACCGCCGCCGTCCGCGCAGGCGGCTAGTTGACGCAGCCGATCGAGCCGATGGGGAAGTTGTTGCCGGTGGAGGTCGCGGTGAACCCGAAGGTCACGCTGCCGTCCGGCGGGATCGTGCGGTTGTAGTCGGCGTTCCTGACTGTCAGCGTGCCGTCGGAGCCGGTGCTCAGCACCCCGCTCCACACGCTGCTGACCGTGGTGCCCGCGCCGGGCTTCCAGTTCACGGACCAGCCGTCGAGCGCCGTCGTGTTGTGGTTCATGACCTCGACGGAGCCCTGGAAGCCGCCGCTCCAGGAGTTGGTCACGCTGTAGACGGCCATGCAGCCGGTGTGCGGATCGGTGGGGTCGGTCGGATCGGGCGTCGGGTCCGTGGGGTCCGGGGTCGGGTCGGTCGGGTCCGGCGTCGGGGTGGTGGAGCCGCGCATGCCGGTCACCTCGCCGTGGCCGCCGTCGAAGACGATGTCGGAGCAGGAGAAGAAGTTCTCCTGGCTGTCCGAGCGCACCCACTGGATGAACATCACCGCGTCACCCGAGCGGCCCGAGGGCAGGGTCAGGTCCCAGTAGTAGTGGCCACCGTCGGTGCCCGGCGAGCCCACGGCGGGCGGGTTGGTGACCGTCTGCACCAACTCCAGGTCGTTCCAGCCCAGTTCGGACGTGGGCGCGTACCCGGGCTTGGACACGTAGACCCGGAACGAGCCCGGGTGCGCGGCCCAGTTGCTGTGGTCGACCTCGATCGTGGCGCCCGAGGTCAGGTGCGTACGGGGCCAGTCACCGCGCGGCGCGTTGTAGCCGGTGAAGTTGTACGGCGAGCGGTCGCCGGCGCTGCACAGCTTGCCGTCCGGGACGTAACCCTGGCCCCGGCCACCGGCGTTGGAGTCGAGCACGGCGAACCAGTTGTACAGGGCGGTCGCACCGCTCTCCGCGAGCGCGGCCTTGCACGCCGGGTTGGTCGGGTCCAGGGCGCCGGTGCTCGTCTTGGCGTCCAGGTAACAGAGGTAGGTGCGCGATCCCGGCGACATCGTGACGCCGTGGGCCTGCGCGCTGCCCTGGCCCAGCAGGGTGAAGGCGATGCCGCCGAGCAGCGTCGCCAGCACCGCCGCCAGGGAGGCGAGTTGTGTCCTGCGTCTTGCCATGGTGTCTCCTTCTGCGTGTGCGGGGGCGGTCGTCGTGCGGGACGAGCGTCAGGAGGTCGCACCGAGGTGTGGTCGGACCGACGGTGCCGTGGCGGATCACCCTCCGGGCCTGGGCGGTGGGGGATGCGTGGGGGTGACAGGCAGCGGAGGGGTGCTGCATGGGAGCGCTCCCATGCATTCGTTGGTAGGGGACTGTAGGGGATTCGCCGTGTCCCTGACAATGGGGCGGACGGGATCGGCCGAAAGGGGCCGCCGAAGGGGGCGGGTCCGGGGTGGGCGCCGGGGCGGGGCCGGGGCGGGCGCCGGGGTGGCCAACCCGGCGCGGCGGCCCGGCGGTGCGCGCCGCACGGGTCACCAGTTGCCGCGCCGCCTGCCGAGCATCCGCCTGTCGAGCGCCCGCCCGTCGAGCATCCGCCCGTCGAGCGCCCGCCCGTCGAGCATCCGCCCGTCGAGCATCCGCCCGTCGAGCGCCCGCCCGTCGAGCGCCCGCCCGTCGAGCGCCCGCCCGTCGGGCGCCTCGTGTGTCAGCCCGACCCGCGCACCATCAGTCGCGTCCGCAGGATCACGTGGTGCCAGGCCACCTTCGGCCGGCTCATCTCCTCCAGCAGCAGCCGCACCATGGCCCGGCCGATCTCCTCCATCGGCTGGCGGACCGTCGTCAGTGGCGGCTCGGTCTGCTCGGCGAGCTCGAAGTCGTCGAAGCCGACCACCGCGACGTCGTCGGGCACCCGGCGCCCCGCCGCGTGCAGCGCGGCCAGCGCGCCGGCGGCCATGCTGTCCGAAGCGGCGAACACGGCGTCGACCTCCGGGTGTTGCTCGATCAGACCCGTCATCGCGCGCCGGCCGCTGGCCTCGGTGAAGTCGCCCTGCACGACCAGGGACGGCAGCTCCGCGCATCCCGCCTCGCGCAGCGCCTCCCGGTATCCGCGCAGCCGGCACTGGGCGACGTACATCTCGGGCGGTCCGGTGATGGCGGCGATGTTCTTCCGGCCGCCGCGCACCAGGTGGCCCACCGCGTCCCGCGCGCCGCCAACGTTGTCGGCGTCCACGTAGGTGACCCGCTCGTCACCGGAGCGCCGGCCCAGCAGCACCGTGGGAACCCCGGCGTCCGCGAGCATGTCCGGCAGTCGGTCCTCGGCGCTCACCGACATGAGCAGCACCCCGTCGACCCGGCCCCCGCGTACGTACTCCAGGAGCCGCTGCCGTTCGCTGTCGGTCCGGACCAGGGTGAGGAGCAGTTGCACCCCCTGCTCGTCCAGGGCGTCCCCGACCGCGCTGACGATCTCCGAGAAGAACGGCTCGCCGAACAGCCGCCAGTCGGTCTTCGTCATCACCAGGGCGACGGCGCCCGCCCGTTGCCCGGCCAGGGAGCGTGCGGCCAGGTTGGGCACGTAACCCAGTTCGTCGATGGCGCGCTGTACGGCGCGGCGGGTGGACTCCCTGACGCCCGAGGCATTGTTGATCACCCGGGAGACCGTGCCCCGTCCCACCCCGGCGAGCGCGGCGACCTCTTCCAGCGTCGGCGTGCCGGAACTCCTGTTCAGCATCTCCCACCCCCAAGAGCCCCCGATCCTACGGCCAGGAGGGTGAACGCCCGAGTGAACGGGGCGATCGGCGGCCGATATCGGCTCCCGCGTCTGGGAGCGCTCCCAAGTTTATTTGTGCATGACAGCGTCGGATCCCTATGCGCGGGGGCTCGGCGGCGTGTACGGTCTCGGCCCGATGGGTTCTGGGAGCGCTCCCATTCGAAAGTTCCTCAGTTGTTCCCCTTCGAACGAGGAGAAATGCTGTGAAACGCTTCTTGGCTCTGCTGGCGACCGGCGCGACGGTCATGGGCCTGACGGTCCTGGCCAGTCCTCCGGCGGCGGCCGCCACCGGCTGCAAGGTGGACTACACCGTCGCCAGTCAGTGGGAGGGCGGCTTCCAGGGCGGCGTGAAGGTCACCAATCTCGGTGATCCCGTGAGCGGCTGGCAGCTCAAGTTCACCCTGCCGGATTCCGGTCAGAAGGTCGTCCAGGGCTGGAACGCGACCTGGTCGCAGTCCGGCTCCACGGTGACCGCCGCCGGCGTCGACTGGAACAGCAGCCTGGCCACCGGCGGCTCGGCCGACCTGGGCTTCGTCGGCTCGTTCACGGGCTCCAACCCGCAGCCCACGGGCTTCACGCTCAACGGTGTCGCGTGCACCGGGTCCGTCGGCGGCGGGGGAGACGACGACGGTCCGCCGCCCACCACGGGTGACGGCACCCCGGTCGGGACCAACGGCCAGCTCCACGTGTGCGGTACGAACCTGTGCAACCAGTACAACCGACCCATCCAGCTGCGCGGCATGAGCACGCACGGCCTCCAGTGGTTCAGTCAGTGCTACAACAACGCGTCCCTGGACGCGCTGGCGAACGACTGGAAGGCGGACCTGCTGCGCACCGCCATGTACGTCCAGGAGGACGGCTACGAGACCGACCCGGCGGGCTTCACCAGCAAGGTCAACGGCCTTGTCGACATGGCCGAGGCCCGTGGCATGTACGCCCTGATCGACTTCCACACCCTCACGCCGGGCGACCCCAACTACAACCTGGAGCGCGCCAAGACGTTCTTCGCGTCCGTCGCGGCCCGCAACGCCTCGAAGAAGAACGTCATCTACGAGATCGCCAACGAGCCCAACGGTGTGAGCTGGGCGGGCATCAAGAGCTACGCAGAGCAGGTCATCCCGGTGATCCGGGCCGCCGACCCGGACGCGGTCGTCATCGTCGGCACCCGTGGCTGGTCCTCCCTGGGCGTCTCGGACGGGTCCAGCGAGAGCGAGGTCGTCAACAGCCCCGTCAACGCCACGAACATCATGTACGCGTTCCACTTCTACGCCGCGAGCCACAAGGACAACTACCGCGCGACGGTGAGCCGGGCCGCGTCACAACTCCCGCTGTTCGTGACGGAGTTCGGCACGGTGAGCGCCACCGGCGGCGGCGCGCTGGACCGGGCGAGCACGACCGCCTGGCTGGACCTGCTCGACCAGCTGAAGATCAGCTACGCGAACTGGACCTACTCCGACGCCAACGAGAGCAGTGCCGCGTTCAAGCCCGGCACCTGTGACGGCGGCGACTACAGGAGCAGCGGTGTGCTGACCGAGTCGGGCGCACTGCTCAAGTCCCGGATCAGCACCCCGGACAACTTCCCCACCAGCTGATCCGCGAAATGCGGGGGCCCCGGTGCGCCGGGGCCCCCGCAGTCATGCGCGGACACCGCCGAACCTTGACACTCCGTCGACAGCGGCGAGACACTGGGGCCGTCGCGGGAGAGCGCTCTCCCGCGCGATTTCCGCCACCGTGCCGACCCACTCCCCGCTGTCGGCGCGGTACAGAAGCCCGTGGTGGCCACGGCTCTCCGTGGCCACCACGGGCTTCTGTGTATATTCGGCAAAGGCCGAGCTGAGGGCCCTGGGACACGCACAGGCGGGGGTGGGGATGGTTCGCGCGGGGCTGACGACCGAACGGGTCGTGGCGGCTGCGGCCGATCTGGCGGACTCGGCCGGCTTCGACAAGGTCACCATCTCCGCACTGGCCCGGGGCTTCGGCGTGAAGGACGCGAGCCTCTACTCCCACGTCAGGAACCTGGGCGACCTGCGCACCCGTGTCGCGCTGCTCGCCGCCGAGGAGTTCATCGACCGGATCGAGGCGGCGGTGGCCGGCCGGGCCGCGAAGGACGCCCTGGTCGCGTTCGCCGGTGCCTACCGCGCCTTCGCGCTGGAGTGCCCGGGCCGGTACGCGGCCACGCAGTACCCCGTCGACCCCGCGATCGTCGCCGAGGCGCCCGCGTACCACCGCACCCTGCGGACCACCTCGGCGATGCTGCGCGCGTACGGTCTGACCGAACCCGACCTCACCGACGCGGTACGGCTGCTGCGCAGCACCTTCCACGGCTTCACCGCCCTGGAGGGGGACGGCGGCTTCGAGGCCCCGCGGCCCGTGCAGGCCTCGTGGGAACGCGCGGTCGACGCCCTGCACTACCTGCTGTCGAACTGGTCGCGGGCGACCGGGGGAGCGTAGGCGCGCTCCACCGGAGCCCTCACCCGAGCGTGCGCAGCACCTCGGTGATCGTCGCCCGGTACGTGCGCAGCGCCTCCAGGCCGGCGGTGTAGCGGGCGCGGTGCTGTGTGATGTCGATGGTCTGTTTCCGCGCCCGTGCGGTGTGCCAGATCTCGGCCGTGTGATGGCGGCGTTTGCAGATGACGTCCGCGACGGCGGTGTCACGCTCCCGCCGTGTGTGCCTCGTATTGCCGTCGCCGCCCCGGTGCCAGGCGGTGTCCGTGTACGCCGCCACCGGGTCCGCATAGCGTGTGAACCCCCGGTCGGCCATACAGCCGGACCAGGCGTCCCAGGCCGCGCGGAGATCCGGGTCGCGCTTGAGCGCCTTGTCGGTCTCGATGGCCCGTGTGCCCGCGTAGAGCCAGTCCCGCCGGAGGTCGATGCCGCGCATCAGCCGCTGATCCGACCGGGACAGGCAGGCGGGGTAGTCCGCGTACTCGGCATCGGTCATCCGGCGGCCCGTCGGCCGGTGTGCCCGCGACGTCGCAGGATCCCAGCCGTAGCCCCAACGGCGGGCGGAGGCGAGGTCCAGGGCGCCGTAGTCGGTCGAGACCGCCGTGAGGGTGATGGGGTCACTGGGGCTACGGGGGTCGAGCGGGAAATCCGCGTGGCCGCGCTCCGCCATGCACTGGCGCACCAGCAACGCCGTTGCCTGTTGCGACCGTTGGTAGTCCTGCGCCGTGTAGGTGTAGCGGTCGGCCGGCAGGGGGCCGAGATCGGACGCCGTACGGATGACGTCCGGGCGCCCCGGACCGGACACACATATCGCCGTCAGCACCGCCACGCAGCCCAGCCGCCACCCCCGCCTCGTCATGCGACGGATGCTAACGAACGGCCTCCGGCGGCCGGTCGCCGCCCCGGCAGCTTCGCCGCACGACGGGAAACCCCCGGCAGCTTCGCCGCGCGGCCCGAAACCCCCGGCGGCGACGGTGATCCGTCGCGGCCGGGGGCTGTCGGGGTGCGCGGCCGGGGGTCAGGCGGCCTTGCGGGAGCGGGGAGTCGATGCCTCGCGGATCAGCTCCGCGTAGCGCCGGCCGCTGCTCTTGACCGTACGGCGCTGGGTCGCGTAGTCGACGTGGACCAGGCCGAACCGCTTGTCGTAGCCGTACGCCCACTCGAAGTTGTCCAGGAGCGACCAGGCGAAGTAGCCGGCCAGCGGCGCGCCCTTGCGGACGGCGCGTGCACAGGCCGCGAGGTGTTCCTCCAGGTACTGGGTGCGCTCCGGGTCGTGCACCGAACCGTCGGCCAGGACGACATCCTGGTAGGCCGAGCCGTTCTCGGTGACGTAGAGGCGCTCGACGCCGTACTCCTCGGTCAGGCGCAGGAGCAACTGCTCCAGGCCCTGCGCGTGCACCTCCCAGTCCATGTGGGTGTGCCGGGACCCGGGCAGGTAGACCTGCTTGGCCTGCGGGACCGGGCCGGACGGGTCGGCGGTGACGACCTGGCGGAAGTAGTAGTTGACGCCCAGCCAGTCCAGCGGCGCGGAGATCAGCTCCATGTCACCTTCCTGGACCGGGAGTTCGACTCCGTACAGGTCCACCATGTCCTGCGGGTAGCCGCGCCCCAGGATCGGGTCGAGCCACCAGCGGTTGGTGTGGCCGTCGCCGCGCACCGCCGCCGCCCGGTCCGCCTCGCGGTCGGTGGCCGGTTCCACCGGGCTGAGGTTGTTGACGATGCCGACCCGGGCGTCGGGGGAGATGCTCCGGATCGCCCGGACCGCGAGGCCGTGGCCCAGGTGCAGGTGGTAGGAGGCCCGGACGGCGGCGGTCAGGTCGGTGAGACCCGGTGCCATCGTGCCCTCCAGATGGCCGATCCACGCCGAGCACAGGGGCTCGTTGAGGGTCGCCCAGTCCTTGACACGGTCCCCGAGCCGTTCCACGACGACCGAGGTGTACGCGGCGAAGTGCTCCGCGGTCTCCCGTACGGTCCAGCCGCCCCGGTCCTGGAGCGCCTGCGGAAGGTCCCAGTGGTAGAGCGTGGCGAACGGGGTGATCCCGGCCTCCAGCAGCCCGTCCACCAGCCGGTCGTAGAAGTCGAGGCCGGCCGCGTTGACCGGTCCGTCGCCGCCGGGCACGATCCGCGGCCAGGCGAGCGAGAAGCGGTACGCGTTCGCCCCGACCTCCTTGATCAGGCCGATGTCCTCCGGCACCCGGTGGTAGTGGTCGCAGGCCACGTCCCCGGTGTCGCCGCCGGCCACCTTGCCCGGGGTGTGCGAGAAGGTGTCCCAGATGGAGGGGGCGCGGCCGTCCTCGGCCACGGCTCCCTCGATCTGGTACGCGGCGGTGGCGACGCCCCAGGTGAAGCCGGCCGGCAGGGCGCTGAGGTCGTTCACGGACTTCCTTTCCGGGGCGGTCACTTGACGGCTCCCGCGGTGAGGCCGGCCACCAGATAGCGCTGGAGGAGCAGGAAGCCGGCGACGATGGGCACGCTGACGACGAGCGAGGCGGCCATGACCTGGTTCCAGTACACGTCGTTCTGGGTGGCGTAGCCCTGGAGGCCGACGGCCAGGGTGCGGGTGGTGTCGTTGGTCATCACGGAGGCGAAGAGGACCTCGCCCCACGCCGTCATGAACGCGTACACGGCGACGGCGACGATGCCCGGCACCGCGGCCGGCACCACGACCTTGAACAGGGCGCGGATGGGCCCGCAGCCGTCGACGAGCGCGGCCTCGTCCAGATCCCGGGGGATCGAGTCGAAGTAACCGATCAGCATCCAGATGGAGAACGGCAGCGAGAACGTCAGATACGTGAGGATCAGTCCGCCGCGCGAGCCGTACAGGGCGACGCCCGTGCTGTTGCCGATGTTGACGAAGATGAGGAACAGCGGGAGCAGGAAGAGGATGCCCGGGAACATCTGGGTGGAGAGCACCGTGACGGTGAAGACCCGCTTGCCGCGGAACTTGTAGCGGCTCACCGCGTACGCCGAGAACACCGCGATGATCACCGACAGGACCGTCGCCGCGCCCGCCACGATCAGCGAGTTGACGAAGTACCGGGCGAGCGGGACGGTGTCCCAGATGTCGAAGTAAGGCTTCACGGTCAGCCCGGACGGGATCCAGTGGAACTTCCCCGACACGTCCTGGAGCGGCTTGAGCGAGCTGCTGACCATCACATAGACGGGCAGCAGGGCGAAGGCGGTCAGGAAGGCCAGGACGAACCGGCGGGCCCACAGGAAGGACTGCGGCGCGGCCATCGGGGAACGGGTCCGCGAGCGCGTTGCCTTCTTCGCCGGCAGCGCGGACGGCTGGGCATGGCTAGGCATCGGCACCCTTCCTTCCGCGTGAGGTGATGAGCAGGTAGACGGCCGTCACGACCAGCAGGAACAGCAGCAGGAGCACGGACATCGCGGAGCCGGTGCCGAAGTTCCAGGTGACGAACGAGGACTGGTAGATGTGGATCGAGATGAGGTCCGCGTTCTCCGGGGCGGCCTTGCCGAAGAGCACGTACGGCGTGTTGAAGTCGTTGAACGTCCACAGGAACAGGACGAGCACCAGGACCTGGTTGACCGGGCGCAGCGAGGGCAGCGTGATCTTGCGGATCTGCTGCCAGATGCCGGCGCCGTCGATCGAGGCGGCCTCGTACAGTTCGCGCGGGATGTTCTGGAGCCCGGCCATCACGATGAGGAAGGCGAAGGGCCAGCCCTTCCAGACCGAGACGATGATCAGCGCGTAGATGCTGTTGTCGCCGATCAGCCAGAACGACGGCTGGTCGGTGAGCCCGAGCTGGTCATGGAGCACGTGGTTGATCAGGCCGTTGTCGCGCTGGAACATGAAGGCCCAGGTGATGACGGCCGCGTAGACCGGCAGGGCGTACGGGACGAGGAAGATCGCCCGCAGGATGCCCCTGCCGCGGAAGTTCTCCTGGAGCATGATCGCCGCCGCGACCCCGAACAGCCATGCCAGGCCGACGGCGAAGAACGTGAAGACGCAGGTGACGAAGAACGAGTGGAGCAGTGCCTCGCCGATCGGGGCGTTGACGTCGACGGCGATCTTGTAGTTGTCGAAGCCACTCCAGGGCGCCCCGCCCCAGTTGTTGATGTAGAACTGCGTGAACTGGCGGAAGCTCATCACGATTCCGATGACCATCGGAATCACATGGACGAGGAGTTCGAGCAGGACGGCCGGCAGGAGCAGGAGATAGGGCAGTCCGCCCTGGCGGATCCGGTCGGGGATGCGCGGCAGTCTCCTGCGCGCACCCCCGTTGCCCCGGCTCGTCACCCTGTCCGACTTTTCCGTCAGGCTGTCGGTGGTCACGGTGGCGGTCATGAAGGCTGCCTTACTGCTGCATCGTCTGCTGGGCCTTTTCCAGGCGCGCCTTGACGGATTCGGTGGTCACGGGGCGTCCGGCCGCCGCATCGGCCCACAGTTCCTTGACCGCGGTGCCGACGGCGGTCTCGAACTGCGACTCGTTGGGCACCTGCGGCAGCGGGGCCGCGCTCTTGGCCAGGGTGTCGCGCAGGACCGCGAGGTCGGGCGCCGAGAACGCCTCGTCCGCCTGGGCGGTCTTGACCGGCGGGATCGACCCGTAGGTCTTGTTGAGCAGCTTCTGCTCGGCGTCGCTCGTCATGAACTTCACGAACTTCTTGGCGCCGTCGATGTTCTTGGTGTTCTTGAACACCGCCATGTTGATGCCGGCGACCATGGAGTTGGTGTTCTTGCCCTGGCCGGGGGTACCGGAGGCGACCGGGACGGGGGCCGCGCCCCAGTCCTCGGGCTTCATGCCCTGGGAGGCGAAGGTGGACGCGGCGGCCTGCCACAGCACCATCGCGGTCTTGCCCTTGGCGAAGTCCGTGAGGGACTGGTTCTGGGCGTACTCCGCGTTGCCCGGAGCGATGATCTTGTCCTTGGCCATGAAGTCGATGTACTGCTTCACGGCCGCCACCGCACCGTCCGAGGTGAAGGTCGGCTTGCCCTCGGCGTCGAAGAAGTCGGCGCCGTGCTGCTGGCCCAGGACGAAGGTCTGGTGGATGTTGTTGGAGAGGTTGGAGCCCTCGGCGCCCAGCCCCCACTTGCCGTTCTTGGAGAGCTTCTTGCCGTCCGCGACCAGCTCGTCCCAGGTGGCCGGGGGCTTCTCGATGCCGGCCTCGGCGAAGCTCTTCTTGTTGTAGTAGAGGGCGTACGCGAGGGAGTACAGCGGCACCGCGGAGGGGTCCTTGCCCTCCGCACCGGCCGAGGCGACCGCGGACTCGACGAAGCGGTCGCGCCCGCCGATCGCGTCGAAGTTCTCCTTGGTCCAGGGGAGCAGCGCACCCGTCGCCTGGAGCGAAGCCGACCAGGTGTTGCCGATGTTCAGGACGTCCGGTCCCTGACCGGACGTGGTGGCGGCGAGGATCCGGTTGAGCAGGTCGGCCCAGGGCACGACCTCCAGCTTGACCTTGATGCCGGTCTGCTTCTCGAACTTCTTCAGCTCGGGAGCGAGGATCTTCTTGTCGGCCTCGATGCTGGGGCCCTGGTTGGACGCCCAGTACGTGAGCGTCTTCGGCGAATCGTTGCTGCCGCCGCCCGAGGACGAACCGCCTCCGCAGCCGGTGACACCGGCGGCTATGGAGATCGCGAGGGTGACGGCTGCCGCGGCTCTGATGGTGCGCATACGGGATGGCCCCTTTCCGGGGAGGAAGGCCGTGTTCGAGAACCGAACGACCTTCAGGACTTAATTTATGACGTGATTTAAGAGGTGAGGGAAGGTCGCGTCAAGTCCTGGGGTCGCGGTATGTTTCCGTCAGGGAAGGAGCCACATGGCTGAGCGCAACAGACGGACCGTGCGTGACCTGCGACGGGGCAACCGGGCGCGGGTATTGCAACGGTTGTATTTCGACGGCCCGCTGAGCCGCCAGGAGCTGGGTCCCGCCACCGGGCTGAGTTCGGGATCCATCAGCAACGTCGTCGCGGAACTCGCCGCGGAGAACCTCCTGGAGGAGGCGGGTGTCGTCGAATCCGACGGCGGCCGCCCCCGTACCCTGCTGCGCGTCGCTCCGGGCGGCGGCCTCCTCATCGGCATCGACATCGGTGAGACCCGCATCCGGGTGGAGCTCTTCGATCTGTCCCTCACCGAACTCGCCCGCACCGAACGGCTGCTCGCCCAGCACGGCTACGACGTCGACCGCATCGTCGGCCATGTCCGCAGCGGCGTCGCCGACGTGCTGCGGGACGCCGGCGCCGACCCGCACCGGCTGCTCGGCATCGGCATCGGCGTCCCGGGGATCATCGAGCGCGACGCGCCGGACGGCGTCATCGGCGACGTGGGCTCCGTCGTCCACGGCCAGACCATCGACTGGAGCGCCGTCCCCTTCGAGCGGCTGCTCCGGGACGCCGTGCGGGTGCCTCCCGAGGTGCCCTTCTTCATCGACAACGGCGCCAAGACGCTCGGCCAGGCCGAGATGTGGTTCGGCGGCGGGCGGGGTGCGGGAGCCTCCGCGATCGCCCTCATCGGTTCCGGCGTCGGTGCCTGCGTGAACCACGGCGACCTGCTCGACGAGGATCGCAGCAGCCAGGCCCTGGAGTGGGGGCACAGCACGGTGCAGCTGCGCGGCCGGCGCTGCCGCTGCGGCTCGATCGGCTGCCTGGAGGCGTACGCGGGAGCCGAGGCGATGCGCGAGCGCTGGCACGAGGCGGGCGGCCCGCTGCCCGCCGACGCCGACGACGAGACCGCGCTCGCCGCGCTCCTCGCCGCCGCCTACCCGGCCGCGGGCGTCGAGCCCGACCCCGTGGCCGTCGCCGTGCTCGACGAGACGGCCGAGTGCCTGGGCGCGGCGCTGGGCGACCTGATCAACCTCTTCCTGCCCGAGCGCATCCTGCTCGGCGGCTGGGCGGGGCTGCTGATAGGCCCGCACCTCCTGCCCGACATCCGGCGGTACGCGCGGGAGTACGCGCTGAAGCACGCGGCGGGGCGCACCACGATCGAGCTGGGCCGCCTCGGTCCCGACGCGGTCACCGTCGGCGCGGCGACGCTTCCCCTGGCCGACTTCCTGGCCCGCGGCGGCAGCCGCCCGTCACCGGCACCCCGGCAGGGATCCACGGGGCCGGCGCCCCGGACCCCGGCGGCAGCGGTGCGCGGACGGGAGCGGCCCCGGACGGGGGTGGATGCGACGGGGTAGGCCGGGGGCGGTGGGCCGGGTGGTCACGCCGCGTCCGGTCCGGCCCGTGGCCGTACGGGTCCGACCGCGCCCTACGCCGAGTCCCGCACCACCAGCGACGGCTCGAAGATCACGGACGTCGCCGCGCCCTCGGGCCTGGCCAGCCGCTCGATCAGCAGCCGGGCCATCTCGGCGGCCATCGCCTCCACCGGCTGGCGGACGGTGGTCAGCGGCGGACGGCAGGCCAGGGCCGCGCTGCTGTCGTCGAAGCCGATCACCGCGACGTCCTCCGGCACCCGCTTGCCGCGTTCCCGCAGGACGTGGCAGGCGCCCGTGGCCATCAGGTCGTTGGCTGCGAACACCCCGTCCAGATCGGGGTGTTCGGCCAGCAGCCGCTCCATCGCGGTCTCGCCGCTCTCCTGCGTGAACCGCCCCTCGGCGATCGCGATGTACGGATGCCCGTTGCTTGCCATCGTGTCCCGGAAGCCGGCCAGCCGCTCCTGCACCGCGGGCACGTCGAGCGGGCCGGTGATGGTCGCGATACGGCGGCACCCCCGGGCCAGCAGATGTTCGGCGGCCAGCCGCGCGCCGTCCTGGTGGGCGACGTCGACATAGCTGATCCGGGCCGCGCGGGCGGGCCGCGCGTAGAGCACGGCCGGCAGCCCGGCGTCCGTCAGCATGCCCGGCAGCGGGTCCTCCGCGTGCGTCGATACGACCAGCGCACCGTCCGCGCTGCCCTGGCGCAGGAACGCCACCACATCCTCGCGGGCCCGTGATGTCTCGGCGAACATCAGGACGGGGTGCATCCCACGCGGCCGCAGGTAGTTGACCACGCCCGTCACCACCCGGCCGAAGAACGGGTCCGCGAAGACCTGCCCGGTGAACGACGCCCCCTCGCTCCCGTCCATGTCCTCCGGGGACGGGCCCTCCTCCGGCTCCGTCTCCGGCTCGACACCGGCGCCGGAGACCACCAGCGCGATGGCGTCGGTGCGCCGGGTCACCAGCGAGCGCGCCGCACGGTTGGGCGCGTAGCCGGTGGAGGCGACCGCCCGGCGCACGGCCTCCTGGATCACCGGGTCGACATTCCGTACGCCGTTGATCACCCGGGAGACGGTGGCGCGGGAAACACCGGCCGCCCTCGCCACGTCCTCAAGGGTGGGTGTTCCGGCCGGTCGCAGATCATCCGTCATGAGCGCATTTATAGCATCAGCGGAGAGCGCTCTCCATCGTGCTCCGAACCGTTACCGGATCCTTTCCCGGCCGAGTCCGGGCCCGGCAGCGCCACGACCTGTGCGGTGAGCGGCAGATCACCCGCCGAAGGGCCGCCGAGCAGCGTGAAGGCACCCGGCTCCGTCTCCCACCCGTGCCGTGCGGACGACCAGTGAGCCAGCGCCCGCCCGTCCACCCGGACCACCGCGACCACACTCTCCCCGGGCTCCGCCTCGACCGCCGCGTACCCGATGAGCCCGCGCACCGGCCGCTCGACGGCGGAACCGCTCCGGGCCAGATAGACCTGGACCACCTCCCGGCCGCGCCGCCGCCCGCTGTTGCGCACCCGCACCCGCACGTCGAAGGGCTCCCCGGGCCGCACCGGCTCCGGGGCGGTCAGCTCCTCGTACTCCCAGGCCGTGTATCCGAGGCCGTGGCCGAACCAGTACGCCGGAGCGGCCCCGGACCGCAGCCAGGCCCGGTACCCGATGTGCGGGCCCTCCGCGTAGTGCAGCCGCCCGTCGGCGCCGGGGGCGGTCCCGAGCACCGGTACGTCGTCCTGCGCGGCGGCCCAGGTGGTCGGCAGCCGGCCGCCGGGCTCGGTGCGCCCGAACAGCACGTCGGCCAGCCCGTCCCCGGCCTCCTGGCCCGGGAACCAGGCGAGCAGCAGCGCGGGCACCCGCTCGTGCCAGGGCAGGGCGACCGGGCCGCCCGCGTTGACCACCACGACGGTGCGCGGGTTGGCCCGGACCACCGCCCGGACCAGCGCGTCCTGGCCCTCCGGCAGGTCCAGGCTTTCGCGGTCGTGTCCCTCCGACTCGCTCTGCTCCGTCGTGCCCACGACCACCACCGCGACGTCGGCCGCGCGTGCGGCGGCGACCGCACCGGCGCGCGCGGCGTCCGCGTCACCGGCGGGCGGGGCGGCGGCCAGGACCGTGGCGACGCCCGATCCCGGGGCGAGCGAACGCCGTGCGACGACCTCCACCTCCCGGTCCGCCGTCATCTCCGCGCCGGCGGTGCGCAGCGGCGGGGCGACGTGCACCCGGGTCGGGTCGTCGCTGTCCAGCGGGAACGTGCCGGACAGCACTTCGTGGCCGTCGACGGACAGCGACATGTCGCCCCAGCCACCCACCGCCCAGGTCCATCTGCCGCTCTCGGCGGGCCGGAACAGCGCCCGGATCTCGACCAGCGCCGCGTCCCCGGCCGGCACCGAGGGCTCCACGATCCGGCCCGACAGCCGGTGTTCGGCGTGGAGTTCGGCCCCGTGCGCGTCGAGCAGCCGCACGAGCACCCCGGGCTCGCCGTCCCGCGGATCGCGGGCCCGGTCGCGGCCGAGTGGCTGCGGCCGGGCCGACGGCGGGAGACCCGGCCGGTACGTCACCGCCGCCCCCTCCAGTGCCCGCTCGATGCCGGCCAGCGGGGTCACCACGTGCTCGGGGAACACCTCCGCGCTGCCGCCGCCCTGGATGCGTATCGCCGTGGCGTGCGGACCGATGACGGCGACGGACCCGAGCGCCGCCGGGTCGAGCGGCAGCAGCCCGCCCTCGTTGCGCAGGAGCACCGCACCGGCGGAGACGGCCCGGCGCAGCAGGGCACGCGCGGCGTCCGGAGCCACCGGGGGGCGGCGCGCGGGGCGGTCGGACCCGGTTCCGTTCACTCGGTGCGCCGGGCGGTCGGACCCGAAGGCGCCCACGCCGTCCGCCCCGAGCGCACCCACCCGGCGGGCCAGCCGCAGCAGCCTGCGTACCTTGTCGTCGACGGCCTCGGCCGGCACCAGCCCCTGTTCGAGCGCGGCGAGCAGACCGGCCGCCCAGGGGCCGTCGGGGCCCGGCATCGCCAGGTCCTGACCGGACCGGGCGGTCTCCAGCAGGGTGCGCACGCCTCCCCAGTCCGAGACCACGAGGCCGTCGAAGCCCCAGTCCTCCTTGAGAGGGCGATCGAGGAGCGGGGACGCGGACATGGTCACGCCGTCGACCTTGTTGTACGCGGACATGACCGCCCACACCCCGGCCGCCACGGCTTCCTCGAACGGGGCGAGATACACCTCGTGCAGGGTCCGTTCATCCATACGGATGTCCACGGTCAGCCGGTCGGTCTCGGCGTCGTTGCCCACGAAGTGCTTGGCGGTGGCCGCCACTCCGCCCGACTGGATGCCCCTGATGAGCGCGGCGCCGGTGCGGCCGGTGAGCAGCGGGTCCTCGGAGAAGCACTCGAAATGCCGGCCGCCCAGCGGTGAACGGTGCAGATTCAGGGTGGGGGCCAGGAGCACGTCGACGCCCTTGCGGCGCGCCTCGGACGCGAGCAGCGCGCCGAGGTCCGTCAGCAGCCGCTCGTTCCAGGAGGCGGCGAGCGCGGTGGGGGAGGGGAGGACGAGCGAGGTCTCGCGTTCGTCCCACGTCTCACCCCGTACGCCGGCCGGTCCGTCGGAGAGGGTGAGCGGCCGCAGCCCGACAGCGGGTTCGCCGTAGGTGCGCCAGGTGCTGGCGCCGGTGAGCAGACGGACCTTCATGGCCGCGTCGAGTTTGTCGAGCAGCGGTTCGGTCTCTTCGTCCGTCATGGCGGCCATGCTCCTTCGTGCACCGCGCTCCCACACCTGCCGGAGAGCGCTCTCCCGGGCTGTCGCGCCCAGGGTCGCCGGTCGCCGCCGACCGTGTCAATGGGGGGCCGTGCGGGGCGCGTTCGGGTGCGGGCCAAGGGGTGGCGCCTAGGATGCCCCCGGCCTTGTCCTGGGGGATACGTGAAGTCCGCGGGGGATACATGAGATCCATACGCATCACGGGCGTCCTCGCCCTCCTCGTCCTCGTGACGGCATGCGGCGGCAACGCCCCCGCGCCGGCGCCGAGCCCGTCGGCCTCGCCGCCCGTGTCGGTGTCCCTGGAGAACATCGGCAGGGCGGGGGACACCCGGCTCGGGCTCGCCCTGCACCTCCACAACGACGGACGCACCCGCCCGGGAACCGTCGTACGGGTGCACATCGGGGAGGCCCGCGGCGGTGACCCCCTGCCAGGTCTGGAGGAGAAGACCGACGCGGGCTGGAAGGACATCGCGCTCACCGCCGACGCGGACGGCTCGACCGGCACGTTCCGTATGACCCTGCCGAAGGGCGGCCTGCTCGGCTTTCTGGACGTCACCCCGCACGCGGGCCCCCGGGTGGACGGGGACGAGATCCCGGTCGACGTCACCCTGCTCGACGGTGCGCGGACGCTCGCGCGCGGCCACGGGGCCGTACGGCCGGCCGCCCTGTCGCTCGACCGTGCGGTCATGAAGGAGCCCGCGGCGCTGGGCCGGGGGCGCTGGACCGAGGTCACGTACACCGTCACCAACCGCTCGCACAGCGCGTACCCGCAGGCCCAGGTGCAGGCGGAGTTCGGCGCCTGCGAGTCCGGACCGGACAACCCCGCCGAGGGTGTGGCCTGCTCCGTGTCGCAACGGCGGCACGTGACCACGGAGTTGCGCACCCAGTGGTACGACGGGGGCCGCTGGAAGGACGTGTCCCCGCCGGACGACGGCACCCTGCTGGCCGACACGCTGACCATGCCGCTGGGTGAACTGCCCGCGGACACACGGCGGAAGGTCCGGCTCAGATTCGCCGGGACCGGGCAGCTCGACGCCGAGGAGCACCTGCTCACGCTCACGGCTCGGACCAACGGGAAGGCCACCGGCGCCTCGCTCGCTCGGCATCGCCCCGCCGCTGACCTTCGCCCTGCGCTGACCACGCGCGGACGGCCCTTCCCGGCCATGGCCGAAACGTAACGTGCTCTTGTGATCACCCAGTGTTCGCACATAAGTTGACCGCTTGCGACGTGTCCTACAGCAGTGGGGGAGCCAAGTCATGGCCGCGAACGGACGGCACCGCAGATACCAGCCGAGCCGCATCAACCGGGCCTCGCTCACCGTCACGGCAGGAGGCGCCGGCCTCGCGCTCCCGCTGCTTACGGCCGCGTCCGCGGGAGCCGCTTCGGCGGACGTGTGGGAGAAGGTCGCGGCGTGCGAATCCACCGGCAACTGGCACATCAACAACGGCAACGGCTACTTCGGCGGCCTCCAGTTCACCCGCTCGACCTGGGCGGCGTACGGCGGCACGGTCTACGCGCCCCGCGCCGATCTGGCCACCAGGGACCAGCAGATCGCCATCGCGGAGAAGGTCCTGGAGGGCCAGGGGCCCGGCGCCTGGCCGGTCTGCTCCACAAAGGCGGGCCTGGCCCGGGGCGGCGGCACGCCCGACGTGAGCCCGCAGAGCGAGCGCACCGCCCCTGTGACGACCCCGAAGAGCCCGGACAGCGCGTCCCCGTCGTCCCGTGCGCCGCAGACCACGCCACGGACCACCCGGGCGGCCACACCGACGACGGTGCCGGGCAAGCGGGAGTCGTACACCGTCACGCCCGGCGACTCGCTCTCCGGGATCGCGGCCGACCGGCATGTCCGGGGCGGCTGGCAGCGGCTCTACGCGGCGAACCGCGCGGTCGTCGGCGACGACCCCGACCTGATCTTCCCCGGCCAGCGCCTGAGCCTGACCGGCACCCCGGGAACGGCCGGGCCCGCACCGCGAACGGCGACGAAGAACGAGCCGAGGACCGCGAAGAAGGCGGAGCCGAAGGCCGCTGCGAAGGCGGCCCCGAAGCCGGGCGCGAAGACCGCCGCGGAGAAGCAGCGCGAGCAGCGGACCAAGCCGCAGTCGCACCCGCAGCCGAAGAAGACCCAGCCGCACAAGACCGAAACCCGTAAGACCGAGACGCACAAGACCGAGACGCGCAAGACCGAGCACGCGAAGAAGACGCACAGCTCGCTCACCGCGCCCGTCGAGGCCCGCACCGGCACCCCGTACCATCAGGCCGGCTCCTGGTCCAGCGGCTACCACACGGGCGTCGACTTCCCCGTCCCCACCGGCACGTCGGTGAAGGCGATGGCGGCGGGCACGGTCGTCTCGGCGGGCTGGGCGGGGCCGTACGGCTACCAGATCGTCATCCGGCACAGCGACGGCAAGTACAGCCAGTACGCACACCTGTCCTCGCTGCTCGTGCGCGGCGGGCAGCACGTCGGCGGCGGCCAGCGGATCGCCCGCTCCGGCGCCACCGGCAACGTCACGGGACCGCACCTGCACTTCGAGGTCCGTACGGGCCCCGGCTACGGCTCCGACATCGACCCGCTGGCCTACCTCAGGGCGGGTGGCGTCAGGGTCTGAACGCCCCCGCCGTCAGCGGCCTCCCCGGCGGCGGTTCTGCGTCCGGCGCCCGGGGGAGGGCCGAACTCCACCCGTCCGGCCAGGCGTTCCAGGGGCATCCGCACGGGCAGCGGCGGCACCGGGGGAGGGGTCCGCGGGCCCGCGGACCCGGAAGCGGCGCCGTCGGCCGGAACCGGCGGGACCGGGGGAGGCGGTGTGCCCGCCGGGGCCGACGGCCCGGCGGGCGCGGCGAAATCCCCGGTCTCCTCACCCACGGCCGAAGGCGCGCCGGCGGCGGGCCCGGTGTCCACGGAGTCCGCCGGCGCCGCTGCCGGTGCCTTGGTGGCCGCAGGCGCCAGGCGCTCCGCGCTCATCCGTTCCGCGGTCAGCATGATCAGCCCGCTGGCCGCGACCGCCCCGCACACCAGGGCGAGCACCGTGCCCGTGACCCCGTGCCGGAACTGCTCGCCGAACAGTGTGATGCCGACCGCCGCGGCCACCACCGGGTTCACGACGGTCACCGTGGCCAGCGGGGCCGTCAGCCCCGCGCCCCGGTAGGCCGCCTGCGCCAGCAGCAGCCCGGAGCCCGCGAGCGCCCCGATCACCAGCAGGGTGGGCAGCCCGGAGGTGACGGAGCCCGCCGTCCACTCCATGGCCACGGTCTTCGTGTACACCGACGCGATGCCGAACGCGACGCCCGCCGCCCCGGCCAGCACCACACTGCGCATCACCGGCCGGCGCATCGCCCGCGAGAGCAGGATCAGCGCGGCCACCGCACCGAAGGTCACGACGGCCAGCATCAGTTGCTCGGGGCCGCCCAGGCTGTGCGCGTCGGAGCTGCCGGTCAGGGCGAGCAGCCCGGCAAGGCCGACCGTCGCCATGACCGCGCCGCGCCACGCCGTCGCCCCCGCCCTGCGGCGTACGAACAGCGCGGCCATCGGCAGCGCGAAGACGATCGTGAGCGCCCCCAGCGGCTGTACGAGGCTCAGCGGGCCGTACGCGAGCGCCACGACGTGCAGGACGGCGCCCAGGCCGTTCAGCGTCACCGCGGCCCACCAGACCCGGTTGCGCAGGGGAGCGAGCGAGCGGCCGTCCGAGGCCGCGGCCACGCGCTCCTGGACGATCGCCCCGGCCGCGTAGGCGACCGCGGAGACCAGTGACAGCAGCACGGACAGCGCAAGGGAACTCATGTACACCACGATCCCCTTTTCCAGCCGCCGCGTCGTCGTCCCTGAGGCGGCGATCCGGCGTACTGCTTTGGTAGTACGGCAGTGGTCCCGGTGTCCTCCTCCTGACGGTAGTCCTCCGGGCGGCAGACGTCAGAAGGATCATGCGGGGCGGCCGCCTTCACCGGACCGACACGCAAGGCTCCTGTCCGACCCCTTGACGGGGATCACGGCGCGATCCAAGAATGATCGCGCTCTGACAACGTTGTCCTCAAGGAGGAGTCACCCCATGCATCGGACCTCACGGCCGAGACTGCGCGGCCCGGCGGCCGCACTCGCCGCCGCCGCGCTCCTGGGCGGTGTCCTCATCCCCGGGGCCACGGCCGAGGCCGCCCCCCGGACCGACGGCCGGCTGACCGACCTGGTCAACCCGTTCATCGGCACCCAGAACGAGGGCAACACCTACCCCGGCGCCTCCGTGCCCTTCGGCATGGTGCAGCTCTCGCCGGACACCGGCCACAACACCGGTTACGACTACGGCGAGAACCACATCCGCGGCTTCTCCTCCGTCCATCTCTCCGGCGTCGGCTGCGGCCTCGGCGGCGACCTGCCGACGCTGCCCACCACCGGGGACGTCACCGAGACCGACTACGCGAAGTACGCCGCCGAGTTCAGCCACGACGACGAGAAGGCGAGCCCCGGCTACTACCGGGTGGGGCTCAAGACCGGCATCGACGCCGAGCTGACCGCCACCCAGCGCACCGGCGTGCAGCGCTACACCTTCCCGGCCACCGACAAGGCCAACGTCCTGCTCAACGCGGGCCAGTCGCTGCACAGGACGCTGGCGTCCGAGGTCGAGATCCTGGACAACCGCACCGTGCGCACCGCGATCACCGGCAGCGGCTTCTGCCAGGACACCAAGCCGTACACGGTCTACACGGTCACCCGCTTCGACCGTCCCTTCACCACCTCCGGCACCTGGAACGGCGACACCGTCACCCAGGGCTCGAAGAAGTCCACCGCCACCGACGCCCGCAACGGCGCCTGGCTGCGGTTCGACACCACCAAGGACCGCACCGTCGAGGCCACCACGGCCCTCAGCTACGTCGACGCCAAGGGCGCCGCGCTCAACCTCCGCGCCGAGGGCGGCCACGGCTTCGACCACGTCCGGCGCGCCGCCGAACGCACCTGGGAGGACCGCCTCGAAGGTGTGAAGGCCCAGGGCGGCAGCGACGAACTGCGCCGGACCTTCTACTCCTCCCTCTACCGGTCCTTCCTCGCGCCCAACGTGGGCAGCGACGTGGACGGCCGCTACACCGGCTGGGACCAGAAGAAGCACCGCGCCGTTTCCGGCAGGGGAACCTTCACGTACTACCAGAACTGGTCGCTCTGGGACACCTACCGCACCCAGGCCCAGCTGCTCTCGCTGCTCGCCCCGCGCGAGTCCCGCGACATGGCCATATCCGTCCTGCGCATCGACGCGGAGAGCGGCTGGCTGCCCAAGTGGGGCTACGGCACGGTCGAGACGAACATCATGACCGGCGACCCCGTCACCCCCTTCCTCACCAACGCCTACCAGCAGGGCCTGCTGAAGGGGTACGAGGAGGAGGCGTACCGCGCGCTGAAGAAGAACGCCGACGGGGTGCCGCCCGCCGACTCCGCACCCGTGGGCCGGGAAGCCAACGTCCAGTACCTCAAGGACGGCTTCGCCCCCTACATCAAGGACCGGCCGCACGCCAAGCCCGGTGACTCCGACTTCGACCACGGCGCCTCCGCCACCCTGGAGTACGCCCTGGCCGACGGCATGCTCGCCGAGATGGCCCGCGACCTCGGCCACAAGGCCGACGCGGCGCGCTACGACGCCCGCGCCCAGAACTACCGGAAGATCTTCGACTCCTCCACGGGCTTCTTCCGCGCCCGTGACACCGCCGGCGCGTTCACCGGCCCCGCCGACCCGGCCGAGAGCGAGGGCTTCCACGAGGGCACGTCCTGGCAGTACCAGTGGATGGTCCCGCAGGACATCCCCGGCATGGTCGATCTGATCGGCGGGAAGGACGCCGCCAACCAGCGGCTGGACTCCTTCTTCGCGTACGACAAGCTCCTCGCCGACCCCGCGAAGACCGCTCGCGAGGTGTGGGTCAACGGCCCGTACGCGTACTACAACGCCGACAAGTACAACCCGCAGAACGAGCCCGACCTGATCGCCCCGTACACCTATCTCTCCACCGGCCAGCCGTGGAAGACGACCGACGTGGTCCACGCGGCCCTCACGCTCTTCACCAACGGCCCGACCGGCATGACGGGCAACGACGACCTCGGCACGATGTCCGCCTGGATGGTGCTGTCGTCCATCGGCGTCTTCCCGGTCCAGCCGGGCACCGACACCTGGGGCCTGTCCACGCCCGCGTTCGAACGCGTCGACATCAAGCTCGACCGGCGCTACTACCCGCGCGGCGCGCTGACCGTCAGCGCTCCCGGTACGTCGGACGCCGACCGCTACATCCAGTCCGCCGGGCTCGACGGCGCGCAGCAGTCGCGTACGTATCTGACCACGGACGACATCCGCTCGGCCCGCTCGCTCTCCTTCACGGTGGGCGACGAGCCGTCGGCATGGGGCACCTCGCCCGAGGACGCCCCGCCCGCCCTGGGCTGACCGGCGACCGCACGAACGAGCGCCCTTCCTCCCGGTCGGCCGGGAGGAAGGGCGCTCGGTGTTCGCGTCCCGCCTATGCGGGAAGCGGGGGGTCGATCGCCTCGGCGACGCTCGGGAAGACGGGGACCGCGCTGTCGAGTCCCAGAACGGAGATCAGCCGCTCCATGAAGACCGACGGCGAGGCGAGCCGCAGCCGGGGACCGAGTGCCGTCTGCCCCTGCAGGATGACGTTCACCGTCGTGGAGTCGGCGAAACTCACATCCGAGAGGTCGACGACGACCGGTCCGGAGCCCTCCCGCGACGCGTTCTCCAGCGCCGCGCCGAGGGGCGCGACGTTGTCGATGTCGAGGTCACCGGTTACCACGAGTACCAACGCCCCACGTTCGTGCCGTGGGACGATCTGCATGGCTCTGCCGGCGCTGGGCGGTGGAAGCACGTTCACCTCATGATGCACTGGGCGGCGGGGGTACCGCCGGGATCAGTATGACGGTCCGATTCTGCTCCGTCCCTGCTCGCGGCGGGAATGCTCAACGATAAAAGTAACAGTTGCCATTTGACAACATTCTTCGTGGGGCAACAATCTGTACCGAACGATCAACGTGAGCGCCCGCCGAGCGGCGCCTCCGGAACGCGGAAGCAGGGGCGTGCATGAAGCTAGGCGCTGTCCGCGACATCGTCGCGAAGCCGGGCGGCGGTACTCCGCTCGCCTGTGAGCCGCTGCGATGCCGCCGAGCGGAAGGCGGCGAGCCCCACGGCCAGCGCCGCCACATCGGAGGGCTGCATCCTCTCCAGGACGGAGGTCAGCTCCCGTGTGCGGATCGCCCGGTATTCCTCCAGCAGCTCGCGGCCCTGAAGGGTCAGCCGCAGCTCGACCTCCCGGCGGCTCGTCGGGCTCGGGTCCCGCTGCACCAGGCCCATGGCCTCCATCCGGTCGCACAGGCGGCTCACCGAGGGCGCCCGCGAGCCCAGCGCCTCCCCCAGCGAGCGCAGATTGCTCCCCTCCTGCTGCTCGATGACGAGGAGCGCGCGAAGCTGGGAGGGGGACACCACACCCCGGGCGGCGGCCTCCTGGCCACGCCCCCACAACACCTCCAGAAGTTCGGACGCGGCACAGACGTCCTCGGACACCTGTTCAGGGCGGTGAGGGAGTCCGGTGCGGTGGGGCATTCTTCCACTCTGTCACCCGTAGCGTGCTCCTGTCAGCCTGGCTCCGTTCCCGCCACTCACCGAAGAATGGGCGAAACAGCGTGATTGCCCCCACGGGGATCGAACGAGCGCTACGCGCGGCGCCGCCGTATGCCCTGGTCCATACGGTGCGCGAGATCCTCGCGCAGTCCTACGGAGCCCTCTCGGTACAACTGCTCCTGGCGGACTACGGAATGACCGTGCTCAACCCGGTCGACCCCGCCGACGGGCCCGCCCAGCCGCTCTCCCTGCACAACAGCACGCAGGGCCGCGCCTTCGGCAGCCAGCGCCCGCACCAGGGCCGGACCGGCTCCGACGACGCGGCCGACCACTACTTCCCGGTCACGGTCCGGGGCGAACGCCTCGGCATCCTCACGGTCCGGCTGCCCTCCGCGCGCTCCACCCCGCAGGTCATGGACGACCTCGCCCAGGTCGCCGATCTCCTCGCCCACGAGATCGTCGTCGCCGAACGGGACACCGACCACTACCAGCGGGTCCGGCGCACCACGCGTCTCACCCTCGCCGCCGAGATGCAGTGGCAGCTGCTTCCGGCCAGATCGTTCACCGCCGCCGAGTACGCCATAGGCGCCCAGCTCGAACCCGCCTACGCCATCCACGGCGACAACTTCGACTGGGCGGCGGAGGGCGACCAGCTCAGCGTCGCCGTCACCAACGGCATGGGCGAGGGCATCCGCGCCTCCCTCCTCACCAACCTGGCCGTGAACGCGCTGCGCAACGCCAGGAGGGCCGGGATCGGCATCGCGGACCAGGCGGCCCTGGCCGACCAGGCCATCTACGAACAGCACCGCGGCGCCGCCCACGTCTCGACCCTGCTGCTCCGCTTCGACCTGCCCACCGGATCGGTCGAGGCGGTGGACGCGGGCTCCCCGCAGCTGTGGCGCCTGCGCGGCCGAACGGTCACGCGGGTGGCCCTGGACGCACAGCTTCCGCTGGGGATGTTCGAGGAGTCCCAGTACGCCGTCCAGCACCTTCAGGCGCGCCCCGGCGACCGGCTGCTGCTCGTCAGCGACGGGGTGTACGACGCGGTGTCGCCGCTCGGTGAGATGTTCGCGGCACGGGGGCTGGCCAGGGCCGTCCTCGCCACCCGGCTGCTGCCGGCGGCCGCGGTGCCGGGCGCGGTACTGCGGGAACTGGCGGAGCACCGGGCGTCGGACACGCTCGACGACGCCCTGGTCATGTGCATCGACTGGTTCGGCCGGCCGGACGCCGGAGGCTGAACGCTCGCGGGGGCGCCGCGGGTCCGGCGCTCCCCGGCGGGTTCAGCTGCTCAGCGTGAACTCGGCCCGGATGCGCTTGCCGACCGGCACGCGCTCGGCCGTGACGCGGTCGCACAGGGCCACCACGATCTCCATGCCGTGACCGCCCAGGCGGCTCGGGTCGGGGGCGTAGAAGACGGGCAGCGCGCTGCTGCTGTCGTACACCGTGATGCTGATCCGCTCCGCCGTGCCTTCCAGCTCCAGCAGGTACGGGCCGTGGCTGTAGCGCTCCGCGTTGGTCACCAGCTCGCTCACGGCGAGCATCAGGTCGTTGCGGGTGTGGGTTCCGAGCACGGCCATCCACTCGGACACCAGCCGGCCGAGGAAGCGGTCGGCCAGAGCCCGTGCCTGGGAAATGCACCCCGGTTCGCCGTCGAACACTTCGGCGCTGTGCAATGCCTCCGTGGGCGGACAGCTCCGGGCGGAGTCGTCCTGCCGGGAGATCGCCTGTTCGTTCATGTGCTCCAGCCAGGGCGCAGCGGGGAGGTCAGGGACCTCTTTCTTGTGATCGTGTACCCGCGTCGGGAGATCCCACTCCCATGCGTCGACAGCGAATATTACGCGCGGCCGGGAAGCCGCACCACGGTGACGAAGAAGTCGTCGATCTGGCGGACGGCCGCGATGAACTGGTCCAGGTCGACCGGCTTGGTGACGTAGGCGTTGGCGTGCAGCTTGTAGCTGCGCAGGATGTCCTCCTCGGCGGAGGACGTCGTCAGCACGACGACGGGGATCAGCGCGAGCTCCGGGTCCTGCTTGATCTGCTCCAGCACCTGGCGGCCGTCGTACTTCGGCAGGTTCAGGTCGAGCAGGATCAGATCGGGGCGGGGGGCCTCGGTGTGGGCGCCGCGCCGGTAGAGGAAGTCGAGCGCCTCCTCGCCGTCGCGGACCACGTGGAGCGTGTTGCGGATCTTGTTGTCCTCGAACGCCTCACGCGTCATCAGCTCGTCGCCCGGGTCGTCCTCGACGAGCAGGACCTCGATGGGTTGTACGGGGGTGTTCACGTGGCGTCTCCGGAGATCTCGGCAGGGGAAGCGGTGTCGTTCGGTTCCGCGGGTTCGGGGTCGGCGGGCAGGGAGAAGTGGACCCGTGCCCCCTCACGGGAATCGGGATCGAGCCAGATCCTGCCACCGTGGAATTCGATGATCTTGCGGCACAGGGCGAGGCCGATGCCCGTCCCGTCGTACTCGTCGCGGGCGTGGAGGCGCTGGAAGATGACGAAGACCTTCTCCGCGAACTCGGGCGCGATCCCGATCCCGTTGTCCGCCACGGTGAAGTGCCAGTCGTCGCCCTCCCGCTCGCACCCGACCGTGATCACGCACGGCTCGTCGGGGCGGCGGAACTTCACGGCGTTCCCGATCAGGTTCTGCCAGATCATCGCGAGCGTCGTGGGGTCCCCGGTGACCGAGGGGAGCGGGGTCTCACGGACGACCGTGGTGCCCGACTCCTCGATCACCATCCCCAGATTGGCCAGCGCCCGGTCCAGCGCCCGGTCCAGCTCGACCGGGGTCCAGCTGTCGTGGACCCGGCCGACCCGGGAGAACGTGAGCAGGTCGTTGATGAGCACCTGCATGCGCTTGGCACCGTCGACCGCGAAGTCGATGTACTGCTTGCCGCGGCCGTCGAGCTCGTTCCCGTACCGCTTCTCCAGCAGCTGACAGAAGGAGGCGACCTTCCGCAGCGGCTCCTGGAGGTCGTGCGAGGCGACGTACGCGAACTGCTCCAGCTCGGAGTTGGACCTGCGCAGTTCCACCGTCTGCTGCGCCAGCACGTCCTCCCGTTCCTTCGCGGCGTCCAGCTCCGCGACCAGCTTGCCCCGCATGTCCTCGACCGCGGCGGCCACCGCCCGGACGTCGGAGGGCCCGCGTACCTCGATCCGTTGCCGGCGGAAGCTGCTGGAACGGACGCGCCGGGACGCCTCGGCCAGGGCGTTCAGCGGCCGGCCCACCGTGCGCTGCAACAGCACGCTGAGGGAGACCACGCACACCGCGAAGACGATCAGCAGGGCGATGAGCACCCGGTCGCGGGTGTGGCGGGCGTCGTCCAGCTGGGCGCGTGCCCGGTCCCTGGCGGCGTCGAGATGCGCCTGCTGGGTGCCGTACAGCTGCCGCAGCTTGTCGAAGGCCGCCTTGCTCTCGGCGGTCCGGCCGGACGAGCGTGTCCCGGGGCCGTCGCGCCGGACATCGGCGATCAGCGGGTCGGCGTGCACCCTGCGCCATTCCGCGGCGGCGGCGGCGATCCGGTCCAGGTCGCGGTTGTACGGCTGGCCGTCGCCGATCGCGGCGCGCGCGCGGGCGAGCCGCTCCTTCTCCTCCTTCTTGCCCTCGGCGAACGGCTCCAGGAACGAGGTGTCACCGGTGAGCGCGAAGCCACGCACCCCCGTCTCCTGGTTGAGGAGCGCGTTCTGCAACTGGAAGGAGGCGGAGCGGGCCGGCTGGACGCGGTCCACCAGCTCGGTGGTCCGGTCCGAGATGCGGGCGAGGACGAGGCCGCCCGCCACCACGCAGCCGCAGACCACGAGGACGAACGCGCCCAGGATCAGGTGGACCCAGTTCTGGACGGAGAGCCGTGCCCACGTCCCGTCCGGTTTCGCCTTGGTGTCCGGTATTTCACTGTTCATGCGCGGTGTTTCTCCAGCCGAGGTGCAGGACGGCGACATCGTCGGCGAGGCCTCCGTGCGGGGCGGCCGCCTCCGAGGCGCCCGCGACCAGTGCGTCGACGAAGGGGCGGGCGGCGAGTGGGGCCAGCTCCCGGGCCATGCCGAGCAGCCCTTCCTCGCCCAGGCGGCTGTGCGGCCCGGTGCGCCCCTCGAAGAGGCCGTCGGTGAACAGGACGAGGGCAGCGTCGGGTGTGAGCTCCACCTCGGTGACCGACCACTGGCCGTGTCCGGGCAGCAGCCCGAGCGCCATACCGCCCTCGGGCTCCACCCACTCGACCTCCGTGCCGCGGCGCAGCAGCAGGCCCGGGTGGCCGGCCCGCATGATGCGGACCCGGTCGCCGCCGGGCGGGAAGACCAGCGAGGTGACGGTCGCGAAGACATGGGGGTCGGAGCGTTCGGCGACCAGGATCGACTCCAGCAGCCCGAGCTGTCGCAGCGGATCGGTCCCGCACAGAACGGCCGTGCGCCACGCGACCCGCAGGCACACGCCGAGCGCCGCCTCGGCCGCACCGTGTCCCGACACGTCACCGATGACCGCCCACACCGTGCCGTCGGCCGTCTGGACGACGTCGTAGAAGTCACCGCTGAGCAGCCCGTGGGCGCGGCCCGGCTCGTAGCGGGCGACGGCCTGGAAGCTGTCGTCGTTCAGCAGGGGGACGGGCAGCAGCCCGCGTTCGAGGCGCGCGTTCTCCTGCGCCATCAGCTGGTTGGCGCGCAGTGCCGACGCGGCCCGCTCGACCTGCTTGCGCTGGAGGGCGTAGCGGATCGCGCGCGAGAGCGCCTGCGGATCGAGCCGCCCCTTCATGAGGTAGTCCTGCGCGCCGGTCGCCACTGCGTCGAGGCCGGCGTCGGCCTCCGCGAGGCCGGTGAGCACCACGATCGCGGCGTCCGGGGACGACTCGACGATCTGTGTGACGGCCCGCAGCCCGTGGACGTCGGGCAGATGCAGATCGAGCAGGACGCAGACGGGAGCCCGGTGGGACCGCAGGAAGGCGAGTGCCTCGGAGAGCGTCTTGCACCAGGTCAGCGTCGGGTTCAGCTCGCCGTCGGCGAGCATCTCCTCGACGAGCAGCGCGTCGCCCGCGTCGTCCTCGACGAGCAGAATGGTGCCGCTGACGTCCCACACGGAGCCCCGGACGTCCGCCTCGGACGCCGCCTGGACCGGGAAGGCCCCTGGGACGGGAGGTCGGGCCGGGGCGCCCATGCGCATCTCAGCCACGTTTCACTCTCTCCTTGCACCCGAGCGGGCCGCCCGCCGGTTTTGCGCAGCATATGTGAACGACGCCTGGCGGTTTGCCGCCAGGCGTCGTTCACAGCGTCTTCGGCCACACTCCGTCGGTGCGTGACCGATTCGAGAGGGTGGTTGGTCCGGCCCATGGGCGGGATACGCCCCGCGCGCCGGGCCCCGCGTCAGGCCTCCACGGACATCCCCGCGCGCAGCCGCTTGACGATACGGGCGAGCAGCCGGGACACGTGCATCTGGGAGACGCCCAGCTCCGCGCCGATCTGGGCCTGCGTCATCTCCTCGCCGAAGCGCATCTGGACGATCCGGCGCTCGCGGGCGTCCAGCTTCTCCAGCAGCGGCGCCAGCGTGTGCAGGTTCTCGACGGTCTCCATGCCGGGGTCGGCCTCGCCGATCACATCGGCGTACGAGCGCTGCTCGTTGCCGGAGTCGGTCTCCGCGCTGGGGGTGTCGAGCGAACCGGCGGAGTACCCGTTGGCCGCGACGAGGCCCTCGATGATCTCCTCCTCCGGCAGGTCGAGGTGGGCGCTCAGCTCGGCGACCGTCGGATCGCGGTCCAGCCGTGCCGACAGCGTCTCCTTCGCCTTGGCCAGGTCGACCCGGAGCTCCTGGAGCCGGCGCGGGACGTGCACCGCCCAGGTGGTGTCCCGGAAGAAGCGCTTGATCTCGCCGACGATGTAGGGGACCGCGAATGTGGCGAACTCCACCTCGCGCGAGAGGTCGAAGCGGTCGATGGCCTTGATCAGACCGATGGTGCCGACCTGGATGATGTCCTCGGTGTCGTCACCGCCGCGGTTGCGGAAACGCGAGGCGGCGTACCGCACGAGCGAGAGATTCATCTCGATGAGGGTGTTGCGCGCGTACTGGTACTCGTGCGTCCCCTCCTCCAGCGTCTGCAGCCGGTCCAGGAACATCTTCGACAGCGCACGGGCGTCCTTCGGAGCGACCTTCCCGGTGTCCTCGATCCACGGCAGTTCCGCAGTCCCCGCACCGAGCGGCGCGCCGTCCTGCCCGGCGAGCGTGCACGCCTCGCTCAGGACTCCGCCGGTCTGCTCCGTCGTGGTCGCCATGATGTGGACCCCTCCTTGTCGCCAAGTGCTTCGCACACCGCCTGCCCCGGATCGGCGAGGGCATGCACAACCGATGCGAATCTTTTTCCGCGGTCGTTCCGCACGCCCCGCCCCACCCGAATGGAGCAGCCCGCGGATCATGGCAAACTTGACCGGGGCGTTCGGCCCGCAGTGAGGCCGGCGGCACGAGTACAGAGGAACGGCGATGACGGTGACAGAGAACGGCCCCGAGATCGTGGCCGGAACCGAGGAATTCGGTCCCGGTATCGACCCGGAGCGGCTGGCCGTCTGCCTGAGCGTGCTCGACGAACTCGACACCATCGAGGTCGACCACCCGGACGCCGTCGCGGTGCGCCGGGCCACCGCCGGGATCTACCGGACCGTGAAGCAGCGCCGCCGCCAGGAGCGACGGGCCGCCAAGACCGCGCACGACAAGGCGGTGACCGAGGCCACCGCCACCGGTTCGGCCGAGCGCATCGACGACGAGACCCAGGGGGTCCTGCCGTCGTCGTCCGCCACCAGCGAGATCGCCGGCATCCTCCAGCGGCCCCGCTCCTGCTACGTGTGCAAGACGCGCTACATCGAGGTCGACGCGTTCTACCACCAGCTCTGCCAGGACTGCGCCCGCGAGAACCGCGCCCGGCGCGACGCGCGCACCGACCTGACGGGCCGCCGCGCACTGCTCACCGGTGGCCGCGCCAAGATCGGCATGTACATCGCGCTGCGGCTGCTGCGCGACGGTGCGCACACCACGATCACCACGCGCTTCCCCAACGACGCGATCCGCCGCTTCAAGGCGATGGAGGACAGCGACGAGTGGATCCACCGCCTGAAGATCGTCGGCATCGACCTGCGCGACCCCGCCCAGGTCGTCGCCCTCGCCGACTCGGTGGCCGCCGAGGGGCCCCTCGACATCCTGATCAACAACGCGGCGCAGACGGTCCGCCGCTCACCGCAGGCGTACAGCGAGCTGCTCTCCGCCGAGTCCGCCCCGCTGCCCGCCGGTGAGCTGCCCGCCGCCGAGGTGATCGGCACCTTCGGCAGCGGCAGCGTGGACCGCGTCGCCGCACTGCCCGCGGCGCGCAGCGAGCAGCTGAGCGCCCAGGACGTCACGGACCTGGCGCTGGTCAGCGGTTCGGCGTCGCCGGCCCGGATCGCCGCCGGGACCGCGATCGACGCGGGCGGACTTGTACCGGACCTGCACGACACCAACAGCTGGATCCAGACAGTCGACGAGGTCGGGCCGATCGAGCTGCTGGAAGTGCAGCTCTGCAACTCGACCGCGCCGTTCATCCTGATCAGCCGGTTGCGCCCGGCCATGGCGGCGACCGCTGCCAAGCACGCGTACGTGGTCAACGTCTCCGCGATGGAGGGCGTGTTCGGCCGGGGCTACAAGGGCGCGGGGCACCCGCACACCAACATGGCCAAGGCCGCGCTGAACATGCTGACCCGCACCAGCGCCCAGGAGATGTTCGAGAAGGACGGCATCCTGATGACCGCCGTCGACACGGGCTGGATCACGGACGAGCGTCCGCACCCGGACAAGATGCGACTGGCCGAGGAGGGCTTCCACGCCCCGCTCGACCTGGTCGACGGCGCCGCCCGGGTCTACGACCCGATCGTGCGCGGCGAGGCGGGCGACGTGCTGTACGGCTGCTTCCTCAAGGACTACGCCCCCGCCAACTGGTAGGGGACAGGGGCGTGCACGCCCCCACCGTGCGAAGGCCCGGCCGGGATGATTTCCTGGCCGGGTCTTTTCCGTACGCGGTGGCTGAAAGTGACTCACGGCACACGTTCCATCGAGCGCGGACGCGCTCATTTGGTTACTCTGATGTGAACGGACGTCATCGAGGAGTCCACGAACCTTCCTCGACCGTCCTGGGACAGGCTTGTCAACCAAGTCGCCGTCCCGCCCCGTACCCGGCGCCACCGCGACCGAACTGTTCCTGCCCCTGCCCCGCATGGGCGCCTGATTCCCGGCAATGAGAACCGGAGCGTCGGCAACGCCCGGGGCTACGCGACACGAAGGAGTGCGCGGTGACGACACCGGAATTGACGAAGCAAGAGGAGCGCCCGGCCGACCGGCGAGGAAAGCCGGGGTCCGGCAGCGACAAGCTCCAGAACATCGAGGTCTGGGCCAGGTCCGCACCGATCCGGCTGGCCGGCTACGAGGACGACCTCGCCGAGCCGCACATCCTGCCCGGCATCGACTGAGCCTCGCGACGCGCTGTGGCCCGCCCCCGACGGGGGCGGGCCACAGCGCGTTTCCCCCGCCCACCGCGCCCTCAGAACACCGCGCGCGCCACGGCGGCCCCGGCGAAGGAGAGCCCCACCCCGGCGCCGACGGTGAGCAGGAGATAGCCCGCGGCCAGGCCGAGCCGACGGGCCGAGTTCAGGGTGAGCAGTTCGTACGAGAACGTCGACCACGTCGACAGGGCCCCGCAGAAGCCGGTGGCCAGCAGCAGGTTCAGCCGGTTGCCCAGATCGCCGTCGGTCGCCGCCTCCGCGACGAAGCCGAGGATCAGCGCCGCGCCCGCGTTGGCGGCGAAGGTGCCCCAGGGGAAGACGCTGTGCAGGCGGAACTTCGCGTCCACGCCGAGCAGATAGCGCACCGGCGCCCCCACCAGGCCGCCGGCCAGGACGAGCAGCCAGTCGGTCATGATGCCTCGCCCTCGGTGCCGTAGGAGCGGCCGAAGGCGAAGTGCGCCGCGAACGCCCCCGCCGTCACGGCCGCCAGCGCCGCGGCCACGGTCAGCACCAGATAGCCGACCGCGTAGCCGGGCTGATGGTTGTCGAACAGCTGCCGGACGTTGTCCGTGTAGTGCGAGAACGAAGTGAACCCGCCGAGCACCCCGGTGCCGAGCAGCGGGCTGATCAGCCGGGGAGCCCGGGGAAATCGCAGCTTCAGGGTGACCATCAGGATGCCCATCAGAAAGCACCCCACCGCGTTGACCAGCAGGATCGTCCAGGGGAAGGCGTAAGTGCCGGTCGGCCACAGGCGCTCGGCCGCGTACCGGGCGCAGGCCCCCGCGGCCCCGCCGACCGCGACGGCCGCCACGACCGGGAGCTGTACGCCCGGATGGTGGTCGGGGTGACTGTGCCGGTGCAACCGCATCTTCTGCGCCATCCGGCGAACGTACGGAAGGTGGCCGGATGCCGAGGGTCCGGTGCGCGGCGTGCCCCCGCGGTGTACCCGAGTGGTCTACCCGGTCAGGCTCCGGCATGAGAACCACAAGGTTGTGTGGCTGTATGGCATATGACGGATTTGTCGTGATCTCCGTCGTGCCCGGACCACACCCGCGACGAGCCGCTGGAGCCTGCCTTGTCCCTCGCCGAGCCGGATCTCGTGCGGCGGCTGGAGAGCCGTCAGCCGACCGCGTACCTCCTGGCATCGCTGCGAGGCGTCGGGCAGGTCGACTTCCAGGCCAGTCTGTACACGGGGGCCGCGATCCTCGCCGGGCTGTGGGCGGCGGGCTGGCAGACCGGCCTGTTCGCCACGATGGGCACACTGATCGCCACCGCCACCGCCTATGTGCTGGCCGTCGACCGGGGAAGCATCGCGCTCGGCATGCAGGGGTTCGCGGGCTGCCTGACCGGTATCGCCCTCGTCTCCTCCCTGGGCAACCACCCGGCCACCTATGTGCTGACCGTCGTCGGCGCCGTCCTCTGCGTCATCCTCATGGCGACCCTGGCCACGTTCCTCACGCCGTACCACCTCACCCCCATGACCGCGCCCTTCTGTCTGGTCTCCGGCGTGATGGTGGTCGGCGCCCCGTCCTTCGACCGGGTCTGGCACGGCGCCCCGGCGGCCGTGTCCAGCACGACGAGCGGCGACACCGGCATCACCTGGAACGACCTGTGGCACGCCTTCTTCAACAACGTCTCGCAGGTCTTCCTGGTCGAGAGCTGGTACGTCGGACTGATCATGCTCGCCGGACTCGCCCTGGCCGGGCCGCGCGTCGGGCTCTACGCGGCGGCCGGCAGCATCGCCGGGATCGTCGCCGCCTGGCTGCTGGGCGCCCCGACCGACCTGATCGCCAACGGCATCTACGGCTACAACGCGGTGCTCGTCGCCATCGGGCTCGGGGCCGTCTTCATGGCCAACACCGTCTGGACCGCGGTCTACGCGATGTTCGGCGCGATGGTCAGCACGGGCCTCACCGCGACCCTGACCTCCTTCTTCAAACCGTTCGGCGGCCACACCTTCACCTGGCCGTTCATCCTCACCACCTGGACGCTGCTGGCGGCCGTCCCCCTGCTGCCGCGCCTGCGCCGCAGCTGACCCACCGCATATCCCGAGGAAGGCACCCACGATGAACCTCGCCCCCCGCGAGATCGACAAACTGCTCGTGTACGTCGTGGCCGACCTGGCCCGCAAGCGCCAGGACCGCGGCCTCAAGCTCAACTACAGCGAGTCGGTCGCGCTGATCACCGAGGCGATCCTCGAAGCGGCCCGCGACGGAAAGAGCGTCGCGGACTGCATGGAGCTGGGCCGCCACATCGTGGGCGAGGACGCCACCATGCCCGGCGTACGGGAGATGCTCGGCCTCCTCCAGGTCGAGGCGTCCTTCGTGGACGGCACCAAGCTGGTCTCCGTCCACGACCCCATCGGCGGCTGACCATGGCTGGGAACGCGGCCGTCATCGCCGTCTGCGGCCACGAAGCCGCGTACGGCCGGGCGCTGGAAGGACGGCTCGACCCACGGGTGGGCATCGTCCCCAGCGGGCGCGCGCTCTTCCGGGCCGTCGCCGCCCACCTGCGCCGGGGCGAGCGCGTCGTCGTCGTCCCGATGACCCTCGGCCGCGAACCCGGGCTCGTCGCGGACACCGCCCGCACCCTGCGCGCCGTTCCCGGCGCCGGTCCGGGGGCCGTGCTGCTCGCCGAGCCCTTCGGCACCGCCCAGCACCTCGTCGCCTATCTGCGCGCCGCCGCCGGCCGGGTGCCCGCCGACACCGCGCTCCTGGTCACCGCCCCCTCCGGCGACCCGTTCGAGGACGCCGAGCTGTACCGGGTCGCCGCCCTCGTACGCCGCTACGGACGCCACGGCCTCGTCGAGGTCGCGTTCGACGGGGGCGACCCGGACCCCGCCGAGGGCGTCCGGCGCTGCGGGCTGCTCGGCGCGGCGAGCGTGGCGCTGCTGCCCGCCTCGTTCACGGACGTGGTCGCCGGCGGCGAGGCCGCCGTCCCGGTCACCGCCGCGGGGCCCCTCGTGCCGGACCCCGCCCTGCGCCGGGTGCTGGACGAACGCGCGGCCGACGCGCGCCGGCGCTGGAGCGAGCACGGTGACGACGGCATCCCGACCGGCCTCGCCGCGGCCGACCACCACGGCCACGCGCACACCCACCCGCCGGGCGAGGGCCACGGTCACGGCCACGACCACGCGCACGGACACCCCCACGAGCACGGCCCCACGACCGGCCACCGGCATCACCACCACCCGTCCGCCGCTGGAGCGGACCGAGGCATCAGGAGCATCGCATGACGTTCCGTCAGCAGTATCTGTACGGCGACGGCCCCATCGAACTCAACGCGGGCCGCCGCACGCTCAAGGTCACCGTGAGCAACACCGGCGACCGGGCGGTGCAGATCGGGTCGCACTACCACTTCTTCGAGGTGAACTCGGCGCTCTCCTTCGACCGCGAGGCGACGCTCGGCATGCACCTCAACATCGCCGCCGGCACCTCCGTACGGTTCGAGCCCGGCGGAACGCGCGAGGTCGAGCTGTGCGCGTACGCCGGAACCGGACGGCTCACCGGCTTCAGCGGGCTGCTCAACGGCAGCCTCGCCTCCCACCCCGCACGCGTCGAAGCCGTCCGCAAGGCCATCGAACGCGGCTTCCAGGGGGCGCAGAACAAGCCCGCCGGGTCCGGATCCAAAGCGCAGTCCAAGGGCGCCGGCAAGGACGGGGCCAAGGGTTCCAAGGCCGCCAAGGACAAGAAGAAGGGTTCGCGCTGATGCCCATCCTGCCCCGCAAGCAGTACACCGACATGTTCGGGCCGACGGTCGGCGACCGCTTCCACCTCGCCGACACCAACCTCGTCGTCGAGGTCGAGAAGGACTACAGCGAGGGCCTGTACGGCGACGAGGTCGTCTACGGCGGCGGCAAGACCATGCGCGACGGCATGGCCTCCGACCCGCAGGCCACCGCCGCGCAGGGCGCGCTCGACACCGTCATCACCAATGTGGTGGTCATCGACCCGATGGTGGGCGTCGTCAAGTGCGACATCGGCATCAAGGACGGGTTCATCGTCGGCATCGGCAAGTCCGGCAACCCGCAGACCCAGAACAACGTCGACCCCGACCTGGTCATCGGGCCCGGCACCGAGGCCATCGCCGGTGAGCACCTGATCGCCACCGCGGGCGCCATCGACAGCCACGTCCACCTGATCGCCCCGCAACAGGCCGAACAGGCGCTGACCAACGGCATCACCACCCTCATCGGCGGCGGCACCGGACCCACGGACGGCTCCAACGGCACCACCTGCACACCGGGCCCGTACAACATCGGTCTCCTCCTCCAGGCGGCGGAGACCCTTCCGGTCAACCTCGGCATCATGGGCAAGGGCAACGGCAGCCTGCCGGGCGCTCTGGAGGAGCAGGTCGTCGCCGGTGCCTGCGCGCTCAAGGTGCACGAGGACTGGGGCTCCACCCCGGCCGTGATCGACAACGCGCTGAACGTCGCGGACGAGCACGACGTCCAGGTGGCCATCCACACCGACAGCCTGAACGAGGGCGGGTTCTTCGAGGACACCCGCTCCGCCATCGACGGCCGCGCCATCCACACCTTCCACAGCGAGGGCGCGGGCGGCGGCCACGCCCCCGACATCCTGCGCGTCACCGGCGAGCCCAACGTCCTGCCGTCGTCGACCAACCCGACGCTGCCGTACACCAAGAACTCGGTGGACGAACTGCTCGACATGGTCATGGTCTGCCACCACCTGAGCCGCGAGATCCCCGAGGACGTCTCCTTCGCCGACAGCCGGGTCCGGGCCGAGACGATCGCCGCCGAGTCGGTGCTGCACGACCTCGGTGTGATCAGCATGTTCTCCTCCGACTCCCAGGCCATGGGCCGTATCGGCGAGTCCGTCACCCGGGCCTTCCAGACCGCGCACCACTGCAAGGACAAGCTCGGTGTGCTGGAGGGCGACTCGGAGCGCAACGACAACCAGCGGGTGCTGCGCTACCTCGCGAAGGTCACCATCAACCCGGCCATCGCCACGGGCATCTCCGACTACGTGGGTTCGATCGAGAAGGGCAAGCTCGCCGACATCGTGCTCTGGCCCATCCACTCCTTCGCCGCCAAGCCGAAGATGGTCATCAAGGGCGGCCTCGTCTCCTGGGCGCAGATGGGCGACCCCAACGCCTCGCTGCCGACCCCGCAGCCGGTCACCTACCGGCCGATGTTCGGCCAGTACGGCAAGGCGCTCCAGGCCACGCACGCCACGTTCATGTCGCAGGCGGGCATCGCCGCCGGTGTGCCGGAGCGGCTCGGCCTGGAACGCAAGGTCCTGCCCGTGCTCCGCACCCGCACCATCGGCAAGCACAACATGGTCCGCAACGACGCCCTGCCGGACGTCCAGGTCGACCCGGAGACGTTCAAGGTCACGCTCAACGGCAAGGTCGCCACCATCGACCCGGCCGAGAAGCTGCCCCTGAACCACCTCTACTTCCTGGTGTAGGCCGATGTACCGCAAGGAGGGCGACACCGCGGGCGAACCCGGCCCGGCGGCAGCCACGGCCGCCACGGGCCTGGGACCGCTTCTCGTCAGTCTCCAGCTGACCGACTCGGCGTTCCCGAGCGGCTTCTACACGCTCTCGCACAGCCTGGAGGGCTTCGCCCAGGCGGGCGCCGTGGACGCGGAGAGCCTGCCGCTGCTGCTGGCGGACCTGCTGCTGCACGGGGTCGGCCCCGCCGACGCCACCGCGCTCGCCCTCGCCCACCGGGCGACGGCGGCGGGTGACCCGGAGACGGTGGTCCGGATTGACGAGCACCTCTTCGCCACCAAGCTCGGCCGGGAGATGCGCCAGGCCGCCACCCGGACCGGGCGCCAGCTCCTGGACCTGGGCGCCGAGGTCTTCGGCCGCCCGGAGATCGGCGACTACTACGACCGGGTCGTGCGCCGCGAAGCCCCCGGCACCCAGGCCGTGGCCGCCGGTGTCGTCTACGCGGCGACCGGCGTCCCGGTCCGGCAGGCCGTCGCCGCCGACCTGTTCGCGTTCTGCGTCAGCTTCGCGGGCGCCGCCCTGCGGCTCCGGCTGACCGACCACCGTACGACGCAGACCCTGCTCAGGGGCGCCGCACCCGTCATCGAGGCCACCGTCGACGCGGCGCTGCGCAGGGAACTCGACGACGTCGGCGCCACCGTCTTCGCCTCGGACGTCATGTCGGGCCGTCATGAACGCGCCGAGGCCCGCCTCTTCGCCAGCTGAGCACCCACCACGACACCCCTGGGAGCACCATGGACGACAACGTACTGCGAGTCGGCATCGGCGGACCCGTAGGTTCCGGCAAGACCGCGCTCATCGAGGCGCTGGTCCCGGTCCTGATCGCACGCGGCCACCGCCCCGCCGTCATCACCAACGACATCTACACCCAGGAGGACGCCCAGCACGTGCGCCGCACGCTGGCCGGTGTCCTCGAACCCGAGCGCGTCGTCGGCGTCGAGACGGGAGCCTGCCCGCACACCGCCGTACGCGACGACCCGACGATGAACCTCGCGGCCGGCGCCGAGATGCTGGAGCGCTTCCCGGACACGGACACCCTGCTGTACGAGTCCGGCGGCGACAACCTCACCCTGACGTTCAGCCCGGCCCTGGTCGATCTGTTCCTCTTCGTGCTCGACACCGCCGAGGGCGAGAAGATGCCCCGCAAGCGCGGCCCCGGCATCACCGACTCCGACCTCCTCGTCATCAACAAGATCGACATCGCGCAGTACGTGCGCACGGACATCAAGGTCATGGAATCCGACGCCCACCGGGTCCGGGGGGACCGCCCCGTCGTCCTCACCGACTGCCTGACCGGCGTGGGCATCGACGAGATCGCCGGCTACCTCGAATCCCGCCGCAAGGTGCTGATCTGACATGCCGCTCGCCCCGCAGCGGCCGAAGGCCGGCCGGCTCGACGCGGAGTACTACACCGCCGTCCGCGTCCCCCCGGACGTGGCGGCCCTGGCCTCCGTCCCGGACACACTGGCACCCGGATCCCCGGCCAAAGTCGGCATCCTCGACCTCGACTTCGCCGTACGGGGCGGGCGCACCGAACTCGTCGGGCGCTACCAGAAGACACCGCTGCAGATCATGAAGCCGCTGTGGATCGACCCCGCACAGCCCGGCATGGCGTACGTCTATCTGATGGCGACCGGCGGCGGCATCGCCCAGGCCGACCGCTACCGGATGGACTTCCGCTGCGGCCCGGACACCCAGGTCCATCTGACGACCCAGGCCGCGACCAAGATCTTCCGGATGGAGCACGACTACGCGAGCCAGCGGGTGCACCTGACGGCCGATGAGGGCAGCTACGTCGAATACCTCCCCGACCCGCTGATCCCGTTCGCGGACGCGCGGTTCTACCAGAGCACCGAGATCACCGTCGCGCCCGGGGCGACGGTCCTGGCCGGCGACACCCTCACCGCCGGCCGGCTCGCCCGGGGCGAACGCCACGCCTACCGGACGCTCGCCACCGACCTGCGCATCAGCCGGCCCGACGGCACCCTCCTCGCCATCGACACCCTGCGCCTGACGCCCCGGCAGCCGGGGGCCGGAGTCCTCGGCCCCGGTGTGTTCGCCGGCCACGACCACGTCGCCTCGCTCTTCGTGGTGACCGACCGTGTTCCCGCTGCCGCGCTCGCCGACACCCTGCACGAGGAACTGGCCGGGCTCGGCGTCCTGTACGGGGTGAGCGTCCTGCCCCGGGACTGCGGCGCGTGGGTCCGGCTCCTCGACGACAGCCCGGTCAGGGTCGCCGCCGCGCACCGGGCGGCCTGGGGCGCCGTACGCCGGCTGCTCACCGGCCACCCGCCGCCCGATCTGCGCAAGCCCTAGCGCTTCCCGTCCCGCCCCTCTCCTACACGAGGTATCGCCGATGATCACCGCTCCCGCGCCCATGCCGGCCGCGTACGACTCCGGGGACACGGCCTGGCTGCTCGCCGCCACCGCCATGGTCCTGCTGATGACACCCGGCCTCGCGTTCTTCTACGGCGGCATGGTGCGCACCCGGCACGTGCTCATGATGATCAAGATGAGCTTCGCCGCGCTGGCCTTCGGCACCCTCGTCTGGTGGGTCATCGGCTACACCCTGGCGTTCGGGCCCGATGTGGGCGGCGCCGGGCTCATCGGGAACCTGGACCACGTGTTCATGAAGGGCATCGAGCTGAACACGCTGACCGGGGCCATCCCCACGTACATCTACAGCACCTTCCAGATGGGCTTCGCCATCATCACGGTGGCGCTGATCAGCGGTTCGATCGCCGACCGCGCCACCATGCGGGGCTGGCTCGTCTTCGTCGTGCTGTGGCTGCTGATCGTCTACATCCCCATCGCGCACTGGGTGTTCGACAAGGACGGCTGGATCGTGAAGCACCTCGGCGCCCTGGACTTCGCCGGCGGGCTGCCGGTGGAACTCAACTCCGGGGTGGCCGGACTCGCCGTGGCGCTGGTGCTGCGCGCGCCGCGCGACTTCGCCCGCCGTGAGGAGCGCCCCAACAACATCCCGCTCGTGGTCGTCGGCGTGGGGCTCCTGTGGTTCGGCTGGTTCGGCTTCAACTCCGGGTCCGCCCTCACCGACCAGGGCACGGCCGCCGCGGCCTTCATCAACACCCAGCTCGGCGCGGCGGGCGCCATGGTGACCTGGCCGCTGGTCGAGAAGTGGCGCACCGGCTCGGTGACCACCATGGGCGTGGTGTCGTCCGCCGTCGCGGGCATGGTCGCCATCACCCCCGCGTGCGGCGAGATCAACACGCTGGGCGCGGTGATCACCGGTCTCGTCGTCGGTGCGGTGAGCGCGTACGCGATCACGCTCAAGTTCCGCTTCGGCGTCGACGACACGCTCGACGTGGTCGGGGTACACGGCGTCGGCGGTCTGATCGGCCTGGTCATGGTCGGTCTCTTCGCCACGGCCCGCGTCAGCGGCAAGGAGGGCCTGTTCTACGGGGGCGGCTGGGGCCTGCTCGGCAAGCAGATGGTCGCGATCGTGTCCGTGATCGCGTTCTCGTTCGTCCTCACCTGGATCATCGCCAAGGCCGTCGACCTGACCGTCGGCTTCCGGGCGAAGGAGGAGTACGCCATCGTGCCCGGCGAGGAGGCCGAGCGCGCGTACGACTTCCAGACCGCCGAGCGGCTCGGCGCGCTGGTCTCCGGGCGGCGGGTGGCGAGCGACGACGAACTGGTCCAGCAGATCAGCCGGCTGCTGCGGGCCCGCGAGAGCGAGAAGTAGCCCGCTACGCCCTCGTGGGGCGCAGGAAGTCGCGTACGAAAGTGCGGTGCCACCAGCAGCCGGTGGCCCGCCGTTCGTGCCAGGTGGTGAAGCGGTAGCGGAAGACCCGGGCCCGGACCTGCGCCGGTGGGGCGTCCGGGAACGGGTTGTGCCGCAGCAGCCGCAGCGTGTCCCGGTCGTTCTCCAGCAGCCGCTCCACGAACGGGCCGAACCAGGACCGGGCGTACGCGGGCGAGAGCGCCGCGAACCACATCATCCAGTCCAGCCGCAGATGGTACGGGGCGAACTGGCGCGGCAGCCGGTGCGGATCGCCCGGCTTGCCCTTGAAGCCGTACTCCTTCCACACCGTGCCGGGGTGGACCACCGCGTCCTCGGTGCCCTCCACCACCACTTCCAGGCGGACCCGGCTGATGCTGCCGAACGCGCCGTACGTGTTGACCAGGTGCAGCGGGTCGAACGACCGGTTCATCACCTGGCGGCGGGAGACCAGGTTGCGGGCCGGGCGGTAGCTCAGTACCAGGACCAGCGCGGTGACGGCGACGACCAGTACCGCGTACCAGACGGGTGCGCCCCGCTGCGCGGGCGGCTCGGCCAGCGGCGACCAGTCGATGACCGGCAGGGCGAGCGTGATGGTCAGCCAGTTGAGCCAGGCGAAGTTGCCCGAGAGCACCAGCCACAACTGGGTGACGATCATCAGGACCGCCGCGAAGCTCGCCACCGGCTGCGGGGTGAACAGCAGTACCGGGACCAGCAGCTGGGTCACATGGTTGGCCGCGACCTCGACGCGGTGTACGGGCCGGGGGAGACGGTGGAAGAACCAGCTCAGTGGCCCCGGCATCGGCTGTGTCTCGTGGTGGAAGTCCAGACACGTCAGATTCCGCCAGCAGGAGTCACCGCGCCACTTGATGAGCCCGGCGCCGAACTCCAGCCGGAACAGCACCCACCGCAGCAGCCACAGCACGAGCACAGGGGGCGCGCTGCCCGCGTTCCCCAGGAAGACGGCGAGGAAACCCGTCTCCAGGAGCAGCGATTCCCAGCCGAAGCCGTACCACACCCCGCCCACCTGCACGATCGAGAGATACAGCAGCCACGGCAGCGCCCAGAGCGCCATCGCGGCCCCCAGCGGCACATGGTTGTCCGCGCCCGCGATCAGTGCGACGGCGACGGCACAGCCGGCCCAGGCGACCACGGCGAAGAAACGGTCGGAGAAGTGGAGGCGGAAGAGCCCCGGGGCGGTCCGCCAGTCCGTGCGCCGCAGGACTCCGCCGGCGGGCAGCATGCCACGCTCACCGATCAGCGCCCGGAACTGCAGCGCCGCGGTGAGGAAGGCGGTCAGGTAGATGACGGCGAGGGCCTTCTGGAAGACCAGCCGGCCGAGCCAGTACCCGTCAGCGGTGAACCACTCCATCGGTACCAGTATCGGCCCGCCGGTGCCCCGGGGCTCATCGGTTCACCGGCCCGGCGCCTCGCGCCGCTCGCGCTCCTCCGTGACGATGCGGCACAGGGTGCGGCCGAGCCGGCGGGCGTACCACCGCTGGAGCGGCGGTACGAGCGGACCGGCGAGCCGTGAGTACCAGCGCGCGGCCCGGCTGAACGCCATCACCATGAACGAGACCGTGCCGTCCTCCGCGAGTTCGGCCACGAAGCATTCCTCGCCGCACTCGGGATGGCCGGTCAGTGTGCCGTATCCGAACCCGATCCGCTCGGGGCCGTACTCGGCCCAGATCACCCGGCAGGGGACGGCGAGCCGCAGCGGTCCGGCCTGCACCGCCACCCGAACGGCCGTCCCCGCGTCGGCGCGTGGGGCGGACGCCTCGACGCGTGCCCCGGAGCCGCGGTGCATGCGGAACTCCGTGATCGCCGCGCCGGCCGCCTCGAAGTCGGCGCGCCCGCGCCCGACCGTGGTGCGGTGGTGCAGGTGGTGGTAGCCGTCGGGGAGCGGGCCGAGACGGGTGGCGCCCGCCTCCGGGTAGCTGAGGCTGCTCATCGGGTGCTTCCTTCGTCGTGGTGGAGGTGCAGGCGCTGCCAGGCGAGGACCGAGCAGAGTGCGAAACCCAGGGCGTTGCCCACGCCGTGGGTGGCGGCCATCCAGAGCAGGCCGGGGTGCGGCAGCCCCGTCGCCTCGCCCAGCGCCCAGGTCAGGGCGAGGACCATGGTCACCGCGAGCACGGCGGCCGAGACGGCGAGCAGCAGACGGGTGGCGCGGTCGCGGTGGGCGGGCCGGACCGTGCGCCAGGTCAGCAGCGCCACGGTCCACATCCCGGCGGTCAGGACCACCGCCCCGGCGAGTTCGGCCCAGTCGCCGATGAAGTAGCCGGCCAGTACGAACAGGGTGCCCAGGGGCACGCTGAGCGCGGCGAACCGGCCCGCCGGGCCGTCGGCCACCCGGCTCACCAGACCCGCGACCAGGGCGGCGGCGAACCCGGCGAAGTGGAAGTGGGGCACGGTGAGCGCCAGGATCCCGAGGCCGAAGCCGAAGAGCGGGTGCCCGGCGCGTTCGGCGACCAGCGCGGTGGCGGCGACGGCCGGGGTCACCAGCGCGGTGAGCAGCGCGATCTCGGCCGGTGCCGTCGTGCGGGACCGCAGCGGGCCGTCACGGCGGGCGGCGCGCGGTACGGCGTGCAGCGCGAGGAGCACGGCCCCGATGCCGTAGCAGAGGGCCAGGACCGTGGCGGCCGTGCCGCGCGGCAGCCAGAGCGAGACCGCGCCCGGGGCGGCGAACACCGGCCAGAACCGCCTGATCCGGTCCAGCTCCGGCGCGTCCGCGAGCCGCAGCCCGGCCGGCACGATCACCAGCATTCCCAGCATCACGATCAGCCCGACAAGGACCGACATGACTCACCACCCCCGAGTTGAACGCGTTCAAACCGCTGTCGTCGCCGACTCTACGGGGTTACTTGAACGCGTTCAAGGCGGCAGGGGTGCACGCCTCCCGGGAGGCGGTTGGCTTGCGGGGCCGACCGATGTGCGGCAGACATGAGGGGAGCGACCGGGAGACCGGTGACCAGGCAGGAGACCTCCTCGTGCACTCACGCATACGACTGCGACGCACCGTGCTCGCCCTGCTCTCCGCCGGCTTCCTCCTCGCCGCGGGCTGCACCCTGGACACCTCCGGGGGCGGCGGCCCCGCCACCGGGACGGCCGGCGCGGGCGACGTACTCCTCCAGCCCGCCGCCGACCCCGGCACCGCTCCCTTCACCGCCTCCATCGCGGGCGGCCCCGTCGTGCGGCCGGACGCCACGCGGTCCGGGGCGTCCCGTTCGCCGTCCGCGCCCGGCAAGGGAAAAGAGGTCACCCGCACCGGATCGACACCGGGGCTGTACGCCGGTACGCGTGCCGTTCCGTCCTGCGACGTCGAGGCCCTGATCCGGATGCTGGCCATCGACCCGGCGAGGGAGGAGGCCTTCGCCCGCACCGTGTCGGTGTCGCGGGACCGTCTCGCCGGCTTTCTGCGCGGCCTGACGCCCGTCCAGCTGCGCGCCGACACGCTGGTCACCGGGCACGGCTTCCGGGCCGGGGCCGTCACCACGTACCAGTCCGTCCTCCAGGCCGGCACCGCCGTCATGGTCGACGGCCGGGGGCTGCCCCGGGTCCGCTGCGCCTGCGGCAACCCGTTGGCCCCGCCGACCGGAGAGGGGGGCGCCGCCGCCGGTGCGGGGGAGCGGTGGAAGGGATTCGACCCGGCGCGCACCGTCGTCATCGAGCCCGCCGCGCGGCCGGTGGCGGAGCTGGTCATCGTCGATGTGGTGCACCACAGTTGGATCGCCCGGCCCGCCGGTGACGAGGGCGCCGGCGACCGCGAGCCCGAGGTGCCGCCGCCCTACGACCCCGGCACCGACATCACCGGCCCGCTCCCCGGCCTGCCGCCCCCGAGCACGAGGAAGCCCGGGACGCCGAGCGCGTCCCCGCGCCCCGACAGGACGCCGGAGCCGTCACCGTCCCCCACCCGGCCGCCGGAGGACTGCCCGACGACGGACGCGCCGACGCCGCCCGGTGAACCGGCTGTGGCCGGCGGCCTTCCCGCCCGGCCGCCCGGGAAAACACGCTGCCCCACGCCGACCGGTGACCCCACGGACGAGCCGTCGGGCGATCCGTCGGAGCCGGACGAGCCGCCCCTGAGCGAGGCGCCGCCCACGTCCGTCCGACTGCCCCGAAACGACTGATGCCCAGGGCCTCGACGGGCCGACGCGCTCACTCCTCGGTCGGCAGCCAGTTCCCGTGGAGGCCCAGCGGGACCCGGACCGGTACGCGTACCCGGGCCACCGGCCCCGACGCCGGGTCCTCGGACGGGATGACGAGCAGCCAGCTGCTCGCGTCGGTGCGGTCGGTGGCGTACGTCATCCAGTAACCGCCCTCGCCGGGTCCGGTGCCCGGGACGGGCGCGAAGACCGGCTCGCCGACCGAGAGGTTCCCGGCCCGCCACGCGACATGCGTACCGGAGGGGTCGTTGCCGTCGTACCAGCGCAGTTCGTCGAACTCGCCCGGCAGCAGGTCCGGGTCGCCCGAGTCCGAGGCCACGGCGAGCTGCCGGTGGCGCCTGCCGATCAGCCGGTCGTCGGTGCGGGGGAGTTCCATCCGGGCGTCGTCCAGCACCGTGCGGCGCATCGTGCCGGTCTCGGGGTCGATGACCGCGCGCACCAGGCCCGCGTGGTTGGGCGCCGCGCCCTCGGCGGGCGCGCCCAGGGAGAGGCGGGTCCACTGCACGTAGTCCAGCACCACGTCTCCGCCGCTGGGCTCGGAGTCGTACGCGTTGACCGTGTGCCACAGCCAGAAGGCGTCGTCCGAGGCCCAGCGCACCGGACTCCCGTCGCGCGGGATCAGGGCCACGCGGGTGCCGCGTTCGGGCCGCCAGTCGATCATGGAGCCGCCGCTCATGGCGGCCTCGATGTCGAAGAACACCGGCGCCAGCACGAGCACCAGGAAACGCGGGGTGATCGCCATGTCGTGGATCATCATCGGCTCGTCGACCCCGTCGACGAGGGTGGGGCCGCTGACCACGTCGCCCAGCGGGCCGATCGCGGACCAGGTGAGGTACGGAGCTTCCAGGCCGTAGCAGAAGACGAGCATCTCGCCCGTGATCGGATCGGTCTTCGGGTGTGCGGTGATACCGGCCGGCAGCGCCCCGCCGAACGTCTCCTTGCCGACCGTCCGCAGGTCCGGCGTCATGAGGAACGGGCAGTCGGACTCGGCGAGCGCCAGCAGCCGTCCCGCGTGGCGGACCACGTTGATGTCGGGCATGTCGCGGAAGGTGCCGGCCAACTCCGGCTCGACGTCCGGCACCTGCGGCAGGATCATCGACTCGATCCCGCCCCACAGCGCACGCCCGGCCCGCTCCTCGGCGACCACGGCGGGTGTCCGGACGAACCGGTTGCGGTAGCGGGCCCGGCCGCCGGAGATCCACACCCCGTGCAGCATGCCGTCGCCGTCGATCGGGTAGAGGTACGAACCGAGAGGCGTGAAGCGGGGGTTGGGCCCGTTGCGCAGGAACACCCCGTCCAGCTCGTCGGGCAGGGCTCCCGTCACGCGCAGTTCGGCCTCGTCGACCTCCTCGGTGACGGGGGCGAAGCGGCCGGAGAGATGGACCACGCGGCTCGGGTCGAAGGCATGTGCGGCATGTGCGGCATGTGCGGCCATGGCGGCCTCCCTTGCCGGGACGTGGGGGCGCACCCGGATACGGGCCGAGCTGACTCTTCATTCAATCCCCGGCCCCGGCCCGCCGCAACGCGTCTCGCGGGTACGCGGAATGCGCCGTTCGCTTCCCGGGCCCACCATGGAAGGCGCGGCACATCGCCGTTCCGGGCCACACCCTGGGAGGTGTCCGGTGGCTGAAGTCCGTTCCGGGCGGCGGACCGGGAATCTGTTCTTCGCGTTCGCCCCGTGGATCATTTTCATCGTCGTCGCCTCTCCCAGTACCTGGGAGTACGCCGCACTGGCCGGTCTGGTGGCCGCCCTGGTGCTCAACCTGCCCGATATGCTCCGGGGCTCCTTCAAGGCCCTGGAGGTCACCGGCATCGTCTTCTTCGCGGTGCTGAGCGTGCTGGCGCTGTTCCTGGACCGTCAGGACCTCGACTGGGTGGAGAAGTACGCCCAGGTGCTGTCCAGTGCCGTGATCGCGGTGGTGGCGCTCGGCTCGCTGGCGTTCGTTCCGTTCACCGAGCAGTACGCCCGTGAGACCACACCCCGCGAGGTGTGGGACTCGCCGGTGTTCCACCACGTCAACCGGGTCCTGACGCTGCTGTGGGGCGCGGTCTTCGCCGCGACCGCCCTGCTGGGTCTGCTCGCGCTGCACACCTCGTCCGGTCGTGACTGGTTCAACTGGATCATCCCGATCGTCCTGCTGGTGATCGCCGTCCGGTTCACCGAGAAGTATCCGGACCGGGTGCGCGAGCGGGCCCGTAACGAGCACGCCTCCCCATGAGGCACACCGGCCCCACTTTGGTCCAGACCTATTGACGGAAGGTCTGGACCACTTTACGTTGGGCGGCGTTCGTCATTCCGCTTGCGTGTTGTCAGGGGCATGCCATTCCAGGAAGAGGTCCCGCCATGTTCGGTCGCACATCACGTCTGCTGGGGGCCGGCCTCGCGGCGGCGTGCATCGTACAGATGCTCGTCGCGGCCACGCCGAGTTCCGCGCAGGAGGACACCTGCGCGGTCAAGCCGAAGCCGTCGGGCAAGGTGCTCCAGGGCTACTGGGAGAACTGGGACGGCGCCTCCAACGGGGTGCACCCGCCGCTCGGCTGGATCCCCGTCACCGACAGCCGCATCCCGCAGCACGGCTACAACGTGATCAACGCGGCCTTCCCGGTCATCCTCTCGGACGGCACCGTCCTGTGGGAGGACGGGATGGACTCGACGGTCAAGGTGCCGACCCCCGCCGAGATGTGCCAGGCGAAGGCGTCCGGGCTCACCACCCTCATGTCGATTGGCGGCGCCACGGCGGGCATCGACCTCAGCTCCACCGCCGTCGCCGACCGCTTCGTCGACACGGTCGTGCCGATCCTCAAGAAGTACAACTTCGACGGCATCGACATCGACATCGAGACCGGCCTGACCGGCACCGGCAACATCAGCCAGCTGTCCGCCTCGCAGTCCAACCTGATCCGCATCATCGACGGCGTGCTCGCGAAGATGCCGTCCGGCTTCGGCCTGACCATGGCGCCCGAAACGGCGTACGTCACCGGCGGCAGCATCGTCTACGGCTCGATCTGGGGCGCCTATCTGCCGGTCATCAAGAAGTACGCGGACAACGGCCGGCTCTGGTGGCTGAACATGCAGTACTACAACGGCAGCATGTACGGCTGCTCCGGCGACTCGTACTCCGCCGGGACCGTGGAGGGCTTCACCGCGCAGACCGACTGCCTCGACAAGGGCCTCACCATCCAGGGCACCACGATCCGGGTGCCCTACGACAAGCAGGTCCCCGGTCTGCCCGCCCAGCCCGGTGCCGGTGGCGGCTACATGTCGACGGGCCTCGTCTCGCAGGCCTGGAATCACTACGGCAACAGCCTCAAGGGCCTCATGACCTGGTCGCTGAACTGGGACGGCTCGAAGAACTGGACCTTCGGCGACAACGTGAAGGCGCTCCAGGGACGCTGATCCCGCTGACCCCCTCAGGGCGAAGGCCCCGCACGCCCGGAAGGGACGTGCGGGGCCCTCGCCGTGGTGTCAGTGGCCGGCCTCCGAGGCGTCCAGCATCCCCTCGCGCTCCACGACCTTGATTCGCTCACGGTCCTGCTCGGCACCGAGGGCGCGCTCGTGCGCGTCGAGGCGGTACCAGCCCTCGCGGGTGGTGTAGCGGACGCCGCGCTCCTCCAGGAAGGCGGTGACGGCCTCCGGCTCCGGCCGCTCGGGCGCGGGCAGCCGGCCGGCGGCGTGGTCCTCCAGCAGGCAGGCGACCGTCTCGTTGGCGTCGCCCTTGGTGTGCCCGATCAGGCCGATCGGGCCCCGCTTGATCCAGCCGGTGACGTACACCGACTCCATCGGCTCGTCGCCCGCGAGCACCCGGCCCGCGGCGTGCGGCACCGTGCCGGACGCGATGTCGAAGGGCAGCTTCGGCAGCTCCTGCGAGTAGTAGCCCACCGCCCGGTAGACGCTCTGAACGTCCCAGTCGTGGAAGGCGCCGGTGCCCCGTACGTTGCCCGTGCCGTCCAGCTCGGTGCGCTCGGTGCGCAGCCCGGTGACCTTGCCGTCCTCGCCGAGGATCTCGACGGGCGACTCGAAGAAGTGCAGGAAGAGCTTGTGCGGGCGGTCGCCGATGTCGCGGATCGCCCAGTTCTCCAGCGTGGAGGCGACCATGTTGGCCTGCTTGTTCCCGCGCCGGGTCTCGATCGAACCCGCGTCGTAGTCGATGTCCTCGGGGTTGACGATGACCTCGATGTTCGGCGAGTGGTCCAGCTCGCGCAGCTCCATCGGGCTGAACTTGGCCTGGGCCGGACCGCGCCGCCCGAAGACGTGTACCTCCAGCGCCTTGTTCGCCTTCAGGCCGTCGTAGACGTTGGCCGGGATCTCCGTCGGCAGCAGCTCGTCGGCGGTCTTCGCGAGGATGCGGGCCACGTCCAGCGCGACGTTGCCGACGCCCAGCACGGCGACCTTCTCGGCCTCCAGCGGCCAGGTGCGCGGGACGTCCGGGTGGCCGTCGTACCAGGAGACGAAGTCGGCGGCACCGTAGGAGCCGTCCAGCTCGTTGCCCGGGATGTCCAGGGCGCGGTCCGCGTCGGCGCCGGTCGAGAAGATGACCGCGTCGTAGAACGTGCGCAGCTCGTCGAGGTCCAGGTCGTTCGGGTAGTCGACGTTGCCGAAGAGGCGCAGCTGCGGCTTGTCCAGGACCTGGTGCAGCGCCTGCACGATGCCCTTGATGCGCGGGTGGTCGGGAGCCACGCCGTAGCGGATGAGGCCGAAGGGGGCGGGCATCCGCTCGAACAGGTCGATGGAGACGCCCGGGTCGGTGGCCGCGTCGGATTTGAGCAGCGCGTCCGCCGCGTAGATGCCGGCGGGACCGGCTCCGACGATGGCGACGCGGACAGGGCGTGTCATGGCGAGCTGTTCCTTCGAACGGACGATCAGGAGCAGGGCCGGTTGGTAAGGCAAGGCTTAGTCGACCCCCGACGCACACGTTAGCCCCTGCTCAGGCCCGGTTTCGGGGCGGGGGTGGCGTTACCGGGCGGTATTCGGCCTCCGCCCCGGCTTCGAACGCCGGAAACCCTTGGGATCAGGCCCCGTCGGCGCTTCCGGGAATGTGTTCCATCGCACGTTCACCAAATGGACGGTTCGGTCGAAGATTCGGACAAATAGTGGCAGAGTGACGCATATGGATGATCGGGTAGCGGGTGCCCTGTCACTCCCGGACGACTGGCCCGCCCACCCGGATCTCAGCCTCGCCCTGAACCGAATGGGCAGCTTCGACTGGGATCTCGACAGCGGCCTCCTGCATATGGACGGGCCCGCCCTCGAGGTGTTCGACCTGCGGGCCGACGAGTACGACAACCGGCCCCAGACGCTCGGGCTGCGCGTGCCGGCCGACGAGGGGGTCCGGCTGGACGCCATGGTCTCTGAGGTGCTGAAGAGCGGCCGCAGCAACTACGGCGCGTACTTCCGTCTCCAGTCGCGCGACGGGACACTGCGCTGGGCGCACACCCAGGGCTTCGTGCGGCGCGACGACAGCGGCCGGCCGCGCCGGATCATCGGCATCGTCAGGGACGCGGGCCCCGAGCTCGCCGAGTCCGCCGCCCGCCGGGAGCTGGACGAGGAGCTGAGGCGCCGGACCAGCCTTGTGGACGCCACCACGGCCGCGCTGGCCCACGCCCGTACCGTCAAGGACGTCATCGAGGTCCTGAAGAACTCCGAGGGCATGGTCCTGCTCGGCGCGACCAGTCTGGTCATGGGGCTGATCGAGGCCGGGCGCATCCACCTGGTGGCCGACGGGCCCGAGGGCTCGTTCGTGCCGGGCACGCGGTACACCCGGACGGACGAGCAGTACCCCATGAGCGAGGTCGTCCGCACGCTCGGCCCCCGCTTCATCGAGTCGGCCGAGGACTTCGCGACCTCCTACCCCGTCCTGTGGCCGCACATCAGCCACCTCGGCATCACGTCCGCCGCCTATCTCCCGCTGATCGCCCAGGCCCGTCCCATCGGCGCGCTCGGCCTGCTCTACAGCGGCAAGGACGGCTTCACCGCCGACGAGCGGAACCTGCTGCTCGCCCTCGGCAGCTCCATCGCCCAGAGCCTCCAGCGCGCCATGCTCTACGAACAGGAGCACGACCTCGCCGAAGGGCTCCAGCAGGCCATGCTGCCGCGCCGGATCCCCGATGTGCCCGGCGCCCAGATCGCCGTGCGCTACCGCTCGGCACGGCTGGGCCGGGACATCGGCGGCGACTGGTACGACGTCATCCCGCTGCCCGGCGGCCGGGTCGGGGCCGTCATCGGGGACGTCCAGGGCCACGACACCCACGCGGCGGCCGTCATGGGCCAGTTGCGCATCGTGCTGCGCGCATACGCCGCCGAGGGCCACAGCCCCGCGACGGTGATGGCGCGGGCCTCCGTCTTCCTGCACGAACTCGACACCGACCGCTTCGCGACCTGCACCTACGCCGAGGTCGACCTGACCACCGGCGTCGTCCAGCTGGTCCGCGCCGGCCATGTCGACCCGCTGGTGCGCGACGCCGACGGCGGCTGCCACCGGGTGCCGTCCGAGGGCGGGCTGCCGCTCGGGCTCTCCGCCGAGTTCGGCCGGCTGGAATACCCGGTCGGCACCGTCGAGCTGGACCCGGGGCAGACCATGGTGCTGTTCACCGACGGCCTGGTGGAGCTGCCGGGCGCCGATCTCGACGAAGGCACACAGCGGCTCACCTCCCTCATCACGAACGGCCCGCAGGATCTCGAACGGCTCGCCGACCGGCTCTGCGTCTCGGTGGACGAGCGGGGCGGCGAGGACGACGTGGCCATCCTGCTGCTGCGCCGCAAGGCCGCGCAGGCCCCCCAGCCGGGCGGCCGGCTCCAGCAGCACGTCGGGCAGAACGACCCCGAGGCGCTCAGCTCGGCGCGCCACATGATCCGTGCGGCGGTACGGGCCTGGGGCGCCAAGGACCGGGCCGACGAGGTCGAGCTCGCCGCCGACGAGCTGGTCACCAACGCCCTGATGCACACCGACGGCGGTGCCATCGTCACGATCCGGGTGCTCACCGGACCCGAGCGGCGGCTGCGGGTCGACGTCGAGGACCGGTCGAGCGCGCTGCCCCGCCGCCGGGACGCCGGAGAGGCCGGGGTCTCCGGCCGCGGCCTGATGCTCGTCGACCAGCTGGCGGATGCCTGGGGTGTCGAGTCCCGGGGGACCGGCAAGTGCGTCTGGAGCGAATTCGTCGTTCCGCCACGCGACTGACCCGGCGGTCATCCTTCGTCCGGACGGAGGAGGGGTTGAGCGCAACTGGATTGTAACTGAACGTAACCTGTCGGTACTTGACCGTGATGGATCGTCGGCGATTGACTGCGACCTGGTCGGTCTCCCCTCTTCGACACCATGAGGACCCGTTGGGCACTGAGCTACTGGCACCCCTCGATCTCGCCTTCTGGCACCTCGAGTCCGCTGCCCACCCCATGCATCTCGGCGCGCTCGCCGTCTTCGCCCCGCCGCCCGGCGCGGACCCCGGCCCCGACGCGCTCCTCGAACTCCTCGGCGCCCGCGCCGCCGCCGTCCCACGGCTGCGCATGCGGGTACGCGACGTCCTGCTGCCCGTCGGCGGCGCGGCCTGGTCCGCCGACCCGGACTTCGACGTACACCGCCATGTCCGGCGCGTACGGCTGCCCGCCGACGGGACGGCCCCCGGCGGCGCGGGCTTCATGGAGGCCGCGACGCGGCTGGCCGGCGAACTGATGGAGCGGCCGCTGCGGCGGGGTCTGCCGCCCTGGGAGATGTACCTCCTCGACGGACCCGACGGCGGTCCCTTCGCCGTGCTCGTCAAGCTCCACCACGCGCTCGCCGACGGGATGCGGGCGGTCGCCATCGGCGCCGGGATCTTCGACCAGATCGCCCCCGCGACCGCCCGCCCCCGGCCGGCCGCACGGCCGCGCCCGGTACCGCCCCGGTCCTGGATGCCGGGCCCGCGCCAGGTTGCCGGAATCGCCCTCGGCCGGATCGAGGACCTGGGCCGCGCCTTCGGTGTCGGCGCCTCGCTCGTACGGGCCGGCCGGCTCGACCCGCGCGGTGCGCCGGCGCTCAGGGCGGGCTCCAGCGGCACCCGCCGGCTGGCCACGGCCGACCTCGACCTGGACGCCGTTCGGCGCGTCCGCCGCGCGACCGGCGGCACCGGCAACGATGTGCTGCTCGCCGTCGTGGCGGGCGCGCTGCGCCGCTGGATGCTGGAGCGCGGCGAGACCCCGGGGGGCGACGACCCGCGCGCCCTGGTCCCCGTCTCGCGGCGCCGGCCGGGCGGCGCCGCCACGGCCACCGGCAACCAGTTGTCCGCCTACCTCCTGGGCCTGCCCGTCTCGGAGCCCGACCCCCGTGAACGGCTCCGCGCGGTGCGGGAGGCGATGGACCGCAACAAGGCGGCGGGTCCGCTGCGGGGCGCGGGTGCGGTCGCCGTACTGGCCGACCAGCTGCCCCCGCTGGCGCACCGTTTCGGCGCGCCGCTCGCCGGGAGCGCGGCCCGGATGCTCTTCGACGTCCTGGTCACCAGCGTGCCCCTGCCGCGCTCGCGGCTCTCGCTGGCCGGCTGCCCGCTGAGCGCGCTCTACCCGATGGCTCCGCTGGCCCGGGGTCAGTCCCTGGCCGTCGCACTGACGGCGTACGGCTCGCGCGTGCACATCGGTCTGGTGGGCGACGGCAAGGCGCTGCCCGACCTGGAACGGCTGGCGCGGTGCGCCGACGAGGAGATGGCCGCCCTCCTCGCCGAGGTGGAGGAGAGTCGATGATCAGGGCATAGATCGGACAGCTGGGCCCTGGATCGCCGGGATTAATGGTGTCAGGGGTGTTGACGCGCTCAAGTGGTCCGATGAATATTCGCTGTGTGGCAGCGATCATCGGAGAGGGCGGCGACAGCATGCGGCGCAGCGGGCTGGGCGACAGCGCGGTCGGGATCACCGAACTCTCCTTCGGCGCGGCCGCCATCGGCAACCTCTTCAGCGAGGTGGAGCCGGAGCGGGCCGCCGCCGCCGTGGACGCCGCCTGGGATGTGGGCATCCGCTACTTCGACACCGCGCCGCACTACGGACTCGGCCTGTCCGAACGCCGCCTCGGCGAGGCACTGCGCCACCGCCCGCGTGACGCCTACACGCTCTCCACCAAGGTCGGCCGCATCCTCGACCCCCTCCCGCCCGGGGAGAGAGCCGCCTCCGACGGGCTCTCCGAGGGCTTCGCCGTACGCGCCACGCACCGCCGCCGCTGGGACTTCAGCGCCGCCGGCGTCCGCCGCAGCATCGAGGACAGCCTCGACCGCCTCGGCCTCGACCGCGTCGACATCGCCTACCTCCACGATCCCGACGACCACGCCGAACCCGCCTTCCGCGAGGCGTACCCGGAACTGGAGAAGCTGCGCGCCGAAGGGGTCGTCGGGGCGATCGGCGCGGGCATGAACCAGACCGCGATGCTGACCCGCTTCGTACGCGACACCGATGTCGACGTGGTCCTGTGCGCCGGCCGGTTCACCCTCCTCGACCAAGCGGCCCTCGGCGACCTCCTGCCGGCCGCCGTCGCACGCGGCCGGAGCGTCGTCGTCGGCGGGGTCTTCAACTCGGGCCTTCTCGCGGACCCCCGCCCCGGCGCCACCTACGACTACGCCACCGCCCCGCTGAACCTGCTGGACCGGGCCCTGCGCCTGAAGGGCGTCACCGAGGCCCACGGCGTGCCGCTGCGCGCCGCCGCCCTGCACTACCCGCTCACCCACCCGGCCGTCGCCGGGGTGCTCGTCGGCACCCGCTCCCCGGAGGAGGTGCGCGACGCCGCCGCACAGCTGAACCGGGCGATCCCCGACGCACTCTGGGACGACCTGCGCGACCAGGGCCTGCTGCCCGGGAACGGACACTGACATGCGTATCGCCCTGCACACCAAGGTCCGCGCCGACCGCGTCGCCGCGTACGAGGCCGCGCACCGCGAGGTCCCGCCGGAGCTGACCCGCGCGATCCGGGCGGCGGGCGCCGGCTCCTGGACGATCTGGCGCAGCGGCACCGACCTCTTCCACCTCATCGAGTGCGACGACTACGCACGCCTCCTCGCCGAACTGGAGCGGCTGCCCGTCAACGTCACCTGGCAGGCCCGGATGGACGAGCTCCTGGACGTCGCCCACGACTACTCGGCCGAGGGCGCCGAAGCCGGGCTCCCCGTCGTCTGGGAGCTGTGAGATGAGCGCCCGGCCCCGCGTCGTCGACGCCCACCACCATGTGTGGGACCTGTCGGTGCGCGACCAGGACTGGATCACCGGCGAGGCGCTGGCCCCCCTGCGCCGCGACTTCACCCTCGCCGACCTGGAGCCCGAGGCCCGCGCGGCCGGGGTGAGCGCCACCGTGCTCGTCCAGACCGTCACCGTGGCCGCGGAGACGCCCGAGTTCCTCGCGCTCGCCGACGGCAGCGACCTGGTCGCCGGCGTCGTCGGCTGGAGCGACCTCACCGCACCCGACATCGCCGACACCCTGGCCGCCCTGCGCGAACTCCCCGGCGGCGACCGGCTCGTCGGCCTGCGCCACCAGGTCCAGGGCGAACCCGATCCCGACTGGCTGCTGCGGCCCGACGTGCTGCGCGGCCTGGCCGCCGTCGCCGACGCCGGGCTCGTCTACGACCTGGTGGTCCTGCCGCACCAGCTGCCCGCCGCCACCCGGGCGGCCGCCGCGCTCCCCGGCCTCGTGTTCGTGCTCGACCACGCGGGAAAACCGCCCGTCGCCACCGGGCGGGTCCGCCCCTGGGCGGACGATCTGCGCGCCCTCGCCGCCCTCCCCAACACCGTCTGCAAGCTCTCCGGACTCGTCACGGAGGCGGACCGGCGCACCTGGAGCACCGACGACCTGCGCCCCTACGCCGAGACCGTCATCGACGCCTTCGGACCCGGCCGGCTCATGTTCGGCTCCGACTGGCCGGTGTGCCGGCTCGCGGCGACGTACGGAGAGGTCCTGGACACCGCCCGCACCCTGATCGAGGGCCTGGGCGAGGAGGAGCGGGACGCCGTGCTCGCCACCACCGCCGAACGCGTGTACGGCCTTCGGTAGGCGTCCCGGGCGGGGCTGCGGCAGGCTGGGACCATGCCCGAACTGCCGGAAGTCGAAGCCCTGCGGCTCTTCCTCGACGACCACCTCGTCGGCAAGGAGATCGACCGCGTCCTGCCGCTCGCCATCAGCGTCCTCAAGACGTACGACCCGCCGCTCACCGCCCTGCACGGCGGCACGGTCACCGACGTACGGCGGCACGGCAAGTTCCTCGACATCGGCGTCGGTCCGCTCCACCTGATCACCCACCTCGCGCGGGCCGGCTGGCTCCGCTGGAACGACGCCTTCCCGGCGGCCCCGCCCCGCCCCGGCAAGGGCCCGCTCGCCCTGCGTACCGTCCTCACCGGCGGCGACGGCTTCGACCTCACCGAGGCCGGCACCACCAAACGCCTCGCCGTCCACCTGGTCCACGATCCCGCCGAGGTGCCCGGGATCGCCCGCCTCGGGCCCGATCCGCTCGGCCCCGGTTTCGACCGGGACGCGTTCGCCGCACTGCTCGCCGGGGAACGGCGCCAGATCAAGGGCGCCCTGCGCGACCAGTCCCTCATCGCCGGCATCGGCAACGCCTACAGCGACGAGATCCTGCACGTCGCGAAGATGTCGCCGTTCAAGCTCACCGCGAACCTCACCGATGACGAGGTCACCCGGCTCCACGAGGCGATGCGCTCCACGCTGCTGGACGCCGTCGCACGCTCCGGCGGCGTCGAGGCGGGCCGGCTGAAGGCCGAGAAGAAGAGCGCGATGCGCGTCCACGGACGCACCGGACAGGCCTGCCCGGTCTGCGGGGACACCATCCGCGAGGTCTCCTTCAGCGACTCCTCGCTCCAGTACTGCCCCACCTGCCAGACGGGCGGCAAACCGCTCGCGGACCGCCGCCTGTCCAGGCTGCTCAAGTAGGGGAGCCATCGGGAAGGACAGGCCCTACACTCCGGCCTCATGCTCCGCGTACTCGCCGTCGACGACGAAGAACCCGCACTGGAGGAACTGCTCTACCTCCTGCGCGCCGACCCCCGCATCCGCAGCGCGGAGGGAGCCACCGGGGCCACCGAGGCGCTGCGCCGCATCGGCAGCGCCGTCGACGCGGGGCCCGACGACCCGTCCGCCATCGACGTGGTGTTCCTCGACATCCACATGGCCGGGCTGACCGGCCTCGACGTCGCCCAGCTCCTCGCCGGCTTCGCCGCGCCGCCGCTCATCGTCTTCGTCACCGCCCACGAGGGCTTCGCCGTGCACGCCTTCGACCTCAAGGCCGTCGACTACGTCCTCAAACCGGTCCGCCGCGAACGCCTCGCCGAGGCCGTGCGGCGCGTCGCCGAGCAGGTCGGGGACCGCTCCGCCCCCGTCCACGACACCGCACACGACCAGATACCCGTCGAGCTGGGCGGTGTCATCCGCTTCATCCCGATCGACGACATCGCCTACGCCGAGGCCCAGGGCGACTACGCCCGGCTGCACACCGCCACCGGCAGCCACCTCGTGCGCGTCCCCCTGACCACCCTGGAGGAGCGCTGGCGCACCCGGGGCTTCGTCCGCATCCACCGCCGCCACCTCGTGGCCCTCGGCCGGATCGACGAACTGCGCCTGGACGCCGGCAGCATGAGCGTGCGCATCGGCACCGCCGAACTCGCCGTCAGCCGCCGCCACACCCGCGCGCTGCGCGACCTCCTGATGCGCCGGACCGGCCGCTGACCAGCGGCTACCCCGCTCCAACCCCCTTCCCAGCGGGGCCGGGTGCCGCCTACACTCCGGCCCCATGTCCGCAGAGCCCATACCCCGGCGCGAAGTGGTGACGGGGGAGCCCCGGCGGGTGCGCCCGCTGCCGCGCTACCGCACCCAGTCGGAGATCGACGAGCAGACCGCGCTCGGCGGCGCCTACGTCCGCTCGCTGATGCGCGGCCAGCTGCGGGCCGGACTGACCGCCTTCGCGGTCCTCGCCGCCGTCGTGGGCACCCTGCCCCTCGTCTTCGAGGCCCTGCACAGCTCCGCCGTCGTCTGGGCCGTCCTCGGTTTCGCCGCCTATCCGCCGCTCACCCTGCTCGCCTGGTGGTACGTGCGCCGCGCCGAGCGCAACGAGAACGACTTCGCCCGGCTCGTGGAAGGCCGCCCCGCCCCGTGAGCCGCACGTACGCGGTGACGGCCGTCGCCGTCGTCGTCCTGGCGACCGTCCTCGTCGGCGGATTCGGACTGCGCATCTCCCGCACCACCTCCGACTTCTACGTGGCCTCGCGCACCGTCCGCCCCCGGCTCAACGCCGCCGCGATCAGCGGCGAATACCTCTCCGCCGCCTCCTTCCTCGGCATCGCGGGCCTGGTCCTCGTCCACGGGCCCGACATGCTCTGGTACCCGGTCGGCTACACCGCCGGCTACCTGGTCCTGCTGGTCTTCGTCGCCGCCCCGCTGCGCCGCTCGGGGGCGTACACCCTGCCCGACTTCGCCGAAGGGCGCCTGGAGTCCCGGCAGGTGCGCAGACTCGTCAGCGTCCTCGTCGTCGGCGCGGGCTGGCTCTACCTCGTGCCCCAGCTCCAGGGCGCCGGACTCACCCTCAAGATCCTCACCGGGGCGCCCGGCTGGCTCGGCGACGTGCTGGTCGCCTCCGTCGTGGTCCTCGCCGTCGCCGCCGGCGGCATGCGCTCGATCACCTTCGTGCAGGTCTTCCAGTACTGGCTGAAGCTGACCGCGCTGCTGGTCCCCGCGATCTTCCTGGTGCTGGCCTGGCAGGGCGACGGACAGCCCCGCATCACCTTCGACGAACAGCTCTCCCCCTTCCGCGCCGACCACCCGCTGTACGCCACCTACGGCCTCATCGTCGCCACCTTCCTCGGCACCATGGGCCTGCCGCACGTCGTCGTCCGCTTCTACACCAGCCCCAACGGCCGCGACGCCCGCCGCACCACCGTCGCCGTCCTCGCCCTCATCGGCGTCTTCTACCTCCTGCCGCCCGTCTACGGAGCGCTGGGCCGCCTGTACGCCCCCGAGCTGATCCACGGCGGTGACGCGGACGCCGCCGTGCTCCTGCTGCCCGGCCGGGTCATCGGCGGACTCGGCGGCGACCTGCTCGGCGCGCTCGTCGCCGGCGGCGCGTTCGCCGCGTTCCTGTCCACCGCGTCCGGGCTGACCATGGCCGTCGCCGGGGTCATCACCCAGGACGTGCTCCCTTCGCGCGGGGTCCGGCACTTCCGGCTCGCCACCGTCCTCGCCATCTCCGTGCCGCTGGCCGGCTCGCTGCTGGTCAGCCGGGTCCCCGTCGCCGACTCCGTGGGCATGGCCTTCGCCGTCTCCGCCTCCTCCTTCTGCCCGCTGCTGGTCCTCGGCATCTGGTGGCGCAGACTCACCCCGCCCGGAGCCGTCGCCGGCCTCCTGCTGGGCGGCGGCTCGGCGCTGTTGTCCGTCGCCATCACGGTCAGCGGCGCGGTACGCCCGCCCGGCTGGCCGCACGCACTGCTCGCCTGGCCCGCCGTCTGGTCCGTACCCGTCGGCTTCCTCGCCATGATCCTGGTCTCGCTCGCCACACCGAGCCGGATACCCCCCGGCACCAACGCCGCCATGACCCGCTTCCACCTGCCCGAAGCACTCACCACCGGGAGGCACCGGTGACCGGGGCCGGATACGCCGTCATCGTGCTGCTCTCCCTCCTGCTGTTCGGCGGCGGCCTGCTGGTCGGCCGCCGCACCGCCAGGCCCGTACGCACCAGCGACGTCGGTACGCCCGTGGAGCACGCCACCTTCGAGACCCTGCACACCGCGTCCCTGGCCGCGCCCCCGCTGCGCGCCGGGCTCACCGAGGACAGCGCCCGCCGGTCGGCCCGCCGGCTGCGCTCGCTGCTGGGCACCGACGCGCTGTGCCTCACCGACCGCGACGGGGTCCTGGTCTGGGACGGCGAGGGCGACCACCACGGGCGGCACGTCATGGAGCAGGTCGCGGGCGTTCTGGAGACCGGCCGCGACACCGCCTTCCGCAGCGACTGCGAGGACCTGGACTGCCCGCTGAGGTGGGCCGTCGCCGTCCCCCTGACCGTCGACCACCGGGTCCTCGGCACCCTCGTCGCCTACGCCCCGCGCGAGTCGGCCGTCCTGGCCCGAGCGGCGGGCGAGGTCGCCCGCTGGGTCTGCGTCCAGCTGGAACTGGCCGAACTCGACCGCTCGCGCACCCAGCTCATCGAGGCCGAGATCAGGGCCCTGCGCGCACAGATCTCCCCGCACTTCATCTTCAACTCGCTGGCCGCCATCGCCTCCTTCGTCCGCACCGACCCGGAGCAGGCCCGCGAACTGCTCCTGGAGTTCGCCGACTTCACCCGCTACTCGTTCCGCAGCCACGGCGACTTCACCACCCTCGCCGACGAGCTGCACTCCATCGACCAGTACCTCGCGCTGGTCCGGGCCCGCTTCGGTGAACGGCTCTCCGTCACCCTCCAGGTCGCCCCCGAGGTACTGCCCGTCGCCCTGCCCTTCCTCTGCCTCCAGCCGCTCGTCGAGAACGCCGTCAAACACGGCCTCGAAGGCGCCGTCACCTCCAGCCGCATCACCATCAGCGCCCTGGACGCCGGCTCCGAGGCCGAGGTCGTCATCGAGGACGACGGCACCGGCATGGACCCCCAGCGGCTGCGCCACATCCTGCGCGGCGAGGGCGGCAAGTCCACCGGCATCGGCCTGCTCAACGTCGACGAACGGCTCCGCCAGGTGTACGGGGACGAGTACGGGCTCGTCATCGAGACGGGCATCGGCGCCGGGATGCGGATCACCGTACGGCTGCCGAAGTACCGCGCCGGGGTGCACGGTTCCTGACGGGACGCCCTCACCGACGCTTCAGTACAGGTGCACCGCGAGATGCCCCAGCGGCAGGCCCAGCTGCCATGCCGGGGTCCATACCTGAACGGCCTCCTCGACGTCCCGCTCCGCGCCGTCCGCCGGCCCCCACGGCGGCGGGCCGATGGCCTCCAGGTCGGCCGCGAGCAGCTCCGTTTCCTCCAGCCAGCGCCAGGCCGCCCGCGCCAGCGCCAGGTCCGCGCCCGTGCAGGCCCGCGCCGGGGGGTGCAGCCGCTCGCACACCCAGCCGCGCCAGGGAGCCCCGTATGCGGTGAGCAGGCGCAGCTCGTCCACCCGCGCGGCCGGCAACCGCCCGGCCACCGCACCGTCCAGCAGGAAGATGGTCAGCGCCAGCGCGTCCCGGCCCGCCCGGTACTCCAGCGTCGCCGGCTCCATCAGGTCGCCGGTGCGCAGCAGTTCGTCGGCGAGGTACTCCGCGTACATCCAGGCCATCGGCACCGACAGCTCGCCCTCGCCGGACCCCTCATGACGTTCCGGAGGCATCCCGTATCGCCTCATTTCTCGTTCGTGGGCCGTACGGTCCACGCAGCATTGAACCGGGGGAGCGCGCCCCGCGTGGCCAGAAGAGCAGGATCCGCCGGACCCGATCCGTCACAGACATGAGGTGTCGATGACCGCCGACCCCGGGGAGGGACCGCACGTGCGGCAGTCGCTCGGTGCCTATGTCCTGGACGCGCTGACCGACGGCGAGGCCCGCGCGGTCGCCCGTCACCTGCGCGGTTGCGACCGGTGCGCCGCCGACTACGCGGCGACCGCGGAGGCGGCGGAACTGCTGGCGCTGCTGCGGGAGGAGGACCTGCTGGAGTAGCCGGGAAGACGGCCGGAGAGCAGCCGCAGCGCATAGTACGAACGCGACTTGACCGTGCCCGCCGGTATCCCCAGCACCTCGGCGGTCTCGCCCACGCTCAGCCCCCGGAAGTAGATCTGCACGAGGACCGACCGGTGCTCCGGACTCAGGGCGCGCACGGCCTCGCGCACATCGAGCGCCGCGACCGCGGACTCCGCGGTGTCGCCCCCGGCCGGGGCGCATTCCAGGACCACGTCGCTGACCTCGGCCGGACGGGCCAGCCGGGAGCGCCGGGCGTCGATCGCCAGTCGGCGCGCGACGGTGAACAGCCAGGGCCGCATCGACTCGTACGGGCCGTCGAAGGCCTCCGGGTGCTGCCACGCCCGCACCAGCGTCTCCTGGAGCAGGTCCTCGGCGCGCTGCCGGTCGCCGAACGTCAGGCCGAGCAGGAAGTGGAACAGGGCCGGCCCGTGTTCACGCTGGAGCTCCGCGAGGGCCCGCTCATCGGTCGTCGTCGTGGTCATGGTGAACGCCCTTCCCGCCAAGTTCCTGCCGCCTCGCTGCTGACCTGGCGTATACGAGCGCATTCAGGCCACGAGGAACAGGACAAACGCGGCCCCGTGCGACGAGCGGTCGCTCAGAGCGGCGAATGGTGCGGTGAGCGGTCGGACGGCACCCCGGGCGGGGCCGCGGAACCACGGCGGGGAGGGCTACGGCACGACGGTGACCGGCCAGCGGCCCGCCTTCACCAGACGGACGGCCACCGAGCCGATGAAACGGTGGCCCGCCGATTCCGACGCGCCCACCACGACGGCGTCCGCCTTGAGCTCGTCGGCGGCGGTCACCAGACCGTTGTAGGGATCACCGCGGAAGGTGTGGAACTCCCAGCGCACATCCCATATGTCCTTCATCCGGGCCGTCGACGCCCGGATCTCCTCCACCAGGCCCTCCGCCACCTCGGCGGTCGCGTCACCGACCGGGGCCCCGAGCGCCGCTCCCGCCGCCAGCACGGGCTGGACGTACACCAGGGCCAGCATGGCCCTCTGGCGACGGGCGAGGCCGGCCGCGTAGGCCGCGGCGCGCATCGACGACTCGGAACCGTCGAGGCCCGCGACGATCACCTTCGGGCCGTCCGTGCCACGTTCGAACTGGTGGGAGTGCTGATCTGTCACGGCAGTGAGGCTATCGGCTCGCCCCGCGGCCCCCCGCCCGGCCTCCCGGGCGCCGCCCCCCCCGCTCACCGGGTACGCGGACGCGTTCCCGCCATCCGGGTGCGAAACCCCCGGCGAGCGGTGTCGCCGAGGCGGGCCGCCGGGCGGACCCCGGCGTTCAGCGGGTGTCCACCAGGCGTGCGAAGACCACCACGTTGCCGTCGTATCCGTTGGCCTTGGTATAGCCGCCGCCGCAGGTGATGACCCGCAGCTCGGCCTGCCCGGTGTCGCCGTACACCCGGGCGCCGGGGAAGTCGTTCTTGGCGAAGACCTCGACTCCGTACACCTCGAAGACGGCCACCCGGTCGTCGCTGCGGTCGACCTCGACGTGGTCGCCCTTCTTCAGCGAGCCCAGTCCGTAGAAGACCGCAGGACCCGCCTTGTTGTCGACATGGCCGACGATGACGGAGGTGCCGGTCTGGCCCGGGGCGATGCCGTTCTGGTACCAGCCCGCCAGGTTGGGGTCCTCCGGTGGCGGGGTCTCGATCCAGCCGTCCGGGTCCAGGTTCACGTCGATGACCGGTGCGTCGACCTGGATCGAGGGGATGGCCACGCGGGCGACGGGCGCATAGGGGAGGGGCTTGACCGCCGGGCCCGCCACCGGGGCGACGGGGGCGTTCTTCTGGTGGCCCACCGAAGCGGCGGCGACCGGCTGCGGCGGGCCGGGGGAGAAGTCGGCTCCGTTGCGCATCAGTGCCAGACCGGTGAGGGCCGCCAGGGCGAGCGCGCCCCAGGGCGAGTATCTGATCCGTTCCGGTCGCCAGTTGTCCCGGCCCATGGTTCTCCCTTCGTCGCGACGAGCAGAACGCTAGGCGCGGTGCGACCGGGCGGCGATCAGAGAAGGGCGAACGGGTGGCGGCGACGCACCCGGATGCTTATCGGAGTAGCGCGGAGATAAAACTTCTGACGGCCCGTGACCTGCGCGTCCGTCAGCTGCGGGGACGTTCGCACGGCGTGTCGGATCACCGGTGTGGAGCAGTGCCGAAATGCGGCGGATCAAGGTTCTGGTGAGGGTTCGTCATGGGAGGCGTTCTCGTCGATCCATCCCGGTGCACAGAGCCCCGGGGCGCTTCCCGGTGGAGGTTCGAACGATGCGTGCTACACGCGCTCTCGTTGTCGCCGCGGCCGCCGTCGCCGCCCTCGGGGTCGGTGCCCCGATGGCGGCCGCCGGCGGAGACGTCGGGAACAACCAGAACAACAACCAGAACAACGGCAACAACCAGAACGACTGGAACGACCCGGGCGGCTGGAACAACGGCAACAACAACGGGAACGGCAACAACAACGGGAACGGCAACAACAACGGCAACAACAACGGCAACGGGAACAACAACGGGCGCAACAACGGCCCGAACAACGTGACCGTCGACCCCGAGCGCGTGCACCAGGGCGCGGCCATGCAGGTCAGCGCAGAGGGTTGCGGCCGGGGCGGCAGCGTCTCGTCCAACGCCTTCCGGACCACCCGGCTCTCGGCCGGCCGGGTCGGCCACGCCCGGGTCCGCATCTTCAACGACGCGACCCCCGGCACGTACAACCTGACGGTCCGCTGCGACGGCACCGACCGGACGGCCGGCCACCGCTTCACCGTGCTCGACAGCCGGGGCGCCCAGGGCGGGCTCGGCGGCTCGATGGCCGCCACCCCGGCGGAGATGAGTGTCGGCGCGGGCCTCGTCGCCTCGGCGGCCCTCGGCGGGGGCGTGTACGTCATGCGCCGCCGCAGGACGGGCCATGGGGCGGCCTGACCGCAAGGACGCCTCCGCCGGACCGATAACCGAAGTCGCCCCGAGTCCTGTGACAGGACCCGGGGCGACTCTCGTTGCCCATCCGCTCGTACCGGTCAGTGTGAGCGGCTCTCCCTGCGGCGGCGCACGAAGAACACGACACCGGCACCGGCGGCCACGGCGAGCGCGGTGCCCGCCACGATCTCACCGGAGTTCGCGCTGTCGATGCTGCCGCCGAGACCGCCCTGCACCCCGGCCGGCGAGGCCGTGGCCGCGCCCGTGCTCGTCGAGCTCGTGGTGGGCGTGCCCGTGGCCGCGCTGATCGTGAGATTCACCTTGGCCGTGGAGCTGGGCGAGGTGTTGCAGATGAACGTCACCTCGTAGGCGGCGCCCGGCTTGGCGTCCCAGTCGACGGTGGCCTGGCTGCTGCCGTTCGCCGGGATGGTGACGGTGTCGAAGACCCCCGACGACGCCGTGGCGGTCGTCGAGCACCCCCGGGCCGCCAGGGTGACCTTGCCCCCGGGCGCGACCACCGACGGCGTGACGGTGTATCCGTTTCCGCCGCCCGACGGTCCGCCCGTGGTCGCGGCATACGCGGTCACGGCCGGGGCGGTCAGAGCGAGTGCTGCGGCGCCCAGCAGAGCGACGGGGGCGACACGTATTGCGCGCATGGTGAATCCTCCGGGTCCCCGAGGAGCAGCTGCGGAACGGATTTCCACAAAGCGTCAGAAATGCACCTCGAATGGGTCCCACGCTAGAAGTGGTGCATTTCGCCCGCGATCGGTGTCCGGCGAATGGGGCACCGCTGTCCCCCGGGCGGCGCACCGGTCCGGACGGGGCGTCCGCTACCCGCCCGCCGCCCCCGGGAAGAGATCGAGGAAGGGTGCGGCGGTGGCCGAGAAGCCCCGCCCGAACGGTGAGTCGAAGTCCCAGATCAGGAAGAGGAGGAAGGCGATCAGCACACTGAAGAGGCCCGCCAGCAGGAGTTCCCTGAAGGTCCGGCGGATCTGGAGTGTGAAGATCAGTCCGACGGTCACCAGGGCGCCGATGATCAGCCCGAACCACACCACCCCGGGCATGGTGGCGCCGGCGCTCTGCCCGCGCGAGCTGCGGGCGTCGTCGGCGGCGGCCACCTGGTCGACCAGCGGCTGATACGCCTCGCCCTCGTGGTCCGTCGCCGGCCGGTAGTCCGTGACGTCGGCGCGCACCTTGTCGAGCAGCTCGGCCCCGCGGTCGCTGAGCGTTCCGTGCTTCGTCATGGTCCGCCACTCGTCGTGCACCACATGGCTCACGTACGCGTCGACATCGGCCCGGATACGGGTGCGCACCTCCTGCGGATACACGGAGGAACGCGCGCTCACCTCGTGCAGGGCCTGGGCCTCCTGGCGTACGTACTCCTGCGCGGCACTCCGGCCCTCCCAGACTCCCGCGATGGCGAGGCCCAGCACGATTGCGTAGATCACGCCGATCATCATCGTCATGTACTCGATGACGTCGGGGGTTTCGGACGGGTCATCGTCCTCCGGGAGCCTGCGATTGCTGAGGACGGCGATGGTCAGGACGACGGCGGTGGCCGCGACCATGGCGAGGGTGAGAACGAGCCATTCCGACATGAGCGTCTCCGGGGTTCATCGGGAACGGGGCCGCAGCACGGCGACGGCGAACACGGCGGGGGCGGTGATGACCAGGGTGAGCGTGACCAAGGAGGTGTGGCGCTCCGGTGTCTTCCGCACGGGGCGGCGGTACGCGGGGAGCGCCACGTGGACGGACGGCGAGGGGCGTACGGACGGGGTGGGCTTCGGCGAGGGCTTCGGTTTCGGCGCGGGCTTCGGCGCGGGGGAGGGTGGCGGAGGAGGGGGCGGCGGGGGAGGGGCCGGTGCCACCGGCGCGGGGGCCGGAGGGGGCGGGGGCGGTGGGGGCGCCGGCTTCGGCGGAGGCGGTGGTGGTGGGGGCTTCGGTGGCGGCGGGGGCGTCGGTTTCGGCGGGGGCGTCGGAGTGGGCTCCGGCTCCGGCCCCGCGAAACAGCTGCCGTCGCCGCTGACGGCCACGGCCGTCCCGCCGCCCTCGTCCCCGATGGACGCGTACGCGCAGCTGTCGGCGAGCGCCGGGGCGGGGGAGGACAGCAGCCAGGTGAGCGCGAGAGCCGTCGCCAGCCGCCAGATGAGTGATCCGTACACGACCGGGAGCATGTTCCGGGCCGTGTGCGGGCACGCCGGACCCCTGCGGGATTCGCCCGATGGAGGGGACCTGGAGCGCGCGGGGTTTGAGGCCGCTGAAAGGGAACAGAGGGGTCCCGGGCGCCGGTCGACGGTAAATGGCCGATTGTCGACCCCTGCGTCGGGAATGGCGCCAAAGGCGGCGTCAGCGGTCCGGGGCATTCGAGGTCTTGGACGGGCATCGGGGGTGCGGGCGGCGGCCGTTCGGTACCGGGACAGGACCGGTTGCGGAACCGGGGCATCCGCCCAGCGGACGCCAACGGTCAAGGCTCCCACGGCACATGAGGCACGGCTCCCGGGGAAGCCGAGTTCCATGGTGCGCCAAAGTAGTCCGGGAGTGAACTATTTGATCCCTTCCGTTCGCCGAATGTGACGGGCAGCGACGAGGCGGTTGCACATGCCATGAGAGTGTGACCAATAACGGACCGCTAATTTCCGTTTCCACTCGCTCTCTTGGCGGTCGATCAGTAGCCTCTGGTCCACACTGACCATGAACATGGCCGGATCGCCGTGGCGAACTTGTTGGAGACATCGATGGAGCGTCCCGCCTGGGCACCGCAAGGCATTGACATATCGGTGCCGAGCGTGTCCCGAATGTATGACTTCTATCTGGGCGGCTCGCACAATTTCGAGGTGGACCGGGAAGCGGCCCGGAAGGCCATGGAGTTCATGCCGGGACTTCCCAAGGTCATGCAGGCGAACCGGGCGTTTATGCGCCGGGCGGTGCGCTACGCGCTGAGCGAGGGCATCACCCAGTTCCTCGACATCGGCTCCGGGATACCCACGTTCGGCAACGTCCACGAGGTCGCCCAGGCCGCCGACCCCGGCGCCAGGGTCGCGTACGTCGACCACGACCCGGTCGCGGTCGCGCACAGCCAGGCGGTCCTGGAGGGCAACGACGGCGCGACGATCGCCGCAGCCGACCTGCGCAGGCCCCAGGAGATCCGGGACAGCCCCGAGGTCGCCAAACTCCTCGACTTCGACCGCCCGGTGGCGCTGCTGCTCGTGGCCGTCCTGCACTTCATCGACGACTCCGACGACCCGCAGGGCGCCGTCGCCGCGCTGCGCGACATGCTGGCCCCCGGCAGCCTCCTGATCGTCACCCACGCCGCGTACGAGGGCATTCCGCTGAGCCGCGAGGAGGCCGGCGGCGCGGTCGGCGTCTACCAGAACATCCGCAACCCGCTGATCATGCGCACGCGGGACGAGGTCGCCCGCTTCTTCGACGGCTTCGAGCTGGTCGAGCCGGGCCTCGTCGCCATGCCGGAATGGCGGCCCGAGAACACCGCCGCACCCGAGAACGAGGACCCATATGCCTTCTCGGGCATCGCGGGAGTGGGACGCAAGGCGTGAGCATCCCCGCCCAGCCGTCCGGAGCCCCGGACGCGGCACCCGACGGCCCCGAGGACCGGCTCCGGAGATTCGCCACCATCTGGAGCCGGGCCATCTTCCCGTCGACGGCCACCTCCATGACCCGGCCCGAGTTCGAGCAGCACCTGCTGCCGCTGGCCCGCGCACTCAGCGAGACCCTGCACGCCCGCCCGTTCGACGCCGCCGCGGCGACCTCGGTGGGCGGCGCGCTCGTCGCGGCGCACTGCACCGACCCGGACGCCCTCAGCTCCACGCTCGGCGTCGTCGACTCGTACCTGGTGCTCTACTGCGGCAGCAACGGGCCGGCGGCCCTGACCACCGAGGACAGCCGCTCCCGCTGCGCCCGCATCCAGCACGCGGTGGCGGCCGGCTTCACCCAGGCCCTGCGCGAACGGACGCTGGCCGAGCAGGAGGCCATCGCCCGCTCGGCGCTCGCCGCGCGCTCCCACGCCGAACAGGCCCTGCACGCCACCGAGGCACGCTTCCGGGCGGTGTTCAAGGACGCCGCCATCGGCATCGGGATCGCCGACCTCGACGGCAACGTGCTGGAGGTCAACGACACCCTCACCCGGATGTTCGGCGGCCTGGAGAACCACGTCCTGAGCCACCGCGTCAACGAGTGGGTCCACCCGGAGGACTCCCCGCAGGTCTGGAAGTACTACAACGAGCTGGTACGGGGCGAACGCGAGCACTACCGGGTCGAGAAGCCGTACTACCGCAACGACGGCACCGTCCTGTGGACCAACCTGACGGTGTCGCTGCTGCGTGACTCCGAGGGCCGGCCCGAGTACCAGCTGGCGCTGCTGGAGGACACCACCGAGCGCCGCCTGCTCAACCTGCGCCTGCGGTACGAGGCGACCCACGACGCGCTCACCGGTCTGCCCAACCGGACGCTCTTCTTCGAGCGCCTTGAGAAAGCGCTCTCAGCGGGCGACGGCAGCCGCTTCGGGCTCTGCTACCTGGACCTCGACGGCTTCAAGGCCATCAACGACAGCCTCGGCCACGCCGCCGGCGACCGGCTGCTCGTCGAGGTCGCGGACCGCCTGCAGAGCTGTGCCACCGCCCCCGGCGAGATGGTCGCCCGGCTCGGCGGCGACGAGTTCGTGGCCCTCACGACGAGCTTCGACTCGCCGGCCGAGGTCGACGAACTCGCCTGCCGCATCCTCGGCGTACTCGGCGCCCCCATCCGGCTCGACGGGCGCGAACTCACCGTCCGCGGATCGATCGGTATCGTCGAGGGCCCCGCCGGGGAACGCAGCGCCGCGGAGGTGCTGCGCAGCGCCGACATCACCATGTACCGGGCCAAGTCGGCGGGCGGCAACCGCTTCGAGCTGGCCGACGCGGAGGCCGACGCGCGGGCCATCACCCGGCACGGGCTGACCACGGCCCTGCCGGCCGCCCTGGAACGCGGCGAGTTCTTCATCGAGTACCAGCCGCTGGTCCACCTCGGCGACGGTACGGTGCACGGCGCGGAGGCCCTGGTGCGCTGGTGCCACCCGCAGCACGGGGTGCTCGGGCCCGACCGGTTCATCGCGCTTGCCGAGCACACCGGGCTCATCGTGCCGCTGGGCCGCTGGGTCCTGGAGGAGTCGGTCCGGCAGGCCAACTTCTGGCAGGAGCGCCACACCGACGGCGGTCCGCTGCGCATCAACGTCAACCTCTCACCGGCCCAGCTGCACCACCCGCAGCTGGTCGCGGAGACCGTCGACGTCCTGGAGCGCTCCGGGCTGGAAGCGGGCGCGCTGTGCCTGGAGGTCACCGAGTCGGCGCTCATCGGCGCCGACGAGGACCTGCTCAAACCGCTGCGCCAGCTGGCCGAGATGGGCGTCGACATCGCACTGGACGACTTCGGCACCGGGTACTCCAACCTCGCGAACCTGCGGAGGCTGCCGGTGAGTGTGCTGAAGCTGGACCGGTCCTTCACCCAGGGGATGCAGCACCATCCGGCGGACCCGGTGGACCTGAAGATCGTCGAGGGCATCGTGTCGCTCGCGCATAGCCTCGACCTGGCGGTGACGGTCGAGGGCGTGGAGACGGGCGCCCAGGCCGAGCAGCTGCGGCAGCTGGGCTGCGACACGGCCCAGGGCTGGTACTACGCCCGTCCGGGCGCCCCGGACCGCATCCACTCGCTGCTGCTGGCCGACGCGGTGTGAATCGGGCGGACCGGCGTGCCCCCAGGGGCCGGCCGCGTCCGCCCGCCCCGCCGGGACACGGCACCCCTCACAGGCCCGCCCCGCCGGACGGACACGGCACCCCTCACGGGGCCGCCGTGTCCGTCCGTCCCGCCAGCAGGACCCGCTGCAGCTCGCGGGCCGCGCGCGGCGGGGCCACGTCGCTGCGGTGCGCGAGCGCGATGGTGCGGCGCAGCCCCGGGCGGGCCAGGGGCGTCGTACGCAGGTCGAGTCCGGCCCGGGTGGCGACCATGTTCGGGACCACCGCGATGCCCAGGCCCGCGCGGACGAAGCCGAGCACCGCGTCCATCTCGCCGCCCTCCACCGTGAACGACGGCTCGAAGCCCTCGGCCCGGCAGGCGGCCACCGTCAGCTCCCGCAGGTCGTAGCCGTGCCGGAACATCACCAGCGGCTCGCCCTGGAGGTCGGCGATCCGGACCCGGCCGCCGCGCCCCGGCCGTGGGCGGTGCGCCGAGGAGACGACGACCAGGTCCTCCTGGAGCAGTTCGACCGTGGTCAGCGCCGGTGAGGCGGCCGGCAGCGGCAGCACCACCAGGGCCAGATCGAGCGCCCCGCGCGCCAGCTCCCGTACCAGGTCGTGCGAACCGCCCTCCTCCAGCAGCAGCTGGATGCCCGGGTGGAGGTCGTGGAAGGCGCGCAGCACCTCGGGCAGCAGGCCCGTGCACACGCTGGGCGTCGCGCCCAGCCTGACCCGGCCCCGCCGCAGCTGGGCCAGCTCCTGCACCTCGTGCCGTGCGGTGTCGGCGTCGGCCAGGATGCGCCGGGCGAGCGGCAGCAGGGCCTCGCCCGCGTCCGTCAGCGTGATGTTGCCGCGCGCCCGGCTGAACAGCTCGGCGCCCAGCTCGTTCTCCAGGGCCCGGATCTGCTGGGAGAGCGAGGGCTGCGAGACGTGCACCTCCTCGGCGGCGCGAGTGAAGTGCCGGGTCTCGGCGACGGCGACGAAATAGGTGAGCTGCTGGAACTGCATCACCCCACGCTACCCCGCCTCATAGCGTCAGCCTATGGAGATCAGCCACTCCATGTCTTGGACTGATCGGCGTCTTCGCCCTAGCGTCCTGTCCCATGGCATTGGCAACCCGGACGGACCGACGGCCGTCCATGACGCGCACGCTCTGGGACTCGACCGTCGGCAAGAAGGCGATCATGGCCGTGAGCGGTCTGGTCATGCTCCTCTACCTGGTCGTCCACATGATCGGAAACCTGAAGATCTTCTTCGGGTCCGGCGAGTTCAACGGCTACGCGCACTGGCTGCGGGTGATGGGCGAGCCGTTCCTGCACTACGAGTGGGCGCTGTGGATCGTGCGCGTGGTGCTCGTCGCCGCCGTGGTGCTGCACGCGGTCTCCGCGTACCAGCTCAGCCGCCGCGACCTGCGGGCGCGGCCCGTCACGTACGTGCACAAGCGGCCTCGCGCGAGCTACGCCACCCGCACCATGCGCTACGGCGGGGTGATCCTCGGGCTGTTCATCGTCTGGCACATCCTGGACCTGACGACCGGCACCGTGCACTCCGGAGGCTTCCAGTCCGGCCACCCGTACCAGAACGTCGTGGACACCTTCTCCACCTGGTACGGCAACGTCATCTACATCCTCGCGATGCTCGCCCTGGGACTCCACGTCCGGCACGGGTTCTGGAGCGCCGCGCAGACCCTCGGCGCCGGCCGCGCGAGCCGCGACCGCGTCCTGAAGACCCTCGCCGACGTCCTCGCGCTGGTGCTGACGGTGGGCTTCCTCTCCGTACCCGTCGCCGTCATGACCGGAGTCGTGAGCTGACATGAACGACTACACGCACTACACGACCGGTGAACCCCTCGCCGACACCAAGGCCCCCGCGGGACCGGTCGCCGAACGCTGGGACACCCGCCGCTTCGAGGCCAGGCTGGTCAACCCCGCCAACCGGCGCAAGCACACCGTCATCGTCGTCGGCACCGGCCTGGCCGGCGGCTCGGCCGGCGCGACCCTGGCCGAACAGGGCTACCACGTCGTCCAGTTCTGCTTCCAGGACTCGCCCCGCCGGGCCCACTCGGTGGCCGCGCAGGGCGGCATCAACGCGGCCAAGAACTACCGCAACGACGGCGACTCGGTGCACCGCCTCTTCTACGACACCGTCAAGGGCGGCGACTTCCGCGCCCGCGAGTCCAACGTCCACCGGCTCGCCCAGATCTCCGTCGAGATCATCGACCAGTGCGTGGCGCAGGGCGTCCCCTTCGCCCGCGAGTACGGCGGGCTCCTCGACAACCGCTCCTTCGGCGGCGTCCAGGTCTCCCGCACCTTCTACGCCCGGGGCCAGACCGGACAGCAGCTGCTCCTCGGCGCCTACCAGGCGCTGTCCCGGCAGATCGCCGCGGGCAACGTCGAGCTGCACCCCCGTACCGAGATGCTCGACCTGATCGTCGTCGACGGCCGGGCGCGCGGCATCGTCGCCCGCGACCTCGTCACCGGGAGGATCGACACCTACTTCGCCGACGCCGTGGTCCTGGCCAGCGGCGGCTACGGGAACGTCTTCTACCTGTCGACCAACGCGATGAACTCCAACGCCACCGCCATCTGGCGGGCCCACCGGCGCGGCGCCCACTTCGCGAACCCCTGCTTCACCCAGATCCACCCCACCTGCATCCCGCGCACCGGGGACCACCAGTCCAAGCTGACGCTGATGAGCGAGTCGCTGCGCAACGACGGCCGCATCTGGGTGCCGAAGGCCAAGGGCGACACCCGCCCCGCCAACGAGATCCCCGAGGACGAGCGCGACTACTACCTGGAGCGCCAGTACCCCTCCTTCGGCAACCTGGTGCCCCGTGACATCGCCTCGCGCGCCGCGAAGAACGTCTGCGACGAGGGGCGCGGGGTCGGGCCCGGCGGCCAGGGCGTCTACCTGGACTTCGCCGAGGCCATCCAGCGGATGGGACGCGCGAAGGTCGAGGAGAAGTACGGCAACCTCTTCGACATGTACGCGCGGATCACCGCGGAGAACCCGTACGAGACGCCGATGCGCATCTACCCGGCCGTGCACTACACGATGGGCGGGCTCTGGGTCGACTACGACCTCCAGACCACGATCCCGGGTCTCTTCGCGATCGGTGAGGCCAACTTCTCCGACCACGGGGCCAACCGGCTCGGCGCCTCCGCCCTGATGCAGGGTCTCGCCGACGGCTACTTCGTCCTGCCGTCCACCATCAACGACTACCTCGCCCGCAATCCGCGCCTGGAGAAGGCCGACGACTCGCACCCCGCGGTCCAGGAGGCCGTCGCCGAGACCGAGGACCGGCTCAACCTGCTGCTGGCCGTCGACGGCGACCGCACCCCCGACTCCTTCCACCGCGAGATCGGCGAACTCATGTGGGAGTACTGCGGGATGGCCCGCAACGAGGAAGGGCTGCGTACCGCGCTCGCCCGGATCCCGCTGATCCGCGAGGAGTTCTGGCGCCGCATCAAGGTCCCCGGCACCGGTGAGGAGTTCAACCAGTCGCTGGAGAAGGCCAACCGCGTCGTCGACTACCTGGAGCTCGCCGAGCTGATGTGCCTCGACGCCCTGCACCGAGCCGAGTCCTGCGGCGGCCACTTCCGCGAGGAGTCCCAGACCCCGGACGGCGAGGCGGCCCGCCGCGACGAGGAGTTCTCCTACGGCGCCGCCTGGGAGTTCACCGGCACCGGCGAGGCCCCCGTCCTGCACAAGGAAGACCTCGTCTTCGAGTACGTCCACCCCACCCAGCGGAGCTACGCATGAAGCTCACCCTGCGCGTCTGGCGCCAGAAGAACACCGAAGCGCCCGGCGCCATGTCCACGTACGAGGTGGACGGCATCTCGCAGGACATGTCGTTCCTGGAGATGCTCGACACCCTCAACGAGGAGCTGATCCTCGCCGGTGACGACCCGGTCGCCTTCGACCACGACTGCCGCGAGGGCATCTGCGGCGCGTGCAGCCTCGTCATCAACGGCGACGCCCACGGACCGGAGCGTACGACCACCTGCCAGCTCCACATGCGGTCCTTCGACGACGGCGACACCATCGACATCGAGCCCTGGCGCGCCTCGGCCTTCCCGGTCGTCAAGGACCTGGTCGTGGACCGTTCGGCCTTCGACCGGATCATCCAGGCCGGCGGCTACATCTCCGCCCCGACCGGTACGGCCCCGGACGCGCACGCCACGCCCGTGCCCAAGCCGGACGCCGACTTCGCCTTCGAGCACGCCGAGTGCATCGGCTGCGGCGCCTGTGTGGCGGCCTGCCCCAACGGCTCGGCGATGCTCTTCACCTCGGCCAAGGTCAACCACCTGAACGTCCTGCCGCAGGGGGCGCCCGAGCGGGAGACCCGCGTGCTGGACATGGTGGAGCAGATGGACAGCGAGGGCTTCGGCGGCTGCACCCTCACCGGGGAGTGCGCCACCGCCTGTCCCAAGGGCATCCCGCTGCCGTCGATCTCGGCCATGAACAAGGAGTGGCTGCGGGCCACCCGTAAGGCGCGCCGCTGAGCCGCCGCACGGCCGAGGGTCCCGGAGGCCGCCCGCCTCCGGGACCCTCGACGCGTCACACGTACCGGGTCAGGCCTTGGTGACCGAGAGGTCGTCGCCGTAGACCGTGCCCTGGCCGTACCAGCCGTGCAGGTAGACCGTCACCGAGCCGCTCGCACCGGTGGTGAAGGACACCGACTGCTTGGTGTAGCCGCTCGACGTGCCCCAGGTGCTCGCCGTCGCACCGCCCCGCACACCGAGGTACGCGTAGTTCCCCTGCACATAACCCTGCAGCGTGTACTTGGTGTTGGGGGAGAGGGTGAGCGTCTGCGCGCACTCACCGGTCTGCGACGAGGTGGCCGCGACGGACAGCGCGTGCGTACCGCCGTGCACCGGCGAGGAGACGACCGCGCCGCCGGACTCACAGGTCCAGGGGCCGAGCGCACCGGTCTCGAAGTCGCCGTTGACCAGCGACCCCGTTCCGCCGCCGGAACCGGGCACCGTCAGCGTGAACGACGCCGAGTGGCTGAGCGTGCCGGACGTGCCGGTGACGTTGACGGTGTACGTGCCCGGTGCCGCCGACGCCGAGGCGCTGAGCGTCAGCGTCGAGGAGCCGCCGGCCGTCACGGAGGTCGGGCTGAGCGTCGCGGTCACCCCGGCCGGGGCACCGCTCGTGGTCAGCGCGACCGTCTTGGCGGCGCCCGAGGTCACCGCGGTCTTCACGGTGGCGGTCGTCGACCTGCCCGGCTCGACCGTGGCCGATGAGGGAGTCACGGCCACGGAGTAGTCGTCGGTCACCGGGCCGCTGCCGCCGCTCGTGAACGGCGCGAAGGTGTGGGTGAAGTACCAGGTGTCCTGCGCGATGCCGGAGCAGGTGTCGCTCCCGCCGGTGCCGGGGCAGCCGCCGTTGTCACGCTGGAGCGCCCAGAACGAGAGGGTGTTGACGCCCTTGGAGACGGCCCAGTCGTAGACCACGGGCGCGTTGGCCGTGGTGAAGGTCTCGGCCGGCCCGTAGTCGTCGATGCCGGGCATCTCGATGATGCCGGTCATGCCCCACAGCTGGGCGTCGGTCTTCGAGGGGTACAGCGAGGCCAGCTGGCCCTTCAGCCCGGTGATGGACGTCTGGGTGTCCTTGGCCATGTCGTGCGTGGCGCCGTCGTAGTAGTCGAACGTCATGAGGTTGACGACGTCGACCCTGGTGCCGTTGGACACCGCGTTCTCCAGCACCGCGAGCCCGCTCTCGGCGAGACCGTGCGTGGTGGTGGGCAGGGTGTACGAGATCTGCAGCGGGCGCCCGTTGGCGGCGGCCCAGTCCTGGACCTTCTTGAGCGCCTTGTTGCGGCGGTCGATCCCGGCGTTGTTGTCCAGCGAGTTGTCCTCGATGTCCATGTCGAGGCGGGACACGTCGTAGGTCGAGATGACCTTCTCGTACGCGGCGGCGATCGAGTCGACGTTGGTGCAGCTGTCGGCGATCTCGGTGCCGGTGTTGTCGGCGGTGTAGCCGCCGAACGACGGGATCACATCGCCGCCGCGCGACCGCATCGTGGTGAAGTCGGCACCGAACTCGGACTGGGCGATCGGCATGCTCGAATCGCCGTTCCAGTACGGGGTGCAGGAGCCGCGGGACTCCGTCTGGATGAAGGCCATGGTCAGGTACTTGGCGCCGGACGCCTGCGCGAGCGCGGCCGGGCTGTCGCCGTTCCACGCCTCGAAGTACGGGGCGAAGACGTGCGCGGGCATGGGGGTGGCGGCGGTGGTGGTGGCCTGCGCGGCGGCGCCTGATCCGAGGACCAGACCTGCGGACGCGACGGCGGTGGCCAAGGCGCTCAGGACGGCGCCGACTGTTCTTGGACGTCTCATGGGGCAGCTCCCAGCGGGGTGGGACGACGGGCGGATGCACGGCTCGGCCGCGCCCGTTGAGGGGCGCGGCCCGTTCCTGTGATTCCCGGCCGGGGTCACATGCCGCACGGCCGGGAAAGGCCGCGTGGCATGCCCATGATTGGTATGGACCAGCTAACTGTCAACATTCTTTACTGTTTCATTTCCCTCGCCCGCCCCGGCCGCCAACCCGCATGACGACTCGTCCAGTTGAGGCGGACCGGTCGCTCAGGCGAGGCCCAGGGCCGCCCTCAGGTACCCCGCCGTACGGCTCTCCGGAGCCCGCGCCACCTCCACCGGAGGCCCCGCGGCCACGATCCGGCCGCCCCGGTCGCCGCCGCCCGGACCCAGGTCGATCACCCAGTCCGCGCCCGCGACCACGGCCATGTCGTGCTCCACGACCACCACCGTGGAGCCCGCGTCGACCAGCCCGTGCAACTGCCGCATCAGCACCTCGACATCGGCCGGATGCAACCCCGTCGTCGGCTCGTCCAGCAGATACAGCGTGTGGCCGCGGCGGGCCCGCTGGAGCTCCGCCGCCAGCTTGATCCGCTGCGCCTCGCCACCGGACAGCTCCGTCGCGGGCTGCCCGAGCCGCAGATAGCCGAGCCCCACGTCGAGCAGCGTCCGCAGGCTGCGCGCGGCGGCCGGGGTGTCCGCGAAGAACCCGGCCGCCGACTCCACGGTCAGATCCAGCACCTGGGCGATGTTCAGCCCCTGCAGCGTGACGTCGAGCGTCTCGGGGTTGTACCTCGCCCCGTGACAGTCCGGGCAGGGCGCGTACGTGCTCGGCAGGAACAGCAGCTCCACCGAGACGAAGCCCTCGCCCTGGCACGTCTCGCACCGCCCGCCCGTCACGTTGAACGAGAACCGGCCGGCCCGGTAACCCCGCTTCCGGGCCAGGGGCGTCGCCGCGAACAGCTTGCGCACCACGTCGAACAGCCCGGTGTACGTGGCCAGGTTGGACCGGGGCGTACGGCCGATGGGCCGCTGGTCGACCTGCACCAGCCGGTCCACCGCGTCCAGCCCCTCGGCGCGGGCGTATCCGGCGACCGGCTGCTCGGGGCCCTGTTCCTCCGAGGCGCCGCCCCGGCCGGCCAGCGCCCCCGCCAGCACCTGCCCCACCAGCGTCGACTTGCCGGAGCCGGAGACCCCGGTGACCGCCGTGAACACCCCCAGCGGGAACGCCGCGTCCACCCCGCGCACGTTGTGCCGGTCCACCCCGTACAGCCGCAGCCACCCCGAGGGCGCGCGGACCGCGCGCGGCGGGGGCGGGGCATCCGGGAAGAGGAAGCGCCGGGTGGCCGAATCCGCGACCTCGGCCAGTCCTGCGGGCGGCCCGCTGTGCAGCACCCGGCCGCCGTGCTCACCGGCCAGCGGCCCCACGTCGACGAGCCAGTCCGCCTGCCGTACGACGTCCATCTGGTGCTCCACCACGAAGACCGTGTTGCCGGTCTCCTTCAGCCGCCCCAGCACCGCGAGCAGCGCCTCGGTGTCCGCCGGGTGCAGACCGGCCGACGGCTCGTCCAGGACGTACACCACGCCGAAGAGGCCGGCGCGCAGCTGGGTCGCGAGACGCAGCCGCTGGAGCTCGCCCGAGGAGAGCGTGGGCGCCGTGCGGTCCAGGCTCAGGTAGCCGAGGCCGAGTTCGGTGACGGTCGCGATCCGGGCCAGGAGGTCGGCCGTCAGGACCCCGGCGGCCCCCTCACCGCCCGCCGCCGCGAGCACGCCGGCCAGGTCGGTCAGCGCGAGCCCCGCGAGCTGGGCGATCGTACGGCCCGCGAACGTGACGGCCATCGCCTCCGGGCGCAGCCTGCTGCCGCCGCAGACCGGGCAGGGCTCGCTGGTCAGGAAGCGCTCGGCCTTCGCGCGCAGGGTCGCGCTCTTCGAGTCGGCGAAGGTGTGCATCACATAGCGCCGCGCGCTCATGTACGTGCCCTGGTAGGGCCGTTGGATACGCCCGGCCTCACGCACCGGGTGGACCGTCACCACCGGCTGCTCATCGGTGAACAGAATCCACTCCCGGTCGGCCGGCTCCAGTTCCCTCCAGGGCCGGTCGACGTCGTGGCCGAGCGCGTCCAGCACATCGCGCAGGTTCTTGCCCTGCCAGGCCCCCGGCCACGCGGCGATCGCCCCGTCCCGGATCGACAGGCCCGGGTCCGGGACCAGCAGTTCCTCACTGGTGCGGTGCACCCGTCCGAGGCCGTGGCAGCGGGGGCAGGCGCCGACGGCGGTGTTCGGCGAGAACGCGTCCGAGTCCAGCCGCTCGGCGCCCTCCGGATAGTCCCCGGCCCGGGAGAACAGCATCCGCAGCGAGTTGGACAGCGTCGTGACCGTACCCACGGACGACCGGGCCCCCGGCGCCGACCTGCGCTGCTCCAGCGATACGGCGGGCGGGAGCCCGGTGACCTCACCGACCGCCGGCGCGCCGACCTGGTGGATGAGCCGCCGGGCGTAGGGGGCGACGGACTCGAAGTAGCGGCGCTGCGCCTCCGCGTAGATCGTGCCGAAGGCCAGCGAGGACTTCCCCGAGCCGGAGACGCCGGTGAAGACGGTGAGCGTGTCACGGGGGATGTCGACATCGGCGTTCCGCAGATTGTGCTCGCGGGCGCCTCGGACCCGGACGTACGGATCGTGGGGCGAGGTCATGGGGAGGGGTCTCCGTGCGCTCGGTGGTCGTGCCGGTTGGCCGGACTGCGCCGCCGCTTGGTTTGCTGGACGAATGACATACGACGTCCGGCCGGTGGCCGTGTTCGATCTTGACGGTACGCTCGCCGACACCGCCCACCGCCAGCACTTCCTGGAGGGCAGGCGCGACTGGGCGGGCTTCTTCGCCGCCGCGGCCGACGACCCACCGCTCGACGAGGGCGTACGGCTGGTGCTGAGCAGCGCCGAGGAGTGCGAGATCGTCTACCTCACCGGGCGGCCGGAGCGGTGCCGCAAGGACACCGTGGCGTGGCTGGCCCGGTACGGGCTGCCCGAGGGACGGCTGCACATGCGGCGCGGCAACGACCGCCGCCCGGCCCGGCTGACCAAACTGGAGATCCTGAAGCGGCTCGGCCGTGACCGTACGGTGCGTGTGCTGGTCGACGACGACGAGCTGGTCTGCGACGCCGCCGAGCGGGCCGGATTCACCGTGCTGCGCGCCCGCTGGGCGGCGGCCTCGCCCGCGCTGAAGGACGCGCAGGAGCGGGAGGGGCGCACCTGAACCGGCTGCGCCCTCACGGAGCGACAGGCCGTCGCCTCACGCGGGATCGTCGAGCCGGAAGCCCACCTTCAGACCGACCTGGTAGTGCGCGATTCGGCCATCCTCGATCTGTCCGCGCACCTGGGTGATCTCGAACCAGTCGAGATTGTGCAACGTTTCCGAGGCTCTTGCGACGCCGTTGCGGATGGCCTCGTCCACGCCCTCCTGGGAGGTTCCTACGATTTCGGTGACGCGATACGTGTGATTCGGCATGGTATGTCTCCTCTCGCCCTTACCAAGGTGCCCTACCTCGGGCGGGTTCGCGAGGGGTCGCAGACGTCACGCTTGTCCGGAACCGGCCTTGACCAAAGTATTGGTCCATACCAAAATCCAGCCACGCCCGTGCGAGCGCAGCCCGCAGTCCCCCACACCGGGTCCGCAATTTCGTCCTGCCGTTCCGCAGAAGGTGAACCCGTGAAAAACCGCATGCTCGTCGGAGCTGTCGCCCTTATTTCCACCGTTGCGCTGGGTGGGTGCGGCGTGATCCCCGGAACGGGCGGCTCCGGCGGCAAGAAGGTGACCGTCTGGCTGATGAAGGACAGTGTGACCGCCGACTTCCTGGACCGTTTCAAGAAGTCGTACGAGGAAGAGCACTCCTCGGTCGAACTGGAGTTCAAGATCCAGGAATGGGGTGGCATCGGCCCGAAGGTCCTGGAGGCGCTCGGCGGCAAGGACACCCCCGATGTCATCGAGGTCGGCAATACCCAGGTCGCCCAGTACGCCGAGAGCGGCAACCTGCGCGATCTGACCCTGGAATCGATGCGTGACCTGGGAAGCGAGGACTGGCTGCCCGGTCTCGCCGAGCCCGGGAGCATCGACGGCGTCCAGTACGGAGTCCCCTGGTACGCGGCCAACCGGGTCGTGATCTACAACAAGGAGATCTTCGATGCGGCGGGCATCAAGAACCCGCCGAAGACGCGTGCGCAGTGGATCGAGGACACCGCGAAACTCAACCGCGACGGAAACCAGGGCATGTATCTGCCCGGTCAGAACTGGTACGTACTCGCCGGTTTCATCTGGGACGAAGGCGGAGAACTCGCCAGCGACAAGGAGGGCGACTGGCAGGGCACTCTCGCCACCCCCGCCGCGCTCGAGGGCATGCAGTTCTATTCCCAACTCCAGGCGCTGGGCGACGGACCCAAGGACGCCGACGAGGAAAAGCCCCCGCAGGCCAATGTGTTCGCCGAGGGGAATGTCGCCCAGATCATCTCCACCCCGAGCACCGCGACCCTGATCGAGAAGAAGAACCCCGAACTCAAGGGAAAACTGGGCTACTTCCCCATCCCCGGCAAGACCGCGAAGGCGCCCGGCTCGGTGTTCACCGGAGGCTCCGACCTGATCGTGCCCCAGAAGGCCGACGAGCGCAGCGCCGGCTACGAAGTGATCAAGGCCCTGGCCGGGGCCAAGTGGCAGGAGGACCTGGCCAAGACCATGAGCTACGTGCCCAACAAGCCGGCCCTCGCCCGTGTCATCGAGGGCCAGGAGAGCACCGCCGCGATGGCCGAGGGCGCCACGCGCGGCCACGCCACCCCCAACTCCTCGCAATGGGCCGCGGTCGAGGCCGACAACCCGATCAAGCCCTACATGACGGCCGTCCTCCAGGGCGGTGACCCGGCGACCGAGGCGAAGACCGCCTCCGAGAGGATCACCGAACTGCTCGCCGGCAGCTGATCCACCGGCGCGGGGCGGGTCCGGCTTTCCGGCCCCGCCCCGCGCCGCCCGTCACTCCACCGTGGACAGGGACAGCGCGAATCTGTCCTCCGCGTCCGTCCACCAGTGGGCCAGGCGAAGCCCCGCGGCAGCCAGTTCGCGGCGTACCCCGTCCTCGCGGAACTTCGCGGACACCTCCGTGCGCAGCTCCTCACCCGCGTCGAACGGCACCACCAGATCCAGTTCCGGGATCTTCACCGTCAGGGACCGGCGGGCCCGCAGCCGCATCTCGATCCACTCCTCCCGCGGATTCCAGCGCGCCACGTGCGCGAAGTCCTCCGGTACGAAGTCGGCGCCCAGTTCCCGGTCGACGACCGACAGCACGTTCCGGTTGAACGCCGCCGTCACCCCGGCCGCGTCGTCGTACGCGGCGACGAGCACCTTCTCGTCCTTCACGAGGTCCGTGCCGAGCAGCAGCGTGTCACCGGGCGCCAGCAGGTCGCGTACCGACGTCAGGAACACCGCACGCTCGCTCGGCAGCAGATTGCCGAGCGTGCCGCCCAGGAACGCCACCAGCCGGGGGCCGGGCGTCGCGGGCAGTGAGAGCCCGGCGGTGAAGTCGGCGATCAGTGCGTGCACGGACAGCTCCGGCCGCTCCCTCAGCAGGGCGTCCGCCGCGCCGCGCAGCGCGCTCTCGCTGACGTCGACCGGCACATAGCTGTGCAGGTCCGTCAGCGCGTCCAGCAGGTACCGGGTCTTCTCCGACGAGCCGGAGCCCAGCTCGACCAGGGTGCGCGCGCCGGACGCGGCCGCGATCTCGGCGGCCCGGTCGATCAGGATCTCCCGCTCGGCGCGCGTCGGGTAGTACTCGGGGAGCCGGGTGATCTCCTCGAACAGTTCGCTGCCCCGCGCGTCGTAGAACCACTTGGGCGGCAGCGTCTTCGGGTGCCGGGTCAGACCGTGCAGGACGTCGGCGCGCAGCGCCGCGTCCGTCGCGTCCTCGGGCAGGGTGCGGGTCAGCAGGAAGGGACTCACGTGCGGGGCTCCTTCAGCGGGGTCAGCAGGACGTCGCCGGCGGTCGCGGTCAGCAGGGTGTGGTCGGGCACCTCGTACCAGCGGGGGTCGTCGTCGTACGGCTCCGAGGCGACGACCGTGTGCCGGCCGGGATCGGTCAGATGCCACAGGGTGTCGCCCCAGGCCGTCGCCACGATGGTCTCCCCGTCGGTGAGCAGCAGGTTGAGCCGGGAGCCGGGGGAGGCCTCGGCCACCTCGGCCACCGTGTCCGCCACGGCCTGCGCGAGGGCGTCGCCCGCCGCGAGCCGGTGGAGGACCAGGGCCCAGACCAGGGCGGAGTCGCTGCGGGCGGTGAGCCGCAGCAGCTCGGCCGGGGGCAGCGTGGATGCCACGGACGCCATCGAACCCGGCCAGCCCCGCACCGCGCCGTTGTGGCTGAACAGGACCCGGTCGGCGGCGAACGGCGCGGCGGCGGCCTCGCCGTCCGGGTCGGCCCCGGTCGCGTCCCGGACCGCCGCGAGCAGGGCGTGGCTGCGGACCACCCGGGCCAGATCCGCGAACGTCTGGTCGCCCCAGACGGGGCCCTGGCGCCGGTAGCGGCCCGGGACCGGGTCCCCGTCCGCGTACCAGCCGACCCCGAACCCGTCGGCGTTGACCGTCCCGTTCCGTTGCCTGCGCGGCTCCCAGGACTGCCGTACCAGGGAGTGCACCGGGCGCGTCAGCACCTCGCCCAGGGCGACGGAGGGTCCCAGGTAAGCGATATGGCGGCACATCAGAGATCCCTCGCAGTGCGGAACCCCGAGAAGATCTGCCGCCGGACCGGCAGGTCCCAGTTGCGGAACGTGCCCCGGCAGGCCACCGTGTCCACCGCGAACGAGCCGCCCCGCAGCACCTTGTGCTCCGGTCCGAAGAACACCTCCGAGTACTCGCGGTACGGGAACGGGGCGAACCCCGGGTACGGCAGGAAGTCGCTCGCCGTCCACTCCCACACGTCACCGATCAGCTGTCCCGCCCCGCACGGCGCCCGCCCGGCGGGGTACGCCCCGGCGGGCGCGGGCCGCAGATGGCGCTGACCCAGGTTGGCCCGCTCCGGCGTCGGGTCCTCGTCGCCCCACGGATAGCGGCGGGAGCGCCCGGACGCGGGATCGTGGCGGGCCGCCTTCTCCCACTCCGCCTCGGTCGGCAGCCGCCGCCCGGCCCAGCGCGCGTACGCGTCCGCCTCGTACCAGCTGACGTGCAGCACCGGCTCGTCGTCCGGCACCGGCTCGGTCACCCCGAAGCGGCGGCGCAGCCACTGCCCCGCGTCCCGGTGCCAGAACAGCGGAGCGCCCAGCCCGTGTTCGCGGACCATGGCCCAGCCCTCGGGCGCCCACCAGCGCCGTTCGCCGTAGCCGCCGTCCTCGATGAACGCCCGGTACGCGCCGCAGGTCACCGGGGCCGTGTCGATGACGAACCCGGGGACGTCGCGTTGGTGCGCGGGGCGTTCGTTGTCCAGGGCCCATGGCTCGGCCGACGTACCCATGGTGAACGGGCCGCCCGGCACCAGGACCTCGGCCGGCAGCGTCGGTGCGTCCGGCGCGCGCGGCGGCTCGGGCGCCGTCAGGGCCGCCGGGCCGGAGCGCAGCTGATGAGTGATCAGCATGGTCTCGTCGTGCTGCTGTTCGTGCTGCGCGATCATCCCGAAGGCGAAACCGGACCTGACCAGCGCGGGTCCCTCACCGAGCGGGGCGGACTCCAGCACGTCCAGTGCCCTGCCGCGCACCTCCGACGCGTACGCGCGCGCCTCACCGGGCGCCAGCAGCGGCAGCGAGGGCCGGGTGGCGCGCGGATGCTCGAAGGCGTCGTACAGCCCGTCGATCTCCGGCCGCATGGCCTCCCGGCCGGCGACACCGCGCAGGAGCCACAGCTCCTCCTGGTTGCCGATGTGCGCCAGGTCCCACACCAGCGGCGACATCAACGGCGAGTGCTGGGCGGTGAGGTCGTGATCGTCCACGCTGTCGGTCAGGAGTGTGGTGCGGTCCCGGGCGGCGAGCAACGCGGCGAGCGCGCGTTCGCGCAGCGCCTCGTCGTCCCCCGCGTGCGGGGGAGCGGGGGATTCGGTCATGACAGGGTCCCCTTCGGATGGGCCGGGCGCGGCGCCCCGCCCGTGGTGAGCAGATCGCGCAGGTCGTCGGCCGGGCATCTGCCCCGGGCGACGTAGCGCTCGTGGAAGCCGGCGACCGCGTCCCGTACCGCCACGCTCGCGCCCAGCCGGGGGAGCGCCTCCAGGGCGAGCCGGAAGGAGACGTCCGCCGCCTGGCGCAGTTCCGGGTCGGCGAGGCCGTCACGGGCCGCCGCGGTCCACAGCGGATTGCGCGGAGCGGCGCCGGTGCCGGCGGTCTCGGCGAGCGGCTTGACGGTCCGGTACACCGTCTCGGCCGCCTCCGGGTCGTCGAACAGGGCGGTCGTGACGGCGAGCGGCACGATCCAGCCGTCGTCGCCGGGCTGTGCGTCGATCATGCGCAGCTCCAGGTGCCCGCGCGGGCGCACCGGCGGGAACAGCGTGGTGATGTGGTAGTCGAGGTCGCTCCGGTCCGCTCGCCGGGGCGCCCCGGACCGGATCCAGTCGCGGAAGGTGAGCCCGTCGGGGACGGCCCACGGCCCCTCTCCCCGTACGCACAGCACCGGCGTGTCCAGGACGTGCGCGGCCCAGGCGTCCCGGGGCGGGAGCTGCCCGTCCGGGGCGAGCGTCCGGTTCGGGTCCAGGGCGTCCCACAGGGACTGGCGCGTGGACCGCCAGGGCGTCGGCCGGCCCTCCCGGAACGGCGAGTTGGCGAACGCCGCCACCAGGACCGCGCCCAGCAGATGGGTCAGCTGCCAGCGGCGCGCGTAGCCGAGCGGTCCGGGCTCCTCCTCCCCGGCGTCCAGGCAGACCTGGACGGAGGCGGTGGTGCACATCATGGCGCGGCCGGCCGGCCCCCACCGGTCGAGCGCCCGCTCCATGGCCTCGTACCGGGGCTCGCGCAGCAGTCGGCGCGGCTGCTGCCAGGGATCGACGCCGAGACCGGCCGGAACGAGGCCCAGCCCGTCCAGGGCGGTCCGTACGGCGATGAGATCGGCGGCGGTGTCGTCGACACACGCCATCAGGGAAGGGGCCGGGCGCGAGCTGAGCTCCAGCTGGCCGCCGGGTTCGAAGGTGAGCGCCGCGCTGAGCGGCAGCGCCCGGACGGCCGTCGCGGCCGCCTCCAGAAGGTGGGGCGGGACAGGGCGGTGCGGGTGGTCGCGGTCGTGCAGGAGCCATTCGAGTTCGACTCCCACCGTGCGCGGCGGACCCGTCTTGAAACAGATGCCGCGCAGTAAATCCTCCGCCTCGCCCTCATCGAGGGGCGGAGCGAGACCGCGCGGACCGTGGCCGCCGGGTGTGTCGGATGACATGCCGGGCCTCCTTGTTCCGATGCGTCCGTCCTACCCAAAGCCCTGCAAACGGATCGCACAAGAGTGCCTGGGGGATGCCTCGTCGATCACGGCCGGATCAGGCCGCGGCATTCCTGTGCGCCGAATATTCGATTGTGTTCGATCCGGCAGGGCGCCGATCATGCCCCGTATGCACCATAAGGGGGAGGCGTCATGAGCGCCCGGCTGCGCGGGATCGCACGCGAGACGGAGAACATCGTCCGGGCGGGTTCCTACCGCACGGGAAACGGCCGGGAAATCAGCATCGAAGAGGATCTGGCCGCCGCCCTCACCGGCACGCGGCTGTACGGTCCCGAGCCGGTGCCCCTCGCCCCGCCGGACCGGGACCGGACCCCCGCCATCGAGGTCACGGGTGAGAGCAGCCTGCAGGCGGCCGCCCGGATGACCGGCGAGCGGCCGGGCGAGGTGGCTGTCCTGAACTACGCGTCCGCCCGCAACCCCGGCGGCGGGTACCTCAACGGCGCCCAGGCGCAGGAGGAGGCGCTGTGCCGGGGCTCCGCGCTGTACGCCACGCTGATGCGGGTGCCCGGCTTCTACGCCCACCACCGCGCCGAGCGCAGCGCGTTCTACACCGACCGGGTCATCCACTCACCCGGTGTACCGGTCTTCCGTGACGACCGCGGAAGGCTGCTCGACACGCCGTACAGGGCCGGATTCCTCACCTCGCCCGCCCCCAACGCCGGGGTGATCCGCGCCAGGACCCCGCGGGAGGCGCACCGCATCCCCGCCGCGCTCGCCGCCCGCGCCGAACGGGTGCTGGAGGTCGCGGCGGTCTGCGGCTACCGCAGGCTGGTGCTGGGCGCGTGGGGATGCGGCGTGTTCCTGAACGACCCGGCCGAGGTGGCCGGTGCCTTCCGCGCGCTGCTCACCGGTGACGGCCGGTTCGCTGGCCACTTCGAGGAGGTGGTCTTCGGCATCCTCGGCCGCCGGGACGACTCGCCCACCCGGGTGGCGTTCGACCGCGTGTTCGCCGACCGGGCCCGACCCTCACCCTGACGTAGAGGGTGAGAGCCGGCCCCGGCCGGGAGGCTTCACGACCAGCCGTAACGCTCCCTCAGCCGCTCGACGACCAGGTCGAACCTGCCCCGGTCCAGGGCGCACGCCTCGCGCCGCATCCCGTCCTCGTGGACCCGGAGCACCCGGTCCAGGTCCACCCAGGAAGGCCGCCCCGAGCTGTCCCAGGGGCCCGCGCCCAGCGACACCCACTCCCGGTCCATGTCGTGCTGCTTGCTGGACAGCTGCACGGCCAGCAGCGTGCCCGTCGCCTCGCGCGCCACGACGAGGACCGGACGGTCCTTGCCGCGCCCGTCGTTCTCCTCGAAGGGCACCCAGGTCCAGACGATCTCCCCGGGGTCGGGGGCGCCGTCCCGGTCGGGGGCGTACGAGGTGCGGACCGGCCCCACGTCGAGCGGGTCGGCCTGGGCGGTGGCTGTGGAACCGGTGCGGCCGGGGAAGCCGGCCTCATTGCTGTCGGTACGGTGCTGGATCGTCATCGCAACACCCTAGGTGCTGCCTCCGCGAACCCTTGGCGCAGGGCCGCCGCGCCGGGGCGTCGCCAGGGTCTGGAAGACTGCCCGCAGCCATGAGCCAGTTACCCGAGCAGCCCACCGAAGGCCCCGTCCCGACCAGCGCCGATGTGGCGCGTCTCGCCGGCGTCTCCCGGGCCACCGTGTCCTACGTCCTGAACAACAACGCGCAGGTGCGGATCAGTGATCAGACCCGCCGCCGGGTACGGGAGGCCGCCGACGAACTCGGGTACGTACCCCACGCGGCGGCCCGGACCCTGCGCGCCGGTCACTCCCGCATGGTGCTGCTGCCCACGGGCAACCTGCCGACCGGGCCCCTGCACCTGCGCTTCCTGCGCGAACTGGAGGCGGGGTTACGGCGCCTGGAGTACACGGTCGTCCAGTACGGCTCGCTCGGACTCGGCGCCGACGACGCCGCCCGCGCCTGGGCGGAACTGCGCCCGGCCGCCGTCATCGTGCCGGGTTCCGTCCCGCTCGCCCCGCGCGGCATAGCCGTGCTCCGGCGCTCCGGAGCCAAGGCGGTCATCACCCTGGGGCCCCAGCCGGTGGAGGGCGCCCACGCCCTGATCATGGATCAGCGGGAGGTCGGCGGCTGCGCGGTGCGCCATCTGATGGAGCGCGGCAGACGCAGCATCGGGGTGGTGATACCCGAGGACGCCGCCACCGCCCTGTTCGCCGCCCCGAGGCTCGCCGGAGCCCGGGACGCCGCGCGGAACGGCGGCGCCCGCGTCGAGGTGCTGCCGCTGCGCTACGACGAGGAGTCGGCCGCGTCCCTGGCCGCCCGCTGGCCCGCACTCGGCCTCGACGCCGTCTTCGCGTACGACGACACCTACGCGATGCTCCTGATGCGGGCGCTGCAGGACGCCGGGATCGAGATACCGGCCGAGGCCGCCGTGGTGGGCGCGGACGACTCGATGCTGGGACGGCTGCTGCGCCCCCGGCTCAGCAGCGTACGGATGGAACTGGCCACCGCGCAGCCACTGGCGGACCTGGTCGACCGGCTGGTACAGCACCCGCGGACCCCGCCCGAGCGCCATGACCTGCTCCGGGCCCGCACCGTGCGACGGGACTCCAGCTGAACCGGCACGCCAGCGCGGCGACGTGCGCCGCGCACGGCCCGTGCCTAGCGTCATGACCATGAGCCATCCGCAGAGTTACGAAATCCTCATCGTCCCCGAGTTCACCGACGACAAGGCCCCCGGGAACGGCAACGGCGCCACGGGGGCCAGCGTCAGGGGCGCGGCGGCCCGGGGCTCCGACGACGGGGGCCCCGGCGCCGCCATCCGCTCGGCCGTCGTCACCGCCACCGGCGAGACCGGCGAGACCGGCTACCCCCGGTACGCGGGGGAGGGCATCGTGGCCGACATCGACCCCGCGACGCGGACCGTCGAGGGCCTGCTCGTCGACGGCTCGGAACTCTCCTACGGGCTCTCGGCCCGTGTCGCCGAGCGGGCCACGGAAGCCTGAGGGCCCATGGCCCGCCGGAGGGGCGGCGGCTGCTACTGCTGCCCCTCCGCCTTGCCCTTCTGCTCGGCCTCGATGGACTTGCGGACCTCGTCCATGTCCAGGTTCCGCGCCTGGCCGATGACGTCCTCCAGGGCCGCCTCCGGCAGCGCGCCGGGCTGAGCGAAGACCGCCACGTTGTCCCGGACGATCATCAGCGTGGGGATCGACCGGATCTCGAAGGCCGCCGCGAGTTCCTGCTGCGCCTCCGTGTCCACCTTGGCGAAGACCAGGTCCGCGTGGCGCTCGGACGCCGCGTCGTAGACCGGGGCGAACTGCCGGCACGGGCCGCACCAGGAAGCCCAGAAGTCGATCAGGACGAAGTCGTTGTCGGTGACGACCTGGTCGAAGTTTTCCTTGGTGAGCTCTACGGTGCTCATGCGTTGCTACCTCTTCCTGTGCCCGTATGAGACGTGTCCCGGACAACGGTGCCCGGACTCGTGCTATTCCGCCCCTGCCCATGTGGCCGACACCCACACCCATGGACAGAATGGGCGCATGACACATGCAGCGGAGCCCGTCGCGTACGACGTCGTGATCATCGGGGCCGGTCCGGTGGGTGAGAACGTGGCGGAACGGACCCGGGCCGCCGGCCTGACCACCGCCGTCGTCGAGTCCGAACTGATCGGCGGGGAGTGCTCCTACTGGGCGTGCATGCCCAGCAAGGCCCTGCTGCGACCCGTCGTCGCCCGTGCCGACGCCCGCCGCGTCCCCGGCCTGAGCGGCGCCGTCCAGGGACCGCTGGACGCCGCCGCCGTCCTCGCCCACCGCGACGCGTACGCCTCGCACTGGAAGGACGACGGCCAGGCCGCCTGGCTCGACAGCATCGGCGCCGACATCTTCCGCGGCCACGGCCGGCTGACCGGGACCAAGCAGGTCACCGTCACCGCGCCCGACGGCACGGAACACCGGCTCACCGCCCGGCACGCCGTCGCCGTCTGCACGGGCAGCCGCGCCGTCGTCCCCCGGCTGCCCGGCATCGAGGACGCCCGCCCCTGGACCAGCCGGGAGGCGACGAGCGCCAAGGAGGTGCCCGGCCGGCTCGTCGTGGTGGGCGGGGGAGTCGTCGGTGTGGAGATGGCCACCGTGTGGAACGCGCTCGGCTCGGACGTCACGATGCTCGTACGCGGCGAGGGCCTGCTGCCCCGGATGGAGCCCTTCGCCGGTGAGCTGGTCGCCGAGGCGTTGACCGAGGCCGGAGCGGACATCCGTACGGGTGTCTCGGCCACCGCCGTACGCCGTGCGGGTGGCGACGGCCCGGTCACCGTGGAACTCGACAACGGCGAGAGCGTCGAGGCCGACGAGGTCCTTTTCGCCACCGGCCGCGCCCCGCGCACCGACGCCCTCGGCCTGGAGACGGCCGGCCTCGAACCCGGCTCCTGGCTCACCGTCGACGACACCCTCCGGGTCGAGGGCACGGACTGGCTCTACGCGGCCGGCGACGTGAACCACCGCGCGCTCCTCACCCACCAGGGCAAGTACCAGGCGCGCATCGCGGGCGACGCGATCGCCGCCCGAGCGCAGGGCAAGCCCCTGGACACCGCCCCCTGGGGCCCCCACGCGGCGACCGCCGACCGGGCGGCCGTCCCCCAGGTCGTCTTCACCGACCCGGAGGCCGCGTCGGTGGGCCTCTCCCTGGCCGAGGCGGAACAGGCAGGGCACCGGGTCCGCGCCGTCGACTACGACCTCGCGTCCGTGGCCGGCGCGGGGCTGTACGCGGACGGGTACCGGGGCCGTGCCCGCATGGTCGTGGACCTCGACCGGGAAGTCCTCCTGGGCGTCACCTTCGTCGGACCCGGCATCGGCGAACTGCTCCATTCGGCGACGATGGCGGTCGCGGGCGAGATCCCCCTCGCCCGTCTGTGGCACGTGGTTCCGTCGTACCCGACGATCAGCGAGATCTGGCTGAGGCTGCTGGAGACGTACCGGGGCTGAGACGCGGACGGGCGGGCCCCGTGTGGGGCCCGCCCGCTTCGCGTGGCCGACGGAGGACGACGGCGATCAGGCCGGAGGCGCGCTGTCGCTGGTGGTGACGCGGACGTGGTCGACGACAAGTTCGCTGGGGAAGGCCGTGTTGCCGTCGGGGTCGCCGGGCCAGTAGCCGCCGACCGCGAGGTTGAGGATGAGGAAGAACGGCTTGTTGAAGGCCCAGGCGTTGCCGTTGGTGTCGGCCGGGGTGCGGTGCTGGTAGACGTTCCCGTCCACCGACCAGGTGATGGAGTCGGGGGCCCAGTCGATGGCGAAGGTGTGGAAGTCGTCGGCGAAGGCCTGGCCGTTCGGCAGGGTGTAGCCCGCGCCGATGCCGCCCGAGCCGGAGTAGCCGGGGCCGTGCAGGGTGCCGTGCACGGTGGAGGGCTCGAAGCCGACGTTCTCCATGATGTCGATCTCACCCGAGTTGGGCCACCCGACCTGCCCGATGTCGTCGCCGAGCATCCAGAAGGCGGGCCACATGCCCTGGCCGCGCGGGATCTTCATGCGCGCCTCGACATGCCCGTATGCCTGGGTGAACTTGCCGGAGGTGTTGAGCCGGGCCGAGGTGTATTCACAGGTGCCGTACCAGCACTGGTAGTTGGAGGGGTTCTCCTTGCGGGCGGTGATGACCAGATGCCCCTGGCCGTCCAGAGCGGCGTTGTTGTTGCCCGAGGTGTAGTACTGCCGCTCGTGGTTGTTGACGTTGTCGCCGGTCTCGATCTGCCACTTGCTGCCGTCGACGGCCGAACCGGCCGGGCCGTCGAACTCGTCCGAGAACGTCGTCGCGGCGGCGGCGACCCCTTCCGGCTGCCTGGGGGCGCCCGACGCGAGGCCGGACGTGGTGGCGACCAGGGCGAGTACGGAGAGAGCGGGGACCAGGAGACGCCTGGTCAGGTGGGGGGAGTTCATGAACGTTCCTTCCCGTGCGGGACGGGGACATGTGATGTGGCATGCATATGACAAGTGGGGGCATGGCCATCACGTGGGGGGATGATGGTGCTTTAGTTCACTACGTGATTTAAGAAGTGAACCATCGGGGTGTCAAGGCTCCGGTACGGACAACAGTTCTTGCACATCGGGCTCATGGCGCACCCCCGTCCGCCTCCCGTCCCCCAGGCCCGCTGGCGAGCGGGCGCCCGGCGCGCAGGTTCCAGCGCCCCGATCGGCCGCTCAGCTCCGTCAGCGTGAGCGGGGTGACGTCGAGGCGCCAGAACGCCTGCGGCGGCAGCTCCAGCGCGTGGACCACGGCCGCGCGCACCAGGGACGGTTCGGCGACGGCCAGCACCCGGCCGGCACCGTTCAGCGAGTCGAGCCAGGCCCCCGCCCTGGCGCACAGGCCGAGCAGCGACTCGCCCCCGTGCGGGGCCGCCGCGGGGTCGGCCAGCCAGGCCGCGACCCCTTCCGGCTCCCGCGCGCTCACCTCGTCCAGGCGGTCACCTGCCCACCGCCCCAACTCCCAGTCACGCACCGCAGATTCGGCCGCCGAGGGCAGCCCCAAGGCCTCCGCCGTGCGTGCGCACCGCTCGGACGGACCGTGCACCGCCCGGTCCGCGTGCGGCACGGATGGCGCGGCCTGCCGGGCCGCCCGCAACCCCGACGCGTCGAGCGTGGCGTCGCCGGCGAACCGGGCCTCCCGCAGCGCCGCGTTCATCGCCGGTGAGATCAACATCACCCGTACCGTCATACCCGCCCTCAACTCCCGGAACATGGGCCTCGCGGCCAAGCACACCATGGCATCCGGACCCCACGGGTCGCTTGTAAGGGGCATGGCGGTGCCCGGTGCCCAGGGGGTATGGTCGCGGCGACATGACGAGGGTGTGACGGAAGTCCGGTGAGAATCCGGCACGGTCGCGCCACTGTGTACCCGCACGCGTGCGGGGAGTCAGACCCGGCACCTTCGTCTCAGGCACCACGATCGGGACGCGTGTTCCCACAGGAGGTTCTGCCATGGCGCAGACTGCTGCCCCCGCCACCGGCGCATCCGCCATCACCCCCATCTCCCTGAAGGCCATCGCCCCTTGGGCGGTCTTCTTCGGCATCCTCATGCTCGTCCTGCTCTACTTCGTCGGCGCCGAGCAGGGCGCCACCGCCCTTATCTCGGGCGAGGGCGTCCACGAGTGGGTGCACGACGGCCGTCACCTCCTCGGTTTCCCCTGCCACTGAACGACTTGCCGGCTGATCCAGGGGAATCCCACATGAACTCCATATCTGTCAGAGCCCTGCTGGTCCGCGGCATGCTGGCCGGCCTGGTCGCGGGCGCGCTCGCACTGGTCGTCGCCTACTTCCTCGGCGAGTCCCGCGTGGACGCGGCCATCGCGCTCGAAGAAGCGGCCCACAGCGCCCACGGCCACGACCACGGCGCCGCCGAGGAACTCGTCAGCCGCAGCATGCAGTCCACCGCGGGCCTCGCCACCGGTGTGCTCGTGTTCGGTGTAGCGGTCGGCGGCATCGCCGCGCTCGTCTTCTGCTACGCGCTGGGCCGCATGGGCCGGTTCGGTCCGCGTGCCACGGCCGCGCTGATCGCGGGCGCCGCGCTGGTGAGCGTGTACGTCGTGCCGTTCCTGAAGTACCCGGCCAACCCGCCGGCCGTCGGCAACCCCGACACCATCGGCAAACGCACCGCGCTGTTCTTCCTGATGGTCGCCCTCAGTGTGCTGCTCGCCGTCGCCGCCGTCATCATCGGCAAGCGGCTGGCGCCCCGCCTGGGCAACTGGAACGCGACGGTCGCGGCGGCGGCGGGCTACGTACTGCTGATCGGTCTCGCGTACGTGTTCCTGCCCTCGTTCAACGAGGTCGGCAAGGACTTCCCGGCCACGCTGCTGTGGCAGTTCCGGCTGGCCACGCTCGCGGTGCAGGTCACGCTCTGGACCACGTTCGGCCTGGTCTTCGGCCATCTCACCGAACGGCTGCTCGTACCGAGGGCCGACGCGCTCGCGGGCGGCCGGACGGACCGGACGGCCGCGGCCGTGGGATGACGGTCGCCGTACGCGCCGCAACGGGCGGAGCCCGCCGGGTGGTTACCGGCGGGCTCCGCCCGTTCTACGCCGCCCACTCGACGGCGTAGAACCGCAGCGAGGCGTCCTCACCCACGAGGCGCATCCCGGCCGCCGTCATGACGTGCTGGGAGGCGAGGTTCCCGGCATCGGCGTCCCCGAGCACCCGGGCGACACCCTGTTCCCGGGCGAACCGGAGCAGCGCCCGGAGCGCCTCGGAGGCGTATCCCTGCCCGCGCACCGACTCCACGAGCCCGTAGCCGACGGTGACGCCGCCCCGCTCGTCCGGTACCCCGTGGAAGCCGATGCCGCCGATGACCACCCCGTCCGTACGGAGCCGTATCTCGTACGAGCCGAACGGGGTCGGATCGCCCCTCTCCGCGTGCGTGGCGAGGAAGCGTGCAGCGGCCCCCCGGTCGCCGGGGGACGGGTAGCCGGGGGCCCAGCGCACACCGGCCGCGGGCGCACCGGTCGCCACGTGCTCGGCGTCGGCGACGGTCATGGCGTGCAGCAGCAGACGCGGTGTTTCGAGATCACTCATGACCCTGTGGAGTATCACGCGACCGCCGGTCCCGGCACCCGGATATGTCCCGCCCAGGTGCTGATCCGGGTGCGGTCGTGCGCGGCTACGCGGACCCGAGGTCCCCGGACAGCGCGGCGGCCAGCCGCAACTGCGTGTCCGCCTCGGCCTGCCGCCCCTGTCGCTCCAGGGTGCGGCCGAGCATCAGCCGGGCGTAGTGCTCCACGGGGTCGCGCTCCAGGACCGCCCGCAGCTCGGTCTCCGCCCGCCCGAGACTCGCCGAGTGGTAGTACGCACGCGCCAGCAGCAGCCGGGGCGCGACCTGCTCCGGGACCTCCTCCACGAGGCCGCCGAGAATGCGGGCCGCGGTCGCGTACTCCTTCGCGTCGAAGAAGAAGCCCGCGCGCTCCCAGCGCTCGGCGGCGGTGCCGAACTCGTAGTAGCTGTCGCTCATGTCATCTCCTTGGTCGAGCGGGTCCGCCGGGGGGCTCCCACGGGCGTCCGATCCGCACAACACGCACAGATGGTTTAACATTCCACTAAATATTCGGCGTGGGCGCCGCCCGCCCCCACCCGCAGCGGAATAGGTTGAGCGCCATGAGCAATCTCGATCGCCAGGCCGTCCCCACCGTCTGCGGAGGGCGGGGCTTCGTCGTCGCGGAACCCGTACGTGAACTGCTCGCCCCGCGCACGGTGCGGCTGGGCGAGTCCACCGAGGTGCGCAGGCTGCTGCCCAACCTCGGACGCCGCATGGTCGGCGCGTGGGCCTTCGTCGACCACTACGGCCCCGACGACATCGCCGACGAGCCCGGCATGCAGGTGCCGCCGCACCCGCACATGGGCCTGCAGACCGTCAGCTGGCTGCACGAGGGCGAGGTTCTGCACCGCGACAGCCTCGGCAGCCTCCAGACGGTCCGCCCGCGCGAACTCGGCCTGATGACCTCGGGCCGCGCGATCAGCCACTCCGAGGAGAGCCCCAAGCAGCACGCCGCCCTGCTCCACGGCGCCCAGCTCTGGGTGGCGCTGCCCGAGGCGCACCGTTTCACCGAACCCCACTTCCAGCACCACCGCGACCTGCCCACGGTCACCGCCCCCGGCCTCACCGCCACCGTGATCCTCGGCGAACTCGACGGCGCCACCTCGCCCGGCACCGCGTACACCCCGATCGTCGGCGCCGACCTCGCCCTGACCCGGGGCGCCTCGGCCCGCCTGCCGCTGGACCCCGACTTCGAGTACGCCGTGCTGTCGATGTCCGGCGAGGCCGAGGTCGACGGCGTTCCGGTCCTCCCCGGCTCCATGCTCTACCTCGGCTGCGGCCGCACGGAACTCCCCCTGCGCGCGGAGTCCGACGCCGGCCTGATGCTCCTGGGCGGCGAGCCGTTCGAGGAGGAGCTGGTGATGTGGTGGAACTTCGTGGCCCGCAGCCAGGAGGAGATCGAGCGGGCGCGCGAGGACTGGATGACCGGCGACCGCTTCGGCACCGTACACGGCTATGACGGCCCGCCGATCCCGGCGCCGGCGCTGCCGGACGTGGCGCTGAAGCCGCGGGGGCGGGTGCGCTGAGCTGTGCTTTTGCGTCTACGAGGGATGCCCCTTCCCTCTCGGGGGTGAGCTCTGGAGACCAAGGCGTGCAAGCCCGCCGAGGCGGGGATGACTTAATGCCGACTCCCCTGACGAGCCGTCAGGGGAGCTCGTTCGCTGGACAGGGTGCTGGCCGAAGTGCTCTCGGGTGACTGTTGAACCGCCGTGACGACGGCAAGCGCTCGGCGCTCGGAACGGTGTCTCATCGTGTTCGGGTCCGGGGGTGCTCGACGTTGCCATCGCGTGTCGGCTCTTCCGTGCTCCCGACCCTGTACGGGCCCTGAACATCGCGGGACAGCTCGGGGCAGTCAGTGACCAGCGGCACACACACGTATCGGGACCCGTCCCGGAACTGGAACTCGTCCTTCTGTGCCGCGCCCCCGCTGTCCGGCGGATTCTCCTCCGCTTCGTTGGTGCTCGGCTGTGCGGCTGTGTTGCCCGAGGCTCGGTCGGTGCCGTCGAGGGGCGGCATCCCCTACTGCTGGGACCAGGCTTCGGATTCGGCCTGTTCCCCGGCCCGTTTGGCCGCGAGCCAGGCGGCCTTGTCCTGTTCTCTGTCAGCCTGGGTGGCCTTCCAGCAGTCGGTGCTTATCTGCACTTCACCTGAACGAGTGCGACGCGAGGACGTAATCCGTCGTCGCGGGCTCCGCAGCTGGGTACCGTGTGCACATGTCCATTGGCGCGGAGTTGCGTATGGTGCGCCGTGTCGACCGCTGGATGGAGATCATTCTGCCGAGGGTGGTCCGACGCGTAGTCAACGGCGAGGTGTCGCAACCTGGTTGGCTGCCTCGCCGCTGGCTGACCTTGGTGTCGGGTGACGTCGACCCGGACGCGGGTATCGGCGCAGTCTGGCTCGTCTGGCGTCCCGGGTCCGCGAAAGCGGTGACGCACACTGCATTGATCGAACGCTGCGGCGAGAAGTGGCAGTACACAGGCGGCGGCAGTGCGTCGGATGGTGACCTCCCTGCGGAGAGGCTGGCCGCGGGCCAGCCGGGGCAGGTCGGCATGATCGCGCTCGGCGGAGGCGCAGGTGCCCTGAGTTATGCCTACCGCCTGCAGCATCGTCATCCGGACTTCATTGCGACGGCCCCGTGGGTCGGATCCAACGAACTCCAGGTGGCGACCGAGGTGGATCATCTCCTCCTCGGCGACCGACGGATCGATGTGCCCCGGCACGGCAGGCTCATCGTCGTCTGGAAGTCCCCGTCCAGAGGCCGCATGGGGATACGACCGCTCATCGTGGCTGTGGGGCGCGACGGTTCGGAACTCTCCAGGATCGGCCCTCACGACGGTATGGACAGCTACACCTGGGCAAGGTTGCGCCGCGGTCAGGAGGAGCAATAGCTGCGACCCCTCCGTGAACGCGTTCGCCCTGCTGCTCAGGGGCCTGCCGGCGGCAGAACCGCTGGCTTCGGCAAGCAGGGTTATGGAGGGGGTCATGGTGCAGCCAACCCGTCAGCACCGCGACCTCCGACTCCATCGCCCGCTCCCACCCGGTGCCCAGCTACCACAGCAGGCGGAACCACCGCAGCATCCCGTAGCCGTAGCTGCGGCAGGTCAGCGGGCTGGAATCCCCAAGCGCCAGGTCCCGCAGAAACGCGGTGACCGGCTCGACCTCGGTCCCCGTCTCATCGAGCATCGCGTACGGCGGATGTGCCCGGTTGACCTGCACCACTCGTCCGAGGCGAGGGATGGCCTGTCGGCCCTCCATCAACTCATCGCGCACATCCATCACTTGCTCCTTGATCGCGGCCTGTTACGCCGTGACCAACGAGGCGAGGATGGTGCAGTTAACAGAGCATCTGCACCGGGTGCACCCGGCGGTGAGAGCCGCTTGGCGCGCTGACCCGGTCCGACATGGAACTCATCCCAGGTACCACGCGTCTAGCTAGCTGTGATAGGGCGGAACGCTGCTTCTCGGAGGGGCAAAGTGCGCAGCATTGCGATTGGTGGCTCTGAGTATGTAGTCGAAGGGGAGCTGGGCCGGGGTGGGATGGGGATCGTGCTTAAGGCACGGGACCTCAACCTTGATCGCCATGTGGCGATCAAGCTAATGCTGGATGCATCAGGGACCATCGACGCTGAACTGTTCCGCAGAGAGGGGCGCATGCTGGCAAAGTTGCCACCCGATCGCGGGATTGTCCCTGTTCATGCAGCCGACGAAGTCTGGTGGGAGGGCAAACGGCAGTTGTGCCTGGTCATGGGTTTCATCGAAGGTCGTTCCCTGGCCCATTACGCCAGAGACCCCAACTTCCCGACTGTCAGCGCACTGGCTACCTGGTGCGCTCAGACCTGCGAGGCATTGGCCATTGCCCACGCGCAGGGAGTAATTCACCGTGACGTAAAACCTTCCAACATCATTATCTCCGATAATCATGCATGGCTCATTGATTTTGGCATCTCCAGCCCCCAAGCAGACAGCTCCAGCGCATCTGGGTTTCCTATCGGGACTCCTCCATACATGTCTCCCGAGCAAGCTTCGCTCATCCCGCTGACCGGGCTGAGCGACCTGTACTCTGTCGGCGTCATGTTCTTCGAACTTCTTACGGGGGAACTTCCATTCCAGCATCAGGTGCAAAACGATGGCTGGGCGAGTTACCTCATGACCGTGCGTACCGAGTACCCTCCCTCCCTCGCTGGAGGTCCGGCGAATCTGGGTGCGGTCATGGATTCTCTACTTAGGCGCGTCAAGTCGGGGCATCTCCCCTTCCCTGACGCCGTCTCGGCAGCAAGAGGACTTAGAGATATCGCATCGATTTGCAGAGCGGCGGAAGCAGGAAAAATAGCGCCGCTTCCGCCCATCAAGATCATTGATGATCTTGGATACGCTCGGACACCCGCCAGAGGAATGGTTGAGGTCGGTGCCGACTTCTCATATTCGCCCGAGCGTCTGGACGGCGATACGCCAGAGTGGGCAAGGGGCAGTGACGACACTCGGATGGACTGGCAGCGAAAGTATCGCTTCCGGAACCGCAGGTTGGGTAACGGGTAGAGAATTCAGGAGGTCCCCTCATGCACGCACTCGAGATATCGTTCATTGACGAGGTCACCGCCCTCTGTCATGAGACAGAAGATGGCTGGGACCTGGGCCTTGGCGCGTTGGGGTTTGAACCCAATGGCGTACTTCTGCAGGCGCGCCCGGAACCGGGAGTCCTCGAGTCTCGAGGGCTAGTGCCGAAGGCCTGCTTCTCATTTGCGATCTGGCCCAGACGTACCTTCCCCCCCTTGGGGAAGACGTATGACTCGCATAATCCGCGACACCGCGCCATCCTTGAGAGTCGCGCACTTCCAAGTCTCTGGTACGTCAGGTATGACGACGCGGGCCTCTTCGGGAACCGCAGGGAATGGAAAATCGTTGGCCGAGGGAGCTACTCCACAAGTGACCCCGACAAATTCCGAAAGATCGAGATCGAGAAGGTCGAAGTTCCCGTAAAGCAAAAGGGGACGGCGGAGGAGTTCATACTCCGCTACGCAACGGGCTCTTCGCTGGGGAGTCGCCTGGGAGGTGCAATGCAGGAGTCCTGGGCGTGGCCGGTTAGATACCCGTAGTGGATTAAGGCCTCTCCAGGGTTGCCGAATTTGAATTCCTTGGTTGCGCGCCTAGTCGCTCAAGCAATATCGGACCTCGGGGAAGTGCCCGCCAGCGTCAGGAGTGAGAGCTCGGAGACCCGCCCAGCCCTCGGATTTTGCGCGGGCTCGTCGGGTGATGAGGCCGGCTTCGAGGTCGTCGAGTCGGCTGATCATCTTCGGGCTGACCTGGAGAATGGGGCAGCGGATGCCCCGTTGACCGAAGAGATGTCCCCTACTTCTCGTTGGCCCGGCCCAGATGCCTCGTCTTCAGGAGGGCCACGCCAACCTCATCGACCGCCTCCAGGAGGCCAAGGACCAGGGCTGGCTCGGCGAGGTCGCCGCCATCGAGACCACCATGGCCGCCGCGCAGAAGCTGGAGGAAATGCGCGACCGTGCAGCGCAGCCCTCCACCGTTCATCTCGGCATGCCCGACTTTCGCCGCGATGCCGGGCGAAGCAGCGCCGAGTTCAAGGACTGATCTCCGACAGGATCTCGCTCTTCGGCTCGCGAAGGGCGGGCCGCTATCGTGCGACAGTGACCGGTTCTGCACAGCCTCCACTGCTCTTCCTCGATGTCGACGGACCCCTCATTCCCTTCGGAGCGACGCCGCAGCAGTACCCAAACGGCTATCCGACCTATCCGGTCCCAGAACCGCAGGGGGCCGGCGCGAATCCGTTGCTGGCCAGGATCAATCCGGCGCACGGGTCCCGGTTGGCGGCGCTGCCGTGCGATCTGGTCTGGGCCACGACATGGATGGCGGATGCGAATGAACACATAGCACCGCGGCCCGGCCTGCCGCAGTTGGCGGTGGTGATCTGGCCAGAGACGTCCGACCAAGAAGAGCAGGACGAGCGAGACGGACTGCACTGGAAGACCCGTGCTCTCGTCGACTCGGCTGCCGGACGCTCATTCACATGGGTCGACGACGAGATCACCGACACCGATCGCGCCTGGGTATCCGCGCACCATCCAGGACATGCTCTGCTCCATCGCGTCGACCCCCGCCTGGGCCTCGTCGAATCGGACTTCGTCACCCTCGACGACTGGTTGCGCAGGATTCACCAGGCACCCACGGCGCTCAGCGCGTCTTGAACCTTCCCAAGTCAACCCGTCCGCGACACGCCGAAGCCCTCGAACTTCACCAAGACTCTTCATCACCTTACTGTGAGCGGACCGGCGCTCGAACTCATCCCATTCGTCGCTAGTGACGTCGCGGTAGTCGTCGTCGGGTGACCCCTTCGACTCCCTTGCGGGCGATGCGCATTCCGGTGTGCTTGCCCCGGAGCCATCGCCCCAGGTGAGGGACGCCGTACGCCTTGTCCGCATGCAGGCGCTGGGGCTTGACGTGCCGACCTCGGTGGGATCGTGTCTCGTTGGGTGACCGGTGATCATGGGCTTGAGCGCGAGGCTGTCGTGGGTGTTGGCCGCGGAGAGGCCGATGAGGAGGGGCAGTCCGTTCGCGTCCGGCAGGACGTGCGTCTTGGAACCTGGTTTGCCCCGGTCCACAGGGCTCGGACCTGTGAGTTCGCCTCCCCTTTTTCTTGGCCTCACTCCATTCGGTTCTGCGGGGAGCGGGACCGGCATGCCTGCCCGGGGGCAGCGTGCGGTGGGCAGGCCGTGCCGCCTAGCGTCCCGCCCGGGTCGGCCGGGTGAGCCGGGGCCTTACGCAAAGCGAGCAGGACGCGGCAGCGAATCGGGGCGGCGGGCGCGCGGCCGAACCACGCAGGACCTGGGCCCGGGGCCCGCGTGTTGCCGTTGACCAGGCGTGTAATGGCCGAGTAACGGCCCACTCCTACGGTTCGCGCACCTCGTACGTGCTGTTACTCGGAGGAGTGCTCGATGCCCCTGCTCCAACCGTCCAGGCGTAGATCCGCCGTGTGGACGGTGGCCTCGCTCGCCGCGGCCGCCCTGCTCACCACCCCGCTGCCGGCCCTGGCCGCGGACTCCCCTCCCCCCGCTGCCGCTGTGTCGGCGAAGATCGACTCCGCGCTCACGAGTGCGGTGCGCAACGGCAAGGACGCCACCTTCTACGTGGTCCTGAAGGACCAGGCCGACCTGTCCGGCGCGAAGAAGCAGAAGACGCACGCGAAGAAGGCCAAGGCCGCGTACGGCGAGCTCCGTTCGCACGCCGAGTCCAGCCAGAAGTCGCTCAACGCCTTCCTCGACAAGAAGAAGGTCGGCCACCAGGACTTCTGGATCGCCAACACGGTCAAGGTCACCGGCGACCAGGCCCTCGTCGACGAGCTGGCCGAGCGCCCGGACGTGGCCTCGGTCGTCAAGCAGCGCTCGTTCCAGCTGGACGACATCGAGACCTCCGACAAGAAGGTCACCGCTTCGCGCGCCGCCGCGCTGGGCACGGACTCGTCCGCCGACGGCACCGACGCCCCGGCGTGGGGTATCTCGGACATCAAGGCCGACCAGGTCTGGGACCAGTACCAGGACCGCGGCGAGGGTATCGTCATCGCGAACGTGGACTCGGGTGTGCAGTTCGACCACCCGGACCTCGTCGCGAACTACCGCGGCAACAACGGCGACGGTACCTTCTCGCACGACTACAACTTCTACGACGCGAGCGGGCAGTGCCCCACGACCGCGCCGTGCGACAACAACGGCCACGGCACCCACACGATGGGCACCATGGTCGCCAAGAACGGCCTCGGTGTCGCTCCGAACGCCAAGTGGATCGCGGCCAAGGGCTGCGCCTCCGATGTCTGCTACGACGACGAGCTGCTCGAAGCCGGTCAGTGGATTCTCGCGCCGACCGACCACAACGGTCAGAATCCGCGCCCGGACCTGGCCCCGAACATCGTCAACAACTCCTGGGGCAACAAGGACACGTCCACCCCGTTCTACCAGGACATCCTGGCGGCCTGGGACGCGGCGGGCATCTTCGAGGCGTTCGCGGCCGGCAACGACGGTGACGGCGTCACCTGCTCGACGACCCACCCGCCGGGCGCGCAGGCCGACTCCTACGGTGTCGGTGCCTACGACGTGAACGGCAAGATCGCCAACTTCTCCGGCTTCGGCCCCTCGCCGACCGACGGCAGCGAAAAGCCGAACATCTCGGCCCCGGGCGTCCAGATCCCGTCCACCTGGCCGGGCAACTCGTACAACACCATCAACGGTACGTCGATGGCGACCCCGCACGTCGCGGGCGCGGTCGCGCTCCTGTGGTCGGCGGCCCCCTCGCTGATCGGTAACATCGAGGAGACCCGCAACCTCCTCAACGAGGGCGCCCGTGATGTCGACGACACCCACTGCGGTGGCACCGCCGGCATGAACTACGTGTGGGGCAACGGCAAGCTCGACATCCTCGCCTCCGTCGAGAAGGCTCCGCACACCGCGGCCGTCGTCAGCGGCAAGGCCACCGACAAGGCGACCGGCGCGGCGCTGCCCAACATCACCGTGAAGTCCACCGACGCGGCTGGCGCGGTCCGTACGGTCACCACCGGTCCGGACGGCACCTACCGTCTCCCGCTGGCCGCCGGCACGTACTCCTTCGCGTTCAGCGGCTACGGTTACGCGAGCGGCTCGGCCACCGATGTCTCCCTGGCCGAGAGCCAGGCGTACACCCAGAACATCGCGCTGACCGCGGTGCCCAGCCACCAGGTCTCCGGCATCGTCCGCGATGTCACCGGCAAGCCGCTGCCCGGCGCCACGGTCGAGCTGAACGGCACGCCGCTGCCCGCCGCCACCACCAACGCCAAGGGCAAGTACGCCTTCAAGAAGGTCGCTGAGGGCTCGTACAGCCTGGCCGTGAAGCCCGCCGCGCCGGTCCTGTGCAACGGGGTCTACACCGGTGCCGCCGCCGTCGGTGCCGCCGACCTGACGAAGGACGTGCAGGTCCCCCACCGCACGGACAACTCCGGCAACGTCTGCGCCCCGGCCGCCTACTCCTGGATCCCCGGCTCCAAGAAGGTCTCCCTGACCGGTGACGAGGACTCCGCCACCGTCTCGCTGCCCTTCTCGGTGAAGCACTACGGGGTCTCGTACTCCACCGCCTCGGTGACCACCGACGGCTTGATCAACTTCCTGTCCTCGCGCGTCGGTGACTACAACAACACCGCGCTGCCCACGGCCGGCGTCAACGGCGTGAAGGGCATCGTCGCCCCGCTGTGGGACGACCTGACGCTCGACAAGAAGTCCTCCGTCCAGACGGTCACCACCGGTGCCAAGGGCAGCCGCAAGTTCGCCATCGTGTGGAACAACGCCGCCTACGCCAACGGCACTTCGGGCCGCGCCACCTTCGAGGCCGTCTTCGACGAGGCCACCGGCGCCGTGACCCTGCAGTACCAGTCCGTCGCCGACCAGGGCGCGGGCGCCACCATCGGCCTCGCGGACCAGGCGGGCACCGACGCCTTCCAGTACGCGTACAACCAGCCCGTGATCGCTGCCGGCACCGCCGTCAGCTTCACCCAGGGAGCGAAGTAATGAGAGCCCAGCACTCCCGGCGGGCGCTTCAGCTCGCCGCAGGCCTCGTCGCGGCGGGCCTGTGCCTGACCGCCGCCCCGCAGGCCCTGGCCGCGGGCAGCGGCAGCGACGCGCCGATGAAGCTGACCAGCGCCGAGGCGAAGAAGCTCGCGGCCAACGTCACCCTCGACCCGTACGTCAAGGCCGAGGACACCACCGGCACGCAGAAGGACGCCTCGGACGCCCCCGCCTCCGCCGCGAAGACGGACGCCTCCGCGAAGTCGGATGCCGCCGCCACCGGCGTCGATCCGAGGACCCCGGTCACCATGACCGCGAAGTCCACGCTGGAAGGCGTGCGCGGTCTGGGCGCCACGGTGCCGGTCGGCAAGAAGGGCGACTACTTCACCGTCAACGCCATGGGCAACGTCCAGCTCCATGCCGCCGACGGCAGCGAGACCTGGGCCCGGACCAGTAGCTCGTTCTTCACGGACTGGCAGGTCAAGCCGCTCCAGGTGTGGCGGACCGAGCCGTACCCGCCCGAGATCGTCATGGGCTACAACGCGGTCACGCCGTTCGCGCCGAACTCGCAGTCCGGCTACTCCGCCGGTGACCTGACCGGCGACGGCGTCCCGGACATCGTGTTCTCCGCGCTGGTCGACTATCCGCGAGCCTTCACCTCCCCGGGCTCGGACCTGAATACCGGCACCTTCGTGACGGTCCTCGACGGCAAGACCGGTGCCACCGTCTGGTCGAAGCTGTACAACCACGCCACCATGGTCAAGATCGTCAACGGCACCCTGCTGGTCGCCGACGCGCCCCGGATGAGCAGCGACCCCAAGGTCCCGGCCGCCGCGACCGCCACCCTGTCCGGCATCCGCTTCTCGGCGGGCGCCGACGGGAAGCTGACCCCGGCGCAGACCTGGTCCTTCGATACCAAGGAAGCCCGGTACACCAACTGGGGCGACATCCAGGACCTCGGCAAGGGCAAGGTCGCCGTCTCCTGGAACCTCGCCAAGGCCCAGGGCGTCGAGGGACGCGGCCATACCGCCGTGCTCGACACCGCCGACGGCTCGGTCACCTGGCGGACCGACAGCGTGCTGTACAGCCGCATCATGCGTCTGGACGCCGGCCGCAAGCGCCTCGTGGCCGTCGAGCAGGCGGACGTCAACGACGCGGTGCACTACGAGATCGCCGCGTACGACCTGAAGACCGGCCACCGCGCCACGCTGAGCGCTCGCGACAACGTGCTGCCCACCGCGCTGGCGGTCGGTGACCTCAAGGCGAAGGCGGGCGACGAGTACGCGGTCTCGGAGTCCTCGTTCGACGAGAACCTCTTCATCAGCGCCGCCACCATCCGCGTCGTCAACGGCGACAACGCGGACAAGATCCTCTGGTCGAACACGACCAAGCGGGACGCCGAGAACAGCCACGACGCGCCCAGCACCTGGGGCCTCGGCGTGATCGACGGCAAGCTGGTCGCGTCCGCGCAGAACGACCGCAAGATGTTCGAGCCGGAGAACCGGGGTAGCCTGCGCTACGCCTCGCTCACCGTTTTCTCCGGCAACGGCAAGGTCGCCTGGCAGTCCAAGGGCGTCGCGGCCTCGCCGATGCTCCAGGACCTCCACACCGACGCCGCGGGCTCCCATGTCCGGGTGATCGACCAGGGCCAGAACATCCGGACCTTCAAGCTGGGCAACGGCAAGGCGGAGAACGTCACGCCGCTCCAGGGCGACATCGCGTACGCCAAGGGCGCCGACCTGAACAAGGACGGCAAGACCGATGTGGTGATGGGCGGCTCGTCCAACGGCGTGTGGGCCTACTCGGGTCCGTCGCTGGTCAACGGCAACAAGCCCGAGAAGCTGTGGCAGGCCACGCTCCCCGGCGCGGTCCACGACATCCGGACCGGCGACGTCAACGGCGACGGCAAGCCCGAGATCGTGGTCGCGGCCGACACCGCGACGGTCGTCCTCAACGGCAAGAACGGCAAGACGCTCGCCACCATCGAGGCAGGCGAGGGCCGGTTCGTCCGCTCGGTGCAGCTGGCGGACCTCAACGGCGACGGCGAGCAGGACATCGTCGTCCCGACGGACGCGGTACGCGCCTACTACGGCGACGGCCACGCCATCTGGACGTACAACGCCCCCAAGGACGCGGGCGACGTGCGCTTCGGCGACGTGTCCGTCAACGACGGCCGGGTGTACGCCGCGTACGCCACCTACAACGCCTACCAGCAGGCGTCGCCGGTGACGACGGCGGTCGCGCTCAACGCCAAGAACGGCAAGGCCCGCTGGTCCGCGGCGCCGAAGGCGCCCAGTGGAGCGATCGGCGGCATACGTGGCCTCGACCCGAACCAGGGCGTCTTCGCGTCGAAGGAGATCCCGTACGCGGGCGGCCACGCCGTGGCCTATGTGTGGGTGGTCAACGCACCCATCAACTTCGACGGCACGCAGGCGATCAGCCCGCAGAACTACTTCGAGATCCGTGACGGCCGCACCGGTGAGGTGCTGCACTCCCTGATGTCGGGCGGTCTGTGGACGCACAACGGGTTCTTCGTCAAGGACGGAACGCTGTACGAGGCCGGCACGGCGTCGATCCGCCGCTTCCGGGCGAACGGCGACGACAAGAAGCAGGGGTTCTTCCCGCAGACGTACGGCATCGGCTCGGTGACCGGCCCCGGCGGGCGCGACCTGCTCATCGCCGGTGCCGAGAGCGGCACGTACCTCTTCGACCCGAGCGTCATCGACTCCGAGGACACCTGGGCCGACTCCGTCGGCAGCATCGGTGGCCTCATGGGCGCCCGCAACTACTTCGCGGGTGACCTCGACGGGGACGGTGTCGACGAGGTGCTTTCCCTGAACGGCGACGACGCCGGCCGCGACCGCGCCGCCGGCGAGTTCGGCGGCGGCTACTTCGTCCCCGACAACGGCATCCACCAGGTCACGGCGTACAAGCTGTCCTGACCTGTCGCGTCAGCAAAAGGGCCCCCGGGACGCACCTCGCGTCCCGGGGGCCCTGGGCGTACGTCACCACGCAACCCGGTAGCCGATCTTCCGGGCCGTTCCCGCATCGCGCGTCGCGTCCGTCCTTCTCCGGGCGCGGCACCGCGGTCCGGCGTCGACGCCGGACCGGGTTGACCACCCTTGCCGGAGCACCGAAGGCGCTACCCCACGGCCCCGTTCACATTCCGAGATCTTGGTCCACGCGGAACGACGGGCACGGCGGCGAGCCCTGCGGACCGACGCGATCGAGTGCCGTCATCAGGGCGCGTTGTCGACCGGAGCTGCCCGGTTCGCAACGGGCAGGTGTCAGGCTATGCAGCGACGGGCTGGCTGAGGCCGAAGACGCCGACCGAAGCACTGACCTACCCTCGTGCCCGTCGCCGGTATCCGCCGGGCGGCCCCACCCCTCCACGGGAAGGCCGCCCGGCGGACAGTTCGGTGACGCGGCGTCAGCGCACGGCGTAGGCGTCGGTCACGGTCTGGACGACGGAGTTGCCGTGGGAGTCCGTCAGCTCGGTGCGCAGTGTGACCGCCTTGCCGGCCGCGCCCGCGTGGTTCACGGTCGCGGTCCAACGGCCGCCCTTGTACGAGGTGGCGGCCCCGGTCCAGGTCTCGCCGCCGTCGTACGAGTACGAGACCTTGGCGGCCGTGAGCGTGCCGGGCGTGTAGCCCGCGTGGCCCGTGACGCTCAGGCCGATCCGCTGGCCGTCCTTCGCCGCAAGGGTCTTCATGCCGTCCGACGGCAGAGCGTAGCCCGGGAAGAGCAGCGGGATGCCCTGCGAGTAGGCGGTCTCGTCACGGTGCGAACGGAACTTCCAGGTGGTCTCGGTCTTGGTGGACCGCTTCCACACGGCGGCGGGCTGACCGGACTTCATCGTCGTCATGGTGAGCTCGTACGCGGCGTCATCGGCCGGGACGGTGAACACCCCGGACGGCCAGCCGGATGTGCCGAGCACCGTGCCGCCACTGGTCAGGCGCATGCTGCCCATGTCGCCGAAGGAGCCCTGGAGACCGCTGTGTTCGCTGTCGCTCCAGAAGCCCGGGGCGACGCCGATCAGGTTGTCCTGGCGTTCGGCGGCGAGCAGTTCCCCGCCCTCGTCGTCGCGGGGCGCGGACGGGACGAGGACGCCCCGGTACCAGTTCGCCGCACTCTTCGAGCCCGCCTTGTACGTACGGAACTTGTCCACCATGAACTCGCCCCACGGGAAGCTGGACGAGAGCGCCTGCTGCCAGGTGCTGTCACCCGTCGAGTAGTACTCGGTGCGCTTTCCGGGTGCGGGCACGCTGTCGAACGAGCCGACGCCGTACCTGGCGCCGTAAGGGAGGGCGACAAGCAGGGTGTCGACGAAGTCGGTCTTGACGCCCATCGACTCATAGGTGGAATCGACCGCGCCGAGTGCCTTGTCCTTGACCTTGTACGTGCGGTCCGAGGTGACGGTGCCCGTCTCGGGGAAGGCAAGGTTGTAGACGAACGGGCTGGCCGCGGTGGCCTTCCAGCTCAGCTTCACCGGTCCGGCGGCCAGTGCGGTGGTCAGCGCGGCCGCCTCGTCCGCCTGGATGCCGAGCGAGGGCAGTGGCGCCGTACCGTATCCGACGGACGGCTTCCACGGCCCCGCGGAGGGCCGGTGGGCGATGATCGCCACGGCGCCGGCGGCCGCGGCGTCGCGGGCCTGGGTGGCCATGGCGCTGCCGTCCGCGATGCCGACCAGAGCGATCTTGCCCGACACATCGGCGGCCTTCAGCTCGTCGGGCGTACCGGTCCCGGCGTCGACGAGTGCGGCCTGTCCGGTTCCGTCGAGGTTGACGGAACCGGTGGACGCGGTGGTGGGGTGCAGGGTGGCGCCGCCGACGACCGCGAGCTTCTCGATCTGCGGGGCGTAGGCACGCCAGAAGCTGTCGAACTCGAAGTCGCCGTCCCGGGCCTTGCCCTGGATGTCGACCAGGTAGTCCTTGATGACGCTGCTGCCCGCGAGGGAACCGGAGTGCAGCCAGACGCCGTCCCAGCTGCGGCCGAACGCCAGGGTCCCGCTACGGGTCTCGGTGGTCCGGTCCTCGGTCTTCACCTTGATCCGGTGTGCCTTGCGGGCGTCCAGCACCAGGGTGGTGTCCTTGGTGACGTTCAGCTGCGGCCTGGCAAGGTAGCCGACCGACTTGGCGAGCGTCCCGGTGGCGTCCTCGGGGTCGGCCGAGACGATGAAGCTGGAGACGAAGTAGGCGCCGGGGCGCACCTCGTACACCTGGTCGGTCGAGCCGTCGTTGAAGCGGCGCTCACCGGTGGCGGTGTCGGTGCCGATGACGTCGACCGAGGACGATCCGGCGGCGGCCTCGCCGTTGCGGTCGATCAGCTTGACGCGCAGGGTGACGGTCTCGGCGCCCACGTACAGCGAGAACGGGGTGGAGACCTTGACGCCGCCGGTGGCGGTGGCCAGCACCCGGCCGGTGACGTCGCCGTACTGGCTGTCCTGGAGCTTCGCGGTCGGGTCGAGCTTCAGCGGGACCTGGACACTGGCTCCGGCGGGCACGGTGACGCTCTTCGCGCCGAGTGCGGCGACGGAGGACCGGACGGCCGATCCGTCGTTGCCCGTGACGCTCTGGAGCGTGAGCGACAGCTTCACGGGCTTGTCACCCGTGTTGGTGTACGGGATCTGCACCGTGGTGCGGTCCGTCTTGTCCTGCGGCCAGTTGAAGGTGCCGCCCTGGACGGCGGGCGCGCCGGTCACGGTGGTGTCGATGGCGGCCTTGACGTCCAGCCGGCCACCGCCCGTCTCGCGTACGTCCCCGGGGATGTCGCTCTTCGCGGACGACACGAGGGCCGCCTTGACCTGCTGGGCCGTCCAGTCCGGGTGGCGTTCCTTGACGATGGCGGCGGCGCCCGCGACGTGCGGGGTGGCCATCGACGTACCGGACATCGACTGGTAGGCGTAGATGCCTCGGCCGCCTGCCGCGGCGGCTGAGATGTTGACGCCGGGGGCGGCGATCTCGGGCTTGAGGGTGTGCGCGCCGATCGCCGGGCCCCGGCTGGAGAAGCTCGCGGTGGAGTCGTCACGGTCGACGGCGCCGACGGTCAGCACGCTGGGCGCGCACCCGGGCGAGGAGACGGTGTTGAGTGACGGCCCCGAGTTGCCGGCCGCGACGACGAACAGGGTGTCCTTGCTCCTGCCGAGTTCCTCGGCGGCCAGGCTCATCGGGTCGGTGCAGTCGGTGGGGGCCGAGCTGCCCAGACTCATCGAGACGACGTCGGCCTTCTGGTCGACGGCCCACTGCATGCCCGCGATGATCCAGGACGAGTCGCCGGAGCCGCTGTCGTTGAGCACCTTCCCGACGAGCAGGTCCGCGCCGGGGGCGACGCCCTTCTTCTTCCCGTCACTGGCCGCGCCGGACCCGCCCACGGTGGAGAGGGTGTGGGTGCCGTGGCCCTGGCGGTCGTCGGTGGTGTCGGAGTCGGTGAAGTTCTTCGACTCGGTGATCCGGCCCTTGAGGTCCGGGTGTTCGGCGTCGGCGCCGGTGTCCAGGACGGCGACCTTGGTGCCCTTGCCGTCGTAGCCGGCGGCCCAGGCGAGGTCGGCGCCGATCTGCTTGGTGGAGCGGTCGAGGCTGGCTTCGACCTTGCGGTCCAGCCAGAGCTTCTTCAGCCCGGCGGCGGAGCGGGACCGGCCGGCTCCGGTGATGTCCGACCAGAATCCGGCGGCCCGCTTCTTGTCGGTCCTGAGCGCCACACCGTCGATGGCCGGGAGCGCGAGGCCGCGCTCGGCGCCGCGCGGGGTGGGGGGCGTGCTGCGTGCGATGCCCTGGGAGTAGGTCGCGATCAGCGGTACGGAGTCCGCGTGCGCGTCGTCGTACCCCTGGCGGATGAGCCCGGTGACGTTGAAGAGCTCCTCGTCGACGGTGCCCCCGGCGAGAGCCTTCACCGCGGTGTCCGGATAGACGTACAGGTCCTTGCCCGAGCGGCGGGTCTGCACGAGCGGGACGGTGCCGTCCTCGCGTGGCAGCGCCACGGCCGAGGCGTTGCCCGAACCGTCGGTGCTCACCAGCACCTTGTCGCCGGTGACCAGGGTGACCGTGACGGGCTTGCCGCCCCGGGCCGTGGCAGCCGCGCTGCCGGTCAGCGGTCTCTTCGTGCCCGCGTCGTCCTGTGGCGCTGCCACGGACGGCGCGATCACCGTGACGGCGAGGACGGCGGCGGTGGCCGCCCCCAGTGCCGTACGCGATATCGGACGCATCGCTCTCCCCAAGTAAAACCGGAACGGACAGGCACAAAGGCCGGTATTCCGGAGGTTGTTGGTGCTGCGGTGGCGCCACATTGGCAGAGTGACGGGCGGCACGGGGATGATGTGCCCCGGCGGGATTACGCCGTGGCCGCTTTCCGCCACGACCGGTCGCCGAGCAGCGATGCGACACGGCCGGAGGCGTCCGGGGATGCCGGGAGCCGTAGGTCTCGACGAGACAGCCGGCCGTGATCGTCACCGACCGGCGCCAGGAACCGGCCACGACCGATGCCCCGCAGATGGCCGGGTGGACCTGGGGCGGCAGGACGCCGTGGACCAAGCCCGCCGGCCGGCCCCGTACGGGAGGTGCCTCACGTAGCCTGCCCCTCACGCACGCTGGAGGGAACCGGTCGCGGACAACCGGGGCGGGGGAGGGGCGAGCTACCGTGGTTGACGCAGATGCACGGCTGTGCGGGGGCGGTACGTATGGCCCGCCTCGCCGCTGTTCCGACACGGAAGCCTGATGGGGCGTCACACGGTGGGCTGGAAGAGGCTCGACAGCGAGCGCCTGCACCTGGGGCCGGTTGTGTCCCTGCGCAGGGACCGGGTTGTGCGGCCGGACGGAAGCACCGGCATCTATGAGCATGTCGTCGTCCACGACATGGTCAGGATCGTGGCCCGGGACAGCCGGAGACGGCATGTGCTGCTGGTCGAGGACGACTTCTACCTTCAAGGGTGCCGGATGCTGCATCTGCCCGGCGGCGGCACCGACGGTGAAGCTCCGGAGGCGGCTGCGCGGCGCGAGCTCACCGAGGAGACGGGATTCGTCGCCGATCGGATCGACCCTCTGGCGACGCTGGACCTGCTGCCCGGGGTGACGGCCGCCCGTCTCCACCTGTTCGAGGCGACGGGCCTCACTCCGAGCCGGGACGCTGTCCGCAGGGACGCCACCGAGGCCGGACTGACAGCGGCGTGGTGGCCCCTTGAGGAGGCGGTGGCCGCGGCGCGTACGGGCAGGATCACCGACGCCGGGAGCGTGGCCGGGCTGCTGCTGGCCGTCAAGGAAAGGTGATGAGCCCCCACACGGGACATCCAGTTCCCTGGGACCCGGTCCCGGCCGAGACGGAGTTCTGGCGGTCGGACAGAGACCGCCTCCACCGCCGTCTCCGGTACGAGCACGCCGGCCGGCATGCTCCTCGGGAGCGCCACCCGCTCCGGCCGCAGCACGCTGTTGTCCAACCCGGCCGGCAGTATCCGGCCCGCCTCACACACCGGCCGTGCCGGCCGTGAACAGCCCGTGACCCGGAAGGAACCCCGAGTGCGGTGTCCGGTAAGGCGGCGGTGTCAGCGTGGGCTCCATGACCATCCTCGCCGCCTCGGCCCCGCCGCCCGCCTCCTGCCGCGACGTTCCATGGCCGCGTGCACGCGAACGCGCTCACGCGGCCCCCACTCCGTTGCCCGCCACGCGGGCTCCCCTCGCCGACGCGGCCGGATCCACCCTGGCCGAGGCGCTGCGCAGCCCGCAGCCGATACCGGCGTTCGACACGGCCGCCATGGACGGCTACGCCGTCGGCCCAGGCATCGGCCCCTGGCGGGTACGGGGCGTGGTGCGGGCCGGCGGCGTCCGGACGGGCGGGGTGCTGCACGCCGGTGAGGCGGTCGGTATCTCGACGGGGGCGCCGGTTCCGGCGGGAGCACGCGCGGTGATTCCGCTGGAGCGGGCCGGGCGGTCGGGGGATCTCGTGCACGGGCCGTACCTGACCGACGACCGGCACATCCGCCGCGCCGGGGAGGACGCGCCGACCGGATCGGTCCTGGCCCCGGCCGGAACCCGTGCCGGCCCCGCTCTGCTCGGCCTGGCCGCGGCATGCGGCTACGACACCCTTCCCGTACGCCCGCGTCCCCGCGTCCGGATACTCGTCACCGGCGATGAAGTCACTCGTGCGGGCCGCCCCGCGACGGGCCGGGTACGCGATGCGATCGGACCGTTCCTGCCGCCTCTCGTCGGAGCGATCGGAGGGGAAACCACGGAGGTCCATCACGTGCCGGACCGCCCCGCCGGATCGCTGCGCGCGCTGGTACGTGCCGGGTCGTGCGAGGGCGCGGACGTGACCGTGGTGACCGGCTCCACCTCGGTCGGCGTCACCGATCAGTTGCGGACGCTGCTCACGGAGGCGGACGCGCGGTGGGTGGTCGACACGGTGGCCTGCCGCCCCGGTCATCCCCAGCTCCTGGCCCGGTTCTCCGACAGGCACTGGGTGGTGGGCCTGCCAGGAAATCCGTACGCCGCCCTGGTCGCCGCTCACACCCTGCTGGCGCCGCTGCTGGCCGGACTCGTCGGCTGTCCGCTGCCCGTCCTGCCCCGTATCCCGCTCGCCGGCGACATCCGCCCCGCCGCCGGCCGCACCCGCCTGATACCGGTGGCCTGGGACGGTGCCACCGCACACCCTGTCGACGGCCATGGTCCCGCGTTCCTGCGCGGAGCGGCCCGCGCCGACGCTCTCGCCGCCGTGGCGCCGGACTGGCGGCCCGGCCAGCCCGCACCCTTGGTCCTCCTCGGCTGAGACGGAGGGCCCGCAGGCGGCCGGCGGCGCGTAATATCCATTGCCGGTAGCGCCGGAGTCACCACTGATGTCTGCTGCGGCATCACTGGGGCTCCGCGCCGGCAGGCCATGTGGTGTACGTGCCGCGTCGCGGGCATCACGCCTTCCGACGCTGCCCGGGAACGAAGTGAGGTAGGGCAGTGATCTGCGTCGGCGGCATGATCGGGATCGGCAAGACCAGTGTGGCCGAGCTGATCGCCAAAGAGCTGGGAAGCAAGGTCTTCTACGAGAGTGTGGAGGACAATCCGATCCTGCCGCTCTTCTATACGGCCGGCCCCGAGGAGATAGAGGCGAAGCGCTACCCGTTCCTTCTGCAGCTCTACTTCCTGCAGACGCGGTTCGCCGCGATCAAGGAGGCGTACCGGCAGGACGACAACGTCCTCGACCGGTCGATCTACGAGGACTGGTACTTCGCCAAGGTCAACCACGACCTCGGCAGGATCAGTTCCCTGGAGATGCGGGTGTACGAGGGGCTGCTCACCGAGATGATGCGTGAGATCGACGGCCTGCCCTACCGCAAGGCGCCGGATCTCATGGTGTACCTCAGAGCGGACTTCGAGACGGTGCTGCACCGCATCGGCCTGCGGGGGCGCGCATTCGAGCAGGACGAGGGTCTCGTCGAGTACTACCGGATGCTGTGGTCCGGATACGACGACTGGGTGCGCGAGCACTATTGCGCCAGTGACGTCCTCGTGATCGACATGAACCGCACCGACGTCGTGAACAGCCCCGAAGACGCGGAGCGCGTCGTCCGGGAGGTTGTGGACGCGCTGTCCGTCGCGAGGGCCCGGCGTTCCTGACGCGGAGGTACGAGGTGGCGGGGGACCTGGGTGACGGCCTCATGAACAGCGGTCCGGGCGCGGCGGACGAAGCACCGGCGGACGAGATCGTGGAAGCGCTGCGCGGCGTCGCGCAGCTGGGAGGCTTCTTCGCCCTCGGCACGGTCCGGGGGCCCGGGTCCGGCGGAGGGCACCTCACGCCGGAGGGGTTCGCGGCGCGGGCCAGAACCGTCAACGAACGCCTCGCCACCGCCGAGACCCGTATCGGCGTCTCCATCGCCCACCTCGGACTCGCCGCACGCCTGTGGTCGCCGGTGCTCGCCTGCGCCCTCGTCCACGGGATCGTGCCGGAGATGACCACCGTGGAATGGGCCGACGACGGCTCGGCCCTTCGGCTGGCAGGGCCGCGGGGCAGCCGCGCACCGCGGTCGGGTGCGGCACTGGCGGACGCCGTGGCCGCGCAGGCCGACGGCGTCCTCCAGCGCGTGGAGAGCCACCTGCCCGCCAGGGTGGCGCCGCGGCTGCTCGCGGGGAACTCCGCTTCCGCGCTGGTCGGGTCGGCGGCGCAGCTGCTGAGGCTGCGGCCCGGCCTGCGAGGGCCGCTCACCGAGCTGACGCGGGACCTCCTGGAGACGGGACGGCTGCGCGGGACCGGCCGGATCACCGGCCCCGGTCCGGCCTTCCGCCGCCGCAGCTGCTGCCTGTACTACCGGGTGCCGAACGGCTCGAAGTGCGGTGACTGCTGCCTGGTCCGGTGACCGGGCGTTCCCCATCGGCGGGACCGGGCCGTTGGGGGGAAGAGGTCCCTGGAAGACTGTTCGCATGAGTACGGAACAGCGCGCGGTCCTCGTCATCGGCATCGGGGCCGGTGACCCCGACCACCTGACCCTCCAGGCGGTGAAGGCGATACGGCGTGCCGACGTCTTCTTCATCGTCGGCAAGGGTCCCCACAAGGCGTCCCTGACCGACCTGCGCCACCGGATGATCGAGGAGCACGCGCAGGGCCCGTACCGCGTGGTGGAGGTCGAGGACCCCAGCCGCGACCGGCGCCCGATGGACCGCTCGGACTACACGGCGGCCGTCCACGACTGGCGTGAGCGGCGCGGCGAGATCTTCGAGAGGGCGATGCGCGAGGAGATGACGGCCGGCGAGACGGGGGCCTTCCTCGTCTGGGGCGACCCGTCCCTGTACGACAGCACGCTCGGCATCCTCGGGGACATCGAGGACCGTGGCGCGCTCTCCGTGAGCGTCGAGGTGATCCCCGGCATCACGAGCGTCGCCACCCTGACCGCCCGGCACCGCATCCCGCTCAACCAGGTGGGCCGCCCGGTGCACATCACCCCGGCCCGCCGGCTCACCGACGTCGGCCAGAACGACGACGGCGACATCGTCGTCATGCTCGACGCCCACGAGTCGTTCACCCATGTCGTGGGCGACGACGTGTGGATCTACTGGGGCGCCTACCTCGGCACCCCGGACGAACTTCTGGTCGCCGGGCCGCTCCATGAGGTCTCCGACCGCATCCGGCGGGTCCGCGCCGAGGCACGCGAGCGGCACGGCTGGATCATGGACACGTATCTGCTGCGGATCAGGGAAGAGCCGTCGCGGGGACCCGCCGCGCCCGCGGAGTCTGTCTAGCAGTGCCGCTGCCACGGGCCGAGGTACGAGCTGTCGATTTCGTACAAGCCGGCTCCCGGCACCTTGAGGCGTACCCACGCGCCGTCACGTTCGACGCAGCCGCCGTTGGTGCGCAGCCAGGGGGAGTAGGCGATACGCAGGCTCACCGTCCCCGGACTCCGGGTGCGGACGGTGACTTCGGCATGGTCGCTGCTGACCACGGACGCACCGGCGCCCGTAACCATGGGGCGGGCGTTCTCGACCGCGTAGATCTTCCAGTGGGCGTCATGCCACACCGGCTTCAGCCAGTGGGGCTCGCGCTTGACGAGTTCGGCTTCGTCCTTCGCGGCGAAGTCGGGCTCGCCCTTCGGGAGAACGACGTACTTCACTGCCCAATTGTCGAGCCAGGAACGGTACTTCGCAGCGGAGAACCGGCCCTCGTAGAAAAGGTCACCGCGCTCCACGTCCACCTGACGATTCCATCCGCGGGCGAGATTCACATGGCGGCCGAGCACGGTGGTCTCCCGGTGGCTGACCGCCGGTACGACCTCCACGCGGGCCCGGTCCGCACCCAGCCGGTCCAGTGCCGCCCGTACGCCGCGCGTTTCCGTGGCCCACGCCGGCACGGGCGTGGACATCTTCGTCACGTGGAGGGTGTGCGTCGTGACCCACTGGGCGGAGATCGCGAGCGCGACGGCGAGCGCCGCCCTCTGCGGCAGACGCGCCCTGCCGGTGAGTACCGCGGCGAGCAGCACCGGGCCGCCGAACAGCTCAGCCAGCCGTACGACATTGGCTCCCACAGGTGTGGGGATCATCGCCGACAGGATGACGCCGAGCGCGTACACCGCGGCGCCGTAGCGCAGCACCCGCCACTCCGGTGGCGCACACGCGGCGAGCAGAACGCCGAAGAGGACCGGCTTCCACAGATCGCTCGTGGAGATGGGCATCACGCCGCTGAAGGGGAAGAGCAGCGTCGTCAGACCCACCACCGCGATGGGGGGAGCGCACAGCGCGAGGGCTTTGCCCACGTCCCGGTCGAGGAGCCGGCCCGCGCCGCACACGAGGAGGAACAGTCCCGCCACCGGACTGGCCAGGGTGGCCAGGGCGCTGAACACGATTGCCATGACAAGGCGCTTGCTCTTCCCCGTCAGCACCAGGCACGAGGCCAGGGCCGGAGCGACGCCCAGCGCGAAGGTGGACCGGCCCGAGGCGACGTTTCCCCACAGGAACAGCACGGCCAGGAGCGTGGGCCACATCGGGTGGCGGACTCCGCCGCGGACGAACAGGCAGCCCACGAGCCATGAGGCGGCCATACCCGAGGCCACGGTGACGGTTCGCACGCCGAGCAGAGCCATCAGGTGCGGGGCCAGGACGCTGTAGTTGCCCACATGGACGCCGCCGTACCAGGCGAGGTTGTAAGGCGATCCGGGATGGTCGGCGACGAATCGCGTCCAGGAGATCTGTGCGGCGAGGTCGCCGCCCCCGGTGGCGAGGAACAGGGCCCAGAGAATGTACGCGGGCAGGGCGACGGCGCAGGCGGTGAGGGGTACGCGACAGCGCTCCAGGAATGGCCGCGGCGCCCGCGGCCCACCGGTACGGGTGTTCTTTCTCTGGGCGGGAAGTCCGGCCCCGACATCGGATAACGCGGTTGCGGTTCGCCGTTGTGCCGGATCGCTCCTGGCCACCACTGCCCAGCCGTCTCCCAGGTCGTTGTTGGTCAAAGCCGGTTGCTTTCCTTGAGGCGCTCCACCGGGCGGCGGCTCTTCGGACGCCATGACCGCGTCGGGCTGCGTCGAATGTACTCGACTTCCCGTGGCGTCGGGAGCGGGCCGACAACCGGCCGTGCCATGAGCGTTCATGCCCCGTTCACCCCCTCAGATCGATCATTCGATCAATAGGTCATGGTATTGAGCGAATCTCTTGACCTGATCAATCGTGACCTCTACTTTCGGGCCACCCACCCCAGGAGGTTCTCGCATGAGTATCAGAGCCGGTCACGTGCTCTTCGCCGCGTCCGTCGCCCTCATCGGCACCGCTGTCCTGCCGGCCCAGCCGGCCCTGGCGGACGGCTCCACGACCTACGTCGACTGTTCGCGATCCACCGCGGGGACCGGCACCCAGGCCAGTCCCTTCAACAGCATCGCCCAGGTCAACGGGAAGACTTATGGGGCCGGCGACACCCTCGCCTTCGCGTCCGGCACCACGTGCAAGGGCGCGCTCGCCCCGAAAGGCAGCGGCACCGCGAGCCGGCCCGTCGCGCTCACCCGCTACGGATCGGGTGAACTGCCGGTCCTGAACGGCGACGGAGCCGCGGACGCGGTCTCGCTGACCAACCAGGACCACTGGACGATCAGTTACCTCAAGCTCACCAACCCGGCCGGTTCCCTCGCCCGGCGCACCGGCCTGCGCATATCCGCCACCGACGGCAAGGCCCACACCGGGTTCGACATCGGCAACCTCGTCATCGACCGTGTGGCCGGCCAGACCAACAAGACCGGTGCGGTCACCGAGGACTACGTCCAGTCGGGAAGCGTCGTCACCGGCGCCACCGGGACGAACTCCACGCTCGACGACGTACACGTGCACCACAACACCGTGAGCAATTCGGGTGGCGGCGGCCTGAAAATCCGTACCGGCTCCATGGCCACCAAGGGCGACGGCGTCCTCGTGGAATACAACACCGTCAAGGACGTCGGCGGAGACGGCATCATCGTCAGCTACGCCGACTCCCCGCTGATCCAGTACAACGACGCGTCCGGCGTCGGCAACGGCGTCTATCCGTTCTCCGGCGGCAACTTCGCCGGCATCTGGGTGCTCGGCGACCACAACCCGACCATCCAGAAGAACGCCGTGTACGACACCACCAGGATGTCCGTCGCCGACAGCCAGGCGTTCGACTGCGACTGGGGCAACACCGGCTACTGCACGATCCAGTACAACTACAGCCGCGACAACATCGGCGGCTTCTTCCTGGACTGCGACGGCTGCGGCACGATCGGTGGCGCCAAGCAGGTCATCCGCTACAACATCTCCGAGAACGACTGCCGGATGAGCAGCAACAGTGCGGGCCGGTCGGCGCTGCACCTGTACAACAACGTCCTCTACTGCACGGACAAGAAGTTCGATGTCACACTCCCCGGGGACAGTGTCGTGGAGAACAACATCTTCGTCGGCACGTCCGACTCCCAGCTCCCCGCCAAGCCGGGTATCCAGTGGTTCTGGAACGTCTTCCAGGGTGTGCCCCGGCCCACGGCCAACGGCATCGCCGGTGACCCGCAGTTCGTCGCACCCGGGACCGGCGGCAGCTCGATCCACGAGGTGGACGGCTACAAGCTGAAGGCCACCTCACCCGCGCTCGGCAACGGTGCCGTCATCACCGACAACGGTGGCCGCGACTACTGGGGCAACGCGCTCTCGGCGACGACGAAGCCCAACCGGGGCGCCTACCAGGGCCCGGGTCTGTAGCCAACGGCCGATACCGACCTTTTCAGGAGTGTCATGCGCAAGCCAAACCGACGCGATTTCATCGCGCTCACCGCAGCGACGGCGGCAGCCGCGGCAGGGATGAGCGGTCCCCAGGCGGGCCGTGCGGCTGCCGCCGAGGCCCGCAGGGCCCCGGTGGGGGAGACGGCCGCGACCGGGACGCTGAAGGACGCGAAGCACATCGTGATCCTCATGCAGGAGAACCGCAGCTTCGACCACTACTTCGGGCTGCTCAAGGGCGTACGGGGCTTCTCCGACCGCAGCACCGTCGAACTGGCGGGCGGCCACGGCGTCTTCGACCAGCCGAACGGCACCGGCCGCCACTACCCCTGGCAGCTCAGCGCGACGCAGGCAGCCGGGGGCGCCGACCCCGAACGCCTCGCCCAGTGCAGCGGAGACCTCGCCCATGACTGGGCCAGCCAGCACGCGGCGTGGAACCACGGCAGGATGGACTCCTGGGTCTCCGCCAAGGGTCTGCGCTCCCTGGGCTACCTGACCCGCGAGGACATCCCCTTCCACTACGCCCTGGCCGACACCTGGACCGTCTGCGACGCGTATCACGCATCGGGGATGAGCGCGACCGGTCCCAACCGCACCTACTTGTGGAGCGGAAGGATCAGCGAGGCGTCCAAGGACGGCGGCAGCGAGTCCGGGCTGACCTGGGAGACCTACGCGGAGGCGCTGGAGAAGGCCGCCGTCAGCTGGAAGGTCTACCAGTCGACGGACAACTACGGCGACAACGCGCTCGCGTACTTCGCGCAGTTCGCCTCGGCCCCGGCCGGCAGCCCCCTGCGGAGCAAGGGCATGTCCACGGTCCCCCGGGGCACCACCGAGCCCGGCGATGTGGCCGCCGACATCTGTGACGCGATCGCCGCCGACGTACGGGCGGGCACGCTGCCGCAGGTGTCATGGATCGTCCCCGACCAGAACTACTCCGAGCACCCCATGGCGACACCGGCCAACGGCGCCCACTTCGTCCACCAGGTCATCGACGCTCTCAACGCCGACCCCGACGTCTTCAACTCCACCATCCTCTTCCTCAACTACGACGAGAACGACGGCTACTTCGACCACGTTCCGCCGCCCACCCCGCCGGCCGGCACAGCGGACGAGTTCATCGGCGGGACGAGCATCGGCCTCGGCTTCCGTGTACCGCTGATCGCGATCTCCCCCTGGAGCCGGGGAGGTTATGTCAACTCGCAGACCAGCGACCACACATCGGTACTGCGGTTCCTGGAGAAGTGGACGGCCGCGATCGGCAGACCGGCCACCTGCCCCCACATCAGCGCCTGGAGACGCGCGGTGTGCGGCGACCTCACCAGCATGTTCGACTTCACCAGCCCGGTCTACGGCCTGCCCGCCCTGCCGGCCACCGCCACCACCGTCGACATGGGTCAGTGCGCCGGCCTGCCCAACCCCGTACCGGTCGACAACAAGCTGCCCACCCAGGAGGCGGGCACCCGCAAGGCACGGGCCCTGCCCTACCAGCCGACGGCCGGCCTGGCCGCCTTCACCACTTCCGGCAGCTCCGTCCAGGCCAACATCACGATGGCCAACGGGGGCAGTGCGGCCTGCCATTTCGCCGTGTACACCAACGGCACGCAGCGCTCGGGAGGCCCCTGGCCGTACACGGTCGCCCCGGGCGGCAGTGCCGGCGACTTCTACAACTGCGGCCCCGGCTACGGGGACGGCCTCTACGACCTCACCGTCCTCGGCCCCAACCGGTTCCTGCGCCGATTCCGGGGCAACGCCACCAAGGCCGGCAAGGACCTTCTCGTGGCCGCGTCCGTCGTCGGCGTCTCCGGGACCGTCAAGCTCCGTTTCACCCTGACCAACAACAGCGCGGCCGCCGTGACGTTCACCATCAAGGCGAACGCGTACCGCACCGGCGGGCCCTGGACGTACACCGTGCCGGCCGGGAAGACCGTCACGGACGACTTCTCGGCGCTCACCTACGGCTCCGGCTGGTACGACCACACCGTCACCGTGTCCTCGGACACCACCTGGTCGCAGCGGTTCGTCGGCCACCTGGAGAACGGCCTGCCCAGCGTCAGCGGCTGACACCGCGCGCCGCCCCGGCGAGGAGGGCCACTCAGCCGCGCCACCACGGCTCGCGCACGTAGAGGCTCTCCTCGCCGACGCATCCCGCGCCGTTGGAGATCTCCCGGGTGTCCAGGTTCCAGCCCACGACACCGTTGCCCTTGCGGCTCAGCTCGATCAGCCGTTCACTCGCGGTGTGCGTGCCGGCGGTGACCTCGCAGCGGACGATCCCGGTCCACGCCTGCCCGTTCAGAGCGGCGGCGAAGGCCAGCACCGGCAGCGCGAGGACGGTGAGGCCGAGGACGGCCCACTGCTCCAGGGCCGCCGCGCGGCGCAACAGGGGCGCCGGCCGGTAGCTGTCGTCGTCGTGCGATGCGGACGCCGCCCGGCCGCGGCCGGAGTGCCGGTGCGGGCGGCGTCTGCCGGTGCGGTACTCCACGACGACGCCCTTGCGCAGCGCGTAGGCGGTGAGCCCGGTGCCCAGTCCCCACCAGAGGCCGAAGAAGCACGCGACCACCACGGCCATCGAGGCCGGGCTGACGACGGTGAGGGCCGCTCGCTGGAGCGCCCGGAGGAAGCCGCCTTTCACCGGGACGGCGCCGCGCGCCGCGAACAGGGCGAAGACGACGCGGGAGACGACGACGGCCAGCACGGAGGCGAGCAGCGCGTCGGTGAGCACCATGCCGATCAGGACGTCCGGCCAGTTGGCGGGTTCCATGCCGATGAACACGTCACGGGCCGCGGTGCCGCCTCCGACCGTGTACGCGACTTTCGTGACCGGCACCGCGAACGCCACCGCCAGCAGCACGGTGTGCCCGGGGCCGCCCTTGCGATCGGCCGACCGGGCTGCTGCCTCCGGGTCCTTGTCGTAGTCCGTCTCCGCCATGGCGCCTACAGAGGGATGTGAAGGGGTGCGACGCGGGGCATCGATGTGGCTGCGGCCTGCCGCTCGTCGGTACAGGCGGGACGGACGACGCTCATGAGTGTGCTCCCGGCTTCTGAAGGGCGAGCGCGTGGAGACGGCGCGCTGCCCCGCAGCCTTACCCCGCCGCCGCACCTCGGCCACCGGCGTTACGCCGCCCGGGGCAACGCGTGCCCGAATCCGGCCCCCGGACCGGCATTACGCCGACCCCTGTGGGCGCTCGCGTTCCGGAAGGTCAGCAGAGCAGTGCCGTGCGCAGGTCGAGCCGGTTGTCCAGGCGGGACAGGTCGCGGCCCGTGAGGAGTTCGATGCGCTGGACGCGGTAGTGGACGGTGTTGACGTGGATGTGCAGGGACTCCGCCGTGCGGGCCCAGGAGCAGTCGTGGGAGAGGAAGGCCCGCAGGGTGTCCAGGAGCATGGGGCCCGACTTCGGACCGGCGTCCAGCAGGGGGCCCAGGACCGTGTCGCGGTAGATCGCGCGTACCTCGGACGGGACGCCGGCCAACAGCAGTGCCACCCCGCTGAGTTCACCCTGCACGACGACCGGTGTACCGCCCCGCGCCGGGGAGCGGGCCGCCGCCAGGGCGTAACGGGCTTGCTTCAGTGCGCCGTTGAGGTCAGCGGCGGTGCCGACCGGTCCGCTGACACCGGCATGCCAGGCGCTCTGCGGGCGGCAGTCCCGGATCAGGGGCCATACCTCGCGCAGCTGTTCCCCCACCCCGGCCGCCGCCTCCCGGGCATGCGCGACGACCGCCGTCGCCTCGTCACCGGCGCCCCGCGCCACGGCGAACACGGCCCCCGGCAGATGGGCCAGCGCCTCGCCGAGGGCGGGGATGCCGTCCTCCCCGTGCTCCAGCACCGCCGTCACCACGGTGTACGCGGGCCCGCCGGCCAGCCCGCACGACTCCAGCGCACCCCGCAGGCGCTCCGGGTCCGGGCGCAGGGCGCCGACGGCGGCCACGAGCCGGCCGGCGGCGGGCTCGCGCGCCGCCCGGTGCCGGTCGAGGCGGCGCCGGCACCTGCCGAGCAGGCCGGATATCTCCTCCAGGACCCGTGGCGGCACCCGTGCCCCCTCGGGGAGGTGCAGGTACCAGGTGTCGAAGGCCGTGCTCTCGGACTCGACGCGCATGGTCGTGCCCCGTCCGCCGCGCAACTCCTCCGCGGCCCGGGGCGCGGGCAGACGCGCCGCGCCGCCGGTACGGGCGACGGTCCGGCCGCTGCTGGTGAGCAGGTGGCAGGCGGGCGCCCCGAGATGGGCGAAGGCGCGGTGGAGCAGTTCCCCGGCCCCCGCTCCGCCCTCCAGGGCCCGGTCCAGGTCCTCGCGTACGTTCTCCGGCAGGGCGTGATGACTGGTGGGCCGGCCGCTGAGGTCGCCCCACTGGCGCAGGTAGACCGCCTCGGTCACGGCCCGGAAGCTGGTCTGCGGCGGTACGGCGATGAGGGCCACGCGGTGCTTGCGACAGGCGTCGACGAGTTCGCGCGGCACCTCGCCGTGCGTCTCCTCACCGGCCAGCAGGGCGACGGCTCCCGCCTGCCGCAGCGCCGACACGAACCGGTTCGTCCGGCCCGGCCCCCCGTCCGGACTCCACCACACGAGACCGCTCAGCACCACCTCTCCCGGCTGGAGGAAGCGGGCCGGGTCCTCCAGATCCGTCGCGGTGACCCCGGCGATCTCCTGGCCGAGCAACGTCTCGTCGCCCCAGACGAGAGACAGGTCCAGACGGTCCAGCCGGAGGAGGTGGTCGACGTGCATACGAGCTCCTTGCGCGGTCACGGGGCGAGCCCGCACTCGCATTCACGAGGCGAATGCGAGTCATCGCATCGTAGATGCATAGCCGCAGGCGGAAAACAGCTCTTGTTTGATCCTCCAGGGGGCGGGGTCCGGGGATGGACGTTTTCCGGGTTCGCGTCCAGTCGTACCCGGGCATCCCGGCCGCTTCACTGGCTCGGAGACATCGGTCAGAGGGCTGGGTGGGATGGATCTGAACACGATCACCGACGTGAGGGACGCGCGCCTGCGGGAGCCGTGGCGGGCCGGGGACGCCTGGCTGGGAGGAGGCACGTACCTGTTCTCCCAGCCCCAGCCGCATCTGCGCCGCCTGGTCGACCTGAGCCGGCTGGGCTGGGAACCGCTGACGCGCCACGCCGACGGTTCGCTGGAGATCTCCGCGACCTGCACGATCGCCCAGCTGTCCCGCTACGGCCGCCGCTCGCTGCACGCGCCGGCCGCCCCGCTCTTCGAACAGTGCTGCCGGGCCTTCCTCGCCTCGTTCAAGATCTGGAACATGGCGACCGTCGGCGGAAACCTGTGCAACGGCCTGCCGGCCGGGCCGATGATCTCGCTGACGGCCGCGCTCGACGGCACCTGCCTGCTCCGCGCCCAGGACGGTTCCGTACGTGAGGCCAAGGTGGCCGACTTCGTCCGGGGCGCGGGCCAAAAGGACCTCGCGGAGGGCGAGCTGCTGCGGTCCGTGACGCTCCCCGGGCGGGCGCTGGAGTGCCGCACGGCGTTCCGGCAGGCCTCGCTGTACGGGCTCGGCCGCTCCGGCGCACTTGTCATCGGCACGCTCGACCCGGTGGACGGTTCGCTCGCCGTGACGGTCACCGCCGCCACGGTCCGGCCCTTCCGCTTCTGGTTCCCGCTGCCGCCGACGGCCGGGCGGCTGCGGTCGGCCCTCGACACGGCGGTGTCCGGTGCCGAGTGGTTCGACGACATCCACGGACTGCCCGAGTGGCGCCGGCACATGGCGCTGCGCCTCGCCGAAGAGGTACGCCGCGAACTGACCGAAGCACCCGGAAGGGACGACCGATGAGCTACGAACTCCACGTCAACGGGAGGACGTTCGAGGAAGAACCGCGCGCCGGGCAGTGCCTGCGGACCTATCTGCGCGAACGCGGCTGGTTCGGCGTGAAGAAGGGCTGCGACGCCGGGGACTGCGGCGCGTGCACCGTCCACGTCGACGGCGAGCCGGTGCACAGCTGCCTCTACCCGGCGGCCCGCGCCGAAGGCCGTACGGTCACGACCGTCGAGGGCCTGGCCACGCCGGACGGCGAACTCCACCCCGTGCAGCGCAAGTTCCTCGACGCGCAGGGGTATCAGTGCGGATTCTGCACCGCCGGGTTCCTGATGACCACGGCCGCCCTGGAGGCGGAACGCGGCACCGAGCACGACGACGGCAAACTGGACGACCTGCCGCGCGCGTTCAAGGGGAACCTCTGCCGCTGCACCGGCTACCGGGCGATCGAGGACGCCGTCCGGGGCGTGCGGCACACCGAACGCCCGTGCGCGGGGCAGGCGGTGGGGCGCAACGTCGGCGCACCCGCCGGGCCGCAGGTCGTCACCGGGACCGCCCGCTACACCTTCGACATCGAGGTGCCCGGCCTGCTGCACATGAAGCTGCTGCGCTCACCGCACCCGCACGCCCGCGTTCTCGCGATCGACACGGCCGCCGCCCTGCGCGTGCCCGGGGTCGTCGCCGTGCTCACCCACGAGGACGCGCCGGACACGCTCTACTCGTCCGCCCGGCACGAGCACCCCACCGAGGACCCCGACGACACCCGGGTCCTCGACGACGTCGTCCGGTACGTGGGCCAGCGGGTCGCGGCCGTCGTCGCGGACAGCGAACAGGCCGCCGAGGAGGGATGCCGGCGGATCGAGGTGACGTACGAGGTACTGCCCCATGTCACCGACCCCGAGGCGGCGATGCGCCCCGGCGCGCCCGTCATCCACGCCGGCAAGGGGCCCGACGCCCGCATCGCCCGGGTCGCGGACAACGTGGCCGGTGAGGTGCACGGCGAGACCGGCTCGGTCGAGGACGGCTTCGCCGAGGCCGACCTCGTCCACGAGGAGACCTTCCGTACCCAGCGGGTGCAGCACGCCAGCCTGGAGACCCACGGCTGTGTCGCGTACGTCGAACCCAAGGAGGACGGCACGGGGGAGCGGCTGACCGTACGCTCCTCCACCCAGACCCCGTTCCTGACCCGCCGGGCGCTCTGCGCGCTGTACGGACTGCCCGAGGACGAGGTGCGGGTGGTCGCGGGCCGGGTCGGCGGCGGCTTCGGCGGCAAACAGGAAATGCTCACCGAGGACATCGTCACCCTCGCCGCACTGAGGCTGCGGCGCCCGGTCAAGCTGGAGTACACCCGCGCCGAGCAGTTCTACGGCGCCACCACCCGCCACCCGTTCACCATCGCCGTCAAGGCCGGGGTCCGCAGGGACGGCACGCTCACCGCCCTGCGGATGCGGGTGGTGTCGAACACCGGCGCGTACGGCAACCACGGTCCGGCGGTGATGTTCCACAGCGTCGGCGAGTCGTTCGCCGTCTACCGGGCGCCGCACAAGAGGGTCGACGCGTACTCCGTCTACACCAACGTCGTCCCGGCGGGCGCCTTCCGGGGCTACGGCCTCGGCCAGGTCACGTTCGCCGTCGAATCCGTCATGGACGAACTCGCGCGGCGCCTCGGCATGGACCCGCTGGTCCTCCGCGAGAAGAACATCATCGGCCCCGGCGAGCCCATGATCAGCCCGATCGGTGAGGAGGAGGACCTGCACATCGCGTCCTACGGACTCGACCAGTGCCTGTCCGTGGTGCGGAAGGCCATCGCCGAGGACCGCAGCGCCGACGACGCCCCCGAGGGGTGGCTGACCGGGCAGGGTACGGGTATGGCGATGATCGCCACCGGGCCGCCCGGCGGCCACTACGCCGACGCACGGGTCTCGCTCCTGCCGGACGGGACGTACGACATCGCCGTCGGCACCGCGGAGTTCGGCAACGGCACCACCACCGTCCACAAACAGCTCACCGCCGGCGCTCTGAACACCACCGAGGACCGGATCACGATCCGCCAGTCCGACACGGACGTCGTCCGCCACGACACCGGCGCCTTCGGCTCCGCGGGCACCGTCGTCGCGGGCAAGGCGGTGCTGCTCGCCGCGACCTCCCTGGAGCAGCGCCTGCGCACCCTGGCCGCGCGTCACACGGGGGTGGCCCGTCACCTGTGCGTGCTCGGCGCGGAGTCCGTCGACTGCGCCGGACGGCTCGTCACGCTGAAGGAGCTGTACGAGGCGGGGCACGCCTCGGGCGCGGCGGACGAGCTGGCGGCCGATGGGCACTGGGGCGGGTCGCCGCGCTCGGTCGCCTTCAATGCCCAGTGGTTCCGGGTCGCCGTCGATCCGGGCACCGGCGAGATCCGTATCCTGCGCAGCGTCCACGCCGCCGACGCCGGGAAGGTGATGAACCCGATGCAGTGCCGCGGCCAGGTCGAGGGCGGCGTCGCCCAGGCGCTGGGCGCGACGCTCTTCGAGACCGTCCGGGTCGACGACCGGGGGGAGGTCACCACGGCGGCGTTCCGCCGCTACCGGCTCCCGCAGTACGCGGATGTGCCCCGCACCGAGGTCCACTTCACGGAGACCTCCGACTCGATCGGCCCGCTCGGCGCCAAGTCGATGAGCGAGAGCCCCTTCAACCCGGTCGCGCCCGCGCTCGCCAACGCGCTGCGGGACGCCACGGGCATCCGGTTCACGGAACTGCCGGTGACCCGCGACCGCGTCTGGCTCGCACTGGACCGGCGGGCGGGGGACCTCGGCCGATAGACCAGGGTCCTGCCAGGCTCGTACTCGTACATAGCTCAGAAATGCGAGCCGAAGAGGCGGCACGGCATGGCAAACGCGGTTCACCGCTCCGGCGGTCGGGTATCACTGCGCGCAGCCGCCGCACCGACCGCCGTGAGGGGACCGACCATGAGCCGACCGAGCACCGCCCCGCGTCCCGCACCCACGGGCACGTTCGCCCTCTGGGGCGACCTGGCCGATCCGGTCACCCTGTCCGTCGCCCGTCTGCGGCGGGACTGGGAGCAGCACCGGGCCGAGGTCGTCTTCGACTGCGCGACCTCGGGACCGCAGCGCCATACCTTCGCCGGTCCTCTGCTGCGCGAGGTGGTGGCCGCGACGTTGCCCGGCTTCGCCCCGCTCCGCCGCAAGGAGCGCTCCCGCTTTCTGCTCGCGGTGAGCGGCGGCGACGGCCACCACACCGTCATGTCCTGGGCGGAGATCGACGCGGACTTCGGCAACGCGCCGGTCCTGCTCGCCACCCGCATGGACGACGACGACCTCGACACGTCCGGCACCCAGCTGGTCGTCCCGTCCGACCGGTGCGGCGCGCGCTACGTCAGCGCGGTCACCGGCATCTGGCTCGGCTGCCACGCTCACGACGGCGCCCTTCCCCTCGGCGCCTGACGGGAGCGCGGGCCTCGGACGCGGGCCGCTCCGGAGCCCATGAGACGATGACCGGCGATTTGGGCGACGGGATCCGAGGAAGCCGGTGGGAATCCGGCGCGGTACCGCCACTGTGACCGGCACGAGCCGGGAGCCAGAGACTCACACCGTCGCCCCCTCCATGGATTCCGGGGCGGATCTCCCCGGTGAGAGGCGGGTTGCGGGATGTCGCGTACAGCGGCTGGTACGGCGGTGGGCCAGGGCGTCACGAAGGCGCCCAGCAGGGTGGTGGTGTGCCGGGACTGCTGCTGCGGCACGGTCAAGGTGGCAGGCGACCACAGGGCCCAGACGGCGCGGCTGCGCTCGGCCGTCCCGATGCGTGTCTCCGAGTGCCTGGACGTGTGCGAGCAGGCCAACGTCATCGTCGTACAGCCGTCGGCCGAAGCCCGTCGCGGCGGGGCCAGGCCGGTGTGGCTCGGCCTGGTCAACGACCCGGACGCCACCGAGGACATCATCGCGTGGGTGAACGCGGGCGGTCCGGGCGTGGCACCGATGCCGGCCATCCTCGACCTGTACGTGTTCGTACCGAACCAGCGTTCCGCGCGGGTGTGAGTGCGGCATCCGGGCCGGGACCGCGCGTCCCGGCCCGGATGCGTCGCGGGTCAGGAGGCGGGCAGTTCGCCCCGGACGGTACGGGCGGCGGCGACCAGGTTCTCCAGGGACGCCCGGGTCTCCGGCCAGCCGCGCGTCTTCAGGCCGCAGTCGGGGTTGACCCACAGCCGCTCGGCGGGGATCGCCTTCAGACCGGTCCGCAGCAGGGCGGCGGCCTCCTCCGTGCTCGGGACACGCGGCGAGTGGATGTCGTAGACACCCGGTCCCGCTTCGCGCGGGTAGCCGTGGGCGGCCAGTTCGTGGGCGACCTGCATATGGGAGCGGGCGGCCTCCAGGCTGATGACATCGGCGTCGAGGTCGTCGATCGCCTGGACGATGTCCCCGAACTCCGCGTAGCACATGTGGGTGTGGATCTGGGTGTCCGGCCGCACCCCGCTGGTGGTGAGCCGGAACGCCTCGGTGGCCCAGGCCAGGTAGCCCGCGCGGTCGGCGGCCCGCAGCGGCAGCGTCTCGCGCAGCGCGGGTTCGTCGACCTGGATGACCGAAGTGCCGCTCGCCTCCAGGTCGTTGACCTCATCGCGCAGGGCGAGGGCGACCTGCCGTGCGGTCTCGCCGAGCGACTGGTCGTCGCGCACGAACGACCAGGCGAGCATGGTGACCGGACCGGTGAGCATGCCCTTCACAGGCCGGTCGCTCAGCGACTGGGCGTACGAGGTCCAGCGCACCGTCATCGGCTCGGGACGCGAGATGTCGCCGGCCAGGATCGGCGGACGCACGTACCGGGTGCCGTACGACTGCACCCAGCCGTGCCGCGTGGCGAGGTAGCCGGTCAGCTGCTCGGCGAAGTACTGCACCATGTCGTTGCGTTCGGGCTCGCCGTGCACCAGGACGTCGACGCCGGTCTTCTCCTGGAACGAGATGACCTCGCCGATCTCGGCCCGGATGCGCTCCTCGTAACCCTCGGTGTCGATGCGTCCGGCGCGCAGGTCGGCGCGGGCCGTGCGCAGTTCGGCCGTCTGCGGGAACGAGCCGATGGTCGTGGTCGGCAGCAACGGCAGCCCCAGGTGCGCCCGTTGGGCCGCGGCCCGCTCGGCGTACGGCTGGGAGCGGCGGGCGTCGGCTTCCGTCACGGCCTCCGAGCGGGCGCGCACGGCCGGGTCCCGGGTGAGCGGGGAGTCCGTCCGGGAGGCGAGGGCGGCCTTGTTGGCGGCAAGCTCGCCGGCGATGGTGCCGGTGCCCTGCGCGAGGCCCTGGGCGAGGGTGACGATCTCGGCGGTCTTCTGCCGGGCGAAGGCGAGCCAGCGCAGGATCTGCGGCTCGATGTCCCGCTCCGGCGCGGTGTCCAGGGGCACATGCAGCAGGGAGCAGGACGCGGCGACATCGACCCGGTCGGCCAGGCCCAGCAGGGTGCCGAGCGTGGACAGCGACTTCTGCAGGTCGTTGATCCAGATGTTGCGGCCGTTGACGACCCCGGCGACCAGGCGCTTGCCGGGCAGCCCGCCGACGGCCGCCAGGGCGTCCAGGTTGGCGGCGGCCGCCTCGGTGAAGTCGAGCGCCAGGCCCTCGACGGGGGCCTTCGCCAGGACCGGAAGCGCCTCGCCGAGCCGGTCGAAGTAGGAGGCCACAAGCAGCTTCGGCCGGTCGGTGAGGGCGCCGAGGTCGCGGTAGGCGCGCTCGGCGGCGTTGAGTTCGGCCGGGGTGCGGTCCTGGACCAGGGCGGGCTCGTCGAGCTGCACCCACTCGGCCCCGGCCGCGCGCAGGTCCGCGAGCACCTCCGCGTACACCGGCAGCAGCCGGTCCAGCAGGGTCAGCGGTTCGAAGCCGGCGGGTACGCCGGGCGCGGGCTTGGCCAGCAGGAGGTAGGTGACGGGGCCGACCAGCACGGGCCGGGCGGTCAGGCCCTGGGCCAGAGCCTCCTTGAGCTCCGTGACCTGCTTGCTGGAGTCGGTCGTGAAGACGGTGTCGGGGCCGAGTTCGGGGACCAGATAGTGGTAGTTCGTGTCGAACCACTTGGTCATCTCCAGCGGCGCCACGTCCTGGGTGCCCCGCGCCATGGCGAAGTAGCCGTCCGTCTCGTCGCGCTCGACGGCGGCACGGTGGCGCTCGGGGATCGCGCCGACCATGACGGTGGTGTCCAGGACATGGTCGTAGTACGAGAAGTCACCGGTGGGGACTTCGTGGATGCCGGCGTCGGCGAGCTGCCGCCAGTTGGCGCGGCGCAGGTCCGCGGCGGTCTCCCGGAGGGCGTCCGCGGTGACGCGGCCCTTCCAGTAGCCCTCGACGGCCTTCTTCAGTTCACGGTTCTGGCCCTGGCGGGGGTAGCCGTACACGGTGGCCCGTGCTGCCGCGGCTGCGGACTTGTCGGTCACGGAGATCTCCTTCGCGAGATGAATCCCTGAGATCCCGGGACGGGACGAGAGCGCGAAGGGGTGACGAACCGGACGGTCACGACCTCGTGCGGCCGGGCCGCGGTCGTTCCGTGCGGTGTGTACGCCGACCCGCCCTCGAGGTCACCGGAATGTCCACGTACGGAATGGTCCGCACGCGGGCAGTTGGCAGGTCTTCGGACTCGCGGGCACACCCTCCGTACGGAGGACACCTACTGGCCGTCGCTTCCCAGACCCGTCCGGGCCCAGTGCGTATGACGGCGGTCGTTCCCGCTCACCGCTGCGGGGCAGTCCCGGATTCCCACCGGGTTCCCTCTTGCGACACCCCGCCTGGCGGACGGGGCGAACCAGCTGCTGGAGGTCACCCTACGGGGCCGCGTCGCGGAGCGGGGACACCGTCCGGCATCCGGAAGGCGGGGCGGGGCGGGAAGCGCCCGGCCGGCGCCTCCCGCCCCGACCCGGGCTCAGCTGCCCCAGCGCAGGGCCACCGTGTCACCCGCGTGGATCACCTTGCCCCGGGTCGCACCCGCGAACGACGAGCCGTCGACGCTGACCTTCCAGGTGTTCGAGCCGCTGTTGGCCTTGCCGTTCAGCGCGGTGAGCGTGCCGGTGCCCGACGCGGGCGTCACCCCGCTCACGCAGCCGGCGGGCGTGGCCGCCGTGGTGGCCGCGTCCAGCACCGCGCCGAGCGTGGTCGTCGTCCCGGTGGGGGTGAACGCGACCGAGCACACCTTGAGGCTGCCCGTGCCGTCGTCCACGGTCAGGGCCAGCTTCGTCGCGGTGCCGGAGGTGAAGGCGGACTGCGCCACCCACTGGGGCGCGCCGCTGGTGACCGGGGTCGGGGGAGCGGCCGTGAAGCCGCCGCCCGCGACCGCGCGCAGCCCGTCGATGGACGCGTAGGCGGACGGCGCGGTGTCGCTCGGCAGGTACTTGAAGCCGCCGCCGGGGTTGAACTGCTGGGCGATGAGGAAGTCCACCGGGGTCTTGCCGGCCGAGGTCAGGAAGTCACCCGTCTGCGGGTTGATCCCGCACGCGTTGAGCCCGGAGACGGCCCAGCCGTTGGAGTCGGTGTTGACGCCGAACATCGCGTTGAACGCACCGCTGGCGGGCACCAGTTTGCTCTTGAGGAACGCCTTCGCCTGTGCGATGTCGGCGTCGGTGTTCGCGACGCCCGAGACGCACAGCGCGGCCATCGCCGCACCCGTCATGTCGATGTCGCTCGTGGTGGCGAGCTGCGCCGGATCCCCCTCGGCCTTGCCGTAGTTCCAGCCGCCGTCGTCGTGCTGGTTGGCGCGGATGCGGGTGATCAGGGCGTTCCGCAGCGCCTGGGGTGTGCGCTGCGCACCGGCCTGGGTCTTCGCGCCGCCCAGTGCGAGCGCCGCGAAGACCGTTCCGTTGAAGTTCGCCGAAGGGCCGAAGTAGCCCGGCTCGGCCGTCTGCCAGTAGCCGTAGATGTCGCCGATCAGGTTGCGGGAAGCGGAGACGCGGGCGGGGTCGATGCCCGCCGCGTACGCGTTGAGCGTGGCGCGCTCGTAGTCGGTGACCACCGGTGAGGCGGACGGCCAGGCCGCCGTGGCGAGGAGGTTTCGGTAGACCGATCTCGCGTTCTTCGTGGTGTCGCCGCCCGGCGCGACATCGACGGCAGCCGTTCCGGCGGCGGCGAGCGCGCTGAACGCCCACTCGTTGGACAGCCCCGCTCCTGCGTACGAACCGTCCGCCGCCTGGAGCGTCTTGAGGTAGGCGACCCCGTTCGTCTTCGAGGTGGCGATCTGGGCGGGGGTGGCCGTCGCGGCGGCCGGCAGAACGGTCAGACAGAACGCGCCGAGCGATGCGGACGCGGTGAACGCGAGACGGCGCGGAAAGGTGAGGCGGGACATGGCCTGCTCCTGGGATGAGGGGCGCCGACCGGGCCCGCGGTCCTCGCCGAACCGGCGGGAGGCAGCAGCAGGCAGGGCCGCCGCCCGAACGCGTGGACCGGCTTCCTGAAGTACTTCGCCGCGTGGGCATTCGGGCTCGGAACGGCCTCCGCCGTCCCACACCGCTGCGCGTCAGCCCCGGATTCTCACCGGGTTCCCCCCTGTGGCAGGGCGGGACGCTACCGGACGCCCGACGGGTGCGCCAGACGGCCCCGGCCCGTCGTACGCGGCCCGTCGGTGCCGTCTTGACGGTCCGGCGGCCACCGTGCTGCAATCCGCTCGACAAGCACTGAGTCCCAGGGGAAGCCGGTCGAAATCCGGCGCTGACCCGCAACCGTAGGCCCGGCACCGCCGGGCGAGCCGGATTACCTGGGGCCGATTACTGCAGCGAGAAGCGCCGTCGCGGACTACGGCGTGGTCGACCAGCCCTGCCCTGCGCCGGATCGCGCGTGGGTCCGGGCCGCCTCTGCCACGTTCACGCCCCCGACGGGACGTGACGAGGGGGCCGCGGTGGAGACCGCACAGCGAAGAGACCGGCAGACGGGCGCCCGTGCGCTCCTGGCCCTGATATCCGCGGGCTTCCTGCTGCTGGCCATGTGCGTGACACTCGTCACGGTCACGCCCGCCGCCGCGACCGGCCCGGTCGGCGACTGCACGGCCACCGAAGGAGCCGTCGTCGCCGTCGACTTCGGCCCCTTCGGCGGGAAGGTCGAGCGCGGCTGCGACATGACGCCGACGACCGGCTACGACCTCCTGCACGACGGGGGCTTCACCACCGAGGGCACCCGGCACGACGGCCCCGCCTTCATCTGCCGCATCGGCCTCGGCTCGGGCACCCCGTACCCGACCAAGGAGCAGGAGGCGTGCGTCCTCACCCCGCCGGCCACCGCGTACTGGTCGTACTGGACCGCGTCCCCGGGCACCAACCGGTGGACGTACAGCCAGTACGGCGCCATGAGCCGCAAGCTGAAGGACGGTGACGTCGACGCCTGGGTGTTCGGCGGCACCGACATCGGCGGCAGCACCGGCAAGCCGACGTTCACCCCCGACGACGTGCGCGCCGGTGGCGGGACCGAGACCCCCGACCCGGGAAACACGCCCACCGTGCCGGCCGGGCAGATCGACCTCGCGGCGGCGGCCGGCTGGGTCGGCGGCACGCTCAAGGACGGCGAACGCGTCGTGGACGACGGCGCCGACACGCCCAACTACCTGCTGACCACCGAGGCGTTGTACGCGCTTGCCGCCGCCGACCCCGAGCACGCGGACATCCCGGGGGCGACGGCCTTCCTCGCCGGCCACACCGACGCGTACGCCTACCCGGCGGGCAAGGACGAGGCCCCGGACGCCACCGCCGCCGCACGGCTCGCCCTGGTTGCCGAGGCCACGGAGGGCGACCCGCGCGACTTCGGCGGCCACGACCTGATCGCGGACCTCGTCGGCCACGTCTGCCCGGCCGGGCCCGACTCGGGCAGCCCCACACCCGGCTGCACCTCCAAGGGCGACTTCCGCAACGCCGGCTACGGGGACGGCCAGGCACTCGCCGTGCTCGCGGTGGCCCGTGCCGGTGTCACGCCCCCGGCCGACGCGGTCGCCCGGCTGGCCCAGCTCCAGTGCGAGGACGGCGGAATCACCAGCATCCTGATACGGCCCGGCGAGTACTGCGACGGCGACCCCGGCACGACCGGCCTGGTCGCCCTCGCCCTGCACGAGGCGGGCGGTCAGGACAAGGCGGTCGACCAGGCCGTGGCGTACCTGAAGAGGGCCCAGCGTGAGGACGGGGCCTTCCCCGGCTACACCGGCGCCACCATCGGCAGCGTCTACGCCACCGGGTACGCCGCCCAGGCGCTGCGCGCGTTCGACGCCACCGCCCACGCGGACGCGGCGGTCGCCTGGCTCTCCCGCGAACAACTCGACGGCGGGGGCTTCGGGTTCGAGGAGGACGCCACCGACCCGGCGCTCTACGCGACCGCGCCCGCCGTCCTCGCCGGCGCGGGCACCGACCTCGCCCGCCTCACCACGAAGCAGCCCGACCCGACCGAGCCGCCGACCACCGACCCGCCGACCACCGAGCCGTCCCCGACGGACCGGCCGACCACCGCACCGACCCGCCCGGCCCACGAAGGCCCCGACCTGAAGAAGGGCGTCGCCTACCTCACCAGCGCCGCCAACCTCCGCCAGGGCCAGTACTACCCGGCCGACCCGAAGCTCCCCGGCGCGGACTTCGGGCTCACCATCGACGGTGCGTACGCCCTCGCCGCCACCGGTCTCGACAACGACAAGCTGCGCGGCATCGTCGACTTCCTCGACCAGGGCGGCAAGGACGGCGACGGCAAGACGCTCCAGGACTGGACCGGCGCCGGTACGAAGTACGCGCTGGGCGGCTCCATGGGCAAGGCCGCCCTCCTCGCCGAGGCCGTGGGCCGAGACCCGCACGACTTCGGCGGCAAGGACCTCATCGCCGCGCTGAACACCGCCGTCTGCGAGAAGCCGAGCAAGGCCCCGGACCGCAGCTGCGCGGCCGAGGGCGCCTACACCTACGCGCCCTCCGTCTTCTCCCAGTCCCTCGCGATCATGGCCCAGCTGAGGGCGGACGAGAAGGACGCCGCCCAGAAGCCGATCGCGTACCTGGAAAGCCTCCAGCACGCCAGCGGGGCCTGGCCCAGCCTGATCCCCGCCACCGGCGACTCGGACGTCGACTCGACCGCCATCGCCGCCATGGCCCTGGACCTCGCCGGCGGCGACAAGGCGGACCGGGCCGTCGACAAGGCCCTGTCCTGGATCGCGGGCAGGCAACTGTCCGACGGCGGCTTCCCCGGCGCGGCCGGCAACTCGGTCAACTCGGCGGCACTCGCCATCCAGGGGCTCTCGCTGGACCGGAAGCGCTACGACTCCGAGATCGGCAAGGCCCTGAAGTTCCTGGCCGGCCAGCAGAATTCCGACGGCGGCTTCAACGTCGCCCAGGACGGCCAGCGCGGATCGAACCTGCGCGCCTCCGCCCAGGCGGTCGGCGGGGCGACCGGTATCTCCTTCGGCCTGCTGGAACGCAGCCTGGAGGGCACCGCACCGCAGCCCGTCCCCAGCGCCTCCACCCCGCAGATCATCACGCCCGGCGGCACCGGCACCATCGTCGACACCGACGGGGGAGGAGGCGCCCTCGCCTCCACCGGTGTGCGGATCGGCGCCCTCGCCGGCACGGCGGCGCTGCTCGTGGCCGGCGGCTGGTGGTTCGTCGTCGTGTCCCGGCGCCGGGCGGAAGCGGAGGGGCGGAGATGAGGGCCCCCACCTGGCGCGGGACCGTACGCGCGGTCGTCGCCCTGCTGCTCGGAGCCGCCGCGCCGGCGGCCAACGCGCCGTCGGCCGCGGCCGATCCGCAGCCCATGGGCCGGTGTACCACCACCTCCGGCGTCGTGCTCGCGGTCGACTTCAGCCACTGGGGCGGGCCCGTCTACCGCTCCTGCGGAACCACTCCCACCACCGGGTACGAACTCCTCAACCAGGGCGGCTGGCGCACCACCGGCACCGGGCACGACGGCCCGGCCTTCATCTGCCGGATCGGCTACAGCGGCCACCAGGGCGGCAAGCAGTACCCGACGCCCCAGCAGGAGGACTGCGTCCTGACGCCGCCCGCCTCCGCCTACTGGTCCTACTGGCACGCCGACCCGGGCGCGAGCACCTGGGAGTACAGCCAGCTCGGCGCCATGCTGTACAAGCCGAAGCCGGGCAGCGTCGACCTGTGGATCTTCGGCGGAACCGACATCGGCGGCACCAAGGGCCGGCCGACCCTCACCCCGGACCAGCTGCGCGCCCACAACACCAAGGCGCGGGGCGACGTGGGCAAGCCGGAGTCGACCGAGCGCGCCTCCGAGCCGCCGCCCGGCACGGACACCGGCCCGAAGGCGAAGGCGACCACGAAACCCACACCCTCGAAGCCGGCGTCCGCCTCCGCGAAACCGTCCCACAGCCCCTCGCTCAGCCCGTCCCGGTCGGCGTCGCCGAGCCCGTCGCCCACCGCGCCCACCCCGGGCGCGCCGGACTCCGGGCCCCCGGTGCTCGACGCGGCCCCGACGAGCGACGCGAAGACCGACGCGGGGTCCGTGCTGCCGGTCGTGGCGGGCGGAGCGCTGATCCTGCTCGTCGGCGGGGCGGCCGTCTACGCGGCCCGACGCCGGCGCCGCACGCAGTGAGCGGCATGACCGGCGTGGCGGCCGTCCCGGCGTCCGGCCACGCGCCGGACACCGGCGGTCGGCGCCTGCCCAGGACCCTGCACCCCGTCGCCTGGTGGATCTGGGCGCTGGCCCTGGCCACGGCGGTCAGCCGCACCAACAACCCGCTGCTGCTGCTCCTCGTCCTCGCGGTCCTCGGCTACGTCGTCACCGCCCGCCGCACCGAGGCCCCCTGGGCGCGCGGCTTCACGTACTACCTGTACCTCGCCCTCACCGTCGTCGCGATCCGCGTCCTGTTCCGGGCGGTGTTCGCGACCGGCATCACCCCGCACGACCACTTCCTCTTCTCGCTCCCGCACATCCCCACCCCGGACTGGTACGCGGGCATCCGGCTCGGCGGCCCCGTCTCGCTGGAGGCCCTGCTGTCGGCCGCCACCGACGGGCTCCGGCTCGCCTGCATGCTCTGCTGCATCGGCGCCGCCAACACCCTCGCCAACCCGAAGCGCGCCCTGCGCGTCCTGCCCGGCGCCCTGCACGAACTCGGCGTCGCCGTCACCGTCGCTATCAGCGTCGCACCCCAACTCGTCGAGAGTGTCCAGCGCGTCGCCCGCGCCCGCAGGCTGCGCGCCGGCCGGCACAAAGGGCTCAAGGCCCTGCGCGGCATTGTTGTCCCCGTCCTGGAGGACGCCCTGGAACGCTCCCTGCGGCTCGCCGCCGGCATGGACTCCCGGGGATACGGACGAGCCGGTACCGCGACCCGTAGCTCCCGGCGGGCCACCGGCGCGCTGATGCTCCTCGGCATGTGCGGGCTCTGCGCCGGGGCGTACGGGCTCCTCGACGCGACCGCGCCCCGCTTCCTCGGGTTCCCGGCCATGGCGACGGGCGCCGTGCTGTGCGTCGCGGGCCTGCGCCTGGGCGGACGCCGCGTGTCGCGGACCACCTACCGGCCCGATCCCTGGCGGCTGCCCGAGTGGGCCGTCGCCGGAGCCGGGACGCTCGCCGCCGCGCTGCTGTTCAGCAACATGGGGTACGACGCCGCCGAGCTCAACCCCTCCATCTATCCGCTCAGCTGGCCCACCCTGCCCGTGGTGCCGGCCTGCGCGATCCTGCTCGCCGGTACGGCCGGCTTCCTCGCACCACCCCCGGCCGCGCCCCGCCCAGCCGTACCCCGGCCGCGCGCCGAGAAAGCCGAAGCCACGTGATCACCTTCGACCAGGTCACCGTCCAGTACGAGGACACGGCCGAACCCGCCCTCCGCGAAGTCGACCTCACCGTCGAGGAGGGCGAACTCTGCCTCGTCGTCGGGCACACCGGCGTCGGAAAGTCCACGCTCCTGGGTGCCGTCAACGGCCTTGTGCCCCACTTCACCGGCGGCACTCTGTACGGCCGTGTCACCGTCGACGGCCGGGACACCGCCCACCACCCGCCCCGGGAACTCGCCGACGTCGTCGGTGTCGTCGGACAGGACCCGCTCGACGGCTTCGTCACGGACACCGTCGAAGAGGAACTCGCGTACGCCATGGAGCAGTTGGCGACCCCGCCCGCCGTCATGCGCAAACGCGTCGAAGAGACCCTCGACCTCCTGGGCCTCGCCGACCTGCGCCACCGCGCCCTCCACGAGCTCTCCGGCGGCCAGCAGCAGCGCGTCGCGATCGGCTCCGTGCTCACCGCCCACCCCCGCGTCCTCGTCCTGGACGAACCCACCTCCGCCCTGGACCCCACCGCCGCCGACGAGGTCCTGGCGGCCGTCACCCGCCTCGTCCACGACCTCGGCGTCACCGTCCTCATGGCCGAGCACCGCCTGGAGCGCGTCGTCCAGTACGCCGACCGGGTCATCCACCTGCCCGGCGACGGCCGCGCGGTCCACGGTGCCCCCGCCGGCATCCTGCGTACGTCCTCCATCGCCCCGCCCCTCGTGGACCTCGCCCGCGCCGCCGGCTGGGACCCGTTGCCGCTCTCCGTCCGCGACGCTCGCCGTGCCGCCGCCCCGCTGCGGACCGGGCTCGCCGGGGTCTGCCCCGAACCCGTGCGTCCCGCCCCGCCCGCCGACGCCGCCACCCTGCTGACCGCGCACGGAGTCACCGTCAGCTACCACGGTGTCCCCGCCGTCCGCGAGGCCGCGCTCGACCTGCGCGCCGGCGAGATCACCGCGCTGATGGGCCGCAACGGCTCCGGGAAGTCCTCCCTGCTCTGGGCCCTCCAGGGCTCCGGACCGCGCAAGGCCGGCAGCGTACGCGTCGGCACGGACGGTACGGCTCACGACCCGCACACCCTGTCCGCGGCCGAGGCCCGGCGGCTCGTCGGTCTCGTCCCGCAGACCCCCGCCGATCTCCTCTATCTGGAGAGCGTCGACCAGGAACTCGCCCAGGCCGACCGCGAGTCGACGACCGGGGGCACGGGATCCGGCGCACGGGCGATCCTCAACCGGCTGGCCCCGGGGATCGAGGGCGCCACCCATCCCCGGGACCTGTCCGAGGGGCAGAAGCTGGCGCTCGTGCTCGCGATCCAACTGGCAGCCGCCCCACATGTGTTGCTGCTCGACGAACCGACGCGCGGCCTGGACTACCGCGCCAAGGCGGAACTGACCCGGATCGTCGCCGCCCTCGCCGCAGAGGGCCGGTCGGTCGTCATCTCCACGCACGACGTCGAGTTCGTCGCCCGCACGGCCGACCGGGTGGTCGTCATGGCCGAGGGAGACATCGTGGCCGACGGGCCCACCGCCGAAGTCATCGTCGCCTCACCGGTGTTCGCGCCGCAGACCGCCAAGATCCTGGCGCCCCTGCCGTTCCTCACCGTCGACCAGGTGACGGCGGCACTGGACGCGCCGAAGGAGGGACCGGTATGACCACGGCCATCCGGCTCACCCCCAGGGTCTCGCTGGTCATCGCCCTGGCCGCCTTCCTCGGCCTGGTGGCGTTCTTCTGGCCCTTCGTCGTCGCGCCGGGGAAGTTCGGCTCGAACTACGCCCCGCCCCTCATCTTCGGCGTGCTGCTCGTGCTCGTCCTCTGCGTCGTGCTCTCCGAGATCGCCGAGGGCGGGATCAGCTCCAAGGCCCTGGCCATGCTCGGCGTCCTGTCCGCCGTCAACGCGGGCCTGCGCCCCCTCGGTGCCGGAACGGCCGGCATCGAGACCGTCTTCTTCGTCCTGGTGCTCGCCGGACGCGTCTACGGGCCCGGCTTCGGCTTCACCCTCGGCTGCACCTCGCTGTTCACCTCCGCGCTCATCACGGGCGGCGTCGGGCCGTGGATGCCGTACCAGATGTTCGGCTGCGCCTTCGTCGGCATGCTCGCCGGCTTCCTGCCGCGCGCCACCGGACGCCGCGAGGTGCTGATGCTCGCCGTGTACGGATCGCTCTCCGGCTATCTCTTCGGCTTTCTGCTCAACCTGTCGTTCTGGCCGTTCTCCCTCGACCCGAACAGCTCGATCGCCTATCTCCCCGGGCTGCCGTTCACCGAGCAGTGGCACCGCTATCTCGCGTTCGACCTGGCGACCTCACTCGGCTGGGACACCGGGCGGGCCGTCACCAACTTCGTGTGCGTCGTGCTGGCCGGCCCGGCGGTGCTCACCACGTTCCGTCGCGCGGCCCGCCGCGCCCGCTTCCGGGCTCCGGCCCGCTTCGACGCGCGGCCCACGGGCAGGGAAGCCGAGGGGCTGTGAACCCGCCCCGGTGCCGGCCCCGGCGCGGTCAGTCCTGCGGGACGACCGCGACCGGAGCGGGCGAGTGGTGCAGCACCGCGTGGGCGACATGGCCGATGCGGGGCTCGTGCGGCCAGTAGCGGCTGGTCCGCCGTCCGACGACGACCATGGACGCGTGCGCCCCGCCCTCGATCAGGTGACGCCCCGGTGATCCGATGGCGGCGTGCTCGCTGACGGACACATCCGGATACCTCTCCGACCAGGGTATGAGTACGGAGCGCATCATGCTCGCGCCCTCGGCGGTGAAGTCGGCCCGCCAGCGCAGGTCTCCGCCGATGCCCTGTACGTAGCCGACCGGGGGATTCCAGCAGTGGACCACCTCGACGCCGGCGGAGCGGGCCGCCGCGGCGGCGAAGGCGAAGCGCAGCACCCCTTCCGTGCAGGGCCCCAGATCGATGCCGGCGAGGACGGGGGCGGCGGAGGCCGGTGATCCGCCGCCCAGGACATCCTGCGGCGCGTCGTCATCCGTGCTGTCCGGGGCGACCGTGTCGGGCCGGACGAGGACGGCCGGCCGGTGGACATGGGCCACCGTGGCCATCGCGACGGATCCCAGCAGATAGCCCGTGAGGGCCCCGAGCCCCGTGGTACCGAGGGCGAGCAGTTCGGACTCGGCAGCGGCCCGGCACAGCATCTCGGGCGGCGGGCCGGTGAGCTGTTCCGTGGCGATGTCCAGCGTCGGATACGTACGTGACAACCGCGCCGCGGTCTCCTCGGGCACACGCCGGGACCGTTCACCGGGCATCTCCGTCCCGGTGAGCGGAGCGTGGGAGTAGGGCTGCCATTCCCAGGCGCTGACGAGCAGCAGTGGGAGACCTCTGAGGGTCGCCTCGCGCGCACCCCAGTCGGCGGCCGCGTCGCTCGCCTGCGTTCCGTTGAGTCCGACGGTTACCGGTCGGTGCGCCACGGTGCACCTCCGTGTGCGGTTGCTGAGGACGGCGGGTCCACAGTGCCTCGGCGAAGCGCAGGTGCGCATGAGTCGTTGAGGTGCCGCCCTGGGCCGTTCGGCCCTTACGCGGGTCGCGTCGCCGGTGCGAGCGTGGAAGAGGCCCCTCCCGCGCCACAGAAGGCGGTGAGCACGATGAAGATGCCCTTGGTGGTCGGTGTCGACGGCTCCGGCCCCAGCCTCGCGGCGCTGGACTGGGCCGTGGACGAAGCCCTTCGGCACGGACTCCCTCTGCGCGTCGTACACGCCTCCCTGTGGGAGCGGTACGAGGGGGTGCTGCCGGCCTGGAGCGCGGACCGCCCTTCGGGGCAGGTCTTCGCCGAGAACGTCGTCGCCACCGCGGCCGAGCGAGCCCGCCGACGCGCCCCGGACATCGAGATCGTTACGGACGTACGCGCCGAGGACGCGGCCGGCGCCCTGCTCAGCGAGGCGGGCGAGGCCACGGCCGTCGTCGTCGGCTCCCGGGGGCGCGGTGAATGGGCCGGCCTCCTGCTCGGGTCCGTCGGACTCGTGGTGGCGGCTCGTTCCCCCGGCCCGGTGGTCGTCGTCCGGGGCGAGAGCGAAGCCCTGGAGAGCCGGCACGGGCGCGTCCTGCTGGGTCTGGGGGACCACGACCAGGACTCACCGGCCCTGCGGTTCGCCGTCCGCGAGGCAGCCGCGAGGGACGCGGAACTCGACGTCGTACGCGCCTGGCGACGGCCCGCCCACGAACCGGCCGCCCACCCGCTGCTGTCGGGGGAGGGCGGCGGCTACCACGAGGGCGAGGCAGCCGCGCTGCTCGACGAAACGCTCGACCCGATCGCGCGGGAGAACCCCGGACTCCGGCTGCGCAGGAGCACGGTCGAGGGCCTGGCCCGCCGGGTGCTGACGGAACGCTCGGCCGCGGCCGACCTGCTGGTCGTCGGCGCACGCCGTCGGCGGGGGCTCGTGGGACTGGAGCTCGGGCGAGTCGCCCACCGCACTCTGCACCACGCCCTGTGCCCGGTCGCCGTCGTCCCGCAGGAGAACCCGGGAACCACGGAAGGAGACCCGTCATGACCAGTACCGTCGGATCGCACGGCGTGGGGGACCTCGGCCGCCGTGCCGCGGCACGGCGCGCGCAGCTCGGCCTCTCCCTGGAGGACGTGGCCGGACGCGCCGGTTCCACGCCCGGCTACGTCGCGTACGTGGAGGAGCAGATCTCCTCCCCGAGCCCCGCGTTCCTCGTCCGGCTCGCGGACGCCCTGGAGACGGACGTTCAGGATCTCGCCGGTGCCACGGCGGACCTGCCGCAGGGCGCGGCCGTCGCCGGCCACCACCCGCGCATGGACGAACTCGACGAGACGGAGTGCTGGGCGCTGATCGACGGCCACGGGGTCGGTCGCGTCGCGATCGGAGGCGAGGACGGGCCGGCGGTCTTTCCCGTGAACTACCAGGTCGTCGACGGGAAGATCGTCTTCATGACCGCCGCCGACTCCCGCCTCGCGCGGACGACATCGACCGGAGCCGAGGTCGCCTTCGAGCAGGACCGGCTGGACGAGGCGTTCAGCCAGGGCTGGAGCGTGCTCGCCGTCGGCAGGACCCGAGCGGTGCTCGACGGGGCCGAGGTCAGGCGGCTGCAGGACGCCATGCACTCGCGGCCGTGGGCCGGCGACGGGCGTGAGACCTTCGTGACTCTCGCGCCGGAGCGGGTGACGGGGCGGCGCATCGTGGTGCCGGGGGCTCCCGGGACGGCCGGCAGCGGGCCGGATCGAGCGCCGGCGCGCTGACGCTGGAGGGTCCCCGGTCCGACCGGACCGGGGACCCTTCGGCGCGTCGGCCTCCCTCATGGCTGAGGAACGACGACCACCGGTGCCGGGCTGTGGTGAATGACGGCCTGGGCGACGTGACCGAGATGAGGACCGAGCGGAACCTTCCGGGCGCGGCGGCCCACGACCACGAGTTCCGCCTCCTGCGATGCCTCGGCCATCTGGAAGGCGGGCGAGCCCACGACGGCCTTGGCGGTGGCCTCCACCTCCGGGTACTGCTCGCGCCAGGGCCCCAGCAGCCCGTTGAGCTCCTCGGCGAGCTTCTTGCTCTGATCCACGCCGAGGGCGGAGTCCATGAGCGCGGCGTAGCCGTACGAGGCGGGGAGGGTCCAGCTGTGCAGGAACCGCAGCGTCAGCTGCCTGCGGGCGGCCTCCGGGAACGCGAAGGCGAGCAACGCCTCGCAGCCGCGGTGGAGATCGATGCCCACGACGATGTCACGGGACGCGGCCGGCCGTTCATCCTCCGCCCGCACGAGTACGACGGGCTTCTGCGCGGCGGCGACGACACCGAGGGACACCGAGCCGACGAGGAACCCGAAGGCCCTTCCGAGGCCTCTGGAGCCGAGAACCGCGAGGTCCGCCTCGTTCACGGCGGCTGTCAGCTCCTCGGCCGCCCGGCCACGGGTCTGCATGGCGAACACCTCCAGCCCGGGATGCCCGGTCTGCACGCGCTGCACCGTCTCCCGCAGCAGCGTCGCGGCCCGCTCGGTCGCTTCCTCGAACTGCACCACCGGTACCTCCGGGGCCGCGGGCAACTCCTCCACACACATCAGCCCGAGCGGTACCTGCCGGAACACGGCCTCCGCGGCCGCCCAGTCCACCGCGGCGAGGCTCTCATCGGATCCGTCCACACCGACGACGACCTGCGCTGTCATGACGTACCTCCTCGCACGGACTCCAGAACCTCAGCCTGCCCCCCACCGCCCCGGGACAGCAGGGCCGTGCAGGTCTCATCGGGGACCGAACGGCCCCTCCCCGTCACGCGCGCGGCGGTGCCAACGTAAGAGCTGTACTCCCGGGAATCCGTAGTGGACCCGGCCCGCACCGAGTCGCCGAGGAGAGTCATGAACAGCGCGATGTCCACCCGGTACGAGCTCGGCACCGTGGTCGTGGGCGTCGACGGGTCCCCGTCCGGTGGCGAGGCCGTGTTCTGGGCGGCCGCCGAGGCGGATCGCCGCGGACGCTCCCTGCTCCTCGTCCATGGCGCCGACACCGATACGCGCGCCACGTACACCGACGCGGAGGCCGTCCGGGCCGTACGGGAGGCGGGCGGTGAACTGCTCGACGAGAGCGTACGCGCCGTCCGGGCCCGGTTCCCCGCTCTCGACGTCTCCGGCGAACTCAGCCGGCAGGAACCGGTGTCCGCGCTCCTGGCCGCCGCCGGCGAGCGGGGAACCGTTGTCGTGGGCAACCGGGGGCTCGGCGGCTTCGCGTCCCTCACGCTCGGCTCGGTCGGTCTGGGGGTCGCGGCGCGCGCCGACGTTCCGGTGGTCGTCGTGCGGGGAGCGGCCGAGCGCCCCGCGACCGGCTCGGTCACCGCGGCGGTGCGCGGCACGGAGGACGAGCCGTGGATAGCGTTCGCCGCCGCTGAAGCACAGGCTCGCGGGGCCGCGTTGGAGCTCGTCAGCGTCTGGAACGTCCTTTCCCAGGTCGGCAGCGTCGCCACCATGCTCGACGACCTCGACGGGATGGCACGGGAGCGGGTGCACGAGGTGAAGAACCTCGCGGACCGGGTCCGCGCGCTCCATCCCGGTCTCGTCGTCAAGCACCACGTGGCGACCGGGACGAGCGTCCCGGGCACTCTCGTCGACGCCGGCGCGGACACCGACCTGATGGTGACGGGGCGGAGCCGTCGGCGGCTGACCACGGCGCCCGCGCCGGGCCGCGTCGCCCATGCCCTGATCCACCACGCGCACTGCCCCGTGGCGGTCGTCCCGGCCGCCCCCACCGCCGGAGCCGACACGACATGAACGCCGTAGTGGTCGGCATCGACCCCCGCAAGCCGTCGGTCCCGGCTCTGCTCTGGGCCGCCGACGAAGCCGCACGCCGTGGCCTCGGACTGCGCCTGGTGGCGGCCGTCCCGCTGCTGGGCGGCCCGCACGGCGCGGGTGACGCCTTCCACCAGCACAGAACCCTGCGCGAGCGTGCCGAATCGGCTCTCGCCAGTACCGAGGACTTCGTACGAGAACTGCACGAGGACCTGTCACCGGTGACGGAGCTGGTCGACGGAGCACCGGTGGCCGTGCTGGGCGAGCGGGCCGCGCACGCCGCGCTCGTCGTCGTCGGCTCGCGTCGCCCGAGCCGGCCCGCGGAGGTTCTGAGGGACGGCTCGGTCGCGCTGCCGCTCATGGCCCGCGCCGACTGTCCGGTCGTCGTCGTGCGGGAGCCCGAGCACACCCAGGTGTACCCCCGGACGATCGTCGTCGGGGTGGACGGCCCCCACTCCGGCGAGGCGGCCGTCGCGTTCGCCGTCCACGAGGCGATGCTCCGGCGGGCACGGCTCCGCGCCCTCTGGGTCCGGCCCCGGCCCGCGCCCGGTTCCGCCGACGACGATCTCGCGGAGTGCCGGCGGCTGCTCGCCGGCCGCGCGGCGGAGTGGGCCGAGCACCACCCGGGACTGGACGTCGTCGCGGAGGTCGTCGGCGGGCAGCCCGTCCAGCAGCTCGCGCTCGTCTCCCAGTCGGCCCTCGCCCTGATCGTCGAAGGCGGCGGCGCGGCGGGCGCGTGGGGCGGTTCGACGGTCCGCGGGCTGCTGCACCACGCGGGGTGCCCGGTCATCACCGTACCGGCGCCGGAACGCTGAGGACGCGCCGAGCGGTCCGAGCGGTCCGCTCCGGGGGCCGACCGGCCCATGCGCCACCGGGTGGTGACGGCCGAGTCTGAGAAGGGGAACAGTCGGACGCCGACAGGAAGTGGGTGGACAGCATGAAGGCCGCCGTCTTTCAGGGGCCGGGCAGCATTGCCTGGCAGGACGTGCCCGATCCGGGCATCGAGGACGCGGGCGACGTGATCGTGCGGGTGGACGTCGTCACGATCTGCGGAACCGATCTGCACATCCTCAAGGGGGACGTACCGGAGGTGACCCCGGGCCGGGTGCTGGGCCACGAAGCGGTCGGGACCGTCGTCGAGGCCGGCCGGGACGTCCGTACGGTGCGGCCGGGCGACCGCGTCCTGGTCTCGTGCATCACCGCCTGCGGCCGCTGCCGCTTCTGCCGTGAGGGCCGGTACGGCCAATGCCGCGGCGGAGGCGGCTGGATCCTCGGACACACCGTCGACGGAACACAGGCGGAGTACGTCAGGGTGCCGTTCGCCGATCTGTCGGTGCACCCGCTGCCGAGCGCCATCGACAGCTCGGACGCCGTCCTGCTCGCCGACATCTTCCCCACGTCGTACGAGGTGGGCGTGATCAACGGGCGGGTCCGGCCCGCCGACACGGTCGTCGTGGTCGGCGCGGGCCCCATCGGCCTCGCCGCGATCGCCACCGCGCGCCTCTACAGCCCCGGCCGGATCATCGCCGTGGACCTCGCCGAAACGCGCCTGACCGCCGCCCGCGACCTCGGCGCCGACGCCACCGCGACCGCCGACGAGGAGCCGGAACAACTCGTCGCCGACCTGACGGACGGCCTCGGCGCCGACGTCGTCATGGAGGCGGTCGGCGTTCCCCGGGCGTTCGAGACATGCACCCGGATGGTCCGCCCCGGCGGCCACGTCGCCAACATCGGCGTCCACGGCACACCGGTCACCCTCCACCTCGAAGACCTGTGGATCAAGGACATCACCCTCACCACCGGCCTTGTGGACACCTCGTCCACCCCCATGCTGCTGCACATGCTGGCGGCCGGCCGGCTGCCCGCATCGGACCTGGTCACGCACCGTTTCGAACTCGGGCAGATGGAGGAGGCCTACGACGTGTTCGGCCGCGCGGCCGACACCGGGGCCCTCAAGGTCGTGCTCGGCGGTCCGCAGCACGCGACGGTGGAGGTTCCCGCCTCTCCGGCCGCCGCATGAACGGGTCCGACGGGAAACGGCCGCCACATGCGGTCGTGCTGGACACCGACGGCGTGCTCCTCGACTCCGCCGGTACGCACGCGGCCGCGTGGAAGACCGCGTTCGACCCCTGCCTCGCCGAACACGCCTCCGACGGGGCGGGGACGGGCGCGCCCTTCGACGCGGACACCGAGTACCGCCGCTTCGTGGACGGCAGACCGCGTTACGACGGAGCCGAGGCACTGCTGACAGCCCGGGGCATCCACCTCCCGCCGGGTCACCCCGGCGACCCTCCCGGCAGCGGCACCGTCTGGGCCGTCGCCGCCCGCAAGGAAGCCGCGTTCCGGAAGGCACTGGACACCGGCGCCGTCGTCGCGTTCGCCGACGCCGGGAGCGCGCTCGCCGCATGGCGCACCCGCCGCGTCCCGTGCGCCGCCGTCTCCGCGTCCCGCCACGCCCGGACGCTGCTCGCGGCCACCGGACTGGACACCTTCCTGGCGGCCGTCGTGGACGGCGAGGACGCGGCCCGCCTCGCGCTCCCGGGAAAGCCGGACCCGGCGCTCTTCCTGGAGGCGGCCGGCCGCCTCGGCACCCGCCCCGCCGGCACGGCCGTGGTGGAGGACGCGCTCGCCGGCGTACGAGCAGGCCGCCGAGGGGGCTTCGCACGCGTCGTCGGCGTCGACCGCAGCCCGGACGGGCACGCTTCGGCCGCCCTGCGTCGGGAGGGCGCCGACCTGGTGGTCCCCGACCTTTCGGCACTGGTACGGAACGTCTGGGGCGGGCGGCCATGACCACCGGCTGGACGTGGGGCTACGACCACTACGCACCGGACCGCGAGCGGCTGGTCGAGGCCCTCTGCACGCTCGGCAACGGCCGGTTCGCCACCCGCGGTTCCGCCCCCGAGTGCCCCGCCGGGCCCGTCCACTACCCGGGCACCTACCTGGCCGGCTGCTACGACCGGCGCACCTCGGCCGTGGCCGGCCGCACGGTCACGAACGAGGACATGGTCAACCTGCCCGACTGGACGCGCCTGCGCTACCGCTGTCTTCCGGACGACGGACCGCCGGGCGACTGGCTGACCCCCGACTCACCGGAACTGCGGCACTACGACGTACGGCTCGATCTGCGGGCCGGATCGCTCACCCGGCAGCTCTTCTACCAGGACGCCGACGGCCGCGGGCTGCGCGTGGTCCACACACGGATCGTGCACATGGGGGACCCGTACCTGGCGGTCCAGCGCAGCACACTCCGCGCCTACGGATGGAGCGGCACCGTGGAGGTGGAGTCCGTGCTCGACGGCGCGGTCGCCAACACGGGAGTGGAGCGGTACCGGAACCTGGAGGGGCACCACCTGGCCGATCACCGGTGCGGGTTCGAGGCCGGCGGCATCGCCTGGCTGTCCTGCCGCACACGCGAGCCCGGCATCCGACTCGCCCTGGCGGTCCGCACGGTCACCGCGCCCCGCGCACCCGCCGCGTCCACGGCCACGGAGACCGGCACCGTCCAGACCTACCGCTTTCCCGTCGTCCCGCGCCACTCGGTGACCGTCGTGAAGACCCTGGCCCTGCGCACCTCGGCCGACCGCCCGGGCGGCGACCCGCTCGCGGCGGCCCGCGCCGCGGCCGGCCGGGCCCCCGCCTTCCCCCGGCTCCTGACCACGCACGAGGCGTCCTGGCGCAGCCTGTGGGAGCAGGGTGAACAGCATGTCCCCGGCGAGGCGGGCCGCGTCCTGCGCCTGCATCTGTTCCACCTTCTCCAGACGCTCTCGCCCCACACCGCGGAACTCGACGCCGGCGCCCCGGCCCGGGGACTGCACGGCGAGGCGTACCGCGGCCATGTCTTCTGGGACGAGTTGTTCGTCCTGCCCTACCTGAACCTGCACTTCCCGGAGGTGGCCAGGGCGCTGCTCATGTACCGCCACCGCCGTCTGCCGGCCGCACGCGCGGCGGCCCGGGACACCGGGGGACGCGGGGCCATGTACCCGTGGCAGAGCGCGAGTTCGGGGCGGGAGGAGACACAGGAACTGCACCTCAACCCCCGTTCCGGACGCTGGCTCCCCGACCACTCACGGCTCCAGCACCATGTGGGATCGGCCGTCGCGTACAACGTGTGGCGGTACGCGCAGACCACCGGGGACCGGGGCTTCCTGCATGCGGCGGGGGCCGCGATCCTCCTGGAAGTGGCCAGGTACTGGGCCGGGGCCGCCGTCCACGACCCGGAGCTGGGCCGCTACCGGATCCGGGGGGTGGTCGGCCCCGACGAGTACCACGACGCCTACCCCGGCGCCGCGCGGCCGGGCATCGACGACAACGCGTACACGAACGCGACCGCCGCCTGGGTCCTGGCCCGCGGCCTCGACCTGCTGAGCGAACTGCCCGCCGCCCGCGCGGGGGAGCTGCGCGAGCACCTGTCGCTGGACGACGAGGAGCTTTCCCGGTGGGACGACGTCTCCCGCCGCCTCCACATCCCGTTCCACGAGGGAGTGATCAGCCAGTTCGCGGGTTACGGCGGCCTGGAGGAACTGGACTGGGAGGCGTATCGGGCACGGTACGGCGACATCCGGCGCCTGGACCGGATCCTGGAGGCCGAGGGCGACAGCGTCAACCGGTACCGGGCAGCCAAACAGGCCGACACACTCATGCTCGGCTACCTCTTCCGCCCCCGGGAGCTGCGCGCGCTCTTCGACCGGCTGGGGGCGCGGGTCGACGACGACGTCTGGGCCGCCACCGTCGCGTACTACCTGCCCCGTACGAGCCACGGTTCGACGCTCAGCAGCCTCGTCCACGGCTGGCTGACCGTCCAGGCGAAGGGCGCCGATGCCTGGCGCTACTGCGAGGAGGCCCTGCTCGGCGACGTGGCCGATCTGCAGGGCGGGACGACCGGCGAGGGCATCCACCTCGGCGCGATGGCGGGCACGGTGGATCTGGTGGAGCGAGGCATCACCGGCCTGGAGGCCGGGCCGGAGGGGCTGCGGGTGCGGCCGGTGCCCCTGGCGCAGATTCCCCGGTTCTCCTTCACGATCTGCTTCCACGGCCACCGGGGCGTCCGGGTGCGTGTCCTGCCGGGCCGCCTTGCGGTGCGCGTCCCCGCCTCGCCGCGCGGCCCGCTCCCCGTCCTCCTGCCGGACGGGCGCAGGATCGGCGTCGCGCCGGGGGAGGAGCGCTGGTTCCGGCTGTGAACGCGGTCGATGGACGCGCGGCCGGCCGGCAGCGGCTCACGCGAAGGTCAGGACCTCCGACACCGGCCGGCGCGGGGTCGCCCGTCCCCGCGGCCCGTACCCCAGACGCAGCACCATCTGGACGAAGCCCGTCCCGGACTCGGGGTCGCGGGCCAGGGTGCGCAGTTCGGGCCACTCCAGGGGCTGCGACATCAGCGAGGTCGCCAGTCCGTCGAGCGTGGCCCGCAGGAGGACCCGGTGCAGGGCCTGCCCCGCCGCCAGCCACTCGCGCGGTGTGTCCCCCGCCGTGCCGAGCAGGGCGATCTGCGGCTCCTCCTCGAAGTGCGCGGAACCACGCCCTGGCGCCCTCTTCCCCGGCGGCTCGAAGTCACGTACCGGGGCGGTGGCACCGTGCTGCCGCGGGCCGAACGCGTAGGCGGGAATCCCCTCGTTCCCCACGTCCTCGCCGGCCCCGCCGGAGCGTATCCAGGCATCGACCTCGGCGCGGACGTGGGCGTCGGCCGACTCGTACAGTTCGGAGTCGTGCACGAGGTCCATGAAGGCGTTCACGAACCAGGGCCCGGGTATCACCAGCTGGCAGGCCTCGCGGGCCGCGACGGTCCGCAGCCGGTCCATGATCGCGGCGGGGACGCGCTCCTCGCTGAAGGGGAAACGGCTGGTGTGCCGGTCCCGCAGTGCGGGCCGGAGCGCGGCCAGGTGCTCGTCCAGGCCCGTCCCGTTCCCCGGAGCCGTATCGTTCGGGCGCACATCGGCGAGGTGCCAGGGGTCGCCGGGCGTGGGCAACAGCTTGATCGTGGCGGACAGATCCCGGTGTGCGAGGGCCACCCGCAGCCCGAACAGCGCGGCGCCGCAGCCGATGTGCAGGGCGCGGCGGTCCGGATCCGCGAGCGGCATCTCGCGCGAGGGGTCACCATGCAGTTCGAGGGTGCCCGTGCCCGTGCGAAGGACGAACGTCCAGGGCTGCGCGTTGTGCATGGAGGGTGCGGTGATGGCGTCCTCCACCAGCGACGCCACGAGTTCACGGGGGAGAGCGTTGGCGGTCACGGTCTGTCCTGTCTGCGCGTCATGGGGAAGGTGGCGATGGTGTACGGGGCTGCGACCCCATAGCCCCACCGTCCATCGACGGCGGGCATGAGGCGAGGGCCGTACGGTGCACGCTCCGGGCCGGTCGGGCTCGGCCCCGGCCGGACATGGGGACGTTCGGCCCCTCCGTCGCCCCTGGGAGGCCCTTCAGCGGCCCGGTCCTCCGGTGGCACCGTGGACAGCGAGCGGGGTGAGGAAACCATCGCGCGCCCCGCCCCGGGACAGGAGCGGATCATGAGCGGCACCACGGAACACCGCGAGATCATGGCCGGCGTCGACCCGGCGAGGGACTGGCACCCCGCCCTGGCGTGGGCGGCCGACGAGGCCCAGCGCCGCCGGGCGCCCCTGCGGCTCGTCGTGGCCGTGCCGCCGCAGCACGACACCCAGCACGTCGACGACACCCCCCGGCACACGGCCCGGGTGGTGGCGGGTCAGGATGCCGTGGGCGGCGCGGCGGCCTGGGTCCGGGAGCGGCAGCCCGGCGTCGAGGTCACCACGACCGTGCTCGACGGCTTTCCCGCACAGGTCCTCACCCGCCTCTCGGGCGAGGCGGCCCTGACCGTACTCGGCTCCCGGCATCTCAGCCGCGTGGAGGAGTTCCTGAGCGCCGGCTCGCTCGTCGTCCCCGTCACCGCGCAGGCCCGCTGTCCGGTCGCCGTCGTGGCCGATGCCGAGCACAGCACGCAGGACCCTCCCTGTCTGGTGGTGGGCATCGACGGCAGCGAGTCCTCGCGGGCCGCGCTGGCCCTCGCCTTCGAGGAAGCGGCCCTCCGGCGCTGCGCCCTGCGCGCCGTCGCCGTCTGGCAGCCCCCGGTGTTCTCCCGGCGCACCGGCGACGAATCGCTCCAGGCCGAACGCCGACGGCTCTCGGAGACCACCGCAGGATGGGCGGAGAAGTACCCCGACGTCCGGCTGACCCACGAGGTCACCGTCGGCTCGCCCGTCGAGACGCTCGCGGAAGCCGCCGAACACGCTCTGGCCCTGGTCGTCGGCCGCCGGGGCAGGGGCGGCTACACCGGTATGCGCGTCGGCTCGGTCGTCCATGGGCTCCTGCACCGCGCCTCCTGCCCGTTGATCACCGTCCCGGCACCGTGAGACCAGCGGACCTTCCTGTCGGCCTCCGCGCGGAGGCCGACAGGAAGGTCCGGCTCATCGCGACTACCGTGAAACGGGTGCGACCGGCGCGGCCCCGCGCCCGATGCGACCGGAGGCTTCGATGGGCCGGGACAACACCGCAGGCGCGGAGGGGCGGCGGGCGCGACTCGGGCTCGACGAACTGCTCGACGAACTGCAGGCACGTCTCGACCGGGCCCGCGGCACCCAGGACAAGCTCGGCGAACTCCTCAAGGCCGTCATGTCCGTCGGCCAGGACCTCGACCTGCCCCAGGTGCTGCGCGCCATCGTGGAGTCCGCCGTCTCGCTCGTGGACGCCGAGTACGGGGCACTGGGGGTCATCGGCGACGACCGGAGGCTCTCCCGGTTCCTCACCACCGGCATCGACGCGGAGCTGCACGAACGGATCGGTGCGCTCCCTTCGGGCCACGGCATTCTGGGCGAGCTGATCCGGCACCCCGTGCCGCTGCGGCTGGACGAACTGGCCGACCACCCCGCCTCGTACGGCTTCCCGCCCCACCACCCGCCGATGCACACCTTCCTGGGCGTTCCGATCCGGGTCAGGGACGAGGTCTTCGGCAACCTCTACCTCACCGAGAAGCGAGGCGGACGAAGCTTCGACGCCGAGGACGAGGCCGTGGTGACGACGCTGGCGGTGGCGGCGGGCATCGCCATCGAGAACGCCCGTCTCTACGAGGAAGGGCGTCTTCGACAGCTCTGGCTGGCCGTCGGCACCGACTTCACCAGCGCTCTGCTCTCCGGGGCGGAGGAGAAGGAGGCCCTCGAAGGGATGCTCGACCGGGCCGTGCACATCGCGGACGCCGACCTGGGCGTCTGCTACCTGGTGGGGCCGGGCGGCTCGCCGCGCGGGTCGATCGCCGCCGGCGAGGACGCCGCCGAGCACCGTGGAGCCGTGGAGCCCGGCCTCGACGGGGCCGTGGCCGAAGCGACGCTGGCCGCCGGCGGGCTCCTCACGATCGCGGACATCGGCGCCGACCGGCGGTTCACGGAACAGCTGGCGCGGTGGCGGGGTTCCGGTCCGGCGCTGGTCGCCACCGTCGGCACGAAGGACCGGCTGAGCGGCGTGCTGATCTTCGCGCGCCGGAAAGGACGATCGCCCTTCACCCGTACGGAGACCACCGCGTTGCCCCTGTTCACCGACCATGCGGCCCTCGCGCTCGAACTGGCCGACCGGCGCCGGGACGCGGAACAGGTGAGCCTCCTGGAGGATCGCGACCGCATCGCCCGCGACCTGCACGACCTCGCGATCCAGCGCCTCTTCGCGACCGGAATGACCCTCCAGAGCGCGCGCCGCTTCGTCGAGCATCCGGTGGCCAGGGAGCGCGTGGCCCAGGCCATCGACGACCTGGACACCACGATCAAGATCATCCGCTCGACCATCTTCGGCCTCCGCGAACACACGGAACCCGGTGCCGCCCCGCAGCTCAGAAGCCGCATCGCGAAGGCGGTCGACGCGGCTGCCCCGACGCTCGGCTTCGCCCCGGCGCTGCGCATGGAGGGCCTGCTGGACACGGATGTGCCGACCGGGGCGGCCGATGAGGTGATCGCCGTGGTCGGCGAGGCGCTCACCAACGTCGCCCGCCACGCACGGGCCCGCGGGGCGGAGGTGGCGGTCGTGGTGCGGGACGACGTCCTGACCGTGACGGTGAGCGACGACGGCGTCGGCATGGGGGAGAACGGGGCGCGCAGCGGGCTGCGGAACCTCACCGAACGCGCCGAGCGGCTCGGCGGCGGACTGGACGCCCGCACCCGGCCCGCGCCGGAGTCGGGAACGCTGGTCACGTGGTGGGTTCCGCTGAGCACCGCGGACGAGTGACGGCGGCGCCTGCGGCTATGCGCCCTCGGCGTCGTGCTCGTGGACCTGCGCCGCGATGACCGCGGCCTGGACCCGGCGCTCGACACCCAGCTTGCCCAGGAGCCGTGAGATGTGGTTCTTGACCGTCTTCTCCGACAGGTACAGCCGCTCGGCGATCTGCCGGTTGGTGAGTCCCTCACCGATGAGCTCCAGGACGGCGAGCTCCCGCTCGGAGAGCCCCGAAAGGCGCTCGTCCTCCGGCGATTTCGGCGCCTCGGGGCTGCGCAGCGAACGCATCAGCCGGGCCGTGGTGGCCGGATCCAGCATCGACTGCCCCGTGGCGACCGTCCGGATCGCCGACACCAGATCGGACCCGTTGATCTGTTTGAGTACGTACCCGGCCGCGCCGGCCATGATCGCGTCGATCAGGGCGTCCTCGTCGTCGAACGAGGTCAGCATCAGACACGCCAGGTCCGGCATCGCGGACCGCAGCTCCCGGCACACGGCGATTCCGTCGCCGTCGGGCAGCCGTACGTCGAGCACCGCCACGTCCGGCCGGAGGGCGGGGCCCCTGGCCAGGGCCTGCTCGGCCGTCGCCGCCTCCCCGACGACCTCCATGTCGCGCTCGTCGTCGATCAGGTCGCGCAGGCCCCGGCGGACGACCTCGTGATCGTCCATGAGGAAGACCCGCGTCGGTGTCGCGGCTGCTGGTGGATCGCACATGGCGGCCTTCGCGTTCGGCGGACACATACCCGCCCCCACAGCGATTGTCCGTCATCCGGTGCCGTCGTGGGCACCCGGCAGCCGTCCGGGCCCGGCGGCACGGGGACGACCGTGGGGGCGGGCATGCGCCCCGCGACGACGGATCAGGCCCCCGTCACGGACGCGTACCCCCGAGCCGTCAGAAGGCCGCCGTCCGGTCCTCGCTGCGCGGATCGGTCACCCGGTGCCCGTCGTACAGGCCCGCGCGCACCGCTCGCCGCCACGGACGTGCGTACGCCACCGCCTCGGCGGCGGCCTCGGAGCCGTCGTCGAGGTCCGCGACGGCGACGGCCGGCGAGTCGCCCGCCGGGCACCGCGCGAGCCAGTCGCCGTCCGGGGCGACGATGCCGGACGGCGCCGCGGCACCCTGCCCGGCGGGTACCGCCAGGCTGACCCAGTAGCCGTTGACCGCCGCGTGGCCCTGAGCCTGGGCGGCGGTGTTGCCCAGCGTGCCGCTCGTGGAGAACAGGACGCAGTCGGCATCCAGCCGCTCGTACTCGGCGAACAGCTCGGGATAGTGGATCTCCATGCCGAGCAGGCACCCGAACCGCGTCCCGTCCACCTCGAAGGTGACCGGCGAGCTGCCCGGCGCGTACATGTACGACCCCTTCGTCCTGGACAGCAGCCGCTCGTCGTACCGCGTGACGACCTGACCCCGGTCGGAGACGACGTAGAGACTGTTGTGCGGGCGGTTCGATCCGGTCAGACGGTGCGCCGACGCGATCACCGTCCACAGCCGCAGTTCGCGGGCCAGACCGGCGACCGCCTTCAGCTCCGACTGGAGCACCTCCCACCGGCACCGGTCCCAGTCCGCCGGGCCGACCTCGTCGGGGCCGTCGGCGGACATGACCAGCTTGCCGGGGAAGCACAGCGCCCCCTCCGGGAAGTGCACGATCCTCGCCCCCTGCCGGGCGGCCTCGCGCATCAGGGCCCGGACCTCGCGACCGCTCTCGCTCAGCGCCGCGGCGTCCCGGGGGTCGGTGCGTACATGCGTCTGCGCCACGGCGAGCCGCACGGTCCCGCGCTGCCGCGCCTCTTCCGGTGCGGCGTCCTCCGGCCGGGCCGAGCGGATGTTCCGCAGGGCGGCGGTATAGGACTCACCGGTCCTGGCGGCGCGGGCGCGTACCTGGTTCTTGAAGTTCCTGTGGGCTGTCATCGCTGCCTTCCACGCCTTGAGCGACGGCTCCCCAGCGGCTTCGCCCGAGGCGCTCGGGCTGCACGGACGGCCTGAGACACCGGTCCCTTTGCCTCCGGTGGAAGACCGTGCTGGGGACGGTCGTCGGAGGTTGGGCGTAGGCCACGCAGTTGCTCATCCTGCCGTCGCCCGGGGGCTCCGTCAACATCAGATGCGCAGCGCCCCGCGAAACGCCCCGTGGCCGGCGTCCGGCCGGGTGATCGCCAGCCAGCCGTGCCCGTGGAGGGCGGTGCCGGTGCCGACAGCGGTCGGGTCGACGGAGAGGGCGCAGGCCGCGGCGGTGGCGTCGGTCTCCGTGGTGGCGTGGGGGTCGTCGGCGTACTCCTCCTCGTCCTCGGGGTCGAAGTCGGGGTCGGCGCTGAAGGGGGTCTCCCAGTCCATGGGCTCGCCCTCCCACTCGGGGTCCGCGTAGCGCCAGTACCTGCGACGCGGGACGCCGTCGACGGCGACCGCCCAGACCATCGAGTCGCTGTGGTCGTCCTGGTAGAAGAACTGCGCCTGGCCGCAGGCGGCGCTGAGGCGGTTGATGAGGTCGGTGGGGCTCCAGGTCATCCGTCTCAGCGGGGTGTCCGCGTAGATCAGCCGCCATCCGTCCAGTTCCGGGGTGACGAACACGCGGTAGGCCGTGTGCCGCGTGCCGTCGGGGTCCGTGATTTCCGTGGTGTCCGCCTCCATGGCGGAGAGGCCCATGGAGAGGGTGCAGGGGATGCGGTCGTGGAGCCCCATGGCCTCGAAGAGGCCTTCGTACGTGGCGCCCGGGACGGCGAGCCACCAGTGGTCGGGCAGCGGATCCGGGGTGTCCTGGGCCGTCTTGACGCGGATGAGCCGTTCCAGGGCGCGGCGGTCCCGCTCGTCCATCGCGCCCGCCCCGCCGATGAGGGCCAGCGCGGTGAGCGCGTGCCGTCGCAGGGGGGCCGGGCCGTCCCGGCGGATCGCGCGCAGCAGGGGTGCGGCTTCCGCACCGATGGCCCTGATGGTCTTCTCCGCCTGGTAACGGGTGTGGCTGTCCGCGTCGTTCAGGAACGGGATGACCTCGGGCACGGTGCCGGCGGCGGCCTCGCCGAGATTCTGCAGGCCCCACAGCGCCTGTCGCCGGATCTCCTTCATGGGGTGGGACAGCGCTGCCGTGTACCCGGGTATGCACCGCTCGTCGAACCCGCGCAGCACATGGCCCAGTTCCCACCACTCGGGCACCTTGGCGGCGCGGGCGCGGGCCGCCACCGCCGCGTCGAACGCGGCGGGGCCTATGAGGCGCAGGGCGTCCCGCAGTCCCCACAGCGCGGGCCGGCTCACCGTGCCCAGCGCGGCGACGAGACCGGGCGCCGCGGCGGCGCCCGGCTCGGCCAGCCGCCGCACGATCCCGGACGTCGACTCCTTCTGCTTCGTGGCGAGTTCGAGCTCGGCGATCAACGCGGTCTGATCCATACGACCGACGATATCCGAGGGGACCGACAACGCCGGCGGGGCGAAGGACAGGGCGCACTCAGTCCGGGCGCCCCGGCGCGACCGCCCTGTCCACGGCGTCCAGGAGTGCCCACAGGGGGCCGTCGTCGACCTGTCCGGATACGCCGTGCCCGGCCAGGAGTTCGTGCAGGGCGTCCGCGTAGAAGCGGATCGCGGCGACGATCCCCGCCGGATCATACGGCGCCGGGGCGACCGCGAGCCGGGCCGGCCAGGACCAGCCGCACGGTGTACCGGCCGCCGTCGCCGTCGCGCCCGGCGGCGTACACCGGCGCGTGCCGCCCGGCGATCTCCCGGACCAGATCCTCGGCCACCGCGACCGGCTCGTCGGCCGTGAAGCGGACATCGAGATCCGACCACTGGTCCATCGCCTCCCAGGAGCCCGCCGCCGAACCGTGGACGCGCATCGCGTGGACGCGTCCGTCCCGGGCCGCGTAGCCGGCGAGCGCCGAGGCGAGCAGGGGCTGCCAGCCCATGGGCGGGACGACGTAGTTGGCTTCCGTCATGCACCACAGACTGACAGCTGACGGGGCACCATGATCCGTGGACGCGTCGGCCCCGACGATCTAGCGTCGGACGCGACAGCGACGGCGTCGCGGCCTGTGCGGCGCCGCACCGGAGAGCACGGGGAGACCATGAGCAACGACATCGCGTCGACGGACGGCAGGGCGGGCGCCGCATCGCCCGTCACCTTCATCACCGGCGGTTCGAGCGGCATCGGGGCGGAAAGCGTGCGCCGGCTGCTCGCGCTCGGCCACCGGGTCGCCGCGACCGGGCGCAGCGCGAAGAAGCTCGCCGCGCTCCAGGAGGCGGCGGACGAGGCCGGGGCGGGGGAGCGGCTGCTCACCTTCGAGGGGGACGCGGCGGACTGGGAGCACGTGTCGGCGGCGGTCGAGGAGACGGTACGCGGATTCGGCCGGCTCGACCACGCCATCGCCAACGCCGGGTACTCGGCCGACGCGCATGTCGAGACCGGCGACCCGGAGAAGTGGCGCGGCATGGTGCTGACGAACGTGCTGGGCCCGGCTCTGCTGGTGCGGGCGGCACTCCCGGCACTCAAGGAGTCCCAGGGCCGCATCGTCCTCGTCGGCAGCGTGGCGGGGTTCAAGAACACGCCCGGCAACCTGTACTCGATGACGAAGTTCGCGGTGACCGGCCTGGCGGAGAACGTCCGCATGCTGGCGACCGGGTACGGCGTCGGCACGACGCTGATCGCGCCCGGACGGGTGCTCACACCCTTCTGGGACGAGCGCCCCGGCGGCGCGGCGGCGGCCGGTCCGATGATCTCCGCCGGGCAGCTGGTGGACACGCTGGTCTGGGCGATCTCCCAGCCGCGCGGCGTGGACGTCAACACCCTGGTGGTCCGGCCGATCGGCCAGGCGAACTGAGGCGCCGGCCGCCGGGGCGGTGCCCGGCCGCCCCTCCCGGCGGTGGGGTCCCGGTTCATTCCAACGGAAGTTCCGGAGATGCGCGGGCGGCCCACTCGGGCAGGATCGGCGGGGGAGAGACGAGTCGCCGCCGAGCCGGCCCCGGCCCTCCGCTCCGCCGACGGCGGACAACGACGACCGGCAGGCCGTGCGGACCGGCGACCGCCTCATGAAGGAGGTCACGCGATGACGGATCCCATGCCGCGGTTCGCACGGATAGCCCTGGTGTCCGCCCACCCCGGCCCGCTCGCCGGACCGGGCGGTCCCGACGCGGGCGGACCGCACGGATACGTGGCCCAGCTGGCCGGATGCCTGGCACGCCGGGGACACGACGTCACGGTCTACACCCGACGCGACCGGCCCGACCGGCCGACACTGGTGCGCAACGAGTCGGGCGTGAAGATCGTCCACGTGCCGGCGGGCCCGCCCGTCTCCGTACCGAGGGGCGAACTGCTGGCGTGGATGGCGGAGTTCGGCGCGTATCTGGCCCGGCTCTGGAGGCTCAACCGCCCCGATGTCGTGCACGCGCACTCCTGGATGTCCGGCGTGGCCGCCCTCACCGGGGCCAGGGACGCCGCAGTACCCGTCGTCCAGACCTACCACGGCCTCGGAACGGTGGAGAAGCGCTCCCGGGGAGGCGCGGACACCGACCCGCCCGAGCGCGTCGACATCGAGACCCGGATCGGCCGTGAGGCCCACCGCTCCGTCGCGACCTGCGCGGACGAGCTGAACGAGCTGACCGCCATGGGCGTCCCCCGCGCCAGGATCAGCGTCGTCCCGTGTGGCGTCGACACCGCGCACTTCGCCCCGGTGCCCCTCGCCGACCGCCCGCCGGGCGCTCCGTACCGGCTGCTCGCCGTCGGCGGGCTCGACCGCCGCGAGGGGCTCGACCGTGCCCTGGCGGCCCTCGCCGGCGTCCCCGACGCGGAGCTGCTCGTCGCCGGGGGGCCGGCGGCCCCCGTCCTGTACACGGATCCGGACGCCGAGCGGCTGCGCAAGGCCGCCTCCGAACACGGAGTGGCCGAACGGTTCCGGCTGCTCGGCCGCGTACCGCGAAGCCTGATGCCCCACCTCATGTCCACCGCGGATCTGCTCCTGTCCCTGCCCCGCCACGAGCCGTCCGCCGTCGTCGCGGCCGAGGCGATGGCCTGCGGCGTCCCGGTGGTGGCCACGGCCGTCGGCGGGCAGCTGGACACCGTCGTCGACGGCGTGACCGGGACACTCGTGCCGCCCGTCGACGACGGGGGCCACGACCTCGCCGCGACGATCCGCGGCCTGCTCGACGACCCCGTCCGGCGCGCCCGTTACGGAGCCGCCGGCCGGGCACACGCGCTGGCACGGTTCTCGTGGGACGAGGTGACGGACGCGATCTCGCTCGTGTACGCGGAACTGATCCCGGCCGCCCGGCCCCGGGAGACGGCTCGCGGGGTCTGACCGCCGGTGCCGCGACGCACCGGCCGACGCTACGCCGGGCTGCCCGCCTCCTGGAGCGCCTGCCTGCGCACCTGCTCGCAGCACTGGGCGATCAGCCGGGAGACGTGCATCTGCGAGAGGCCGAGCGTCGCGGCGATCCGGTCCTGCGTCATGTCGCGGAAGAACCGCAGATAGAGAATGGTGCGCTCGCGTTCCGGCAGGCTGCGCAGCCCCGGCTTGACGGCCTCGCGGTCGACGGCCACGTCCAGTGCGTGGTCGCACAGCCCCAGGGTGTCGGCGAGGCAGGAACCGTCGCCGGCGGCCCTCGGCAGCTCGGCGTCCAGCGACAGGGTGCGGTAGCTGTCCAGGGCCTCCAGACCGGCCCTGACGTCCTCGACGCACAGCCCCGTCGCGGCCGCGATCTCCGCCTCGGCCGGCAGCCGTCCGCCCAGTGTCTGGGCCAGGTCGCGACGGGCCACCCGCACCTGGTTGCGCAGATCCTGCACCCGGCGGGGCACATGGACGTCCCAGGTGTGGTCGCGGAAATGCCGCTTGAGCTCGCCGACCACGGTGGGTATTGCGTACGTCTCGAAGGCCTTGCCGCGCGCCGGGTCGTAGCGGTCCACCGCCTTGACGAGGCCGATGGCGGCCACCTGGCGCAGATCGTCCAGGGGCTCCCCCCGGTCACGGAAGCGCGAGGCCAGGCGGTGGGCCATGGGGAGCCACGCGCAGACCGTCGCGCGGCGCAGCTCGTCCCGCTCGGGACCCTCGGGAAGGGCCCGGAGCCGTGCGAAGGCCGCCGCTTCCGGCGGCAGGTCCTGACGTCGTCCGGGCGCTGTCTGTCGGGCACCGGCCATGGTGTTCACTCCCTCGGCGTCGCCTGTCGGTCCACCGCGGGAGCCTGAACCGGACAGGCGCCACCCGGAGCAGAGCTCCCACGGGCGCGCCTCATGTCCGAAGCACGCCAGGCCCATTCCCGTCCCGGATCGCCTCAAACATGCGTACGACTCCGAACCGCGGTCCGGTCAGCGGTCGGAGACGGTGAACAGCGCGCCCTCCGGATCGCCGATCACGAACGCGGTCCCCGGCAGCCCGTCCACGGGCGTCGCCTCGCCGCCGGCGTCCACGGCGGCCTCGGCGGTCCGCCGGCTGTCGGCCACCAGGAAGTCGACGATCCAGCGCGCCCGGACCCGGGGGTCCGGATCGTTCTCCACCCCTCCGCCGCGCAGCGTCACCACGGTGTGGCCGCCCGCCCGCACCAGGACCCGGTCCTCCGCGTAGTCGACGGAGCACCGGCTGTGCGGCCGGGTCCAGCCGAAGACCTCCGCGTAGAAGATGGCCGCCTCGAAGGCGTGGCGCGACTGGAGGTCCACGCGCGCCGGTGCGCGCGGCCCGTCGGACCAGACGGGCGCCGGGCCCTCCCAGAAGCCGAAGGCCGCCCCCTCCCGGTCGGCCGCGATCGCCGCGCGGCCCCCGCCCAGCGGCAGCGGGCCCACGGCGAGCGTGGCGCCGCGCTCCCTGATCCGGTCGGCCGTCGCATCCGCGTCCGGCACGGCGAAATAGGGGATCCAGGCCGGCGGAGGGCCGTCGGTGCCCTGGCACCAGCCGAGGCCGGCGACCGCCCTCCCGTGGGCGCGGGCGAGGACGAAGCCGTCACCGAGCGTGCTGTCGTGGAACTCCCAGCCCATGACCCGCTCGTAGAAGGGCTGCGCGATCCGCAGGTCGCGGGCCGTCAGGCTCACCCAGCAGGGCGCACCCGCCACGGGCGTCTTCCAGTCGAGGCTAGGCATGCGGCGCTCCTTCGCCGGGGTCCCTCTTGCACGATGCGCCCCCGCCAGGGGCTGCGCATGCGCCCGTCGCGTCGTCGGCGCCCGATTCCGCACCGGGCCCGCGTGCGGCGGGGCCCGCCCGTGCGGGAAAGCGGCGGGAGCCGGCCCGCCGCCGCGTGGTCAGCCCTCCCGGCCCTGGTCCTCTTCGTCGTCCGTGGTGTGCACGGCGGCCTCCTCGGCCGAGGCCGCTCCGCCGTCGATGCCCACGTCGTCGGCGTAGACGTCCGTACGCCGTCCGGGCACCTCGTCCACCGCGCTCAGCCGGCCCGAGCGGATCTCGTCCTCCGGTTCCAGCGGCTCGCCGTCGCCGTCGTCCAGGTCCCCGATGCCGTCTCCCTCCGGCGGCTCGACGTCCTCGACCTCCTGGGCCAGGCGCTGGTCGAGGGATTCGCCGCGGCGTTCCTCCTCGCCGGTGGTCCCGTACTTGTCCACGGCGAGGGGACGCTCGGGCGGCGAATAGCCCTCTTCCATCTGGTCGTCGAGACCCCGCTCGCCGAGCGCGTTCTCCATGTCGAGGTCGTCGTTCGGCGCGTCATGGCCGTCGCCCTGCGGTTGGTAGACGTCGTCGCCACGTGCCTCTGTCGGCATGATTCGTCCTTCCGTCGGAGGCGTCATGAATGCCGGGCCGCCGCCGGGTGACACCTGCCCACCCGGCGGCCGTCCTTCGCATCCGGCGACTGCCCTGCCGGGCGCGGTGGAAACACCCCATTTGTCACTCTAGGTGCGCGGCCGGTCCGCGTCCTCCTGGGCCTCGTCGTGCGGCGCCGACGCGCCGCCGGGTCCGCAGCCTCCTCCCGCGCCTGCTGTCTCCGGCACGGCCGCCCCGGGAGCCTGAGTACGCTTGCGCACACGTGAACGACAAGGGGGAGTGGTGCACGACAGACCTGCTGACGAACGGGTGCTTCCGTCGGTGGCCGGGCGGCCCTGGTGGGCGGCGAACGAACTGCTCGCGTTCCTCGTCGAACTGGTCGCGCTAGCCTGCCTCTTCTGGTGGGGGTTCTCCCTGGCGGACCACCTGGCGCTGCGACTCCTGCTCGGCTGCGCCCTTCTCGCCGCGGCCGTCGTGCTGTGGGCGCTGTTCGCCGCACCGCGCGCCCGGTTCCGGCCGCCGCTCGCCGGCGTGCTGGCGGTGAAGGCGCTGGTGCTCGGCGGTGGCGCCTTCGCGCTGTACGCGGTCGGGCACCCCCTCGCCGCTGCGGTGACGGGGGCCGTGGTCGTGGTGAACACGGCGCTGGCCGAGACCTTCCGGCGCCGGCCCGCCCCGGCCGCGTAGGAGCGCGGCCGGGCGACCGGACCGCGGAGTCGGTAGCGTGGACGTAACGACGACGACCGGCCGCCCAGGGACCGAGGTCCGGAGAAAGCACCTCCGGCACGTCCGACCCGGCCCCTGCCCGCCCGGGAAGGGACGCCGCTCATGTGCAGATGGCTGGCCTACTCCGGCACGAGCGTCGTGATCAGCGATCTCCTCTACAAGCCGGAGCACTCGCTCATCGACCAGAGCCTGCACTCCCACATGGGGGTCGAGACGACCAACGGGGACGGCTTCGGTGTCGGCTGGTACGGGCAGGAGACGCAGACGCCCGCGATCATCCGCGACACCGGGCCCGCCTGGAACAACCGCAATCTGCGGGAGATCGCGAGCCACATCAGATCGCCCCTGTTCTTCGCCCATGTGCGGGCGTCCACGGGGACGGCCATCCAGGAGACCAACTGCCATCCCTTCCGGCACGGCCGCTGGATGTGGATGCACAACGGGGCCATCGCGGACTTCCACCGGCTGCGCCGTGATCTCTCGCTGGCGCTCGACCCGGCCCTGTTCTCCGCCCTGGAGGGCTCGACGGACTCGGAGGTGATGTTCTACCTCGCGCTGACCTTCGGGCTCGACCAGGACGTACCGGGAGCGGTGGCCCGGATGGCCGGTCTGATCGAACGCGTGGGGCACGACGAAGGCGTGGAGTACCCGCTCCAGATGACCGTCGCGGTGTCCGACGGCGAACGCCTCTGGTCGTTCCGCTATTCGAGCCTCCGCGAGTCCCGCTCGCTGTACTACAGCAGCAAGGCCGACACCGTGCGGGCGCTCCACCCGGACCTGGACTTCCTGCGGGGCGTGTCCGACAGCACCCGCCTCGTCGTGTCGGAGCCCCTGGGCGGGCTGCCCGGCGTGTGGAAGGAAGTGCCGGAGAGCAGTTACGGGGTCGTCCAGCCGGGCGCCGACGAATTCCTGCCCTTCGCACCCGAACCCGTGTGAGAGCCGCCCGGCCGGTGCGCCGGGCGGCTCCCGTGGTCCGCGGTGTCAGCCGGCGAGCGCGGCGTCGACCTCCTTGAGGAACGGGTCCAGGTCGCCGGGGTCGCGCGAGGTGATGAGCTTCCACCCGCCCGACTCGTCCGTGACGACCGGCTCGTCCACCCAGTCACCGCCCGCGTTGCGGATGTCCGTCTGCAAGGAGGCGTACGAGGTGAGCCGCTTGCCGGACACCTTGCCGGTCTCCACCAGCATCCACGGGCCGTGGCAGATCGCCGCGACGGGCCGCCCGGACGAGGTGAACGAACGCACGATGTCGCAGGCCGGGCTCTGGAGCCGCAGCGTGTCCGCGTTCAACGTGCCGCCCGGGACGAGCAGCAGGTCGTAACCGGCCGGATCCACGTCCTCCAGCGTGAGGTCGGGGCGCACGGTCTTGCCGGGGTCCTTGTCGCCGACGAGCGTCCGGATGTCGTCCTTCTTGAGCGCGGCGACATCGACCTGGACGCCCCGCTCGCGCAGATGGCCGAGCGGCACGACCAGTTCGTCCTGCTCCACGCCGTAGTTCGTGACGATCGCCAGCACCTTGCGTCCGCTGCCGTTGTCGCTCATGTTCTGCCGTCCTTCCGTCCTGCGGGGAACACGCCCGGTGACGTTGCTTCCGGGGCGCAGCCTCTGGGTTCCCCCCACGGAGGCGGTCATTCCTCAAGGCCGCCGCCCCCGGCAGCCTGCGGCCGTGCCGCCGCCGTCGCAACCGCACGCTCCCGCCCGGCCGCCGGTGTCGCGGCATGGGCGGCGGGCCCACATGGTGGGAGGGGGGCGCCCCGGCGGTTGACGCGCCGGACGACGGGTACCCGACCACGGCACCCGAGCAGACGTACGAGGAGTGACACCATGGCCGGTCAGACGGGCGGACCCGCGCTTCCCCGGGCCCGCGGCGCGATCTCGGGGGCGGTCATCGACCGCCTGCGGGGGAGCGGCCCCCTGCCGGATCCCGCCCTGGCGGATGCGGCGGAGCCTTACGGGGACGACCTCCAGCTCGCCCTGTACCTCTGCTACGAGCTGCACTACCGGGGCTTCGACGGTGTGGACCCGGCCCTGGAGTGGGACCCCGCGCTGCTGGCCGTCAGGGCCGCCCTGGAACGCCGCTTCGAGTCGGCCCTGCGGCAGGACGTCCCGCCAGGACCCCCTCTCGACGACACGCTGGACGAACTGCTCCTCGAGCCGGTCGACGGCATGGGCGTCTCGCACTTCCTCCAGGAGCACGCCACGCGGGACCGGCTGCGGGCCTACGCCGCGCAGCGCTCGCTGTACCACCTGAAGGAGGCCGACCCGCACGCCTGGGTGCTGCCCCGGCTCAGTGGGCGCGCCAAGGCGGGCATGGCCGCCATCGAGTACGACGAGTTCGGCGCCGGCCGGGCCGAACGCGTCCACGCCCGGCTGTTCGCCGACCTCATGGCGGACCTGGGCCTGGAGACGGCGTACGGCCACTATCTGGACGAGGGCCACGCCGAGATGCTCGCCCTCGTCAACCTCATGTCCCTGTTCGGGCTGCACCGGCGGCTGCGGGGTGCCCTGGTCGGCCACTTCGCCGCCGTGGAGATCACCTCGTCGCCCGCCTCGCGCCGCCTGGCCCTCGCGATGAAACGGGCCGGGGGCGGGCCCGCCGCGGAGTTCTTCTACACCGAACACGTCGAGGCGGACGCCGTGCACGAACAGGTGGTGCGCCACGACGTCGTACGCGGGTTGCTGGACGACGAACCCGGCCTGGAGGCGGACGTCGTCTTCGGGATCGACGCGACCGGCTTCCTGGAGGACCGCCTCGGCGCCCGGTTCCTCACCGACTGGGGCGCCGCAGCCGCCTAGGCTCCCTCGCCCAGCACCCGCCGCAGTTCCCGCGTGCTGCCCCGGCCCCTGCCTTCGACGATCCCCGCCGCGACGGCGCTCAGCTTGCGGTTCGTGTGCTGCGACAGCGTGCGCAGCACGCCGAACGCCCGGTCCGCGTCGCAGTCCAGCATGTGCATCACGATGCCGAGGGCCTGGTCGATCACCGCCCGCGAGGCGATCGCTGTCCGCAATTGCTCCGCCTCCGCCTCGGCGTTCGTCCGGGCATGGTCGCGCAGCAGCCCCGCGGCCGTCTCCTCGGCCAGCATCCGGACCACCTCCAGGGCCTCCGCCGCGAGCCGCCACGGCCGGAACGCGTACAGCGTCACCGTCGTCATGACGCCCTCCGCCGTGGCCGGCACGGCCGTACACGCGCGCAGGCCCCGCTCCAGCGCCGCCACCCGGAATTCCGGCCACCGCACGTCGGTGACGAGATCGGCCGCGCACACCGGCAGACCGGAGCGGGCGGCTTCGGCACCCGGCCCCTCGCCGGTCTCCTCCTGCGAAGCCGCCAGGGCGGCCAGGTCCGGATGGGTCACGGCACTGTGGCTCTCCCCGCCGGGGAACCGCAGCACCACCGTCGCACCCCGGCACCCGGCCGAGCAGCGCAGCGCCCGCCCGCCGAGCCGGGCGAGCCAGGGCGCCACGGCCCCGGCATCGGACCTCGTGTCCATCGGCCTCGGCCTCCCTCGGCGCCACGGCACCACCCGCGCCGCTCAGCGTCCACGCACCGGCGATCCGCTAGCTTCGTCGTATGAGCCGGCCACCGGGACGCGAGAGCGGTGTCGAGGCCCTCGTCGCCCGTCTGCGGGAACTGCGTGCGGCCCGTGCCCATCCTCCTTGCGAATACCCGGTCCTGCTCGACGCGGCCCTCGCGGAGCTGGAGCACGCGGCCGAGGCCCTGCGCCAGGCGGAGGAGGCACCGCCGCCGGGGCCCAGGACGGTGTTTCCGTTCAAGGCCATCTTCGATCACCTGCCGTGGCCCGTCATCCTGACCGACGAGCAGACCGTGGTGCGCCGCCTGAACACGGCGGCCGCCGAGCTGACCGGGCTCCCCCCGGGGTACGCGGCGGGCCGCCCGCTCGCCGCGCTGCTGCGCCCCGCCGACCGGGCGGCCCTGCGCGCCCATGCGGCGGCCGTGGCCCGGGGCGAGGGAGACCGAAGCCTTCCGCTCCGGCTCCAGCGTGCGCCGGAGGGCCCGCTGTACGCCACGCTCACCGGCATCGAGGTACCGGGGGAGCACCGGCGGGAGGTGCTTCTGACGCTCACGCCGACACCCGCTCCCCGGCCCGCCGGACCCGCCGAGGACCGGGCCGACCCCGAGGCGGTCGTCCGGCAGGCCCAGGTGACCGCCCTTCTGGACCGCACCGACCGCGCGCTCCTGAGCGGGAACACCCCTTCGGCCGCTCTCGGGGCCGCCACGGGCCTCCTGCGCGAAGGGCTCGCGGACTGGGCCCTGCTCGACCTGGCGTCCCCGGCGGAGCCGGCCAGGCTGACGGTGCACGGCCCGCCGGTGCCGGACGACGCCGATCTGGAGAAGGCGTTCCTCCGGCAGACCCCGCTCGACTGCCCGGTGGCCGTGGACGTCATGGCCTCCGGCGCGGCGGCGGTGGAGCAGCTGACGGAGGATCTGGCCAGGCTCGGCACGGACGAGGACGGGACCCCGCTGATGGCCAGGGCCGGCGTCACCTCGCTGCTCTCCGTCCCGCTGACCGCGCCGGACGGCACGACGGTGCTGGGGGTGCTGACGCTGCTGCGGGCCGGGGCCGCGCCGCCGTTCTCGCTGCTGGAGGCCGCCGGTGCGGAGATCGCGGCCGGTCACATGGCCGTCGTCGCGGACCGGGGCGGTCCCGGACCGCGCTGAGTGGGGCGCGTACGGAGAAATGCCGGGGTGCGTACGGAGAAAAACCGGCCGGTCAGGGGTGCCGGGGCCGGGAGGTGGCATACGGCGAAGTGGGGGAGCCTTGAAGGGCCGCTCCGCAGGCGCTCCGGCGCGGGCGGGCTCCGCCCCCGGCCGATCGAGCATGGAGGACACGATGGTGCGGACTGTGGGTGTCGAGGAGGAGCTGCTGCTCGTCGACGAGCGGAGCGGCGACGCCCAAGCGCTCTCGACGGCCGTCCTGGCCCTGGCTGAGCGCCGCGCCGAGGGCGATTCGGTCTTCGAGTCGGAGCTGCACCGCCAGCAGCTGGAGTTCGCCACCGAGCCGCGTGCGGACATGCGGGAACTCGCGGAGGAGATCCTGCGCTGGCGGGCGGAGGCGGCCCGCAGCGCCGCCGAGGCCGGGGGAGCGGTCGTGGCGCTCGCCACCTCCCCGCTGCCCGTGAGCCCGACGATCGGCGAGGGCGAACGGTATCGCTGGCTGGCCGACAAGTTCGGGCTGACCACGCAGGAGCAGCTGACCTGCGGATGCCATGTGCACGTCTCCGTGGAATCGGACGAGGAGGGCGTCGCGGTCCTGGACCGCATCCGCCCGTGGCTCGCGGTCCTGCTCGCGCTCAGCGCCAACTCGCCGTTCTGGCAGGGGCAGGACACCACGTACGGCAGCTACCGCAGCCGGGTCTGGGGGCGCTGGCCCTCGTCCGGACCCGTGGAGATCTTCGGCTCCGCGCGCCGCTACCACGACGAGGTCCAGGCGCTCGTCGACACGGGCGTCCTGCGCGACAAAGGGATGATCTACTTCGACGCCCGGCTCTCGCACCGCTACCCCACGGTCGAGATCAGGGTCGCGGACGTGTGCCTCGAACCCGCCGACGCGGCACTGCTCGCCACCCTGGCGCGCGGCCTGGTCGAGACGGCGGCCCGTGCCTGGCGGGCGGGCGACCCGCCGGAGCCGTACGGGGTCGGGCTGCTGCGCATGGCCGCCTGGCAGGCGGGCCGTTCGGGGCTCGAAGGGGAGCTGCTGCATCCCGCCACCATGCGTCCCGCCTCCGGGCCGGACGTACTCCGCGCCCTGCTCGCCCATGTGCGTGACGCGCTGGAGGACAGCGGGGACCTCGCGGCGGCCGAGGAGGGGATCGACCAGGTGCTGAAGCGGGGTACCGGGGCCCGTATCCAGCGCGACGCGCTCGCCCGTACCGGCAGCCTCCGCGACGCGGTCGCCGAGTGCGTCACCAGGACACGCGGCTGATGCGGACGGCGGTCCCGGGCTCTCGTGTACCGGGTGCTCAGTCGTCCGCGCACACCCGTACGGTACGCAGCTCCGGGTCCGCCGGGTCGGGCAGGTTCATCCCCGCGTCGAGGCCCGTCAGGAGGTAGCGCAGCACCGGTTGCGTGAGCCGTTCGCCGGGCAGCACCACGGGGATGCCCGGGGGATAGGGCGTGATCATCTCGGCGGCGACGCGGCCCGCGGCCTGCTCCACCGGGACGTCCTCGGTCCCGTGGAAGTAGGCGTCGCGCGGCAGCTTCGTCTGTTCCATCCTCAGCTCCGCCGGGGCGGGGACCGCCACCTCGGGCCCCCGGGGCAGTGAGGGCGCCTGCCGGGCGAGGTCGCGCAGCGCCGTCGTGAGCCGCTTCGTCGTCTCGGCGTCGTCGGCATGGGTGAGCTGGGCGCTGATGCGCCGGTGGTCCATCAGGTGCGTGTCCAGGTGGTGGTGTGCGCGCAGCCAGTCCGCCGCCCGGTAGCCGGACACCCCGAGGTCCGCGATGTCGATGACGACCGGCAGCGGATCGAACTGCGAGCCCGCGCCCGGACCGCAGAAGTCGGCGCGGTCGTTGACGTGCATGCCGTCGATGGACTCGATCTCCTCGCGCACCGACGCGGCCAGGGCGAGCGCCCGCGACATCAGCGTGTGCCCATCGAGCACCATCTGGCGCCGCCAGCCGTCCATGCCGGCGTACAGCAGTACGGAGGGGCTCGTCGTCCCCAGCAGATCGGCTCGGGACGCCAGCGTGTCGTGGTCGATCAGGTCGCCCTGCAGATGGAACACCGACCCTTGCTCCAGACCGCTGCCCATCTTGTGGATGCTGGTGACACAGACATCGGCGCCCGCGTCCATCGCCCACGTCGGCAGGTCCGGGTGGAACGGCAGATGCGCGCCCCAGGCCTCGTCGACGACCAGCGGACGGGAACGCCGGTGGCACACCTCGGCGATGGCCCGCAGGTCCGCGGCGACCCCGTACGGCGTGGGGCTCGTGACCAGGGCGCCCTTCGCGTCCGGGTGCTCCTCGAAGGCCCGCTCGTACGCCTCGGCGGACGGCGGGTGCGCGAGATGGTGTTCCGTGTCCCACTGCGGCTCGATCCACACCGGCTCGATGCCCGAGAGGATGAGCCCGGAGATCACCGCCTTGTGCGCGTCCCGCCCCACCAGGAGCTTCTGGCCGTGCGCGGCGACGCTCAGCATCGCCGCCTTGACCGACAGGGAGCTGCCGCAGGTCGAGAAGAAGGCGTGCTCCGCGTGCACGGCGTCGGCCATCAGGGCCTCCGCACGCTGCAGCACCGCCGACTTCATCCGCCGGTCGTCGAGCCCGCCACTGGCCAGCATGTCACCGAGGAACACGGCGTCGCCGAGCACCGCCCTGACCTCCGGCGCGGCGCCCCGGGCCTGCTTGTGACCAGGGGGAGTGAATCCCAGTTCGTCCCGCTGCCGGTAAGCGGCCAGGGCGTCCAGAACAGGCGCTTCCTCATGATTGTTCGGCATGTCCGCCGCCTTCCCGCGGTCCGCTCGGCCAATCCGCACACCGAAGCCCCACAGGGCTACGGAAGCGGGGTGCCGCCGGTCGCGTTCACGATTTCCCCGGTGATGAAACTCGCGTTGTCGGACGCCAGGAACACATACGCCGGGGCCATCTCGGCCGGCTGGGCGGGCCGCCCGAGCGGGCTCTGCTTCCCGAACTCCTTCGTGTCGGGCAGCGTCGCCGGAATCAGCGGGGTCCACACCGGCCCGGGGGCCACGGCGTTGACGCGGATCCCGTCGGAGGCCAGCATCTGCGCGAGGCCGTGGGTGAAGGTGACGATCGCGCCCTTGGTCATGGCGTAGTCCAGCAGATGCGGACTCGGCTTGTACGCCTGCACCGACGTGGTGTTGATGATCGACCCGCCTGCCGGGATGTGCGGCAGCGCCATCTTGCACAGCCAGAACATCCCGTACAGGTTCGTCCGCAGCACCCGGTCGAACTGCTCCGTGGAGATCGCGGCGATCCCGTCGGGCTGGGCCATCTGGTACGCGGCGTTGTTGACGAGGACGTCGATGCGCCCGAACTCCTGCACCGCGCTGCCGATCAGGGCCCGGCACTGCTTCTCGTCCCGGATGTCGCACGCCTCGGTCAGCGCCTGCCGGCCCGCCTCCTCGACCAGCCGGGCCGTCTCCCGGGCCTCGTCCTCCTCGGCTTCGAGATGCGTGATCAGCACATCGGCGCCCTCGCGGGCGAAGGCCAGCGCGACGGCCCGGCCGATCCCGGAGTCGCCCCCGGTGATGACGGCCCTGCGGTCCGTGAGGAGCCCGTGGCCCCGGTAGGAGTCCTCGCCGTGGTCGGGCGGCGGGTCCATGGGCCCGGTCCAGCCGGGGTGCTCCTGACTCTGCTGCGGGAAGTCCGGCCGCGGGAAGCGGTCGGTGGGGTCCTGGCCGGGTGCGGACTCAGTCATGACGGGATGTCCTTCGCTGCCGGGGGCCCGTCGGAGGCCCCGCCGTCGATCCTGGGCGCACCGGGACCGGTGCGCGACTCGGAATCCGCTGGGCGGCGCTGCGGCTGTGGTCCCAACCGGCAGCGCCTGCTCCCGCGTACGCCGGGAGCCTGGCCAGGCGGGTACCCGTAGCGCCGGGGGACATGCGGGACGGGCCGTGATGTCTTGTCGCGCGGCGGCCGCCCCGGATCGAATCGGACATTCCGGTTAAGGCCGCGTTCCGTGGGAACCCGTCGCTCGGAACCGCTGTGCGGGCACGCCCGCGGAACGACCCGGGAGGAACCGAGGAGACATGGGACGGCATGCCGAGATCGCCCGCGCCCTGGCCATGAGGGCGAAGGGAGCAAAGCTCAAGTCGGACGGCGCCGCGCTGGGCGACGAGCACCTGAAGGCGGAGGGGCGCCGGCGCGAGACCGCCGGACGGATCGCCCAGGCGGAGGCGAGGGCGGCGCAGCGCACGGACCGCCACTGACCCGGCGGCGCAGCCGTCGCACAGACAGCGAGGAGATCACTCATGCGTGCACTGACCTGGCAGGGAAAGCGGGACGTCCGTGTGGAGACCGTGCCGGATCCGGTCATCCAGGACCCGACCGACATCATCATCCGGGTCACCTCGACGGGCATCTGCGGATCGGACCTCCACCTGTACGAGGTACTGGGCCCGTTCCTCGACGCCGGCGACATCCTGGGCCACGAGGCGATGGGCGTCGTCGAGGTGACCGGCCCCGAGGTGACCGCAGTGTCACGCGGAGACCGGGTCGTCGTCCCGTTCAACGTCTCCTGCGGCACCTGTTTCATGTGCGCCAAGGGCCTCCACTCCCAGTGCGAGACCACCCAGGTGAAGGAGTACGGCACCGGGGCCTCGCTCTTCGGCTACACCAAGCTCTACGGGCAGGTGCCCGGCGGACAGGCCGAGCTGATGCGGGTCCCCTTCGGCAACACCCTGCCCATCAAGGTCCCGGACGGCCCGGCTGACGACCGCTTCGTCTACCTGTCGGACGTGCTCCCCACCGCCTGGCAGGCCGTCGAGTACGCCGCGATCCCGCCCGGCGGCAGCGTCACCGTCCTCGGCCTGGGGCCGATCGGCGACATGGCGGCCCGGATCGCCCTGCACCGTGGGGCCGGCCTGGTCATCGGCGTGGACCTGGTCCCCGAACGCCTCGCCCGCTCGGCCGCGCGCGGCGTCCAGACCCTCGACCTGGGCCACTACGGCAAGGACCTTCCGGCCGCGATCCGGGACCTCACCGGCGGCCGGGGCACCGACGCGGTCATCGACGCCGTCGGCATGGAGGCCCACGCGACCGGCGCACCGATCGGCAAGGCCGGCCAGTGGGCGACCGGGCTGCTGCCGGACGCGGCGGCCCGCAAACTCATGGAACACGCGGGCATCGACCGCCTCGGCGCCCTTCTCACCGCCATCGACGTAGTGCGCCGGGGCGGCACCATCTCCATCTCCGGCGTCTACGGTGGCGCCGCCGACCCGCTGCCCCTGCTCACCCTGTTCGACAAGCAGATCCAGCTCCGGATGGGCCAGGCGAACGTCAAGCACTGGGTGCCCGACATCCTGCCGCTGCTCGTCGACGACGACCCGCTGGGCGTGGACGGCTTCGCCACGCACCGCCTGTCCCTGGAGGACGCCCCGAAGGCGTACGAGACCTTCCAGCGGAAGGCCGACGGCATGGTCAAGACGCTGCTTCGGCCCTGATGGGCGCCGTCCGGGCTCGCGGACGACGACGGCTCGCCGCGCCGTCCGCGCGATGCCACCATGGCAACCATGTCCCGCAAGGCGCTGATCGTCATCGACATGATCAACCCGTACGATCACGCGGACGCGGACCGGCTGCTTCCCTCCGCCGAACGGGCCGTACCCGTCATCGCTCGCATGCTGAGGGCGGCCCGGGACAGCGGCTCCCTCGTGATCTACGCCAACGACAACTTCGGCGACTGGCGCTCGCACCACGGCGAGATCGTCGATACGGCCCTGGCGGGCGCCCGCCCCGACCTCGTCGAACCGCTGCGCCCCGACGACAACTCACTCTTCGTCGTCAAGGCCAGGCACTCGGTCTTCTACGAGACGCCCCTGCCGTACCTGCTCCACCAGCTGGACGTCGGCCATCTCGTCCTGACCGGCCAGGTGACCGAGCAGTGCATCCTCTACTCCGCGCTCGACGCGCACATCCGCCACATGGACCTGACCATCCCCCGCGACGGAGTGGCCCACATCCATGAGGACCTGGCCGACGCCGCCCTGCGGATGACGGAACGCAACATGGGCGCCCGGGTATGCGCCGCCGAAGAGATCGACCTGTGACACCGGCGGGCCACGCCGGCACGAAAGGACCCCCATGACCCGCGCCGCACTGTTCGACGTGGACGGCACCCTCGTCGACACCAACTACCTGCACGTCACCGCGTGGTGGCAGGCGTTCCACCAGGCCGGGCACACGGTGGCGACGCCCGCGATCCACCGCGCCATCGGCCTCGGCTCCGACGACCTGATCGACCACCTGCTGGGGCCCGGCCGCGACCGGGACCAGGACGCGGGGATCAGCGCCGCGCACTCCGCCCTGTACGCCACGTACTTCGAGCGCCTTCCCCCGCTGGACGGGGCGGCGGACCTGCTGCGCGCCCTGGCGGGCCGGGGCTGGACGATCGTCCTGGCCACCTCCGCGTCCGGGCCGGAGCTGGAGGCCCTGCGGGGCGCGCTGGACGCGGACGACGTCATCTCGGGGACGGCGAGTTCGGACGACGTGGACGAGGGGAAGCCCGCCCCGGACCCGATCCGGCACGCGAGGGAGATCGCCGGCGCCACCAGCGAGGAGACCGTGTACATCGGGGACTCCGTCTGGGACATGAAGGCGGCGACCAGGGCATCGGTCCCCGCCGTGGGCCTCCTGTCGGGCGGCATCCCCCGCGCGGACCTGGAGGCGGCCGGAGCCGTGGAGATCCACGACTCCCCGGCCGCCCTCCTGGCCCGCCTGGACACGGGCGTCATCGCCCGTATGAGCCCGTAGGGCCGTGCGCCCCTAGCCGCCGTAGCAGAGGCAGAACGGGTGCCCGGCCGGGTCCGCGAACACGCGGAAATCGCGCTTGCCGCCGTCGTCGTCGAGGTCGAGCGGGGTGGCCCCCAGGGCGAGCACCTCGCGCTGGGCCGCCTCCATGTCCCGCACCTTGAAGTCGAGGTGCTCCTGCTGGGAGTTCCGGTCGTCACGCGGCCATTCGGGCGGCTGGTAGCCGGGGGCCAGCTGGAAGGCGAGGCGGGCCCCGCCGGGGACGAGGAGCTCGTACCAGCGGTCGCTGTCGTGCGTCACCTCCCCGCCCAGCACCCCCTGGTAGAAGGCGGCGAGTGCCGCGGGATCGGGGCAGTCGATGGCAACCAGGCAGTAGGTCGCGACAGGCATGTCGTTCCTCGCTCTCGGGGTACGCGGATGTGCGGCGTCATCCAGCGGGTTCCGCGCACGGCACGGTGGAAACATGATCCGGGAGCCGCACGTTTCGACCGCCCGGCATCGGTAACCCATCCCATATGGTGCAATTCGGATACACGATGATGACCGAGCAGTCGGGACCGCGGGCCCTCGTCGAGGACGTGGTGGCGGCCGAGCAGGCCGGCTTCGACTTCTCCGTGACCTCCGACCACTACTTCCCCTGGCTGGAGGCCCAGGGGCACGCCCCGTACGCCTGGAGCGTGCTGGGCGCCGCCGCGCAGGCGACGACCCGTATCCCGCTGATGACGTACGTGACCTGCCCGACCACCCGCTACCACCCGGCCGTGGTGGCGCAGAAGGCCGCGACGCTGCAACTGCTCTCGGAAGGACGCTTCCGGCTCGGCCTCGGGTCCGGCGAGCGCCTGAACGAGCACGTGGTGGGCGGCGGCTGGCCGGACGCCCGGGTGCGGCTGGAGAAGCTCGAAGAGGCGGTGGAGATCATCAAGGCACTCCTCGCCGGCGGCTACGTCACCCATCACGGCACCCACTTCGACGTGGACAACGCCAAGCTGTGGGACGTGCCCGACGTGGCCGTCCCCCTCGGCGTCGCCGTCTCGGGCGACCGGTCCTGCGAGATCGCCGGCCGGCTGGCGGATCTGGTGATCGCCACCGAGCCCAAGGAGGAGCTGCTGACCGGCTTCGAACGGCATGGCGGCGGCGGAAAGCCCAGCGTCGGCCAGCTGCCCGTCTGCTACGACAGCGACCGCGACGCGGCCGTGAAGCGGGCACACGAACAGTTCCGCTGGTCGGTCGGCGGCTGGAAGGCCAACTCGGAGCTGCCCGGCCCCTCCGCCTTCGACCGGGCCACCCAGTACGTCCGCCCCGACGACATCGCCGAGGCGGTGCCCTGCGGCGACGACGTCGGCCAGTTCGTCGAAGCGGTGCGGCCGTTCGTCGACGCCGGGTTCACCGAGGTCGCCCTCGTACAGATCGGCGGCGACCACCAGAAGCCGTTCATCGACTGGGCGCAGGAGAAGCTCCTGCCCGCGCTGCGCGCCATGTGACGCCCGTACGCAGACGTGTCCCCCGGCCCGAGGGCCGGGGGACACGAGCGCAGAGACGTTACTTCCCGTGACGGGTGCTGGCGCGCCCGTTGGCCGAGCGCGCCATCGCCCAGGCGGGGAACACGAACCAGCAGACGAAGGACCACAGCGCCATCCCGCCCACCAGCCACAGGGCGAGCGTGTTGTGCAGCGCCACGCGCATGATCAGCAGCAGCGCCGAACACATCGTGCAGAACAGCAGCACGAGCCCGAGCAGGGTGAGCCGTGACGCCCACACCACCGTCTCCGGCTTCAGATGGCGCCCGGTCAGCAGCCGGTGGAAGCACACCGGGCCGATCAGCGCGGCCGCCGTGGCCGAGCCCAGCAGCACGGTGACGACGTAGATCGTCCTGTCCGCATCCGACAGCGTGCCGAAGCGGGGCTGGAAGACCACGGCGAGCAGGAAGCCGAAGAGGATCTGCACCCCCGTCTGGGCCACCCGCAGCTCCTGGAGCAGCTCCGTCCAGCGGCGGTCCGCCCTCTCCTCGGTCGTCTCGTCACGCCCTCTGTGGGCGGCCTCGCGGTCGTCGCCCTCGTCCACGCGTCCGTTGTCCATGTGCGGTGTCCCTCCCTCCCTCGCGCCGAAACCTTTGTGCGCGGGCCGTCCGGCCCGCGCACAAAGGTTTCGGCCACGCCCCGGTGGTTCAGCGGCCGACGGCCTTGAGGAGCTGCTCCTTGTTCATCGTGGAGCGGCCCTCGATGTTCTTCTTCTTCGCCTCTTCGTAGAGCTGGTCCTTCGTGCGGCCCTGCGCGCCCTGGTGCGAGCGCTGCCCGCCACGCTCGGAGGCGGACTTCGGGTCGCGCGTGGACGTCCTGCTCGCCGTCTTCGACTCGCCGGAGCGTGCGCGCTCCTTGTTCACGGTGCGCGCGGCGATCTCCTTGGCACGCTTCTCGGACGTGCCGCGCTTCTCCGCGCTCTCCTTCACGTGCTCGTACTGACGCTCACGCTTGGGGCTCGATCCTGCCGGCATGGCGCTGTCCTCCTCGTTCTCGTCCTCGGCCCTCGGGCCCGGTCCGGGGTCACCACCCGGGTTGCCGGGAGGCCACGTCCGAAACATGGCACCGCCCCGGCGGGTACGCCCACCAGGTCGTGCGGACGGGTGACACCACGCACCGCCCATCAGTGAACCGGCCGACTTCGGGTACCGGGTTTCCTGCGAGGCCGGGCCGGCCGGCGCGCATCCGGGACGACGAGGAGGAACGCATGAACGCGGTACGGGAGACTCCGGCGCAGCGCGCTCCTCGGCAGCGGGACCGGTGAGGCAGATGACCGCTCGGAAGGTCCCGGAGATCAGCCGCCCGGACAAGGTCCTCTTCCCGGACGACGGCATCACCAAGGCCGAGCTCGCGGACTACTACCGCACGGTGGCCGGCCGGATGCTGCCCCACCTGAGGGACCGGCCCCTCATGCTCCAGCGCTTCCCCGACGGGATCGGCGGCCACGGCTTCATGCAGAAGGACGTGCCCCACTACTTCCCCGACTGGGTCCACCGCGTCGAACTCCCCAAGGAGGGCGGCACCGTCACCTACCCGATCGCCGACGACACCGCGACCCTGGTGTACCTCGCCGGGCAGGCCTGCATCACCCCGCACCGCTTCCTCTCCCGGGCCGACCGGCCCCACCACCCCGACCGGCTCGTCTTCGACCTCGACCCGCCCGGCGACGACTTCGCCCCGGTCCGCGAGGCGGCTCTCGGCCTGCACGGGCTCCTGGAGGAGCTGGAACTGCCGTCCCTCGTGATGACCACGGGATCGCGCGGCCTGCACGTGGTGGTGGCGCTGGACCGCCGGGACGACTTCGACGACGTACGGGCGTTCGCCCGCGCGGTCGCGGACGCGCTCGTCGCCCGCAAACCCGACCGGTTCACCACCGAGGCCCGCAAGAAGGCCCGTGGGGACCGCCTCTACCTCGACGTCCAGCGCAACGCCTACGCCCAGACCGCCGTCGCGCCCTACGCCGTCAGGACGCGGCCCGGAGCGCCCGTCGCCGCACCGCTGACCTGGGAGGACGTCGACGACCCGGCGCTCGACGCCCGCCGCTGGAGCCTGCGTGACGCCGACGCACTCCTGGAGCGGGACCCCTGGCACGACCCTCCGCGGCCCCGCTCCCTCGGCAGGGCCCGCACGCTGCTCGACGCGCTGACCGCGTAGAGCCGGACCACGACGGAGAACCACCATGTCCAGAGCAACGACCGTGCGTAACCTGCTGGACGAGCACGGACAGACGTACGCCGAGGAAGCCGGCATCCACCTGCGCGACACCCCCATGCCGCTCTACCAGCTGCTGACCCTGTGCGTGCTCTTCTCGGTCCGCATCAAGGCCGACATCGCGGTGGCCGCTGCCCGGGAACTCTTCGAAGCGGGGATGCGCACCCCCCGCGCCATGGCCGACGCGTCCTGGCAGGACCGGGTCGACGCACTGGGCCGCGCCCACTACCGCCGCTACGACGAGAGCACGGCCACCGCGCTCGGCGAGGGCGCGCGGCTCGCACTCGACCGGTACCACGGGGACCTGCGGCGGCTGCGCGAGGAGGCCGGCGGGGATCCGGAGAAGCTGCGCGACCTGCTGAAGGAGTTCCCCCGGATCGGGCCCGTCGGCGCCGATATCTTCAGCCGCGAAGCCCAGGGTGTATGGCCCGAACTGCGCCCCGCGTTCGACAAGCGGGCCCAGGACGCCGCCGACGGGATCGGGCTGCCGCACTCCCCGCAGAAGCTGGCCGCCCTCGTGGATGAGGAGGACCTGCCCCGGCTGGCGGCGGCGCTGGTCCGGGTCGGGCTCCACTGACCGCCCCCGCCGTCACCAGCCCGTCCAGAGCAGGTGGTTGACGGCCAGGGCCACCACCGCCTGGGCGGCCGGCCAGGCCTGCCGGCCCCGGTCGGGCAGGAGGGCCGCCGCGGGCAGCAGCCAGAGCATGAACGGCTGCCAGATGCGCTCGGTCTCGGCCTTGCTCATCCCCGACACATCGGCGGCGAGCAGCAGGAGCAACGCCACCAGCACCAGCGGGACGAGACGGTCCTGCCCCCTCGCGTCCCCGGTCCGCAGCCCCCGGACGGCCCCCGGCGCACCCGCGAAGGTGCGGCGGAGTCCGGCGACCGTCGCCGGGCCCACCGCGATCACGGTGCAGGCGAGGTTCGCCCACACCCAGTACCCGTAGGGCCGGAAACCGCCCGCGCCCTGGTGGTAGCGCTCGACGAGCACGTGGTACGCCTCCCACCAGTTGAAGCCCGCCGCGGTGAAGACGGCCGGGACCACCAGGGCGCCGAGCAGCGCGAGCGGCAGCGGCCGGGCGGTGCGGGCGAGCACGAGGACGGCCAGGAGCAGGAGCGCGATGAGCGCCAGCCCGTAACTCAGGTAGCAGACCCAGCCGTAGAGGAGGCCGGCCCCCAGCGCGGCGGCCCCCGGACTCCGTACCGTACGTGTGGCCGCCAGCGCCAGCAGGGCCACGGACCAGGCGGCCACCGCCGCGAAGTAGCCGTCCGCCGAGGTGCCGGCCCAGACCGCGACCGGCGCCAGGACGAGGAACGGCGCCGCACGCCGGGCGATGTGCTCACCGGCCAGGGCGCGCACCGTGACCAGCACGGCCAGCAGGCCGGACGCCCCAGTCAGGATGCACCAGACGCCGGCCCAGGCGCCGCCGCCCAGCCCGGCCCGGTCCAGGAGTACGAAGGTGAGGGTGGCGCCCGGCGGATGACCGGCGACATGGGCCGGCCAGTTGCCCGGCGGGCCGATCAGGATGTGCTCGTCGAACGTGCGCAGCGCGGCCCCGATGTCGTCGAAGCGCCCGATGACCCGCAGGTACTCGTGCTTGGTGGTCAGGCGTTCGGCGATGCCCCGTCCCCAGCCGTCGATCAGCGCGAGTGAGAAGACCCAGGCGACAGAGGCGGCGTAGGTGGCCAGGAGCAGGGCCCGCCAGCGCAGCCGCCGGGCGAGGAGAGGCCCGTGCGCGATCACCGCGACGGCGACGACCGGAGCCGCCACCGTGCCGGGTCCCGTGTGCGGGTACCAGGACGCCAGCAGCGGCGGCCAGTGCACGTACAGCGTTCGCGCGTAGTCGTCGATGGCCCGTCCGCCCAGGGCGGCGGTGACCACGAGCACGACGCCCGCGCCCGCCGCCACCAGATCCCAGCGGTGCCCGGAGCCTTCGGCGGTGGCCGGTCCGGTACGGGGCGCGGTGCGGTCCTCGGTCTTCACGCAGGCACCGTACGCACCGGTGCGCCGGGACGGCGGCTACCCGCCGGGCGCGTCACACAACCGTCAGATTCCGGGCCGCGACCGTACGTTCGGCGGGGTGACGTCATCGTTTCGTCAGGAGTCGCACCCACCGAACCCGCAGGCCCCGGGCATAGCGTCGGGCTCATGGGCGACAGCCGTCGGAACGCTCCGACACCCCCCGCATCCTCCTCCTCCCGGGTCCCCTCCGGCCGCGCCGGCCGCCTCCTCGCAAGGCTGCCCTCGGCGCCCGGCTTCTGGCGCAGCCCCGTGCGCGGGGTGCCGTTCACCGCCGTGCTCGGCCTCGTCCTGCTCGCCGGGATCACACTGCTCTTCGTGACGGGCCTGCTGTCGTACGCCGCGTACAACCCGGACCTGAATCCCGTCAACGACAAGACACCGGACAAGGGGCTGCTCGGGTTCTATCTGTTCGACTGGCCCACCTCGCCGCACTGGCTGTACCGGCTGACGCAGGGACTCCACGTCACCGTGGGCATCGTGCTCGTTCCCGTGCTGCTGGCCAAGCTGTGGTCGGTGGTGCCGAGGCTCTTCGCCCTTCCCCCGGCCCGCTCCCTCGCCCACGCCCTGGAACGCGTCTCGCTGCTCCTGCTGGTGGGCGGGGCACTCTTCGAGTTCGTCACAGGGCTGCTCAACATCCAGCTGGAGTACCTGTTCCCCGGTTCCTTCTACCCGCTGCACTTCTACGGGGCGTGGGTGTTCTTCGCCGCGTTCCTCGCCCACGCCGGGCTGCGTACGCCGCAGGCGGTACGGGTACTGCGGTCGGGCGGGCTCCACGGCCCGGTCCGGAACGACCCGCTGGAATCACCTTCGCCCGCCCCGCCCACCCTGTCCCGGCGCGGCGCCCTCGCCGTGGTCGGCGCGGGCTCACTCGTCCTGCTCGTCACCTCGGTGGGCCGGAGCTTCGACGGGCCGCTGCGCCGCCTCGCGGCGCTCACCCCGCGCGGCGCCGCCGAACCGGGGCCGGGGCCCAACGGCTTCCAGATCAACAAGACCGCCGCCGCCGTCGGGATCACCACCGCGGAGACCGGGGACGGCTGGTGGCTCACCGTCAGCGGCCCGGCCGGCGACCTGCGGTTCAGCCGGGCCCAGCTGCTGGCCATGGAGCAGCACAGCGCGGCCCTGCCCCTCGCGTGCGTGGAGGGCTGGTCCACCTCGGACCAGTGGTGGCGGGGTGTACGGCTGAGCGATCTGGCGGCCCTCGCCGGGTATCCGGACCGGCCGCCCGGGGTGCTGGTGGAATCCCTCCAGCGCAGCGGCCCCTTCCGCCGGGCGGCGCTGCGGGACAACCAGGTGCGCGACCCGCGTTCGCTGCTGGCGCTGCGGGTCAACGGTGAGGACCTGTCACCCGATCACGGCTATCCGGCCCGCGTCATCGTTCCCGCCGCACCCGGTGTGCTCAACACCAAGTGGGTGTCCCGGCTGACCTTTGGAGAACTGTGAACCTCCCTGTGAACGCCTTCCTGCGCCGCCGCTACGGGGCGGGGCCCCTGCACCTCGTACTGCTGGCCGCGTCCTTCGCCGTCGCCGGGTACGCGGGCGTGCGCCTGCTGGCGGGCGACTGGCTCGGGGTGGTTCTGTGGTTCGTGGGCGCGGCCCTCGTGCACGACCTGGTACTGGTACCCGTCTACGCGTCGGCGGACCTGCTGCTGCGTCGCTGTCTCGGACGGCGGCGGCCGGCATCCGTCAACTATGTACGGGTGCCGGCCTTCCTGTCCGCGCTGCTGCTGCTCGTATGGTTTCCGTTGATCACCCGGCGGACCGAGCGCTACGAACCGGCGAGCGGGCTGTCCCCGGACGTGTTCCTCGGGAACTGGCTGCTGATCACGGCCGCGCTCTTCCTGCTCTCGGCGCTCTGGTGCGTCGTCCGGACGCTCCGGGCGCGCCGCAGCGAGACGAAGGTGCGGCCGTCCGCCTCCCACTGATCGACCGCGCGCAGCCCGTGCGGGCGGGCGTAGCCCAGCAGGGCAGGGGAACCGAGTCTCGCCCACGGGAAGTGGCCCGCCGAGGCCGGCCCGGCCGGGGCGCTGCCGTCGTCCAGCCGTACCTGGACCCGCTCGTCGACGGCGTGCGGCACCGTCTCCGCGATGAGCAGTCCGCCCGGAGCGAGCAGGTCCGCCGCCCGGCCCAGCAGCCGGTCCGGGTCCCCGCCGATGCCGAGGTTGCCGTCCGCGAGCAGCACGGTGCCCCAGCGCCCCTCGCCGGGCAGCGGGTCGAACACCGACCGGCGCAGGGCGTGGCCGCCGAGCCGGACGGTCCGGGCGACCGCCGCCGCGCTGACGTCGATGCCGAGGGCGCGGTGGCCTCGCGCCGCCAGCGCGGTGACCAGCCGGCCCGGCCCGCAGCCGACGTCCAGGACCGGCCCTTCGCAGCGCCGCAGCGCCGACAGATCCGCCGTGTCCGCCCCGGCGCACCAGCGCTCGACGTCCAGCGGCAGCAGCCAGCCGTCCGTACGGCGCAGGAAGAGCGGCCCGTGCCCGTTGCGCAGGGCGTTGGCATACGGGTCGGTGCCCCACGCGTCGCCGTCCGGACGCGCGGGGTCCAGCACCTCCGGGTCCCGGCCCCGCGCGTCCAGCACGCCCCGCTCCCGGCCCGTGCGGCTCATCGGACGGCCGTCCGCGTCAGCCGGGACCACTCGGCGGCGAACCGGCCGCCCGGGGCGAGCGCGGCGACCTCCGCCGCGTCGGCCGCCGTGTCCACATCCCGCAGCGCGGGCAGGTCCCGCACGGTCAGCCCGGCATCGACCAGCCGGCGGCGCTGCACCGCCCCCGTCTCGGGCACGGACATCGGCACGCCGCGCAGCAGCGCCGGATCGGGCTCCGCGAGGCCCAGCGCCCAGAAGCCGCCGTCCTCGGCGGGGCCGAACCAGGCGTCGCACCCGTCCCAGCCCCCGGGGCCCAGCGCCGGGGCCAGACGGGCCGCCGTGATCTGGGGGGTGTCCATGCCGATCAGCAGCGTCGGCCCGGTACAGGCGCCGAACGCCGCGGCGAGCCGTTCGTCGAGCCCTCCCGCGCCCTGTTCCACGACCTCGATGCCCGGCGGCAGCCACGGTCCGGGCGCCCCGGCCAGGACGACGACGCGCCGCGCGGCCGGCACGGTCAGGACGGTGTGCAGGGTGTCGGCCAGCGCCGCCTCGGCGAGCCGGGCGGCCTCGGCGGGGGAGAAGGGCGGGGTGAGACGCGTCTTGACCCGGCCGGGCAGCGGCTCCTTGGCGATGACCAGGACGGTCGTCGTACCGGCCGGGGCGGTGACGGGCGCAGCCGCGCTCATCGGGGCACCCGCGCGGGGACCGGCGGCTCGCCGAGCACGGCCCGCATGTCGCGCACCGCGTGCCAGGTCCCCCGCCAGGTGCCGGTGACCTTCGACTTCCCGGTGCGCGCGAGGTACGGGACATCGGTCTCGGCCACTCGTAGTCCCGCGTCCGCCGCCCGCACCACCATCTGCAACGGATAGCCGCTGCGCCGGTCGGTGAGGCCCAGCGCCAGCAGATCCGTGCGGCGCCCGGCGCGCAGGGGACCGAGATCGCGCAGCCGGAGCCCGGTGCGCCGGTGCAGCATCCGGGAGAGCGCCGCGTTCCCGGCCCGTGCGTGCAGCGGCCAGGCGCCGCGCCCCTCGGGCCGGCGACGGCCGAGCAGCAGATCGCACTCGCCGTCCGCGATCCGGCGGACGAAGCCGGGCAGCAGCGCGGGGTCCAGCGAGCCGTCGCAGTCGCAGAAGCAGACGAACTCCGCCTCACTGGCGAGCAGCCCGGCCTGACAGGCGGCGCCGAAACCGCGCTGCGGCTCGCGCACCACGGTCGCGCCGAGCGAACGGGCCACATCGGCCGAACCGTCGGTCGAACCGTTGTCGACCACGATCGCCCGCCAGCCCCGGGGCACCCGGGCCAGCACGCCGGGCAGCGCGGCTGCCTCGTCGAGACACGGCAGGACGAGATCGGCCCGGGGGCCTGAGTCATCGGAAGGAAGGATCACCCGGCTCACCCTACGGAGTCGAAACGGGCATTCCGGGCACCTGATTCTTACGAAACGTGGACGTCGCCGGACGGCGGCCCCTTCGGGTTTCCGGGTGTCCCGCCCCGGGTGCCAGGGTGGTCCCATGCAGACCACCCCGCCCACACCGCATCCCGCTCCCACCGGCGGGGCACCCACGACACGAACGGCCCCGCAGGACGCATCCGGACCGCACCCCGCCGCCCCGGCCCGCGGCCACATTCTCGTCGTCGACGACGACCCGACCGTCGCCGAGGTCGTCACCGGCTACCTGACCGGCGCCGGCTACGACGTGGCCCGCGCGGCGGACGGACCGGCCGCGCTCGCCCTGTACGCCGCCCGCCGGCCGGACCTGGCGGTCCTGGACCTGATGCTGCCCGGCATGGACGGCTTCGAGGTCTGCCGCCGCATGCGGGCCTACGGCCCGGTCCCGGTCATCATGCTCACCGCGCGCGGCGACGAGGACGACCGCATCCTCGGTCTCGAAACGGGCGCGGACGACTACGTGACCAAGCCGTTCAGCCCGCGCGAACTCGTCCTGCGCGTCGACTCCGTCCTGCGCCGGGCCAGGGCGGCCGCCGCCCCGGCCGGGCACCCCGCGCCGCTGGAAGGGGCGGGACTTGTCCTCGACACCCGAGCCCGGAGTGCGACCTGCCGCGGCCGGCGGCTGGGCCTCACGCTCCGCGAGTTCGATCTGCTCGCCTTCCTCCTGCGCCACCCGGGCCGCGTCTTCGGCCGGGAGGAGCTGATGCGCGAGGTCTGGGGCTGGGACTTCGGCGATCTGTCGACCGTCACCGTGCATGTACGCCGTCTGCGCGGAAAGATCGAGGCCGACCCGGCCCGCCCGGAACTGATCCGTACGGTCTGGGGCGTCGGCTACCGCCTCGACCTTCCCACCGGCGACACCGCCGACGCGGGCGCGGGAAGCCCGTCATGACCGACTTGCTCCTCATCGCCCTCTTCGCCTTCCTCGGCGCCGCTGCCGCCGGACTGTTCGGGGCGCTCGCGCTGCGGCTCACCCGTCACCGCTCCCTCGTCGTGTCGCTGAGCATCGTGGCCGCCGTCGCCGTCACCGCGATGCTCGCCGGAACCCTGGCCGTCGCCTGGGCGATGTTCCTGTCACGGCACGACCTGACCGTGGTGACGACCGTCGTCGCCATGGCCGCCGTCGTCTCGCTCGTCACCGCCATGCTGCTCGGCCGCTGGGTCGCCGCCCGGAGCCGCGAACTGACCCTGGCGGCCCGTTCGTTCGGCGACGGCGGCACCTTCGCGCCGCCCGAGGCCCCGGCCACCGCCGAACTCGCCGCCCTCACCCGTGAACTCGCCGCCACCAGCGCCAAACTGGACACATCGCGCGAGCGGGAACGCGCGCTGGAGACCTCGCGGCGCGAACTCGTCGCCTGGATCTCGCACGACCTGCGCACCCCGCTGGCGGGGCTCCGCGCCATGTCCGAGGCGCTGGAGGACGGCATGGCCGCCGACTCGTCGCGCTACCTCCGCCAGATCCGCACCGAGGTGGAGCGGATGAACGACATGGTCGGCGACCTCTTCGAACTGTCCCGCATCCACGCCGGCTCGCTCGCCCTGACCCCCACCCGGGTCTCCGCCCACGACCTCGTGGGCGACGCCCTGGCCGGCGCGGACCCGCTCGCGCGCGAGCACGGGGTCCGGCTCGTCGGCGGCCGGATCGATGAGGTGCCCGTGGAGGTGGACGGCAAGGAGATGAGCCGGGTCCTGGGCAATCTCCTGATCAACGCGATCCGCCGGACGCCCGCCGACGGCACGGTCGCCGTCGCGGCCCACCGCGCGCCGGACGGAGTGGTCCTCTCGGTGACCGACGGCTGCGGCGGCATCCCGGAGGAGGACCTGCCGAGGGTCTTCGACACGGGCTGGCGGGGCAGCCACGCCCGTACGCCGCCGGCCGGCGCGGGCCTGGGGCTCGCCATCGTGCGGGGCATCGTCGAGGCGCACGCCGGCCGCGCCGAGGTCCGGAACGTCACCGGCGGCTGCTGCTTCGAGGTGACGCTGCCGCTGGGGTGAGCCTCAGACCGGCAGCGCCGCACCGGCCTTCCGCAGCGGTGCCGCCGCGAATTCGGCCATGCCCTCGGCGAAGCCCACCTCCGGCCGCCAGCCCAGTTCCTCCCGCAGCCGCCGCGAGTCCGCGGTGACATGGCGTACGTCCCCGAGCCGGAACTCTCCGGTCACCACCGGCGCCGGACCGCCGTGGGCCGCCGCCAGCGCCCCGGCCATCTCGCCGATCGTGTGCGGCTCGCCGCTGCCGGTGTTGTACGCCGCGAAGCCGCCCGGGGCGCGGGAGCCCACGGCCTCCAGCGCCACCGTGTTCGCGGCGGCCACGTCCCGTACATGGATGAAGTCGCGCCGCTGACCGCCGTCCTCGAACACACGCGGCGCCTCGCCCCGGGCCAGCGCCGACCGGAAGAACGACGCGACACCCGCGTACGGCGTGTCGCGGGGCATCCCGGGCCCGTAGACGTTGTGGTAGCGCAGCGAGACCGCGCTCCCGCCCGTCGCCCGCGCCCAGGACGCGGCGAGGTGCTCCTGCGCCAGCTTCGTCGCCGCGTAGACGTTGCGCGGGTCCGTCGGCGCGTCCTCCGCGACCAGGCCCGGTGCGAGCGCGGCCCTGCAGTCCGGGCAGCGGGGCTCGAAGCGGCCCGCCACCAGGTCGGCCCGGTCCCGGGGCCCCGGACGGACGGTGCCATGGCGCGGACACGCGTACCGGCCCTCCCCGTACACGACCATCGACCCGGCCAGCACCAGGCTCCGTACCCCGGCCCCGGCCATCGCGGCGAGCAGGACGGCCGTGCCCAGGTCGTTGCAGCCCACGTACGCGGGGGCGTCCGCGAAGTCCTTGCCCAGGCCGACCATCGCCGCCTGGTGGCACACCGCGTCCACCCCGTGCAGCGCACGGTCCACGGCCGCGCGGTCCCGTACGTCCCCGACGAGCATCCGCCCCTCGGCGTCACCGGCCGGCCGGTGCACGGCGTGACCGTGCGCCGAGGGCAGCAGTGCGTCGAGCACCACCGTCTCGTGCCCGGCGGAGGTGAGACTCCGGACGATCTCCGACCCGATGAAACCGGCTCCGCCGGTGACAAGTACACGCATGAACGCCACGCTAGGCCGCGCGCGGCCCCCTCACGCGCTTTGGCCGCGGCACGTCACGGGACCGTAAGCCTTCGGCTCGCTCTAGGGCCTGTCCGGCGGATCTTCGTGGATCAGCCCGCGGCGTCTGGCGTGTGCTCTCGGCGTGCGCCCGGATCGCCCTCGTACTGGACGTACTTGGGTGATGCGGGCGTGCGGCGAGAGTGCGTGCCAGGCGTCGCGGGCCCGCGAAGATCCGCCGGACAGGCCCTAGCGCAGTTCCTGGATGCGGACCAGGTTGCCCGCCGGGTCCCGGAACGCGCAGTCGCGGATGCCGTACGGCTGCTCGGTCGGCTCCTGGACCACCTCCGCGTCACCGGCCTGCACCTTCTCGAAGGTGGCGTCCAGATCGCGGGTGGCCAGCAGGATCCAGCCGTAGGTGCCCTTGGCCATCATCTCCGTGATGGTGCGGCGTTCGTCATCGGTGATCCCCGGGTCCGCGGCCGGCGGGGCCAGCAGGATCGACGTGCTGGGCTGGTCCTTCGGGCCGACGGTGATCCAGCGCATCTTGCCCTGGCCGACGTCGTTGCGGACCTCGAAGCCGAGCGTGTCGCGGTAGAACGCGAGGGACTCCTCCGGGTCGTCGTGCGGGAGGAAGCTGGTGTGAATGGTGATGTCCATGAAGATCATGCTAGGCAGCGCCCCCCGCCCTCGCTTCTCGAATCCTGACCGGTTGGCACCGGCAGTGGCGGAGACCGTCCGTACCCGCCCGCTGCCCGAAGAGGCACCGCGCGATGCCCCGGGCCGGACGGGGCCGGGCTGGACGGGGCAGCCGAGCGTCCACCAGGGTGGGGAGCCGGCAGGAGCGGGCGGTCCGCCGCGACCGTGCGGCGCGGGCCTGCCCCGGTGCGGTCAGGGGAGATGACGGTGAACGCACAGGACCACGACCACCAGCACGAGCACGAGCACGAGCACCACATGCCACCCCTGGAGACCGGGGACGCGTACGAGCGGCTGCCCGGCGGCCATCTGCACTCCGAGACGGCCGAGACGCCCGCCGGCTCGGACACCCGCGACGCCCACCACCTCTTCCGGGCCGCCGCCACCGGACGGGCCGACGTGGTCGGCACCGCCGGCATGGGCGTCCTCCAGCGCACGGTCGGCAACGCGGCCCTCGGCCCGGTGATCCAGCGCGCCAGGGCCGCGGCCCCGGAGCAGGCCGAGGAGGCCGAGCCGCGCTCGCCGGTGCACGACGTCATCGCGTCCGGCGGCGGCACCCCCCTGGACACCGAGACCCGGACGGACCTGGAGAACCGGATGGGCGCCGACTTCTCCGACGTACGCATCCACAACGACTCGGCCGCCCACGAATCGGCGAAGGGCGTCGGCGCGCACGCCTACACCGTGGGCAACAACGTCGTCTTCCAGCGCGACGCCTACGACCCGTCGTCGCCCCAGGGCCGCACGACGCTGGCGCACGAGCTGACCCATGTCATCCAGCAGCGCAACGGGCCCGTCGAGGGGACCGACGCGCCCGGCGGCATCCGCGTCAGCGACCCCTCGGACCGGTTCGAACGCGAGGCGGTCGCCAACGCCGACCGGGTCCTCTCCGAGCCCGCGCCCACGGCTCCCGCGGCCCCGGCCGCCGCCGCGCCCTCGGCCGCGCCCGCCGTTCAGCGGGCGGCCACGGAGGACGAGGACGAGCAACCGGCCGACGTCCAGGGCTCGTTCGTCCAGCGCGCCGAGGAGAAGAGCCCGGAGGAGGAAGAGGAAGCCCCGCCGGCCTGACATGCGGCGGGCGGGGCTGTGGTGCTGCGGAACCGGTACTGATGACCCGTCAGCCGCCTTCGGTGTTACGCATCGTGCCGCCCAGGAACATGGACTCCGCACACCGCGAAGGCGCCTGCGCGCCCACCGGCTTGCCCACCCTGCGGCAGTCGATGGTCATGGTGACCTTGCCGCCCGCCGGGACCACGATCGGCGTCACGAAGTGGTAGTCGGAGTCCCGGAAGTTCTCCAGTCCCAGGCTCAGCACCCGGGTCTCCTTGCCCGCGGAGACGACCAGCGTTCCGGCGTCGCCCTGCGGGTTCTGGACGACGATGTCGGTGAGCTGGAACGTCTTGCCGGCCGGCACCGTGAGCGCCGTCCCGGTGTTCGTCCCGCCGCCCAGCGAGTCCTGCACCCTGACCTGTGCGCTGGTCGGCGTGGCCGCCCCCGCGTCGGCCGCCGCCGACGGGCTCGGGCTCGGCGTGGGCTTCGACTCGCCGCCCCCGCCCGACCCGCTTCCGGCGGAGTCGCCCCCGCCCGACCCGGAGCCGCCCGAACCGCCCTGCTCCGGCGCCTTGCTCTTGTCGGCCGCCGCGGCGGACCGTACCGCCTCGGGCGTGACCGCCTCCCGCGCCGCCGACTTCACGGCCGGGCGCAGCAGCGCGTACCAGAGGCCGACCAGCGCGAGTACGAGGAGGGCCGCGGTGATCAGGGCCCGGGGCAGCCAGCGGGGGAGCAGCGGCTCCTGCTCGTAACTGCCGTCGACGAGAACCGGTTCCACCGGGTCCTGGCCCTCGGCGACCTGCGTCGCGGCGAACACCTGGAAGGGGTGCGTCACCGGCGTGCCGCGCCACATCCGCTTGACCGGGCGCACCCGGAGCCTCGCGAACTCCGCCTTGCCCGGGGCGACATGGAGCTCCGGCGCGGCGAACACCACGCGGGCCCGCTCGCTCCCGGGCTGCGCGCCCAGGCGTACGGTCACCGGAGTGTTGCCCCGGTTGTCGACGGCCAGCTGGTGGCGGCCGGCGCGCGCGCCGTGCGAACCGCGCGGGACCAGCTCGGCCGTCGTCTCCGTGAACGGCAGGACGGTCACCCGGCCCTCGGGCACCACCGTCTCGCCCTGCTCACCCGTCGGCACCACCCGTACCCCGAACGGCGTCTCGCCGGCCGGTACCGTCGCGTCGCGGGGCGGCCGCAGCATGAGTGACACCGTCCCCGAGTCGCCCGGGTAGAGCGACAGCACGGCAGGCTCCACCGCCGCCCAGGCGGCACACGCACCGACCACCTCGAAGCGGTACTCCTCGACCGTCGTACCGGAGTTGCGGACCTGCAGGGGGACGGCCGTCTCCGCGCCCGGTGCGGCGCTGACGGTGGACGCGTCGAGGCTTGCGGTGAGACTCATACGGCGGACCGTAAGGTCGCCGCGTACGTCGTACACCGGCCGCGAAGGAACACTTTCGGGCACATTGAATGCCCCGGCCAAACAAATTGGTTTCCTGCTCAATGATGAAGGGCATCTTCTGTCCGCCTCGCCACCAGTGAGGCGGACGAACACGGCTGTGAGGCGTGTGCACCAAGGGCGTCCGGCCGTTGCCGAGGGGGAGCACGGATATGGAGCGCACCACTGTCGCATTACGGGCACAGGACCCGATCTCGCAAGCAGGAGTGGCCAGCCAGTTGAGGGCACGGCCCGAAGTGAACGTCGTGGAATGGGCCGAGGAGGGTCCCTGGCCCGATGTCGTCGTCATGGTCGTGGACGCCGTCGACGAGGACGTGCTGACGACACTGCGTCACATTCAGCGCACCACCGATGCCCGCGCCGTGCTCGTCACCACGGACATCGACGAACAGAAGCTGGTGAGCGCCGCCGAGTGCGGGGTCGTCGGGGTGATCCGGCGGGCCGAGTCCACCCCCGAGCACCTGGTGCACGTCATCGAGACCGTGGGGCGGGGCGAGGGCCATCTGCCCTCCGACCTGCTCGGCAGGCTCCTGGCGGAGGTCGGCCGGCTGCAGGGCCAGGTGCTGGCGCCGCGCGGACTGCACTTCACCGGCCTCGCCGCCCGCGAGGTGGACGTACTGCGCCTGGTCGCCGAGGGCTACGACACCGCCGACATCGCCACGAAGCTGGCCTACTCCGAACGCACGATCAAGAACGTCCTGCACTCGGTGATGACCCGGCTGCAACTGCGCAACCGGTCCCACGCGGTGGCCTACGCGATGCGCCAGGGACTCATCTGACCCACAGCCGTGCGGTGGCTGCCCCAAAGGGCAGCGGTCGCTACCCGCCGAAAGGGCTGCCTTCCCGCTGCGCGGAAACCGCGCACGGGGGACCGTATGGGCGCTGTTCTTCGGTGGGAGGTACGGGTGCGGGGGAGAGAAGCTGTGCGGTTGATCCGGCCGACGGGGCGCCCACGCGGACTACCGGGCGCGCGCCGTTGCGCCGCGCTCGCCCTGCTCCTGCTGGCCACCGCCCTCGTCCCCGCGTCGGGCGCGTCGGGTGCCGCGCCCGACGCGCCCGTACCCCCGGACCCGTGGGTCACACCGGGGACCCTGCACGAGGCGCTCGACCCCGGCGGTTCGACGGGCGTCGACAAGTCGGTGCGTACGCCGGTGATCCCGCCGAAACCCGAGGTCATCCTGCTGGTCGACGGTACGGGGAGCATGGAGAAGCCCATTGCCGACGTGCAGGAGAACCTCTCGGACATCACCGAGAAGGTCCTCGCCGAGCAGCCCGAGTCCCGCTTCGCCGTCGCCACCTTCGGGGACCAGCAATTCGACCCCACGGGAGGCGAATTCAAGGTCCTCCAGGGACTGACCAACGACCTCGACAAGGTGCAGGACGGCGTCGACGCGCTGAAGACCGACCTGGGCGCCTACAGCATGGGTCCGTCCGAGGACTGGATCAACGGTCTGTGGCAGATCGCCAACGGGGCCGGTGGCCAAACGGTCTTCCGCGAGGGCTCCAACCCGGTGATCGTGCTGGTCAGCGACGCGTCCAGCCACTCACCGAGCGCCGGCCACACCATCGACGACACGATCTTCGCCCTCCAGGACAAGGGCGTCCGGGTGGTCGGCGTCGACGTGGACAGCGAACTCGGCGACGGGCTCAACGGCACCGGCGACGCGGGAGTCCCCGGCCAGGTGGAGAACCCGCCGACCAAGGCGGGCCAGGCCACCCGCATCATCAACGCGGCCCAGGGCCGGCTGCTGGAGGGCATCCAGGGGGACGAGGTCGCCCAGGCCATCGTCGACGGCATGGGCAACCTCCCCACCTCCGTCGGCCACCAGCTCCATGCGTGCAGCCCCTACCTCACGGTCGCGCTCGCCCCCCCCACCCGCCGGGTGACCAGTGGCGAGACCGCCCACTTCGCCGAGACGGTCGACGTCGCGCCCGATGCCCCGCAGGGCGCCCGTCTCACCTGCACGGTCCAGTTCCTGCTGGGCACGCAGATTCCGGGCACGAACACCCTCGCCCCCTCGGCGGTCCCCGACCCCGGCTTCGAGGAAAAGATCACGATCGACGTGAACGACGTGGACGCCCCCGTCGTCACCGTGGACGACCGCATCGCCAGGGCGGACGACGAGAACGGTACGAGGATCAGCTACTGGGCCACCGCGAGCGACGCCCAGGACGGCCGTCTCCCCGTCACGTGCACCCCCGCCTCCGGCTCCCTCTTCCCGATCGGCTCGACCACCGTCACCTGCACGGCCACGGACACGGCGGGCAACACCGCCACCGACACCGCGGTCTTCGACGTACTCGAACCGCCGCCGCCGCCGCTCCCCCCGCCGCCCGCGACGGACGTCGCCGTCAAGGCCGACGTCAGCCCCGGCCGTACGTACATCGGGCGTCCGGCCCACGCCCGCTTCACCGTGACCAACGCCGGTCCGGACACCGCGAGGGACGTCGTCATCGCCACGGCCTGGCCGAAGCCCGGCAAGGCGAAGGACCGCACCCTGACATCGCTGAACCGCTGCACGGCCGCCGCGCCCTGCACCATCCCGCCCGGCGGCCGGATCGAGGTCACCCAGACCGGGACCTACCGTGAGCCGGTCACCGGAGACGTACGGGCCACCGTGAGCGGGATGCTGGGCGATCTGCATCCCGTCAACAACCAGGACACCGACCGGTTGCGGGTGCTCAAGCCCTCCCTCACCGTCACCCCGCAGGTCGCCAAGCCGGGCCAGCCCGTCGTGGCGCGCGGCAAGGACTACCCGCCGGGCGAGACCGTCCGCCTGACGTGGAACACCGGCATCACGGCGGACCGCACCGGCATACGGGTCGGCCGCGACGGAACCTTCGAGGTGCAGGTGCTGGTCCTGCGCAAGGACACCCTCGGCCCCCGCGTCCTGCGCGCGGACATCACCGGGCTTCCCCGGCTCCGGAAACCTGTCCTGGTGGTCCAGCGCAACCTCCAGCCACCGGACTTCAAGGGCCGAACGTGAGAGGGGCGGACACCAGGTGATCCACGAGGTGGACGACGTACTCCGGTCCCTGATCCGGGCGGAGGTGCTCGGGGGCGGCCAGATCACCGTCGTCTTCGACGCCCCGACCCGGGAATGGGCCGCCAAGGTCAACGCCCCCATGGTCAACCTCTACCTGTACGACATCCGTGAGGACATGCGGCGCCGCGAGCGCGGCCTGCACAACGAGTACGACGAGCGGGGCGCCGTCGTGGCGCGCCGCCGCCCGCCGCGCTACTTCAAGCTCTCGTACCTGATCACCGCGTGGACCAAGCGCCCGGAGGACGAGCACCGGCTGCTCTCCTCCCTGCTCGCCTGCCTCCTCGAGTACGAGGCACTGCCCCCGGAGCGGCTGGCCGGATCGCTCGCCGAGATCGGGGCCGCCGTCCCGATGTCGATCGCCCTGCCGCCGCCGGAAGACCGCTCCTTCGCCGATGTGTGGAGCGCGCTGGGCGGCGAGCTGAAACCGTCCCTCGACCTGGTGGTCAGCGTGCCCGTGACGGCCTCGCCGACGTACCCGGCGGGGCCGCCGGTCGGCGACGACGGCCTGCACGCCCGTTTCGGGGACATGCCTCGTCCGCCGGAGCCGCCACGGGGCGGGCTCCCGGTGTACGGAAACCGTCCCGGCCGTCCGGTACGGGAGGAGCCCGCGGCCGCCGCCGGCCGGCGCGGTCTGGCGCTGCGGATCAGCGAGAACCGGTCGGCGGAAGGAGGCTACGGAGGCTCCGGCGGCTCCGGAGGCGGTACGACCGGGGGCGCGCCCGCCGACGCGACGAAGGAGGACCCCACCGCATGACGTCCCCGGGCCACCCCGACGACGACGTGAACCTGCGCCACCTGCTCACCCGCGCGACCGCCGTCGAGCAGCGCATCCGCCGGGCGGTCGAAGCCCGGCAGCGCACCGATCCGGATCCGGAGGACGCGTTCCGGGGGCTGTATCTGACGGATGAGAACATCGCGCGGCTGCTGAACGAGGAAGGGGCGCGGGGGTTTCCGGACCCGGTCGAGGACGAGAGCGTCACCGCCCCCTCCCGGCTCACCGCCCTCGCAACGGACTTCGGGCTCACCGCGCTCGACACCGAGATCCTGCTCATCGCGCTCGTGCCGGACCTGGACGACCGCTTCGAGGCGTTCTACGGGTATCTCAACGACGACGTGACCCGCCGTCGTCCGTCCATCGGCCTGGCCCTGGGCCTGTGCGGGGTGTCCCCGGCCGACGCCGTCGCACGCGGCCGGCTCGCGGCGGGCGCACCCCTCCGGGACGCCGGGCTGCTGCTGGCCGAGGACCTGGACCGCCCGTTCCTCAGCCGCGCGCTCCGGGTGCCCGACCGGGTCACCGCCCACCTCCTGGGCGACGACACCAGGGACCCGCGCATCGCGGACCTGACCGCGCCCTGGCACGCGGTGGGCGGCGTGGGCGACCCCGCGCCCCTGGCCCGGGTCCTGGCCGAGGGCGTCCCGCTGGCCTACCTGAGCGAGGACCAGGGCGGTGCGGGCACGGCGCTCGCCGCGTCGGCGCTGGAGCGGGCGGGCCGCCGGGTCCTGGGCGTGGACCTCGCCCGGCTGGCGGCGGACCCGGCCCCCGCCGACGCCGTACGCACCCTGGTGCGCGAGGCGCGGCTGACCGGGGCGGGGCTGGTCTGCGCGCCGCTGGACGCGGTCTCCCGCGAACACCCGCACCTGCTGCGGCTGCTGACGGCGACGCCGGTGCCGACGGTGATGGTGGGGCGGGTGCCGTGGGACGCCTCCTGGTCCGCGGTGCCGCCGCTGCTCCTGCACGCTCCGAGGGTGGAGCCGTCCGCGCGCGGTGCGCTGTGGAGCGAGGCGTACCGGCGTACGGGGTCGGGCCCCGTTCCCGCGGGCATCGACCCGGACCACCTCCTCGCCCCGTTCCTCCTGACGCCGGAGCAGGTCACGGGCGCGGCCCACAGCGCCGCCCAGACGGCGCGGCTCGACGGAGGCACCCTCACCCCGGACCACGTACGCCGGGGCGCCCGCGCCCAGAACGCGGCCGGCCTGGACCGCCTCGCCCGCCGCATCGAACCCACGGTGACCTGGGACGACCTGGTCCTCCCACCCGATGCCCACGCCCAGCTCCGCGAACTCACCGCCCGCGCCCGCCACCGCGACCGGGTCCTGGGCGAGTGGGCGATGCGTCCGGGCGGCGGCCGGGGCCGCGGGGTCTCGGCGCTGTTCGCGGGGGACTCCGGTACGGGCAAGACCATGTCGGCGGAGGTGATCGCGGCGGACCTGGGCCTGGACCTCTACACGGTCGACCTGGCGACGGTGATCGACAAGTACGTGGGCGAGACCGAGAAGAACCTGGAGCGCATCTTCACGGAGGCGGCGGGGGTCAACGGGGTCCTGCTCTTCGACGAGGCGGACGCGATCTTCGGCAAGCGCTCGGATGTGAAGGACGCGCACGACCGCTACGCGAACGTGGAGAGCGCGTACCTCCTCCAGCGCATGGAGTCCTTCGACGGCCTGGCCATCCTCGCCACCAACCTCCGCGCCAACCTGGACGACGCTTTCACCCGCCGCCTGGACCTGGTCATCGACTTCCCGGTCCCCGACCCGGACCAACGCCTGACCCTCTGGAACCGCTGCCTGGGAACGGTCCTCCCACGCGCCGCGGATCTCGACCTCGCCTTCTGCGCCGAGAACTTCGAGCTGGCGGGCGGCAACATCCGCTCGATCGCGGTAACGGCGGCGTACCTGGCGGCGGACACGGGGGGCGCGGTGACGATGGCGACGCTGATCCACGCGGTGCAAAGGGAGTACCAGAAACTGGGCCGCCTGACCCTGGCCTCAGAGTTCGGGCCGTATTTGGGGCTGGTGCAGAGCTCGTAACACGATCATGTGCCCGTGGAACGGACAGGTCGGGTTAGCTGCTGAAAAATTTATGGACCGGACCGACCATATGAATTTATCGGGATGGCGGCAGCGCGTGTAGAGCATTTGACGAGAGGGCTCTGTTATTAGGGTCCGAGTCGCTGGTCGAAACGATTTGCAGCGAGGGGCGGAACTCTGCCCAGTAGAGCTGGATAGCGGCTGAGATCGCAGCAGCCCGAACAGTGGCCAAATCGCTCTCAAGTCCATTTTTCACTGTCTCGTAAACCGATTCTTTGAACTCTCTCGGAGCAATTACTCCAAGAATTTCGAGCCCCCTCTCCCGGTCTGATACGGAAATATTTCCAGCCAGGCTTTCCAGGCACTCCGTGTGGGTTGTGGTCGTGAAGCCGCTTGACAGCGCGTCGGCTTCCGCGGAGCTGTCCTCGCCTTGTAGGATGAAATACTGAACCTCTGTTACTTCGTCGTCGACGAACCGGGCGATTCCGTTGAGCTTGGTCCTCCATGTGTACGTATAGGAATCTTCTTCGAGAGGTTCGGTCCCTGGTACCAGGTATTCTGATGGAGTTTCCGCTTCCCAGTCCCTGCTTTGTGCATGAAGGGTGAGCTGGTCGAATGCAACTTCGCTGGAGAAGGCGATCCTGGTTTCTTTCACTTCCTGTCGTCCGTCCTTTCGCTTGCCTCAATTACGCCAGCAGTGAGGATCCCGGGTCACTCCCTCGAAGTCCTACCCCCCTCCGATCTTCCCCGGCACGGTAGGCCATATGCGATTGATGTTGCGCAGGAGTCGCCTATTCCAGCGGGTGATAAGTGTGGCCAATTCCTGTTGCTCCTGGGGAGAAAGCTTGGAAAATCCCGGCTGAATCGCGGGGTCGTCGATCGAGAGTATGCCCACCTCGTCCACTTCCCAGTCCTTCAGTATCTTCAGCCCCGCCCTTCCCACCGGGTCGCCGGAGCTCGACTCGCCGCTCCCGAGCTTCGGGTACTTGGGTGCCCCGTCGTCCTCGCTCCCGAAGGGCTTGTAGAGGCCTAGAGCCAGTACGGTTGTATGGAGTTTCCATCCTTGCTCGCTCACCTGGTCCCGCAATCCCCCGATGAGGGGGGCGCATATTTCCGGGCATGGGCTTCTGGTGACCTTCAGCGTGAATCGTGCCTCCTTTGCAGGGGTTCCCGTCTCTCCTGCTGCGTCACCTTTCGACTTGGGCAAGAATGTATTCTTGTTCGTAACGATGTGCTCAATTATCCGTTGCTCTGCATGCTGGCCGTCCTTGCTCGCCGTTTCTGGAATTCCCCATTTCTTGGTCGTCTTCAATGTTGCTACGGCATACGTTTCGTGGGTGAAACGAATTATTTCGTCTTTGAATTTCATTCGAGCGGATGTCAGAACGTTTTCCGGCACGGTGAAAACGGGTTCATCGGCCTTTGTCTTTATTTCGTGATGGTGGATCGGGTTGTAGGTGGAGTACACATCGAAGTGGCCCGGGTTGCCTTTCGAAGGCTCTATCTCGAGAGCGCGTAAACCCTTGGCCTTCCAGCGTCCGTAGACCGCCTTTACTGCCGGTTTGATCGATTCGGCTCCTGTAGATGACCCAAGGGTCTTGTTCAGGTCCGCATTTATTTTCTGACCCAACGCCGGATCGCGTCTTGTCTGATCCCGATTTCCGCCTTCGTTTTCTTTCTCCTTCTCACCCTGTGATTTCTTCCGCTTCGCCCACAGTGCCTTGCCCTTCTTGGCGATGAAGTTCACGATCTTGTCGATCGCTCGGTTCACCGGGCGGGATACCGCGTGGAAGACGCTCTTCACCTTCGCGGCCAGGCTGCCGATGCCCAGGAGGGATGCCAGGAAGCCGATCAGGAGGGGCACGCTTGCGGCCAGGGCGGTTTCGACCATCTTCGGGACGCCCGCTTTGCCGCCGTTGGCTATCGCGACCACCGCGTCCAGGACCGAGTTGACGAACTCCACGATCTGGGAGCCCTGGTTCACCACGAACGTGACGATGTCGATGATTCCCTTGACCGCGCGGACGAACGCGGAGGCGGGGTTGAGGAGGGAGAGGATCCAGGTGATGCCGGCGATGATGACCGTCGGGATCAAGTAGCTCGTCAGCTTTTCCAGGATGGTGGACTTGAGGTCGCCCGCCTCTTCCTGGATCTCCTTGACCGCGCCGGCCGGGCCCTCGCGGGCGATGTTCTGGGCGACCGGGACCGAGGACTCGACCGCCGTCATCGCCTGGTCGGGGACACCCTTGCGGGTGACGCGGGCGCGGATGTTGGCCCAGGTCAGGCCCAGGAGGGAGCCGATGAGCTGGATGATGCCCTTCATGTCGAACTTCTGGGGGAGTTCGAGACCCGCCTTCACCGCCGTGCCGAGCAGCCAGGACACGACCCCGGTCTTCAGGTGGTCGGCGATGTTGGTGACGAAGAGGTTCAGGCCCGCGCCGACGGCCGACACCAGGTTGCCCAGGAAGCCGATGGGGTCCTTGATGATCTTCATGATCGCGCCGGCGGCCTTGGCGAGCATGCCCAGGAGCAGGTTCTTCAGCTCGTTGATCGTCTTGATCGCGCCGACGATCGCGTCCTTCGCCTTGTCGATCAGACCCTTATTGGCCTCCTGGAGCTTCTTGATCTCCTCGTCGACCTTGTTGAGCGCGGCCGTGTACTTCTGCGCGAGGTCCTGGACGAGCTGCTCGGACTTCTCGTTGACCGACGCCTCGAGGTCGTCGAACTTGCCGGCGAAGTCCTTGGCCGCCTCCTCGCCGAACTGGCGCAGGTCGGCGGGGAGTTTGTCGACCTCCGCCTTCAGCTCGCCGCGGCCCTTGGCGATCCGGGCCTTCGCTTTGCCCAGCTCGGTGCCGATGATGTCGGCGACCGAGGAGATCACCGTCTGCATCTGGGACACGTAGAGCTTGCGGGCCTCCTGGTAGAGACTGTTCGCCTCCTCGGGGAGGCCGGCGAACTTGTCCTTCACCCATCGGGCCTTGCCGGTCCAGCCGGAGTACCGCTTGTCCTTGTACTTCTTCATCCGGCGCTTGTGGTCCGCCGTGAACGTGTCCCGGGCCGCCTTCTCACCGGAGGTGAACGCGGCGTCGACCTTCTTGTCCAGGCCGGAGAGCGTGGCCTCGACGTCCTTCTTCGTGCCGTCGTAGACCTTCTGCAGCTTCGCCGTGACCTCGGCGCGCTTCTTCTCGTCCTTCGACTTCGTCTCGCCCTTGCCGCCGTCCACCTTCTGCCCGGCCTGCGCGCGCGTCGCGGTCAGCGCGTTCATCGCGGCGGCGCCCGAGGCCGCGGCGCCCGCCTTCGCGGTCGTCAGCTGCTGGTTCTCGGCTGTCCTGCCCTTCGCCGGGGCCTTCGCGGAGTCCGTCTCGGCGGTCTTCTTCGCGCTGAGGGCCTCGTTGAACTCCGGCTCGTTGCCCTTGGCGAGCTGTTCCTCGGTGACCTCGGCGTCCGCCATCGCCTTGTCGTTCTGCGCGGGCCCCTCGGAGAAGTCCGTGACCGACGCCGGCTGCTTCTCCGGGATCGCGGCCGCCGCGGACGGCGCCCCCGGGTTGCCGGGCGGCTGGTCCGGGGTGAGGGGGGTGACGGGCTTGTCCTTGGCGGCCGAGGTGTCCGGCGGGGCCTTCGTCGCCGTGTCGATGTCCTTGGCCGACGACTCCTTGCCGTCCGTGACCTTGCCGTCGACCTCCGCCTTGACCCGCTCCGCCTTGCCGGACTTCGAGAACTTGTCGGCCTCGTCGAGGTTCTTGGGGGCCTGCGCGTCGATCGCCTTGTTCACCGCGTCGACGAACGCCTTCTTGTCGAACTCGCCCGGCTTCGCGGCGTTCATCTTCTCCGCGTTCGCCGCCTTGCCCTGCGCCTCCTTGTCGTCCGGAGGCGCGACGGCGGCGTCCTGCGAGGCCTTCGACTCCGTGCCGGCCGGCCGGTGCTGGGCGAGCCGCTGCTTCTTCGCGGCCACATCCGCCCTGACGCTCCGGAAGCCGGGTGCCTGGGCCGGTGACGGTTTGACGGGGGCCGTGTAGCGCTGGGCGACGAGGCGGGAGACCGCGGCGTTGCCGGCGGCCCGTTGCAGCCGCTGGATGCTGCGGCGGTCGGGTGCGGGGGCCGGGGCGGGAGTGGGGGCGGGAGCCGCGTCCGTACGAGGGGTGCTGGTGCGGGACGGGGTGGCGGGGGTCTTGTCGGGAACCGCCTTCACCCGTGCCTCCCCCCAGCACAGCTCCGTCCGGACGTGGTGGTCAACCAGGCTGCCGTCGGCCCGCGGTACGGGGTGAGCCTGCGGGTGACAGGGCCGGGGGCACGGCGGATCGGTGCGTACGGCGTCGCCCGCTTGCCTCATCGGGCAGCCCCCCGTGCACGCCGGGGCGGCCGACCATCCGTTCCCGGTGATCGCCGCAGTGGCGAGAATCGCCGGTGTTCCCCGGTCGGGCGACGGCCACACAACGGATGGCCCCACGGACCGCGGAACGGGGTGGGAAGCACGTCGAGGAGCACGTCAAGGAGAGGCTTATATGCCGTCGTACCTGTCCCCGGGCGTCTACGTCGAAGAGGTCGAGTCCGGTTCCCGGCCGATCGAAGGGGTGGGCACGTCGGTCGCCGCCTTCGTCGGGTTCGCCCAGCGCGGCCCGTTCGACGAGCCGACGCTGATCACGAACTGGAGCCAGTTCGTCAGCACCTTCGGCGACTTCGTCGACGGCACCTACCTCGCCTCGAGCGTCTACGGCTTCTTCGCCAACGGCGGCGGCATCTGTTACGTCGTCCGCATCGGCGACGGCTCGGACACCGTGGCCGGGGGAGCGGACGGCGAACTCGCGGCCGGATCCGAGGTCCAGGTCGGGCCGTACGCCGTCAAGCCCAGGCCGGGCGTGGCCGGCGAGATCAGCGTGGAGGTCGCCGAGGCCGAGGGCGAGGACCCGCCGTCCGACGTGTTCCAGCTGATCGTGAAGCGCGACGGCCAGGTGGCGGAGACGTACCCCTCCGTGACCACCAAGCGCAGCAAGGAGAACGTCGCCACCCGGGTCAACGCCAAGTCCGAGCTGATCGAGATACGGGAGTCGGGCCGAGGCGCGGCCCCCGCCCGGCCCGCGCCGCAGGCGGTCACCCTCGCCCCCGCCGCTCCGGCCGCCGGGAGCGCCGGCGCGCTCGCCCCCGAGGTGTACGTCGGTGACGCCGACCGCCGTACGGGGCTGGGCGGCCTGGAAGCCGTGGACGACATCACCATGATCGCCGTACCGGACCTCATGGGCGCGTACGAACGCGGGCTGCTCGACCTGGAGTCGGTCGTGGCGGTACAGCAAGCCCTCATCGGTCACTGCGAGTTGATGGGCGACCGGGTCGCCATCCTCGATCCGCCGCCCGGACTGACGCCGCAGCAGATCCGCGCCTGGCGCACCGACCGGGCGAACTTCGACTCCAAGTACGCCACGCTCTACTACCCCTGGATCAGCGTCGCCGACCCGGCGTCCGGCCGCGCCACCCTCGTACCGCCGAGCGGTCACATCGCCGGGATCTGGGCGCGCAACGACGACTCGCGCGGGGTGCACAAGGCCCCGGCCAACGAAGTGGTGCGCGGGGCCGTGGCGTTGCAGACGCAGCTGACCAAGGGGGAGCACGATCTGCTCAACCCGATCGGGCTGAACTGCATCCGCTCCTTCCCCGGCCGCGGTATCCGGGTCTGGGGCGCCCGCACCCTGGCATCCGACCCGGCGTGGCGCTACCTCAACGTACGGCGGCTCTTCAACTACCTGGAGGAGTCGATCCTCGCGGGCACCCAGTGGGTCGTCTTCGAGCCGAACGACGACGCCCTGTGGGCCCGTATCCGCCGCACGGTCTCCGCGTTCCTGGTGAACGAGTGGCGCAAGGGCTCGCTGTTCGGCCTCACTCCGGACGAGGCGTTCTACGTGAAGTGCGACCGCGAGACCAACCCGCCGGAGAGCGTCGACGCCGGCCAGGTCGTGTGCGAGATCGGTGTCGCGCCCGTCAAACCGGCCGAGTTCGTCGTGTTCCGCCTCTCCCAGCTGACCGGCGGGACCGGGGGCGTCGACGAATGACCGGCGCGCGCCGCCCCGCAGTGACCGGCCCGTTCCCGAACCTGGCGTAAGGAGCCTGTGGTGCCACTTCCCGATCTCGACAGTTCCGTCGGGCACTCCTTCGGTCTCGAATTCGACAGCGTCGTCATCAAGCAGATCACCGAGGTCAGCGGTCTGAAGATGGAGCAGGACGTCATCGAGCTGAAGCAGAACACCGCCGACGGCAAGTACGCCATCAAGAAGCTGCCCGGCCGGCCCAAGGCCGGCGAGGTCACCGTCACGCGCGGCCTGACCGAGGACAACAGCTTCGAGCGCTGGATCAAGGACTCCCGCTTCGGCCGCATGACGAACGCCCGCCGCAACGGTGCGGTCATCGTGTACGACTACGAGGGCCTGCCCATCAAGCGGTACAAGCTCATCAACGCCTGGCCCAAGTCGCTGGAGATCGGCACGCTGAAGGCCGGTGACACCTCGGTGCTCACGGAGAAGCTGGCGATCACGTACGAGAGCATGGAGCTCGACTGATGCGGCGGTCCGTCCAGTTCCAGGCACCTCCGGAACGGGACACGGGCACGGGGCGGTCCGAACCGTTGCGGACCGAGTTCACCTTCGAGCTGCCGCGCGGTTACGTGGACGAGTCCGGCACCGTGCACCGCAGCGGGGTGATGCGGCTCGCGACCGCGCGGGACGAACTGGTGCCCCTGCGCGACGACCGGGTCCGGGAGAACTCCGCGTACCTCTCGGTCGTGCTGATCTCCCGGGTCGTGACCCGGATCGGAACGGTCGAGGACATCCATCCGGGCGTCATCGAGGACCTGTTCGCGTCGGATCTCGCGTTCCTCCAGGACTTCTACCGCCGTATCAACGCCGAGGGGCACACCCGCGCGGCCGTCACCTGTCCGTCCTGCGACGAGGAGTTCGCGGTGGATCTCGCCGGCGGTCGCCTGGGGGAATCGTGACGTACGCGGCCGACCTGCTCTACGAGGAGGTCGCGTACCTCGCCTACCACTTCCACTGGCCGCTCGACGACCTGCTGGACCTGGAACACCCGGAACGCCTGAAGTTCGTCGCACAGGTCGCCCGCCTCAACGGGCAGTAGCCAGGAGCACGGAGGAGGACGAGGAACCATGGGGCTGATGTCCTGGCTGCGCGGGGGCCGTGCCGCCGACGCCCCGTCCCTGCCGGCGCCGGGCGGCGCGCGGCCGGACCGGGGCGACCGGGTCGACGTGAGCCGGCTGGAACCTGTCCAGCGGTCCGTCACAGGCCAGGACCTGTTGATCGATCCCCGTGGATTCGAGGCCGGATTGGCGACACGTCAGGACACTTCGCTGGGTACACCGCTGGGGCACCTGGTGAGTCCGGATGCCCCCGCCGGCCTGGTGCGCGGGGTCGCCGACGCGGCCCCGGGGGGCCCGCCTCCGCCCCTCCAGCGGGCCGTCGAGATGCCGGCGCGTCGCGGGACGCGCACGGTGGCCTCCGTCCAACGGGTGTCCGGGGACGGGGCGCCGAGCCTCACATCGGCCGGGTCCGCCTCCGAATCGGCCGGTCTTCCGGTACGCCAACTGGTCGGCGAGCAGCCACTCGTCCCCACGGACGAGCACATGGAGGCGGGCGGCCCCTTGCCCGAGCCGGACACTCCCGGCGCGGCGACGGGCGCCCCCGGCACACCGCCGGTTCAGCGCGCCATCGACGGCGCACCGGCCATGCCGCCCCCGCCCCGGCGCGCGGGCGGTCTCGGCGCGCCGCTGCCGGGCCTGCCGCCGACCGCCCAGCGACGGGCGGTCGAGCCGGGGGAGCCCGCGTCACCGCAGGTGCAACGTGCTCCCCGGCCGGAGGCCGCCGGCGTGGGGCCCGAGGCGCAGGGCCCGCAGGACGCCGCCCCCGAGCCGGAGACCGTGGCCCCGCTGCTGGGGGACGACCCCCTGACGGGGCCGGCCACCGATGACCCCGGACCGCCGCCGGTCACCGGGCAGGCGGCCGGCGGTCCGGAGAGCAACCGCGAGCCCGCCGCCCCCGTGCAGCGCGCCACCACCGCGCCCGCACCCCCGCCGGACCCGGCCCGCCCCACCGCACCCCTGCTCGGCGACCGGCCGCTGCCTCTGCGTACCGCCCCCTTTCCCGGGGAGGCCCCGGCCGGCGGCGAGGCGATCGTCCAGCGCGCGACAGAGAGCACCGGGACCGACGGCAGCGGCCCGAGGCCGTCACCGTTCGCCCCCGCGCCGCCGGTCCCGCCTCCCGCCGTGGCCGTCCGCTGGACCGGCCCCGGCGAGGGCCCGGCGCCCGGCGCACCGGCGGCACCGTTGCAGCGTGCGGTGTCCCCCGTACAGCAGCAGGCGCCCTCCGTGCAGCGGCAGACGTCCCCGGCGCCCGCCCGGCCCGAGCCGGTGCCCGGCCGGGAGCCCCGCGTCCCTGCCTCCGTGCAGACCGCCGGGGCCGCCGCCGTGGCGGCCGGAGTGGCGCAGCGGATGGCCGACGGGAGCGTCGTGTTCCCGTCCGTGCCCCGCGACGGCACCTCGCGGCCGGTCGTCCAGCGGGACTCGGAGACCACCGAGGAACCCCCGCCGCCGCCCCCGCCGGAACCCGATCCGCAACCGGGACCCGAGCCCGAGCCGCAGGCCACCGGTGAACAGCCGGCGGCCTCCGCCGCGAGTCCCGACGGGACTCCGGCGGGACCGGGGGCGCCGCCCGTCACGGACGAGCTGGTCCGGGCCCTCTACGCCCCCCTCAGCAGGCTGCTGAAGGCCGACCTGCGGCTCGAACGCGAGCGCTCCGGATTCCTCATCAACACCCGTCACTGACCGAGAGGCACGCGCCATGGCCACCGACCCCGCCCCGGACGACCCCGCCGTCAGTGTCTGCTTCGTCGTGACGATCGACGACATCGAGCTCGGGTCGTTCAACACCTGTGACGGGCTGGGCTGCGAAGTCGTCCTGGAAACGCGGGAGGAGGGCGGCAACAACGGGCACGTGTGGCAGCTGCCGACCCGTCTGAAGTACTCCAACGTCAAGCTGTCGCGCCCGCTCACCCGGGAGACGGAGAAGGTGGCGCGCTGGTTCGCCACCATGACGACCGGGTTCAGCCGCAAGACCGCGCACATCGAGGCGCGGACGGGCGACGGGCGGAAGGTCGCCCAGTGGGGGCTGCTCGAAGTCGTGCCCGTGCGCTGGACCGGGCCCTCGTTCACCCCGGAGTCGCCCAAGGTCGCCATGGAGACGATCGAGATCGCCCACCACGGCTATGTGATGGAGGGCTGAGCGGCGTGAGCGGTGCGGGACCCATCGCCTTCAGCGCGGCCGGGACGTCCGGGGTGGCGTCCGCCGCGAAGGGCGGCTCGGCCAGGCCCAAGCTGGAGCACGCCTACCTGGAGCTGCGCACCCCGCCCACCGGCGGCGGGCTCACCCCCGGCGGGCCGTGCGGGCGGATCGACTTCCAGTTCAACCCCAAGGAACTGAGCCTGACGAAGGCGGCCTCCTGGAAGCGCACCCCGGCCAAGGGAGCGAAGAGCTCGGGCCCGCCGGAGTACCAGGGCTCGCAGCCCAGCAAGCTGACCGTCGAGATGTTCTTCGACGCGGGCGACACCCAGGACACCCGGGTCGTCACGGCGGTGGAGCAGCTCTTCGCGTGCTGCGTACCGACCAACGAGACCAGGCAGCAACAGCGTTCGTCCCCGCCCTGGGTGGTCTTCCACTGGGGCGGGCTGACCGGCTTCCCCGGATATGTGAGCCAAGTCGCCGCGAAGTACACCCTGTTCACCACCTCGGGCGTGCCGATCCGGGCCGTGTGCCAGGTGACGATGGAGGAGATCAGCGGCGAGACACCCGGCCAGAACCCCACGTCGGGCGCGCTGGCCGCCCGGCGGGTGCACCGGGTGGCCTCCGGCGATTCGCTGCCCTCGCTGGCCCACCGTGAGTACGGCGACGCCGGTGCCTGGCGGGTCATCGCCGAGGCGAACGGCATCGACGATCCGATCCGGCTGGCCCCCGGCACCCAGCTGCTGCTGCCCGCTCTCGACGAGCTGAGCCGGCTCGACGGCACCGGCGGCCGGGGGGCGGGGCGATGACGCGCCAAGGGGTCGCCAGCGCGCTGGTCGTGGAGTTCGACGGCCGCCCGCTGCCGGCGAAGTTCCTGAACACCCTGGTCGAGGGGTACGTCGACGACAGCCGCACGCTCCCCGACCTCTTCCTGCTGCGGTTCCGCGACCCCGACCGGGTCCTGCTCCAGCAGACCGGACTGAAGATCGGCAGCGAGGCCCGGCTGCTGGCCCGGACCGGCGCGGACACCGCCCCGAAACCCCTCCTCGAAGGCGCGGTCACCGCCCTGGAGGTGGAGCTCGACGAGACCGGCACCTTCACCCTGGTACGGGGCCTCGACGCATCGCACCGCCTGCTGCGCGGCCGGCGCGTCGCCAGCTACCAGAACATGACCCTCTCCGACATCTGCGGCCAGATCGCCCAGCGCGCCGGACTGAAACCGGGCACCGTGGACGTGGCGGGGCCCGTCATCGAGCACATCGCCCAACCCAACGTCACCGACTGGGAGTTCGTACGCGGCCTCGCCGAAGAGGCGGGCGCCCAGGCCTACGTACGCGACGGGCAGCTCCACATCACCCGGCCCGCCGAGGCGAGCGGGGCGCCGGACAGCTCCGCGCGGGCCGACCGGGACCCCCTCGTCCTCGAACTGGGCACCAACCTGCTGCGCTGCCGCGCCGGTGTCTCGGCCGCCGAGCAGGTCTCCGAGGTGGAGGTGCGCGGCTGGGACATCGGTGCCAAGGAGCCACTGGTCGGCCGGTCGCCCGCCGGGAAGTCCGCCACCCTGGAACTCGGCGTCACGGCGGCCGAGGTGACCGCCCCCTTCGGCGAGGCGCGGTTCGTCGTCACCGACGCGGCCTACGGCACCCAGGCCCAGGTGGACCAGGCGGCGAAGGCCCTGGCCGAGCGCATCGCCGGGTCGTTCGCGGAGCTGGAGGCGGTGATCCGGGGCAATCCCGAGGTCACGGCAGGCAGCGCGGTCGCGCTCAACGCGGTCGGTGCCCCCTTCGAGGGCCGCTACACCGTCACCTCCTCGCGCCACGTCTTCGACGCCGTGCGCGGGTACGAGACCTGGATCACCGTGTCCGGGCAGCAGGAGCGTTCCCTGTTCGGACTCACCGCCGGCGGCGCGCCGGGGACGTCCGGTGCGTCCGGGGCCGGTCCGCGCTGGGCCGGGCTGGTCAGCGGGACGGTCACGGACACGCACGACCCGGAGGGCTCGGGCCGGGTGAAGGTGCGCTTCCCCTGGCTGTCGGACGAGTACGCGAGCGACTGGGCACGCACCGCGCAGTCCGGCGGGACGGGCGGCGGCGAGGCGTTCATCCCGGAGGTCGGGGACGAGGTGCTGGTCGGTTTCGAGCAGGGCCACCTGGACCGGCCCTACGTGCTGGCGGGGCTCTACAACGGCAAGGACCGGCCGGGCGGGGGAGGGGACGCCGCGAACGCCCCCGGGGCCCCCGGCGGCGGAGACCTCGTCGACCCCACCACCGGCGCGGTCAACCGCCGCGCCTTCGCCTCCAAGAGCGGCAACCAGCTCGAACTGCTCGACGCCGCGAACGGCCCGCAGGGCGTACGGCTGCGCACCGGTGACGGGAAGCTGACCATCGACCTGGACCGCCGGGGCACCGCCGTCGTCATCAACAGCGACGGCAGCGTCACCATCGAAGCCAAGGAGCGGGTCTCGGTCACGGCGGCCAAGGGCGTCGCCCTGGACGCCGGAAGCGGCGAGCTGACGCTCACCGGCGAGAGCGTCACCCTCACCTCGCGCAACGGCGTCGCCCTGAACGGCGGCAACGGGAAGGTCGCCCTCTCCACGGACGGCGCGGTCGAGGTGCACGGGGGCCAGGTCACGGTCGACGGCAGCCGCCGCACGGACGTGAAGAGCGGCGGCTCGGTCACCGTCAACGCACCGATGATCCAGCTCAACTGACGTACCACCACATCCGTAGCGAACAGGAGCGCAGCGCATGCCGTCAGCAGCAGCCGCCCGGGTCGGCGACCCCACGGGCCACCCGGGCACGGTCGGGCCGCCCGGGGTGGTCTCGGTGCTGATCGGCGGCAGACCGGCGGCCACGGTCGGCACCGTCCACCAGTGCGCCTCGCCGCTCGGCCACCCGCCCTCCCCGATCGCGCCCCCGGGCAGCCGGAGCGTGTTCATCGGGGGCAGGCCCGCCGCCCGCGTCGGGGACCTGAGCGGCTGCGGAGCGCCCATCCTCGCGGGCTGCGCCACGGTGCTGATCGGAGGCTGAACGGACATGGGAGAGCAGTTCATCGGAGCCGGCTGGGCCTTCCCGCCGCGTACGGACGCCACCGGGTCCATCGCCCTGGTGCGCGGCGAACGCGAACTGGAGGAGTCGATCCGGCTGATCCTGGCGACCTCGCCCGGCGAGCGCCCGATGCGGCCCGAGTTCGGCTGCGCCGTCAACGACTACGTGTTCGCCCCCGCCGACGCCGGGACGGCCGGGCAGCTCGCGTACGAGGTGCGCCTCGCCCTGGAACGCTGGGAACCGCGCATCGAGGTCGCCGACGTCACCGTCCGCTTCGACGCGGCGGACAGCGGGGTCCTGTACATCGACATCGGCTACACCGTGCGCGGCTCCAACGACCCGCGCAACCTCGTCTTCCCGTTCTACGTGATCCCGCAGCACGAACCGGATGCGAGCCACGACGACGAGGAGGCCGGCGCGTGACGCTGCCCAGTCCCCATCTGGACGACCGACGATTCCAGGGCCTGGTCGACGAGGCCAAGCGCCGGGTCCAGCAGCGCTGCCCGGAATGGACCGACCACAATGTGTCGGACCCGGGCGTCACCCTCATCGAGGCGTTCGCGACGATGGTCGACCAGCTCGTCTACCGGGTGAACCGGGTGCCGGAGAAGAGCTACCTCACCTTCCTCGACCTGATCGGCGTGCGGCTGCACCCGCCGACGGCCGCACGCACCGATGTGACGTTCCGGCTGTCCGCCCCCCGCCCGGACCCCGTCGTCGTGCGCGCCGGGACCGAGGTGGCGACCGTCCGTACGGAGACCGAGGAGGCGGTCGTCTTCACCACCACCTCCGAGCTGACCGTCGTGCCCTGCTCGTTCGCGCACGTGGCGACCTGGCCGGCCGCCGAGGAGGTCGTCGACCGCACCGAGCAGCTGGCGATCGGGCGTGACATCGCCTGCTTCGGCGCCACCCCCGCCCCCGGCGACTGCCTCTACGTGGGCCTCTCGGCCGCCGTCCCGGCGGGCGTCGTCGTCCTGCGGCTGGACTGCCGGGTCGAGGGCGTGGGCGTCGACCCGCTGCGCCCGCCCCTGGTCTGGGAGGCCTGGGACGGCACCGGCTGGGCGGCCTGCGAGGTCGAGAAGGACGACACCGGCGGCTTCAACCGGTCCGGCGAACTCATTCTCCACCTGCCGAAGACCCACACCCCGGCCGCCGTCGTCCGGCGCACCGGCGGCTGGCTGCGCTGCCGGCTGATCGAGGCCGAACCCGGCCGCCCGACCTACCTGGCGCCGCCCGTCCTCCGGGGCATCACCGCCTTCACCATCGGCGCCACGGTCGCCGCCGAGCACGCCGAGACCATCACCGACGAGGTGCTCGGCGCGGCGGAGGGCGTACCCGGGCAGGCGTTCACCCTCGCCCGGTCGCCCGTCGTGCCGGGGGACTTCGTGGTCGAGGTCGCGGACCCGGCGAACGGGCCGGAACCCGAGTTCACCCGCTGGACGAAGGCCGACGACTTCGCGCACTCCGGCCCCGACGACCGGCACATCACGCTCGACCCCAACTCCGGCCGCGTCGAATTCGGCCCGGCCGTACGCGAACGGGACGGCTCCATCCGCTACTACGGGGCCGTCCCGGCCAAGGGCGCCACGGTGCGGGTGCGCTCCTACCGCACGGGCGGCGGCCTGCGCGGCAACGTCGCCCGGTCGACGCTGAAGGTCCTGCGCAGCGCCATCCCGTACGTGGCACGCGTGGAGAACCGCAGGCCCGCGCTCGGCGGCGTCGACGGCGAGAGCGTCGACAGCGCCCGGGTGCGCGGCCCGATGACCCTGCGCACCCTGCACCGGGCCGTCGTCCCGCACGACTACGAACTCCTCGCCCGCGAAGTCGCCCCCGACGCGGCCCGCGTGCACTGCATCCGGGCGGGCGCCGAAGGCGACGACAGCGGCGCCGACGCCCAGGGGGTACGGCTCCTCGTCGTGCCGGCCGGGCGCAGCGACGAACAGGGCCGGATCGAGTTCGACGAGCTGATCCCGCCCGCCGAGACCCTGCGCCTCATCGCCGGACATCTGGACGAGCGCCGCCCGATCGGCGCCCGCCTCGTCGTCGAGCCGCCGTTCTACCAGGGCGTCACCGTCGTCGCCTCGGTCCAGGCCGAGCCCGGCGCGGACCGCGACCGCGTACGCGACGCGGCACTGGCCGCGCTCTACGGGTACTTCAACCCCCTCTCCGGCGGACCGAACGAGCAGGGCTGGCCCTTCGGGCGCCCGGTCCACTCGGGCGAGGCGTTCGCCGTGCTCCAGCGGGTGCCGGGCGTGGACCTGGTGGAGGACGTACGCCTCTACCGCGCCGACCCGGTGACCAGGGAGCGCACCGACGCCACCAGCAAGATCCCGCTCGACCGGCACGCGCTGGTCTTCAGCCACGAGCACCAGCTCCGGGTGAGGGGAGCCTGAACCATGCGCACCGGCGTCCCCGGACTCCCCACCCCGCACCCCCTCATCGACCAACTCCCCGCCGTCTACCTGGAGCAGGACTTCCTGCGCCGCTTCCTGAGCGCACTCGACGACGTCCTCGCCCCGGTCCTGCTCACGATCGACAACATGCCCGCCCACCTGGACCCGCGCAGCGCCCCGGACGACTTCCTGGCCTGGCTGGCGCAGTGGGTGGCGGTGGATTCCCCCGAGGACGGCCCGGTCGAACGGCGCCGCGAGACGGTACGGGGCGCGGTGGCCCGCCACGCCCGGCGCGGCACGTCCGGCGGCCTCGCCGACGCGGTACGCCTCGCGACCGGCACCGAACCCGAGATCACGGAGAGCGGCGGCACCGCGTGGTCCACCGGCCCCCTCACCGCCCTGCCGGGCGCGCCGCGCCCCTGGGTGACGATCCGGGTCCGGGAACAGCCCGGACGGACCATCGACCGGGCCCGCCTGGAGGAACGCATCGGCACGGAGGTCCCGGCACACGTGGGCTTCACACTGGAGATCCTGCCCCCGGACGGGGGCGCGGGGGGTGCGGCGCGGTGATCTGTGAGTCGTGCGGGACGAGGAACGCACCGGGGCGCGAATTCTGCGTCTCGTGCGAGGCGTTCCTGGGGTGGGAGGGGGAGGACTCCGGGCCGGACGCGGTGAGGCCTGCCGGGTCCCGGGAACCCGTGGTGCCCGCGCCGCCGACGCCCGCCCCCGCACCGCCCGTGGCACCGGGACCGGGCCGGGGCAACCCGCCCTCCACCCCCGTACCCACCGATCCGCACCCGGCCCCGCCCCACCCGGTGAACCCCCTCCCCGCCATCCCCCCGCAACGCCCGCCGGCCGCCCCGGCAGTCAGCGCCCAGCGCCAGGACCCATTACCCCGTACGCCTCCGATCCCCGCCCCACCCCGGGGCGCCGCCCCCCGCCGCCCCGGCGACCGCCCGGACGACCCGCCCGGTCCGGCCGCGTGGACTCCCGATGCCTCGGCCCCCGAGCCGCCGGACTCCACCCCCGGCAGGGCTTCCGCACCCGTGCGGTGCCCCGGCTGCGGCGCGGAGAACGCGCCCGACCGCACCCTGTGCGTCCGCTGCGCCCTGCTCCTGGACCCCGGGCCCCCGCCCGGCGTGCGCCCGCCCTGGTGGCGCCGCCTGTTCCGCCGGGCCCCCGCGAAGGGCCACGAGGCCGGGTCGCGTCCCCGACGACGCCGGCGCGGGCCCCGGCTGGGCCTACCCATCGCGCTGCTCCTCGTACTCGCCGGCGTCTGGTTCGCGCTGCCGCACCTGTCCGGACTCCTCGGCCTCGCCAAGGAGGAGACGGGGGCGCCGGAATCCATGCCGCCGTCCGCCTGCCACGGCTCCAGCGCGGCGTCGGGGCACGCAGCGAGCGCGGCGTTCGACGGCTTCAACAACCGCTACTGGGCGCCGAAGGAGACCGGCGACGGTGCGGGGGAGTTCCTGGAGTGCGCGTTCGACGCGCCGGTGGGGATGCGCAAGATGGTGGTGTTCTCCGGGACATCGGCCCGCAACGACGAGTTCCTGACGCAGGCCCGGCCGTCCCGGATCATCGCGGAACTGACCGCCAAGGACGGCACCAAGCGCACCCGCACGATCCGCCTCGCCGACCAGGCGGGCCAGCAGACCTTCGACGTCCGGGGCTCGCAGACCGTCCGCGTCCGGCTCACGGTCGACTCGGCGTACGGCACGGGGAAGGGGCGCCGGGTGGCGATCGCCGAGGTGGAGTTCTTCGGCCACCGCTCCTGACGGGGTGTGCCCGGCTTGCGGCGACGCAGGGGGCACGGCAGGGTTCGGTGCTGTGCCCACTCTCCTGATCGTGCATCACACACCGTCCCCGAACTGCCAGGCCCTCTTCGAGGCCGTCGTCTCCGGCGCGACGACGGACGAGATCGAGGGCGTACGCGTCGTACGGCGCGCGGCACTCGCCGCCACGGCTTCCGATGTCCTCGCGGCGGACGGCCTGCTCCTCGGCACCCCGGCGAACCTCGGGTACATGTCCGGGGCGCTCAAGCACTTCTTCGACCAGATCTACTACCCGTGCCTCGACACGACACAGGGCAGGCCCTTCGGCTACTACGTGCACGGCGGCAACGACGTCACCGGTGCCGTACGGGGCATCGAGACGATCACGACCGGCCTCGGCTGGCGCCGCGCGGCGGACGCCGTGAAGGTGACGGGCGAGCCGGGCAAGGCCGATACGGAGGCGTGCTGGGAGCTGGGCGCCGTACTGGCGGCGGGCCTCACCGAATAAGGGCTGCGCGGCCGGCCTTCGGAAGCTACGCTGTGCCGCGATGACGACTCACTCTCTCCAAAGATTGGGGGCCCCGTCCGCGCAAGGTGAGTGCTGATGGCCACTCATCCCGCCGACGGAGATCCCTTCCTGTCCTTCTGGCTGCGCGTGCGCGAGTTCGCCGTGCCGCCTTCCATGATCGAGACCGCGACCGCCCGCCGTCGCGCCGGTGACTGGGCCGGTGCGTGCGCCGCCGCCGGAATCGACGTCGACTTCGCGCCCCGGGCCCTGTCCCGTACGTATGGGCGGGAGCGCGCCGCCCGCGTACGCGAGGATCTGCGCCACCTGGCACCGGACCTGCTGCGCTGGCACATGCCGAGGATCGCCCCGCGCGGACTGCTGCGTCCGGGGCTGACCGTCGCGCTCGCGCGGTACGACCCCGAGCCGCAGGCCGGTACCGTTCGCGCCCCGGCACCGCTGTACCTCGTGGCGAGAACTCCTCCTGCCTGGGCGGACGCCGGCCAGCGGATCAGCCTCAGCCTCTGGGACGGCACCGGCCCCGGGACCGTACGCCTTCATCCGCACCCCCACCCCAGCCGGCGGTTCCGGCTGGACGTGCACCGCCACCTGTGGGACGCACGCCGGGCCGCCGAACTGCGGCATCGCGCGGGAGCCGGCCATACGGCGCCGACGGACCCGGACCTGCTCGACCTGGTGCCGCAGGGGCGCCGCTGTGCCGTCGACCGCTGGGCGGCGGAGGCGGAGCTGCTGCTGCAGGCCGAGGGCCGTTCCTCCGGACCCGTCACCGTGCGCCTCGGCGGCCGGCACCGGCTGCTCCTGGACGTCGTCGCGCACCCGAACGGCCAGGGGCCGCCCGTCCTGCGGGTGGCGCGGGGCCGGGAGGACGCCACCCGCACGCCCTTGGTGCTGCCCGACGCCGCGACCTGGGCGCTGCCCGATCTGGAGCTCCTGCGGGCGGGCGCGATCGACGCCGGCCGGCTGCACCCGCTCGTCCGGGGCGCGCTCCTCCCGGAGCACCGGCCGGCCGGACCGCCACCGGAGCCGGGAGATCCCGGGCAGCCACGCCTCGTGGACTGCCGGGGCGCCCGGCACCGGATCGGCCAGGTCGACGGGGTGCTGTCCGCCCTGGACCACGATCCCGCCGAGGTCCGCCGCGAGGAGCTGCTGGCCGCCCTGACCGGGACACCGTTGCCGTGTCTGCGCGCCATCGACGAGGCCCATCGGCGCCCCGACTGCCTCACCGGGGTTCGCGAACGGCTCGACCACGGCGACCTCGCGGGCGCCCTGGCGGTCGTCGAAGATCTGCTCGGCCCCGGCGCCCAGCTCCGGGACGGTCCGCTGCGGGACGAGCTGGAGTCGGCCGCGCTGCGCAGGATCACTTACGGGCTGTACCGCGCCGACCTCATCGAACCGGGCCCCCGCAACCGGGTCCCCGGCCCGCCGCGCCCCCGTGACCGCCGCTCGCGCCCGCGCCGGGCGGAGGCCCGCTGACGGGTGCGTCCCGCCCCGCACCGCATCCGGTTCCCCCTCGCACGGGGAACCGGCACTTCCTGCTCCGCCACGAAACCACCACGAACGACAAGGTGATGACTCATGTCCCTGCACGCTCCCTCCGCCCCGGCCCGCCCTCCGGGCGACCCGTCTCCGGCCTCCCAGCTCGACATCGCCGGGATGCTCACGGCCCTGCTGCGTGACACGACGACCGAAGCGCGCCCCGACACCCAGCTGGAGGCCCTGACACTGGCTGTCGCGGCCGACCTGCCCGTCCTCCTGTGGGGCGAACCGGGCATCGGCAAGACCGCGGCCCTGAACCAGCTCGCCGATGACCTCGGCCTGCCCCTCACCACGGTGATCGCCAGCGTGCACGAGCCGTCGGACTTCTCCGGCCTGCCCGTCGTCGGGGACGACCCGGCGGAGCAGGGCGTCCCGATGGCGCCGCCCGACTGGGCGGTGCGTCTCGTCCGCGCGGGGCGTGGCCTGCTGTTCCTCGACGAACTGTCCACGGCCCCGCCCGCCGTGCAGGCCGCCCTCCTCCGTCTCGTACTCGAACGGCGCGTCGGGGCCCTCCAACTGCCGCCCGGTGTACGCATCGTGGCCGCGGCCAACCCCCGGTCGTCGGCGGCCGACGGCTGGGAGCTGAGTCCGCCGCTGGCCAACCGGTTCGTCCATCTGCAGTGGGCCCACGACCAGGACGTCGTGGTGCGCGGACTCGGCGGGACCTGGCCCCGGGCGACCCTGCCCCGTCTCCGGCCCGAACGGCTCGCCGAGGCCGTCGGCTTCGCCCGCCGCGCGGTGTGCGGCCTCCTCGCGGCCCGCCCCGCGCTCGTCCACCGGCTGCCCAGCAGCGAGACCCGCAGGGGCGGCGCCTGGCCGTCGCCCCGGAGCTGGGACATGACGCTGACCCTGATCGCCTTCGCGACCGCGTCCGGTGTCTCCCGTGATGTGCTCTCGCTGCTGGTCAGGGGCACCGTGGGGGACGGGCCGGGACTGGAACTGCTCGCCGCCATCGACCGGATGGACCTCCCGGACCCGGAGGCGCTTCTCGCCGATCCTGCGAGCGCCGTGCTGCCCGAGCGGGGAGACCTGCGGCAGGCGGTGCTCGACGGGGTGGTCGCCGCGGTGCGCAGACGCCCGGACCGGGCGCGCTGGGACGCGGCATGGTCGCTGCTGGTCCGCGCGGTGGAGACGGGAGCGCCCGATCTGGTCGTCGTACCGGCGACCACCCTCGCCGCACTCAGGCAGGAGGAGTGGGACGTGCCCGCGTCGATCGAGGCGCTGGCCGGAGTGGTATCGCTGTCGCGGCGCGCCGAGGAAGCGGCGGCCCGCGCCGTCGCGGCGACCAAGGGCGGCCGGTGACCGGGGGCGAGCTGGACCTCGACCGGCTTTTCGCCGCCCGGCTGCAGGCCGTCAGGGCCCGCCCGTACCTGGCGACGGCGCTGTTCGCCCTGCACGTGGTCGAGTCGCGGCGCGTCCCGACGATGGCCGTGGACCGGCACTGGCGGTGCTACGTCTCGCCGTGGTTCGTCGACCGGACCCCCGTGGAGGAGCTTGCCGGGGCGTGGGTGCACGAGGTGTCGCATCTGCTGCGCGACCACCATGGGCGCAGTGACCGGTACGCGCGTGAACACGGGCTGACCGGTGCGGCCGAGCGCCTGCGCATGAACATCGCGGCCGACTGCGAGATCAACGACGACGTGTACGGGGACGGGCTGGTCGCCCCCGACGCGGTGGTGCTGCCCGAGCCTCTGGGGCTCCCGGAGGGGAAGCTGATGGAGGAGTACCTGCGCCATTTCCGGCTGGGGCCCCACACCGCGGAGTTCGCCTGGCTGGACTGCGGCAGCGGCTCCGACGGCCTCGACCGGGCGTGGGACCTCGGTCCCGACGGGGCGCACGGGCTCAGTGAGCAGGAACGCGACGCGGTGCGGTTCCGGGTGGCCCAGGGCATCACCGGCCGGCCGGGCCGGGCGCCGAAGGCGTGGAAGCGCTGGGCCGAGGAGGCGTTCCACCCGCCCCAGGCATGGCGTGACCTGCTGGGCGCCGCCCTCCGGTCGGCGGCCTCGGGCCCCGGCGCGGGCGACGACTACTCGTACGGACGTCCGTCGCGCCGGTCGGCGAGCCTGCCCGGGGTCGTCCTGCCGAGCCTGCGGCGCCGGCCACCGCGCGTGTCCGTGGTCATCGACACCTCGGCCTCGGTCAGCGACGCGGAGCTGGGCAGCGCGCTGCTGGAGGTGGCCGCGATCACCCGGGCGGTCGGCGGGCGCCGGGACCTGGTCACGGTCCTGTCCTGCGACGCCGCCGCCCGGGTCGTGCATCCGCTGTGCCGTGCGGAGGGCATCCCCCTGGTGGGCGGCGGCGGAACGGATCTGCGTACGGGCTTCGACAGGGCCCTGCGGACGCACCCCCGGCCCGATGTCGTCGTGGCCCTCACCGACGGGCAGACCCCGTGGCCCTCGGCCCAGCCGGCGTGCCGGACGGTGGTGGGCCTGTTCGACCGGCCGGACAGGGCGTCCTGGGACGAGGCGGACCCCGACTACGTACCGGACGCGCCGCCCGCCTGGGCACGCGTCGTCAACATCGGCTAGCCGGGGAACCGTTGATCCGGGTGACGGCACATGTGTTCGATACCCTGGTCTCCGGCCGCGCCCGCCCGCAGTCCGTCCGTCACCAGGTCGAAGAGGCGGGCGGCGCGGGGCTGCCAGTCGCTGTGCGGGTCGAGCTGCCAGAGACCGGCTATGGCGAGGAAGAAGTCGTCGGGTGTCACGCCGGGGCGGATGGTGCCCGCCGTCTCGTTGGCCTCCAGCAGGAGCGTGACGGCCTCGGTCACCGGACCGTGGCCGACCTGCGCCAGGCTGCCGTGCCCGCTGGTCGCCGCGCGCAGGGCGTCCCCCAGGCCCGCCTTCGCCATGGCGTACCGGGCGAGGCGGTCCATCCACTCGCGCAGGGCCAGGTCCGCCGGACGGTCGTCGAGAAGCTGGGCGGCCGTGTCGGCGACCTGCTGCATCTCGTACCGGTAGACCTCCAGGACCAGCGCCTCGCGATGCGGGAAGTTGCGGTAGAAGGTGCCCTGGCCGACGCCCGCCTTCTTCGCGATCACGCTCACCGGGGTGTCCGCGGCCCGCGTCAGCTCGGCGAGCGCGACGGCCAGGATGCGCTCGCGATTGCGCTGCGCGTCCGGGCGCGTGGGTGTGCTTTTCGCGTCCCGCACGCTTTCCCCCTCCCGAGCCACGGCCGGCGACGGCCTTGCTCACCGGACAGTCGTCCGTTAGGTTCGACAACCAAGCGGACAACTGTCCGCTTTCCTCCATCGCAACGCCGGATCGGGCCACTTGACCGACCGGCATCCGTCGGCCCCCACGCACACGCCGCGCTCTCCGCCTCCCGCACCGGCCCCGCACCGTCGCTTTCGACGCGCCCAAGCAATGCGAAAGAAGGCTGATCATGGCCCGCTCGACGTCCAGTGCCATCACCCTGCACATCAATGGCGAAAAATACACGCTGCCCGTCGACCACCGCACCACCCTGCTCGACGCGTTACGCGAACGCCTCGATCTGACCGGCACCAAGAAGGGCTGTGACCACGGCCAGTGCGGCGCCTGCACGGTGCTGCTCGACGGCCGCCGGGCGGTGGCCTGTCTGCAACTCGCCGTGGCCGCCGAAGGACGCGAGATCACGACCATCGAAGGCGTCGCGGACGGCGACCGGCTGCACCCCGTGCAGCAGGCGTTCCTGGATCTCGACGGATACCAGTGCGGCTACTGCACCCCGGGCCAGATCTGCTCCGCCATCGCGGTCATCGAGGAACACGCCGCGGGCCTGCCCAGCGCTGTGACCGAGGACCTACGGCCCGAGGCCGGGGCGCCCGCGCTCACCGCCGAGGAGATCCGCGAGCGGATGAGCGGCAACCTGTGCCGCTGCGGGGCCTACACACAGATCGTGCAGGCGGTCGCCCGCGCCGCCGAGCACGTTGCGAACGAGGTCAAGGAGCCGGTCGCATGAGGGAGTTCGGTTACGAACGGGCTCACGACGTCGCCGGAGCGGTCGCCCTGCTCGGCGCCGACCCGGGCGCCCGGCTGCTCGGTGGCGGCACCAACCTCGTCGACCTGATGAAGGCCGGCGTGGAACGCCCCAGCCTCCTCGTCGACGTACGGGAACTCCCGCTCGACCGCGTCGAGTCCACCCCGGACGGCGGGCTGCGCATCGGCGCGACGGTCAGCAACAGCGACGTGGCCGCCCACCCCGAGGTACGCCGCCACTACCCGGCCCTCGCGCAGGCGCTGCTCGCCGGAGCCTCCGGGCAGCTGCGCAACATGGCCACCGTCGGCGGAAACCTGCTCCAGCGCACTCGCTGCGGCTACTTCGCGGATCCGGGCAAGCCCTGCAACAAGCGGACGCCCGGCAGTGGTTGCCCCGCCATCGCGGGGGAGCACCGCAACCACGCCATCCTCGGCGCGTCCGAGCACTGCGTCGCCACCCACCCCTCCGACATGGCGGTCGCGCTCGCGGCGTTCGACGCGGTCGTCCTCTACGAAACGGCCGACGGGCCGGGGGAGCTGCCGGTCGAGGCGTTCTATCTGCCGGTGGGCGACACGCCGCACATCGAGACCGCGCTGCCCGCCGGTGCCGTGATCACCGGTGTCGCGCTGCCGCCCGTCCCCGCCGCCGCGCACTCCCGCTACCGCAAGGTGCGCGAGCGTGCCTCGTACGCGTTCGCGATCGGCTCGGTCGCCGCGGCGCTCGACGTACGCGACGGCACCGTGCGCGACGTGCGCCTCGCCTTCGGGGCCGTCGCCTCGCGGCCGTGGCGGGCGCGCACCGCCGAGCGGGCGCTGACCGGCGGCCCGGCCGAGGCGACCGCGTTCGCCGCTGCGGCGGACGCCGAACTCGCCGCCGCGCGCCCGCTGCCCGAGAACCGCTACAAGGTGACGCTGATGCGCAACCTCGTCGTGGCCGTGCTCACCCAACTCGCCGAGGAGGCCGCCCGATGACCACGACGACCGGCACGAACGCCGCCACGGGAGCCGTGGGCGCGGGCCGCACCCGGGTGGAGGGCCGCGACAAGGTCACCGGCGCCGCACGCTACGCGGGCGAAATCCCCTTCGCCCGGCTCGCCCACGGCTGGCTCGTGCTCTCCACGGTCGCCCGGGGACGCGTCACCGCCGTGGCGGACGAGCCCGTGCTCGCCCTGCCGGGCGTGCTCGCCGTGCTGCACCACGAGAACGCCCCCCGCGTCGAGACCGGTTACGTGGGCATGCTGGGGCGGCCCAACCCGGTCGTCGGACTCTTCCAGCACGACCGGGTGCCGTTCGTCGGCTGGCCGGTCGCGCTCGTGGTGGCCGAGACGCCCGAGCAGGCCAGGGAGGCGGCGGAAGCGCTCGTCGTCACCTACGAGGAGGAACCGCACGACGTGGCGTTCCGCGCCGGGCGCGAGGACGCGTACCGGCCCGAGGACTCCCCGATGGTGACGGCCGACGCGGTCAAGGGGGACGTACAGGAGCGGATCGACGGTGCGGCCTTCGTGGTGGACGAGGAGTACACCACCCCGGAGGAACACCACTGCTCGATGGAGCCGCACGCCGCGACCGCCCGCTGGGACGACGGCCGGCTCGACGTCGTCGACTCCAACCAGGGCAGCGGCTGGGTCGCCGGGGAACTCGCCCAGCTCTTCTCCCTGGATCCCGCATCGGTGCGGGTCCGCTCCGAACACATCGGCGGCGCCTTCGGATCGAAGGGGCTGAGCGCCCACCAGGTCGCCGCCGTCATGGCGACCACCCTCCTGCACCGGCCCGTACGGGTCGTCATGACGCGACGTCAGATGTTCTCGCTCGTCGGCTACCGCAGCCCCACCGCCCAGCGGATCAGGGTCGCGGCCGACGCGGACGGCCGGCTGCGCGCCTTCGACCACGAGGCGCTGAACCTCACCTCCACCGTGCACGAGTTCGTCGAGACGAGCGCCGTGCTCGGCCGCGTCCTCTACGACGCCGAGGCGCACCGCACCCGGCACCGCGTCCTGCGGCTCGACGTGCCGACGCCGACCTGGATGCGCGCCCCCGGCGAGGCACCCGGCTCCTTCGCCATCGAATCGGCGCTCGACGAACTCGCCGTGAAGTGCGGTGTGGACCCCATCGCGCTGCGGGCACGCAACGAACCCGCCACCGGCCCCGTCTCGGGCCTGCCGTTCAGCAGCCGCAACGTGCTCGCCTGCTTCGAGGAGGGCGCCCGCAGGTTCGGCTGGGCGGACCGGGACCCGCGCCCCGGTCTGCGCCGCGAGGGCCGCTGGCTGCTCGGCACCGGGACCGCCGCCGCCTCCTACCCCTCGGGCGTCGGCCGCTCCACCGCCGCCGTGACCGCCGAGGCCGACGGCACCTTCACCGTACGGATCAACGCGGCGGACATCGGCACCGGAGCCCGCACCGCCATGACGCTCGTCGCCGCCGACGCGCTCCAGGTGGATCCGGACCGCGTCCAGGTGCGCATCGGCGACAGCGACCTGGGTCACGCCATGATCGCCGGCGGCTCCACCGGGACGCGCTCCTGGGGCTGGGCGGTGCGGCTCGCGGCGGCCGACGTGCGCGAACGGCTGGCCCTGGGCGGCGGCATCCCGCCCGAGGGGATCACCGCCCGTTCGGACACCGAAGACGCCATCGCCGCGCTCCCGCAGCAGGAACGGCACTCGTTCGGCGCGCAGTTCGCCGAAGTCGCCGTCGACGTCACCACCGGCGAGGTACGCGCCCGCCGCCTGCTGGGCATCTTCGCGGCGGGCACCATCGTCAACCCGCTCACCGCCCGCAGCCAGCTCATCGGCGGCATGACCTGGGGGCTGTCCATGGCGCTCCACGAGGACGCCGTCCGCGACGCGGCGACCGGCGGCCATGTCAACGCCGACCTCGCCGGATACCACGTCGCCGCCCACGCCGACGTGCCGCTCATCGAGGCGGACTGGGTGGACGACCAGGTGCCCGGCGACCCCGTCGGCATCAAGGGCATCGGCGAGATCGGCATCGTGGGCGTCGCCGCCGCGATTGCCAACGCCGTGTGGCACGCGACCGGGGTACGCCACCGGGAGCTGCCGATCCGCCCGGACCGCGTGCTGCTCGCGGCGGAGGGCACCGCGCGTGCTTGAGATCGCGGACCGGCTGCGCTCCTGGCTGGAGGACGGCCGGGACTTCGCCGTCGCCACGGTCGTGGCCGTCGACGGCAGCGCGCCGCGCGGGCCGGGCGCCGCCCTGGCCGTCGACCGGGACGGGGCCGTCGTCGGCTCCGTCTCCGGCGGCTGCGTGGAGGCGGAGGTGTACGAGCTCTGCGCACAGGCCCTGCTCGACGGCCGGACCGTGCGCCGGCGCTTCGGGTACAGCGACGAGGACGCCTTCGCCGCCGGGCTCACCTGCGGCGGCGTCCTCGACATCCTGATCGCGCCGGTGCGTCCTGCCGCACCGGCGCTCCGGGCGGCGCTGGCCGCCGCGGCGCGGCGGGAGCCCGTGGCGCTGGCCCGGGTGGTCCGGGGCCCGGAGGACCTGCTCGGCGGAGCGCTCGCCGTCCACGCCGACGGCTCGTACGAGGGCCGCATCGGAGGCCGTACGGAACTGGACCGTGCGGCGGCGGCCCACGCCCGCGCCCTGCTGGACACCGGGCGCACCGGGACGGCCGAGATCTCCGAGGACGGCTCGCACTGCCCCGGCGGCCTCACTCTCTTCGTCGAGGCGGGCGTGCCCCCGCCCCGGATGATCGTCTTCGGCGCCGTGGACTTCGCCACCGCGCTCGTCCGCGCCGGGGCCTTTCTCGGCTACCACGTCACCGTGTGCGACGCCCGGCCCGTCTTCACCACCCCGGAGCGCTTCCCGGACGCCGACGACGTGGTGGTCGACTGGCCGCACCGCTATCTGCGGCGCACCACGACCGACGAACGCACCGTGCTGTGCGTGCTCACCCACGACACCAAGTTCGACGTGCCCCTGCTGGAGACGGCCCTGCGGATGCCGGTCGCGTACATCGGCGCGATGGGCTCCCGCCGCACCCACGAGGAACGCGACCGCCGACTGCGCGAGGCCGGGGTGACCGAGGACGAGCTGGCCCGGCTGCACTCCCCGATCGGCCTCGACCTCGGCGCCCGTACCCCCGAGGAGACCGCCCTGTCCATCGCGGCCGAGATCGTCGCCGTGCGCCGGGGCGGTACAGGCGCCCCGCTCACCGGCTCACGCACACCCATCCACCACGACACCTCCCCGGGCAACCACTAGGAACCCAGCCGCAGTTCCTGCCCCCGCCAGCGCCGGCGGAGCCAGCGGTCGTGGCTGGCCACCACGATCGCGCCGGGCCCGGGGCCCAACGCCTCCTCCAACTCGTCGCACAGCGCGGGGGAGAGGTGGTTGGTGGGCTCGTCGAGCAGCAGCAGCTCCGGCGGGTGGGCCATCAGCAGGGCGAGGGCCAGCCTGCGCCGCTGACCCGCCGACAGCTGACGCACCGGCTTGTCCGTGTCCGCCTCGTGGAGCAGCCCCAGCGAGGCCAACGGCACCAGTTCCGCCCGCTCGACGCCCAGCACCCCCGCGTACGTCTCGCCGGCGGTCAGGTGCGGCCGGGTGAACACGGAGTCCTGCGCGAGCACCCCCACGGACAGGCCCGGCCGCCGGACCACCTCGCCGAACGCCACCGGGCGGCCGGCGAGCACCGAGATCAGCGTCGACTTCCCCGTACCGTTGCCGCCCGTCACCAGCAGGCGTGCCGACGGCTCGACATCGAGCCGGTCGATCGCCAGCCGGCCGGGGAAGCGGACATCGCGCAGGGACACCAGCGGGTCCCGCGGCGACGGCTCGGACGGCTCGGCCCGTTCGGTGTACCGGAACCGCAACGGCCGGGGCGGCTCGGCGACCTGGCGGCGCTCCGCCTCGTCGAGACGGCGCCCGGCGTTGCGCACCCGGCGCGCGATCTGGCTCTGCACCCGGCCCGCCCGCAGCCCGTACCCCATCTTCTCGCTGTCCCGGGGCCCGCGGTCCGGCGCGACCCGGCGCGCGGTCACGCCGGCCGAGCGGCGCAGCGCCTCGATCTCCTCCTGCTCCTCGGCGTACCGCCGCTCCCACCGCGCCCGCTCCGCCCGCTTCTCGGCCAGGTACGCGCTGTACCCGCCGCCGTACCGCACGGGCCCGTCGACCGCCGGATCGAGGTCGACGAGATCCGTGCAGACGGCGTCCAGGAAGGCCCGGTCGTGGCTCGCGAGCACCACCGGCCCCCGCATCGTCCGCAGCTGCTCCTCCACGAACGCGGCGGCCTCGTCGTCGAGATGGTTGGTCGGCTCGTCCAGCAGCAGGGCCGACGGCCGCCGTACGAGCAGCGCGGCGAGCGCGAGACGGCCGCGCTGCCCGCCCGAGAGCGAGCGGAGCGTCCGCCCGTGCGGCAGGGAGCCGAGGCCGAGCCCGTCGAGCAGCACGGCCGCGCGCCGGTCGGCGTCCCAGGCCTCCCGCTCCTCGGCCTCTTCGAGCCGACGGCCGTACGTCTCCAGGAGCTGCGCGTACGCCGGGGAGTCCTCGGGTGTACGGGCGAGGAGCCCGGAGAGGCGGTCGAGTTCCGCGAGGCCGGCCCGTGCCTCGCGCAGGGTGTCGTCCAGGACACCGGCCACGGTGGACCCCGCGTCGAAGGGCATCTCCTGGTGCAGGAAGCCCACATCGGCAGGCCGCGTGACCTGGCCGGCGTCGGGTTCGTCCACCCCGGCCAACAGGCGCAGGAGAGTCGATTTGCCGACACCGTTCTCACCGATCAGGCCGATGCGGTCGCCGGGCGACGCGGTGAGCGACACGCCGTCGAGGACGCGTTTCGTGCCGAGGGTGCGGACGAGGTCGTGGGCGAGCAGGGCGGACGGACGGGTGGGGACGGTCATGGGTACCTCCGACGTGAACGGTTCGGGGCCCGCCGGGCACGGGGCCTCGGGCGCGGGCCGGCACGGCACGTCAGCGGTTCACGACTCCGGCGCCCCCGCCTCCCGCAGCTCCCCGCCCGCCAGCCGCAGCCACCGCTCCACGCCGATCCGCTCCAGGAACCGTTCGTCGTGGCTGACCACCACGAACGCCCCGCGGTACGAGGCGAGCGCGCTCTCCAGCTGCCCGGCGCTCACCAGGTCGAGGTTGTTCGTCGGCTCGTCCAGGAGCAGCAGCTGCGGCGCCGGCTCCGCGCACAGGACGCAGGCCAGGGTGGCCCGCAGCCGCTCGCCGCCCGACAGCACCCGGACGGGCAGATGAGCGCGGTCGCCGCGGAAGAGGAAGCGCGCCAGCAGGTTCATCCGCTCGGCCTCGTCCCGGTGCGGGGCGAACGCCGCGAAGTTCTCGGCCACCGTGCGGTCGAGGTCCAGCAGGTCGAGCCGTTGCGAGAGGTAGGCGATCCGCCCGTCGGCGCGCCTGAGCGACCCCGCGTCGGGCTCCAGGTCGCCGTTGATCAGCCGCAGCAGAGTGCTCTTGCCGGCCCCGTTGGGCCCGGTCAGCGCGATCCGCTCGGGGCCACGGATCGTCAGGCCGACGCCGCTGCCGGTGAACTGCTCCCGGCCGCCGAGACGGATGCGCAGGTCTTCGCCGAGCAGGACGGTGCGGCCGGCCGGCACGCCCGTGTCCGGCAGGTCGAGCGTGATGCGCTGCTCGTCGCGTACGGCACGCCCCGCCTCGTCGAGACGGGCCTGCGCCTCGCCGACCCGGGCGGCGTGCGTCTGGCCGGACTTGCCGGCGGCCTCCTGGGCGCCCCGCTTCATGTTCCCGGCGAAGATGCGGGGGAGACCCGCGTTCTTGAGGTTGCGGGCCGCGTTGCTCGCGCGCCGCTCGGCCCGTTCGCGGGCCTGCTGCATCTCGCGCTTCTCCCGCTTCAGCTCCTGTTCCGCGTTGCGCACGTTCTTCTCGGCGACCTCCTGCTCGGCCCGCACGGCTTCCTCGTAGGCCGTGAAGTTGCCCCCGTACAGGCGCAGTTCCTCCGGTCCGAGTTCGGCGATGCGGTCCATGCGGTCCAGGAGCGCGCGGTCGTGGCTGACGAGGAGCAGCGTGCCGTTCCACGTCTCCAGCGTGTCGTAGAGGCGGAGGCGCGCGTCGAGATCGAGGTTGTTCGTCGGCTCGTCGAGCAGCAGCACGTCCGGCCGCTTCAGCAGCTGGGCCGCCAGCCCGAGGGAGACGACCTGACCGCCGCTGAGCGTGCCGATGCCGCGGTCCAGGGCGAGGCCTTCCAGGCCGAGCCGGTCGAGCTGGGCGCGGGTGCGTTCCTCGATGTCCCAGTCGTCGCCGATCACGGCGAAGTGCTTCTCGTCCACGTCACCGGACTCCACGGCGTCCAGCGCGCGGATCACGGCGTCGACGCCGAGGACCTCGGCGACCGACAGGTCACCGGTCAGGGGGAGGCTCTGCGGCAGATACGCGAGCGTGCCGTCGACGGTGACGGAACCGGCGCCCGGCCGCAGCTCACCGGCGAGCAGCTTGAGCAGGGTGCTCTTCCCGGAGCCGTTGGGGGCGACGAGACCGGTGCGGCCGGTGCCCACGGTGAAGGACAGACCGGCGAAGACCGGGGTGTCGTCCGGCCAGGAGAAGGAAAGGTTCGAGCAGATGAGGGATGCGTCGGACATGCGGAGACCTCGCGTGTGAATCCGGGGCCGGCGCGGACCGCGGCCCCGGAGGAATGGCCAGAGGGAACAACGACATGGCCACTGCGGTGGCGCCCTGGGCGCCCGCTGTGGCTACGGTGCTCCGGGATCACCCGGAGATGTCGTCGTCGCCTGCCATGTCTGGTCTCCTCGTACGCGCTGAACGGCCCGACAACCTTAGCAGCCGTCCCCTCTCACGGCCTTTCGTTTTCTGTGCGGGTGCGTCGGCGCAGGTCGTCGATGCCCTGGTCCAGGGCCGCCTCCAGGTGGCCCAGCCGGCCGGTGGACAGCAGGATGACCACACCTCCCTGGATCCCGGCCAGCAGGGCCGCCGCCGAGCGGTCCGCGTCCCGGTCGGCGTCGATCTCCCCGATCGACTGCATGTGCCGGATACCGGCGGCCAATGCGTCCTGCCAGCGTTCCAGCAGTTCGGCGGCGACGGCCTGCGCGCCCGTCGAGGCCGATCCGATGTGGGAGACGGCGATGTCCAGCGGACACTCCCTGCCCTGCTCGCGGTAGCGGGCGACGACCTTGTGGCGCCAGCTCAGCCAGGCCGGCCAGGAGGTGAGGGCGCTCAGCTCGGGCTGCTGGTCGCCGATCACCCGGTCCGCCTCGTGGTGGGCGACGGCCAGCATCAACTCGTCCTTCCCGTCGGGGAAGTAGTGGAACAACTGGCTCTTGCTGGTCGACGTGACGGCCAGGACGTCGTCGAGCGTCAGCGTGAAGACACCGTGCCGCCGGACCGCCGCGGCGGCGCCCTCGACGATGCGCTGTTTGGTCGCGGCGCCCTTGGGAGTCAGCGGCACGATGTCTCTCCTTCTCTGCGGTCATGAACGGGCCGGTGCGTGAGGTCAGGGAATCAGCAGCAGCTTTCCGGTGGTCCGGCGGGACTCCAGGTCGCTGTGGGCCCGCGCCGCGTCGGCGAGCGCGTACCGCCCGCCGATGCGCGGGGACACCTGTCCCGCTCGCACCATCGCGAAGACCTCCTCGGTCCGGGCGACCAGTGCCTCCCGGGTGGGGACGTGGTCCTGCACGGTCGGGTACGACAGCAGGATGCTGCTCGGCAGATCGGTCACCGAGAGCGACGGTACGCCCATGAACGGGCCGTAGTAGGCATGCACCCCGTGCAGGCGCAGGGCCAGCTGCGAGGACCGGAACGTCGACGTCCCGCCGCCGTCGTACACGACATGGGCGCCCTCGCCGCCCGTCAGCTCGCGCACCCGGTCCTCGAACCCGGCCCCGGACGACACCAGGACATGGTCCGCGCCGGCCTCCTCGGCGATGGCCGCCTTCTCCGCGCGGGACACCAGGCCGATGACACGGCCGCCGCGCGCCTTGATCATCTGGGTCAGCATGAGTCCCACCCCACCGGCGGCGGCGTGCACCACGGCCGTGTCGCCGGGCTTGATGGCATACGTCTCGGTGGTGAAGTGGTTCGCGGTGAGCCCCTGCATCAGCACCGCGGCCGCCGTCTCGTCCGGCACCTCGTCCGGCACCTTGACCAGCCGCTCCGCCGGGACGGCCAGGAGCTCCGCGTAGCTGCCCGGGTGGTAGAACCAGGCCACCCGGTCACCGACGGCCAGCCCCTCGACGCCCTCGCCGAGCGCGGTCACGTACCCCATGCCCTCGGCACCGAGCACGGTCGGTGCGGCCCAGCCCGGACCGCCCACCTTCCGGGCGCCCACGTCCATGAAGTTCACCCCGGCGGCACCGAGCCGGACCAGGGCCTCCCCGGGGGCGGGGGTGGGATCCGGCAGTTCGGTCCAGGCCATGACCTCGGGGCCGCCGTGCCGGGTGATGTGGATCGCGTGCATCAGGTGTGCCTCTCCGTGAGCCGTCGCCGTGACGCGGGTGTCGTGGCGACGTCATGTCACCGTAGAAACACAAAAATGGACCCGCAAGTCCAATCCAAGTGGCCCACTCCCACGGCGCTCGATTGCCCCATGCGAGTGCGCCGCCTGTTCCCTAGTGTCAACGGCATGCCGCACCTTCTGCCGCCCGCCGGTCCTCAACGCACCCTGTCGCTCGCCCAGTTGAGCAACTCCGTCGGTGACGGCGCCTACTACGTCACCTCGGCCCTCTACTTCACCCATGTCGTCGGGCTCGCCCCCGCGCGGATCGGGCTCGGCCTTACCGTGGCCTGGGCGGCCGGCTCGGTGGCCGGGGTGCCGCTCGGCCGGCTCGCGGACCGGCGCGGGCCCAGGGGCACGGCGGTGCTGCTCGCGCTCGTGACCGGGCTCGCCGTCGCGTCCTTCCTGGTCGTACGGGACTTCTGGCTGTTCCTCGCGGCGGCCTGCGTCTACGCCACCGCGCAGTCCGGACTCGCCGCCGCCCGGCAGGCGCTCCTCGCGGGTCTCGTTCCCGACGAGCGGCGCACCGGCGCCCTGGCCCATCTGCAGTCGACCCTCAACGCCGGTCTCGCCGTCGGCGCCGCGCTCGGCGGGCTCGCCCTCTCCGCCGGGACCACCGCCGCCTACCTCGCGGTCTTCGCCGTCGACGCCACGAGTTTTCTGCTCTGCGCACTCGTCCTGCGGAGGCTGCCGGCCGTGGCGCCGGCGCCGGGGGAGCGGGGCACGAAACTCGAAGTGCTCCGTGACCGGCCCTACGCCGTCGTCACTCTGCTCAACACCGTGCTGCTCCTGCGCATGCCGCTGCTCAGCGTCGGCCTGCCGCTCTGGATCACCGAGCGGACCACCGCCCCCGAGTGGCTGGTCTCCGCGCTCTTCGTGCTCAACACCGGGGCCGTGATGCTCTTCCAGGTGCGTGCCGCCCGCTCCGTGCACGGCATCCCCACGGCCGCCCGCGCGCTGCGCCGGTCCGGCGGGCTGATGTTCCTCACCTGCGCCGTCTTCTCCCTCTCGGCGGTCGGATCGCCATGGGGCGCCGCGGCGGTGCTGATCGCCGGATCCGTGCTTCTGGTGGCCGCCGAGATGTTCCACTCGGCGGGCTCCTGGCAGCTCGCCTTCGACCTGGCGCCGGCCGGCCGCGTCGGGGAGTACCAGGGCTTCTTCGGTACCGGCGTCACCGTCGCGCGCACTCTGGGGCCGCTGCTGCTCACCGCGCTGCTCATCGGCTGGGGCACGGCGGGCTGGCTGCTGCTCGGCGCACTGGTCCTCGCCGCCTCGTGCGCGCTGGGGCCGGTGGCGAGGTGGGCGGCGGGGACGCGCCGGCACCCCGTCACGGTCACCGGTCCCGCCACCGTGGCGCGGAGCACCTGAGCGCGCGGGGGCGGCGGGGCGGACGGACCGGCCCGCCGCCCCACGTCGTCAGCCGCGCGGACGGTGGCCGAAGCGCGCCCCCTCCCACGGTGTCCCGGCCGGGTACGACTCCGCGCGGCGCTGGCCCGACGGCCTGGCCGCCGCCCGCTCGACCGCGGGCTTCACTCCCTCGATCCGTTCCAGCCACGCGAGGAGTTCCCCGCGCAGCTCGTCGGCGACCGCGCGGTGCGATGCGAGTCCGGCGAGGTTGTCCAGCTCGTACGGATCGGCCGCCAGGTCGTACAGCTCCGTCTCCGTGTAGCTGTCCGCGTCCGCGTCGTTCCAGGCGTCCGCGTCCGGTGCCTCGACCGCGTACTTCCACCGCGAGGTGCGGACCGCTCGGCCCACCCGGTCCTCGCTGATCTGCACGAACACGGAATCCGGCCGGCCGGGATCGCGGCCCCCGCCGGTCAGCGGCAGCAGGGAACGCCCCTGGACGCCGTCCGGTACGGCGATGCCTGCGGTCTCCAGCAGCGTCGGCATCAGGTCCAGCGTGGTCACGGGCTGCCGGACGAGGCCGCCGCCGGTGAAGCCGGGCCCGGTGACGGCGAACGGGACCCGGACCGATGCCTCGTGGGCCGAGCGCTTGTACTCGCTGTTGCGGGTGCGGAAATGGGAGCCGTGGTCCGCCGTCCACGCCAGGACGGTGTTCTCCTCGGTGCCCAGGCTGCGCAGGGCGTCGCGGAGCCGGCCGACCCCCTCGTCGACCCGCTTGATCTGTCCGAGGTAGCCGCCGAGGTGACGGTGGGCGCCGCCCTGGGAGGCCCCCGGGGAGAGGGCCGCCAGATCGGGCGGAAGCCACGCGCCCTCGTACCGCTCGCGGTAGCCCGCAGGGGCCGGGTAGTCGTCGGTGGGGTTCTGGTGGTGCGGCTCCAGGAGGGAGACGAACAGCAGGTAGGGCCGGTCGTGATGGTCGGCCACGAACCGGATCGCGGCGTCGATCAGCGCGTCCGAGCGATAGCCCGGGAGCCGGACCGGAGCCCCGTCCTCGTCGTACACCACCGTGCGGTACGCGTCCGAGGTGAACTCCAGCCGGTCCGAGGCGAGCCAGCTGCCGTAGCCGCCCCGCAGGGCGGGCGGAACGGGCCCGTCGGGATTCTCGTCACCCGCCAGGTGCCACTTCCCGATGTAACCGGTGGTGTACCCGGCCGCCGCGAACTCACCGGCGAGCGTGGGGATGTTCTCGGGCAGCGGCAGCCCGTTGCGGAAGACGCCGGTGGACGTGGGATAGCGGCCGGTCTGGAGCGCCGAACGGGCCGGCGCGCAGACCGGGTTGGAGGTGACGGCCTGCTCGAACAGGGTGCCCTCGCGGGCGATCCGGTCGAACTCGGGTGTCACACCTGCCCGGTTGCCGTGCACCCCGGCCGTGTCCCAGCGCTGCTGGTCGGTGAGGACGACGATCACCTGCGGGGGCGCCCCGGCGGGCGGCGCCTGGGCGCCGCCCGCCGGGGGAGTGAGGCGCTCGCTCACGCGGCCGAAGCCTCGGCGGTGGAGGCGCCCGACGCGATCCCGAAGGACGGGTCCGGCACGGCCTCCGGGCTGATCAGGGTGGAGGAGCGGCCGTCCACACCGACCGGGACGTCACCGTCGATGGTGACGCGGCGCAGCTTGCGCTCGTGGGTGTCGGAGTCGTCCACGCCGTAGTGCTGGGTGGCGCGGTTGTCCCAGATCGCCACGTCGCCCACCTGCCAGTCCCAGCGCACGGTGTTCTCCGGGCGCTCGATGTGCGACTGGAACAGGTCGACCAGGGCCCGCGAGTCGCGCCCGGTCAGCCCGCTGATGCGCTGTACGAAGTTGCCCAGCAGCAGGACGCGTTCGCCGGTCTCGGGGTGGACGCGGACCACCGGGTGCTCGGTGAGGAACTTCGTCGAGGTGAAGACCTCGCGGTACTTCTCCAGCGCCTCCGGCAGCGCGTTGGGCCGCAGGGCGACGTAGTCGTAGTCGTTGGAGTGGACGGCCCGCAGGCTGTCCGCCAGGGTGCGCAGCTGCTCCGGCAGTTCCGCGTAGGCGGCGGCGGTGTTGGACCACAGGGTGTTGCCGCCGTACGGCGGGATCACGACGGCCCGCAGGATGGAGAAGGCCGGGTAGGCGGGGACGAAGGTGACGTCGGTGTGCCACTGGTTGGCCCGGCCGCCGTGGTCGGAGTCGATGCCGAGCGAGTAACGCCCGTCGGCCGAGGGGACCGTGGGGTGGGCGACGGGTGTGCCGAGCAGCCGGCCGAAGGCCTCGTGGCTCTCCTCGTCCAGGTGGTCCTGGCCGCGGAAGAAGATCACCTTGTTGGCGAGCAGGGCGGCCCGGACGGCGGCGACCGTCTCCTGGTCGAGGTCGCCGCCGAGCCGGACGCCGGAGACGACGGCGCCGATGCGTCCGCCGAGCTTCTGGACGGTGACGGCGGGGGCGGGAGCGGTGGTGGTGGAGGTCATGACGGATTCCCTTCGGGAAGGATGTGCCCGGCCCGGCCGGGCGCAGAGCGCGGCCGACGGCGGGCTGATTAATTGTGGAGAGGAATTAATTCGGGCGGGACGCGATCACAGGCGGTGGATGCGGTGCCCTGAGCGGTGGTGCGCGGAGATCGGGCTCCTGTGCGGAGCACGAGGCGAGGGGTGTCAGCCGCTGAGATCAGGCGGCGGTACAGCGGCCCGGACACACGGGCCGCGTGGCGGGGCGGCCGGCGCGGGCGGGCCGCGCATCGGTGAGTGCCGTCGCGAACATGTCCCGGAGACTTCCAGCGTCCCGCCGCGTACGTCAAGCACCCGAAGGCACCCCGCGGGGCGTGCGGCAGTGGTTCAATCGGCGCCTGCACGGGGCTCGCGGACCACGCGGGCACGCACCGAAAAACCCTGCCCCACCTGCGAGTTCGCCCAGGTGGCCAGGCATCGCGAAGGTGCCACCCCCAGGCCGGGCAACCGGCCCCGTGCGATTTCACGCCGCCGTAACGTTGCGAGCGCCGCGCAGGCGCAGGACCGAAGGAAGGCCCCATGACCACCGCTCCCCGCCTCTTCCGCGCGACCGGTGACGGGAGGCGCGAGACCAACGCCGCCACCGTGCTGCGCACCGTCCTCGACCACGGGCCCGTCGCCCGCCGCGCGATCGCCGAGCGCTCCGGCCTCAGCCAGGCCGCCGTCTCACGGCAGTGCACCGATCTCGTCCAGCTGGGCCTGGTGCGGGAGCTGCCGGAGCTGGGTGCCGGCGGCAACGGTGTCGGCCGGCCGCAGATCCCGGTCGACCTGCACACCGGCGAGAGGGACGGGCCCCTGGTCGCCGGTCTCCACATCGGGGTGCCCTCCTCGACGTTCGGACTGCTCGACCTGCGCGGCCGGCTGCTCGACCGGCGCGCCTTCCCCCACGACGGCCTCGCCCCCGGGGACCTTCCCTCGAAGATCGTCCAGGGGCTGCGCGCTTTCCTGGACGGAGCCCCGCGCGGCCGGCCGCTGCTCGGGGTGGGCGCGGCCCTCGGAGGCTGGGTCGATCCGGGGACGGGCACGGCCGTGCGGCACGCCTCGCTCGGCTGGTCCGGACGGCCGCTGGCCGCCGAACTCGCCCGTGGCCTGGGAGGTTTCGAGGTGCGTGTCGACAACCACGCTCGCGCGGTCGCCCAGTCGGAGATCCTGTTCGGCCGGCCCGAGGCACGGCGCAGCCTGGTCCACCTGTTCATCGGCAACGTGGTCGACGCGGCCCTCGGCATCACCGGTGTGGTGCACCAGGGGCCGGGGTCCGGCGCCGGGGACGTGGCGCACCTGCCCGTGCCGGACTCCACGGTGGTCTGCCCCTGCGGGCGCTCCGGCTGCCTGGAGGCGACCGTCTCCAACACCGCCATGGCCCGGACCGCCGTGCGGCGCGGCATCGTGCCCTGGCCCGACGCGTTCCTGGTGGTGGACGCGGCGGCGGCCGGGGACCGGCGCGCCGACCGGCTGCTGCGCGAACGGGCCCGCGCGGTCGGCCGGGCGACGGCCCTGCTGCTCGACGTCCTCAACCCGGATCTCGTGGTCGTCACCGAGCACGCCAGCCTGGTGAACCCGGAGTACCTGGAGGAGATCCGGGGCGCTGCCGTCGACCACTCGCACGTCTGCCAGGACCCCGAACGGGTCGTCAGTCCGCATGCCGGGACGGCGGTGCTCCCGGTGGCGGCCGGTGCCGTCGCCCTGAATCCCCTGTTCAGAGCCCCTCTCACGGCCGCGGTGCGGTAGCCCGGCGGCAGAGCACGGAAGCGCTTCGTACCAGGATGCGGACCACGCAGGTTGACCGTCCGGCGAGGCCGCTGTCATATTGCTCCCGTGAACCCGGACATGCGCCTCATCTCCCGCAGGCACGTCGACCTCTGTCGACAGGCCAGCGCGGTCTGTGCCGCCCACCGCTGAGCCGGACCGCGGCCCCCAGGGCCCGCGCACCTCGCCCCGCTGACCTCTCACCGGTAGCGACAACCCGCTGAGACCGGGGCCCTTCTTCCCGTACGGCCTCACCCGCTCCCGCATGTCGCGGGGGTCCTTCACGTCTGACCCGCGCCCCTCCCGTACGGCCGTCGCGGCGGCCCCGGGCCGGTGCGTCCTTCGCGCAGCGCATCCCCGTCGCTCCATTGCTTACGCAGCGGAACGAATACCCGGACGTGCTCCGCCGCGCGCCCTCACCTCCCCTTTTCCTTCACCGTCACAGGCAGGCTTCGATGACCGAGCTGTACCCCCTCACGCCCTCCGGACCGTCCCGGCGCTCCACGCTGCGCGCCGCCGGCGCCCTGCTCCTCGGCCTGGGCCTCGCGGGCTGCCGCTCGGCGGTGTCGGACACCTCGTCCGCCCCGCAGGGTGCGAGTGCCGCACGCCGGCGCGGCGGCGTGCTGAACGTCGCCGTGAACGCCGACTTCACCCCCGCCCTGCTGTTCGCCCAGAGCGGCCAGTCCCTCCAGCAACGGCTGATCTACAACACCCTCACCCGCTACGACGACCGGCTCCACCCGAAACCCGAGCTCGCCACCTCCTGGACGTACGCCAAGGACGGGCGGAGCATCACGCTGCGGCTGCGCGACGACGTCACCTTCCACAACGGCCGCAGGTTCACCGCGGACGATGTGATCTTCGCGGTGAAGAACCTTCAGAACCCGGTGCGGGCTGCGCAGTTGAGGAGCACCGCGGCCACGGTCACCGGGTTCGAGAAGCGCGGCGACCACGAACTGGTGCTCAAGCTGGCGCACCCGGTGAACAACCTCTTCGACCTGTTCGAGTTCATGATCATCACGGACTCGGAGTCCGTCGAGGACGCCGTGGCCGGGAAGAAGTTCATCGGGACCGGCCCGTTCAAGCTGAAGAAGTGGAGCCCCGGCTCCGGACTGAGCCTCACCCGCAACGACGCGTACTGGCAGCCCGGCCGGCCCTACCTCGACGGCGTCGAACTGCGGGTCATAGCCCAGGCCGACGCGCTGATCTCGTCCCTGCGCTCCGGCCAGTCCCAGCTCTCCTTCGACGTGCCCGGCAAGAGCCTCGGCGTTGTCAAGGCCGACAACGGGCTTGCCATCAGCGACTACGACACCGGTGCCGGAGCCGTCTACCTCGGCGTCAACACCACCGTCGCCCCGCTGAACGACCGGACCGTCCGCCAGGCACTCGCCTGGGCCGTCGACCGGGACCGGCTCGTCGCCCAGACCCTCGGCGGCTACGGTCTCGCCTCCGCCGCTCCCTGGCCCAAGTCCTCGCCCGCCTACAGCGAGGCCAACCGCACCCACTACACCCACGACCCCGCCAAGGCCCGCGAGCTGCTGAAGTCGGCCGGCCACAGCAGGCTCGATCTCCCCATGCTGCACATCGCGCTGCCCGGCGAGACGGCGATCGCCGAGTCCATCCAGTACGACCTCAAGCAGGTCGGCGTCCACGTCACGCTCCAGCCCACCGACGGGGCCACCGCGCAGAAGAAGCTCATCTCGCAGGGCATGCCGGCCCTGTGGTCCCTCGGGCACGGATTCGCCCAGGTGCAGCCGTCCACCCTCGCCGTCAGCGCGTATCCCTTCAACGAGGCGAAGAACACCTCCAAGTACCGCTCCACCGCCTACACCAAGGTCGTCCAGGAGGCCTGGACCGAGCCGGAGACCGACACGGCCGCCGCCAACGCCCTGCACCAGAAGATCTCCACCATTCTGCTCGACGAGGCGTTCCTCATCGACCTCGTCGTGCGCGGACAGCTCCAGGTATCCGCCGACCGGCTGCACGGCGTCACACTCAACAAGTTCTCCTACCTCAACCTCGACAACGCCTACCTGGTGTGACATGCGCAGCTACCTGCTCCGGCGGCTGCCGTCCGCCCTCCTCGTCCTGATAGCCGCCTCCTTCGTCATCTTCACGATCCTCCGGCTGGTCCCCGGCGACCCCGCCACCGCGCTCGCCGGACCGGACGCGGACGCGGCGACCGTCGCCGCGATCCGCGAACGGCTCGGCCTCGACGCCCCCCTGCTCTCCCAGTACGCCCACTGGATCGGCTCGCTCCTCAAGGGGGACCTCGGACCCTCGTACGCGATCGGCGGGCAGACCGCCGACCTGATCGGCGACGGACTCGGCGCCACCACCGAACTCACCGTCGCGGCACTGCTGTTCGTGATCGTGCTCGGTACGGCCTTCGGCGTGCTCGGGGCCACCTCGCGCAGCCGGTGGCTGACGGCCGCCGTCCGCGTGATCACCACCGCCGCGCTGGCCGTGCCGCCGTTCGTCAGCGGTGTGCTGCTCGTCCTGGTCTTCGCCGTCGCGCTCCCCGTGCTGCCGCCCGGCGGCCGGGTCGCCTTCCTGACGGCCCCCGACCTCGCCGCCCAGTACCTGGTGCTGCCGGCGCTCTGCCTCGCCCTGCCCAGCGCCGCCGTGCTCGGCCGCTACCTCAAGGACGGCATCGAACGCGGCCTCGCCGAGGACTACATCCGCACCGCCACCGCCGCCGGCGTGCCCCCGCGCCGCCTGCTGTGGCGCCACACCCTGCCCAACGCCCTCCCGCCCGTCGTCACCCTGCTCGGCATGCAGGTCGGCAACCTCCTCGGCGGGGCGGTCCTCGTCGAGGCGATCTTCGCCTGGCCCGGCCTCGGACAGCTCGCCGAACAGGGCCTCCAGCGCCGCGACTACCCGGTCGTCCAGGACCTGCTGCTGCTCCTGGTCGCCGTCTTCGTCCTCGTCCAGCTGCTCACCGACCTTGTGTACGCCTGGCTCGACCCCCGGATCAGGTGGGAGTAACCCTGATGACCCAGACGACCGACCTCCTCACCGGCGCGCCGCCCCCGGCCGCCCGCAAGCCGCGCACCGCGGCCCGCAGCCGTCACCCGTACCGCACCGCCCTGTCCACCGCCCGCGCCCGCACCGGCCTCGTCCTCGTCGGCGTCGTCGTCCTCGCCGGGCTCCTGGCCCCCCTGCTCGCCGGACACGGGCCCACCGACCAGAGCGGCCAGAGCCTCGCCGGACCCGGCACGCCCGGACATCTCCTCGGCACCGACGACCTCGGCCGCGACCTGCTCAGCCGGGTGCTGTACGGCATCCGCACCGACCTCGGCATCATCACCCTCGCGGTGCCCGCCGGCGCGGTGCTCGGCTGCCTGCTGGCCCTCGTCGCCGCCGCCCACCCGGTGGCCGACACCGTCGTCCAGCGCGTGTTCGACCTGCTCCTCGCGTTCCCCGGGCTGATCCTGGCGCTCGCCGTCACCGCGATCCTCGGCCCGGGACGTACCCCCGTCGTCCTCGTCATCGCCCTCGCCGAGGTCCCGGTCTTCGGCCGGCTGCTGCGCGGTGGTGTCCTCGTACAGCGGGAACGCGAGTACGTCACCGCCGCCCGCGTCGGCGGCGGTTCGGGCAGCCGGGTGCTGGTCCGGCACATCCTGCCCAACGCGGCCGACCCGCTCGTCGTGCAGATCGCCGTCTCGCTGACCGTCGCCGTCTTCATCGAGGGCGCCATGAGCTTCCTCGGCGTCGGCGTCCGGCCGCCGCAGCCCACGCTCGGAGCCGTGCTCAGCCAGTCCATGCCCTACCTCGCCCAGTCCCCGCACTTCGCCGCGGGCCCCCTGATCACCGTGACCGCGCTTGTCCTCGGCCTCTCGCTCATCGCCGAGGCTCTCAACCGGGAGATACGCCGATGACCGCCCAGGAGCTGCTGGAGGTCCGCGACCTCGGCGTCGACTTCACCGCCCCCGACGGCTCACCGCTGCACGCCGTGCGCGGGGTCTCCTTCACCCTGCGCCGGGGCGAGACCCTGGCCGTCGTCGGCGAGTCCGGGTCCGGCAAGTCCACCACCGCGCTCGCCCTGAACCGGATGCTCCCCGGCACCGGCCGCATCACCAGCGGCACGGTCCGCCTGAACGGCCGCGATCTCGCCACCGCCGACGACGCGGAACTGCGGGCCGTGCGCGGCGCCCGCATCGGCATGGTCTTCCAGGACCCGATGACCGCCCTCAACCCCGTCCTCACCGCCGGCCGCCACATCGACGAGGTGCTGCGCGCCCACGGCAACCGCGACAAGGCCGCCCGCCGCGCCCGCACCGTCGAACTCCTCGACCGGGTCGGCATCCCCGACCCGCACCGCCGCGCCGACGACCACCCCCACCAGTTCTCCGGCGGGCAGCGTCAGCGCATCCTCATCGCGATGGCGCTCGCCGGCGAACCCGACATCCTCCTCGCCGACGAACCGACCACCGCGCTCGACGCCACCGTGCAGGACCAGATCCTCACCCTGCTCGGCGACCTCAACCGCGAGACCGGCACCGCCCTCGTCCTCATCACCCACAACATGGGCGTCGTCGCCCGCGCTTGCGAACGGGTTCTCGTCATGTACGGCGGCACCGTCGTCGAGGACGGCCCCACCGCCGAAGTGCTCACCCGCCCCCGCCACCCGTACACCGCCGGGCTCCTGGCCGCCGTGCCGCGCCTCGCCACCCCGTCCGGCACCCGGCTCACCGGCATCCCCGGCAGCCCGCCCGACCTCACCCTCCTCGGGGACGGCTGCGCCTTCGCCGACCGCTGCACCCTCGTCGAGGACCGCTGCCGCACCGCCACCCCGCCGCTCGCCCGGGTGACCGGCGACGTACGGGTGGCCTGCCTCCCCGCCGCCGGACGCACCGAACCCCTGCCCGCCCCGGCCCCGCCCACCCGCATCGACCGTCCCGCGCCCGGCGCGGTCGTCCTGGAGGCGGACGGCCTGACCAAGACATACGGGGGACGGGCCGTCCGCCGACGGGGGGAGCCCGCGCTCGACGGCGTGTCGCTGACCCTCGCGGAGGGCGAGACCCTGGGCATCGTCGGCGAGTCCGGCTCCGGCAAGTCCACCCTGGCCCGGATCCTCGCCCATGCCCACACCGCCGACGGCGGCACCCTGCGGCTGCGCGGCGAGGACGTCACCCGGCCCTCCCGGCGCGCGCTGCACGGGGTGCGCCGCCAGGTCCAGATGGTGTTCCAGGACCCGTACGCCTCGCTGAACCCCCGGATGACCGTGGGCGAGATCGTCGCCGAACCCCTCATCGCGTTCGGCATCGGCGACCGCGACGCACGCCGGGCGCGCGTGGCGGAACTCCTGGAGCTGGCGGGCCTGGACCCCGCCGTGGCCGGACGCCACCCGCGCTCCTTCTCCGGCGGCCAGCGCCAGCGCATCGGCATCGCCCGCGCGCTCGCCCCCGCACCCTCCGTCCTCATCTGCGACGAACCCGTCTCCGCGCTCGACGTGTCCGTCCAGGCCCAGATCGTCGGTCTGCTCACCGACCTCCAGCGCGACCTGGGTCTCTCCCTCGTCTTCATCGCCCACGACCTCGCGGTCGTCCGGCAGGTCAGCCACCGCATCGCCGTGATGCACCGGGGCCGCATCGTGGAGACCGGCACCGCCGACGAGGTCTGCGACCACCCCCGCGACCCGTACACCCGCGCCCTGCTCGCCGCCGCGCCCGAACCCGTACCCCCGGTGGCCCGTGCCGAGCGCGTCGAGAAGACGGGGGCGCTCGCGTGAGCACGTGCTGCACGCCCGGCCGCCCCTGCACCGGCGTACTGCCCCTGCCGTCGGTACGCCGTGCGGGCCCGCCGCCGGCCGTCGCGCGGCGGGCGATGGCCGAACTGCCCGGCGGTGTCTTCCGGATGGGCGACGCCTTCGGCGAGGGCTACCCCGCCGACCGGGAAGGGCCCGTGCGCGAGGTGACCGTGGCACCCTTCGCGATCGACATCGCCGCCGTCAGCAACGCCGACTGGGCCCTGTTCGCCGACGCCACCGGCTACCGCACCGACGCCGAACGGTACGGCAGCTCCTACGTGTTCCACCTGCTCCTCGCCCCGGCCGCCGCACGCCACGTCATCGGCCGGGTGCCCGGCGCGCCCTGGTGGCTCGGCGTCGAGGGGGCCTGCTGGAACGCCCCCGAGGGGCCGGGCTCCGGGACCGGGGACCGGGCCGACCACCCCGTCGTCCACATCTCCCACGACGACGCCCGCGCCTACACGGAATGGGCCGGGCTGCGCCTGCCCACCGAGGCCGAGTGGGAGTACGCCGCCCGCGGCGGACTCGACGCCGCCCGTTACCCGTGGGGCGACGAACTCACCCCCGGCGGACGCGAGATGTGCAACATCTGGCGCGGCACCTTCCCGCTCCGCTCCGACCGTCCGGGCGGCCGCACCGGCACCGTCCCCGTCACCGCGTACGCCCCCAACGGCTACGGCCTCCACAACACCTCCGGAAACGTCTGGGAGTGGTGCGCCGACGCCTTCGGACCCGGCGAACGCGTCATCCGGGGCGGCTCCTACCTGTGCCACGCCTCGTACTGCAACTGCTACCGCGTCGCCGCCCGCTCCCACAACAGCCCCGACTCCTCCACCGGCCACGGCGGCTTCCGCTGCGCCCGGGACCTCACCCCGCCCGCCCCGACCCACCACGGAGCCACCCGCCGATGACCACCAGCACCCGCCGCGACCCCTACGACGGCTTCCCCGGCCGGATCGGCCGCACCTTCGCCGCATCCGAACCGGCCTGGCCGGCGCCCCGTACCCCGGGGGAGAAGGCCCCCAACATCGTCGTCGTCCTCGTCGACGACATGGGCTACAGCGACATCGGCCCCTTCGGCTCCGAGATCGCCACACCCGTCCTCGACGGTCTGGCCGAGGACGGTGTACGCCTCAGCAACTACCACACCATGCCGCTGTGCTCACCGGCCCGCGCCGCCCTCCTCACCGGGCTCAACCCGCACCGCGTCGGCTACGCCATGGTCGCCAACTCCGACCCCGGCTTCCCCGGTTACGGCATGGAGATCGCCGACGACATCCCCACCCTCGCCGAACTCCTCCACGACTCCGGCTACGCCACCTACGCCGTCGGCAAATGGCACCTCGTCCGCGACTCCGCGTCCAACGCCGCCGACGACCGCGACAACTGGCCGCTGCGCAAGGGGTTCGACCAGTACTACGGCGTCCTGGAAGGCCTCACCAGCCTTTTCCACCCGCACCAGCTCGTCCGCGACAACAGCCCGCTGGACATCGACGAGTTCCCCGACGACTACTACTACACCGACGACATCACCGACCAGGCCATCTCCATGGTGAAGTCGCTGCGCGCCCACGACCCGGACAAGCCCTTCTTCCTCTACCTCGCGCACAACGCCGTCCACGGCCCCCTCCAGGCCAAGGAGGAGGACATCGCCCGCCACCGGGGACGCTACGACGAGGGCTGGGACGCGCTGCGCGAACGCCGCTTCGCCGCCCAGATCGCCGACGGCCTCTTCCCGCCCGGCACCGAACTCCCCGAGCGCAACAGCGAGGCCGGGCAGGACGTGCCCGCCTGGGACAGCCTCACCGAGGAGCAACAGCGCCTGTACGCCCGCTACATGGAGGTGTACGCGGCGCTCGTCGACAACATCGACCAGAACCTGGGCCGGCTCACCGCCACCCTCGAAGCGCTCGGCGAACTCGACAACACCATCATCGTCTTCACCTCCGACAACGGAGGCACCGGCGAGGGCGGCGCCGAGGGGACCCGCTCCTACTTCAGCCGCTTCGTCCACCACCCCGCCCTGCCCGGCGACTGGACGCCCGACGTCGACCGCGACCCCGAACTCATCGGCGGCCCGCGCAGCCTGGTGCACTACCCGCGCGGCTGGGGCATGGCGTCGAACACCCCCTTCCGGCTCTACAAGGGCCACACCTACGCGGGCGGGGTGCGCGTCCCGTTCGTCCTGTCCTGGCCGCGGGGCGCGCGCGACGGACGGCTCACCCCGGGGATACGCCCGCAGTACCAGTACGTCACCGACATCGCCCCGACCCTGCTGGAGCTGGCCGGTCTGGAGCGGCCGGAGCAGCGGCGGGGCGTCACGCTCCAGGAGCCGGACGGCGTCACCTTCACCCCGGTGCTCACCGACCCGGACCACCTCTCCACCCACCCCGAGCAGTACTGCGAGATGACCGGCAACCGCAGCTACTACCGCGACGGGCACAAGCTCGTCACCCTCCACCGCCCCGGCGCGCCCTACGACGACTCCGAGTGGGCCCTGTACGACATCAGGACCGACCCGACCGAGATCCACGACCTGGCAGCCGAGCACCCGGACCTGGTCAAGGAACTCTCGGCGGCGTGGGAGAAGGCGGCCTGGCGCAACGGGGTCTTCCCGCTCCCCGACGGCAGCGGCGCCCTCGCCCGGCGCAATCCGGCCGAGCGCCGGCTGTCGCGTCCGCTGACCCTGCTGCCGGGCACCCCGGAGCTGGAGCGCTACCGCTCCTCGCGGCTGGTCTCCCTGCGCTCCTTCGAGGTCACCGTCGCCGTCGAGGAGACGGGGGAGGGGGTGCTCGTCTCGCACGGTGACCAGGGCGGCGGCTACAGCCTGTACGTGGAGGACGGCCGCCTGCACTTCGCGTACAACGAGTACGGCGTGCTCCACGAGAGCGACGCCGGGCCGCTGTCACCCGGCGAGCACCTGGTCCGGCTCGCGGCCACCGCCGAGAAGGGGCTGCGCTGGGGCTTCACGATCGATGTCGACGGCGAGGTCCGGGCGACCCCGCCCAGCGTCCACCAGCTCATCGGCATGGCCCCCTTCCAGGGCATCAGCGTCGGCGTCGACCGCAAGTCACCCGTTTCCTGGCCGCTGTTCGAGCGCCACCGCTCCTTCCGCTACCGGGGCCGGCTGCGGTCGGTGACCTACATCCCGGGCGAGCCCGGCCCCGACTCGCCGGAGGCCGTGGCGCAGGCGCTCAAGGAGGCCGCGGCGGCGTTCGAGTGACCGCGGGGGCCGTCGCCGTACGAGGAGATCGATTGGCGACGGCCCGCGGGCAGGTCTAACGTCGGGGGAGTGAACGACCTCGTTCACTGACGGCACGAGCGGCCGATGATCCGATGACGGGCTCCCACGCGACACCTCCGCAGGCCACCGAAACCCCCAGGAAGGGTCGAGGCGGCGGGATCGCCCTGCTGGTCATCTGCTCCTGCCAGCTGATGGTGGTCCTCGACATCACCATCGTGAACATCGCCCTCCCGCACATCCAGACCGCCCTGGGCTTCTCCACCGAGAACCTGTCGTGGGTGATCAACGCCTACACGCTGACGTTCGGCGGTCTGCTGCTGCTGGGCGGACGGCTCGGAGACATTCTCGGGCGGCGCAGGGTCTTCATGGCCGGCGTCGCCCTCTTCGTGTTCGCCTCCCTGCTCGGCGGCCTCGCGCAGGAGTCCTGGCAACTGCTCGCCGCCCGCTCCCTCCAGGGCGTCGGCGGTGCCATCGCCTCGCCCACGGCGCTCGCGCTGATCACGACGACCTTCCGTGAAGGGCCCGCGCGCAACAGGGCGTTCGGCGTGTTCGCGGCGGTCTCGGCCGGCGGCAGCGCCATCGGGCTGCTCGCGGGCGGCGTGCTGGTGGAGTGGCTGGACTGGCGGTGGATCTTCTTCGTCAACGTGCCCATCGGCATCCTGATCGTACTGGCCACCCGCCGCTTCATCCAGGAGTCCGAACGCCACCCGGGCCACTTCGACGTCATCGGCGCGCTCACGGCGACGCTGGGCATGGTGTGCCTGGTCTACGGCTTCATCCGGGCCTCCGAGGAGGGCTGGAGCGACACCCTGACCCTGGTCGCGTTCGCCGCGGCGGTGGTGCTGCTCGGCCTGTTCATCACCATCGAGAGCCGGTCCCGGCAGCCCATCACACCCCTGTGGATGTTCCGCGACCGCAACCGCGCCGGCACCTACGGGATGATGCTCAGCCTCGCGGCGGCGATGTTCGGGATGTTCTTCTTCCTGACCCTCTTCGTGCAGAACATCCTGGGCTTCAGCCCCCTGCGCACGGGCCTCGCCTTCCTGCCGGTCAGCGTCATCATCGCGATCGGCGCCGGATTCACCTCCCGGCTGCTGCCGCGCTTCGGTCCCAAGCCCTTCATGGTGACGGGCGCGGTCCTCGCGGCCGTCGGACTGGGATGGCTCACCCAGACCGACGTCCACAGCACGTACCTGGGCAGCCTCCTGGGGCCGGTGCTGGTGTTCGGCCTCGGGATGGGCCTGCAGTTCGTCTCGCTGACGCTGATGGCGCTCTCGGGCGTCGAGCCCCACGAGTCGGGCGCGGCCTCCGGCATCCTCAACACCACCCAGCAGGTGGGCGGATCGCTCGGCCTGTCCATCCTGGTCACCGTTTTCGGCACGGCCAGCCGCAACGAGGCGACCGACCAGGTGCCCAAGTTCATGGCCGAGGCGACACCGGCGCAGCTCGCGCAGTTCCGCAAGACCGGGCAGCTCCCGGGGCACTGGGGCGACCAGGTCCTGGCATCCGGCGTCTCCACCGCGTTCCTCGCCGCGGCGGCCTTCGCCGTCGCCGCGGCCCTGATCGCGCTGTTCGTCATCCAGGTCCGCCCCTCCGACCTGGAACGGCTGCGCGGCAGCGGGCAGCCGGGCCCGTGATCCCCGGCTGCCCGCCCGCGCGGCCGGTCAGCCCTTGACGGTGAAACCCGCCCGCAGCAGGTCGTCGTCGCGCGACGACGGACCGACGAGCAGTTCGAACGCCCCCGGCTCGACGACCCGCCGGCCCTCCGCGTCCACCAGGCTGCACACGGACACAGGAAGCTCGAAGACCACCTCGCGCGACTCGCCCGGGGCCAACGGCACCTGCCGGTAGGCCTTGAGCTCCTTCTCCGCCCACGTCACCGACGTGACCGAGTCGCTGACGTACACCTGTACGGTCTCCAGCGCGGGGCGTTCACCGGTGTTGCCGACGACGACGCGCGCCCGGAGCGTGTCGCCCGCGCCCAGGACGTCGGTCAGCACCTCCAGCTCCGAGTAGGCGACGGTCGTGTAGCTGAGGCCCTCCCCGAACACGAACGCCGGCCGCTGCGTCAGGTCCGCGTACCGTGTGCCGTGCTGGCCGCGCAGCTGGTTGTAGTACGTCGGCTGCTGGCCCGCGTGACGCGCGAAGGAGACGGGCAGCCGCCCGGACGGCTCCACCAGACCGAGGACCAGCTCGGCCACCGCACGACCGCCGAGCATGCCCGGGTTGAACGCGTGCACGATGGCCGCCGCGCGGTACGCCGACGGCGGCAGCACCAGCGGCTTGGAGCTGATGACCACCACGGTGAACGGCTTGCCCGTCGCGGCGAGCGCGTCCAGCAGCGCGATCTGCCCGCCGATCAGCTCCAGGGTCGCGGTCGAGCGCCCCTCACCGACCAGTTCGATGCGGTCGCCCACCACGGCGACGACATGATCGGCGGCCTCCGCTGCGGCGACCGCCTCCGCGATCAGCGCCTCGGACGGCTCGCACGGCATGACGATCTCGGGGCGCGGCTGCCCGTCCGGGAAGAAGGCACCCTCCGGGTCCGGGCCCACCGTCAGGATGTCGGCACCCCGCGCGTGGGTGACGGTCCAGCCGGCGGGCACATGCTCCCGGAAGCCGTCGAGCACGGTACGGATCATGGCGCGGGGATGGCCGTCCGGCAGCCAGTCCGCCTGGCCGGAGGAACCCGCCCAGTCCCCGAGCTGGGTCTGCGCGTCATCCGCGTTGGGGCCGATCACGGCGACCGTACGCGGCGCCGCGGCGATGTCCGCGACCGCGCGCCCGTCCGCCCCGGCCGTGAAACCGCCGTCCAGCGGCAGGGTGCCGTCGTTGGCCAGCAGCACCAGCGAGCGGCGGGCCACCTCCAGGTTCAGCTCGGCGTGCCCGGCGCTGCCGATGACCGCCTCCTGCCGGGCCCGGTCGGGGTGGCGCGGGTTCTCGAACAGGCCCAGCTCGAACTTGAGCGTGAGGATGCGTGCGACCGCCGCGTCCACGTCCGCCTCGTCGAGCCGCCCGGCCGCCACGGCCTGCTGCGCACCCTCGAAGAAGTCCGGCGTCGTCATCACCATGTCGTTGCCCGCCCGGACCGCGGCGGCCGCCGCCTGCGCGTGGTCGGCGTACACCTTCTGCTCCCACACCATGCGCCCGACGTTGTCCCAGTCGGTCACCAGGGTGCCGGTGTAGCCCCACTCACCGCGCAGCACCTCGTTCAGCAGCCAGTTGTTGACGGTGATGGGCACGCCGTCCATCGACTGGTAGCCCAGCATGAACGTACGGCAGCCCTCCTTGGCGACCCGCTCGAACGGCGGCAGGAACCAGGAGCGCAGCTTGCGCCGCGAGATGTCGGCCTCGCTCGCGTCCCGGCCGCCCTGGGTCTCGGAGTAGCCCGCGAAGTGCTTGGCGCACGCGAGGATCGCGGTCGGGTCGTCGAGCCCCTCGCCCTGGTACCCGCGCACCATCGCGGAGGCCAGTTCGCCGATCAGGAACGGGTCCTCGCCGAAGGTCTCGCTCACCCGGCCCCAGCGCAGGTCGCGGGTGATGCACAGCACCGGCGAGAACGTCCAGTGCACGCCGGTCGCCGCCACCTCGACGGCGGTCGCCCGCGCCACCCGCTCCAGCAGCTCAGGGTCCCAGCTCGCGGCCATGCCCAGCTGGGTGGGGAAGATGGTGGCGCCCTCCCAGAACGAGTGGCCGTGGATGCAGTCCTCGGCGACCAGGAGGGGGATGCCGAGGCGGGTGCGCCGGGTCAGCTCGGCGGCTTCCAGGACGCGTTCGGGCGAGGCGTGCAGGATCGAGCCCGCGTGCATGTCCTCGACGTGCTGCCGCACCCCGTCCTTGCCGTTGAGCTGGAGCATCTGGCCGACCTTCTCGGGCAGCGTCATCCGGCCGAGCAGGTCGGCGACGCGCTCCGGAATGGACAGGCGGGGGTCGAGATAGGGCAGGGAGGAGCCCACGGGAGTTCCTTTCACGACGTCGGCGACGTACTCATCGGGCGGTACGCGGAGGCTGCGCTCCGGGGACCACCGTACGCCGAATACCGACCTAGTGGTAAGTAAGTAATATGCAAACCTACGCAGCGGTGCCAGCCGAGACGACCGGGGAGCGTGCCGAGTGACCGGCGAGGAGCGGCGTGGCTACGCCAAGGGCCGGGCCAAACGCGAGGAGATCCTCGATCAGGCCATGGCCATGTTCGGCGAGGCAGGTTACCGGGGCGCCTCGCTGCGGGTGATCGCCACCCGGTGCGGCATCTCGCATCCCGGACTGCTGCACCACTTCCCGACCAAGGAGTCGCTGCTGCTCGCGGTCCTGGAACACCGCGACGCCGTGGACGGCCAGTGGCTGGACGCGGGCCGCCCCACGGGGGTCGACCGGCTGCGCCGGCTGGTGGGCCTCGCGGCGCTCAACGCGCAGCGGCGCGGCATCGTCGAGCTGTTCTGCGTCCTGTCCGCCGAGGCGACCTCCGCCGAGCACCCGGCCCACGCGTACTTCGTCGAGCGGTACCGCGGCTCGCTGCTGTCCACGGCCGTGTCCTACACGGAGGCGCGCGAGAAGGGTGTGCTGCGCGAGGACATCGACCCCGGTGAGGCGGCCCAGCAGCTGATCGCGCTGATGGACGGCCTGCAGACCCAGTGGCTGTTGAGCGGCGGCACGACCGACATGGCCGGTGTCCTTCGGGCGCACGTACAGGCGCAGTTGACGGTTCCTTTCTGAGCGGGGGCGCGGGCGGGGCCGCGGCACCTCTTTACGGGGTTGTCATGTGCCGGTAACTTCCTAGCTGCAAGAGATTGCAGCAACATTCCGGCTGTATTTACAGGCGGACGCTTCCCCTTCGCTCGGACCTTGAGGCGCGTCAGGGTCTCCGGCGGGACGGCGCGGGTCCCCACTTTCCCGCGCCTCGGACGCCACGGCTTCGCCGCCGCCGTGGCCCTTCCCTGGAGACACCATGAAACGCAACCCTCACCGGCTGCTCAGACGCGTTCTGGCGTCCGGCGCCGCTGCCGCCGCGGTGTGCGGACTGCTCACCGCACTTCCCCGCACCGCCGGTCTCGACGCACGGCCCGTCGCGTCCTCCGACACCACCACCACCGTCTTCTACTACACCAAGACGAAGAACTGGGCCGCCTACAACCTGCATTACGCGCCCGACGGCGGTGCGTGGACCACCGTGCCCGGTGTGGCCATGGAGGCCGCCTGCACCGACTGGGTCAAGAAGACGGTCCCGCTCCCGGGCGCCGAGGGAATCCAGGCGACCTTCAACAACGGTTCGGGCGTCTGGGACAACAACGGGGGCAAGAACTACGACCTCGGCAGCGGGAACATCACCGTCAAGGACGGCGTCGTGGCCCACAGCGACCCGTGTGCGGACAGCGGTGACCCCGACCCGAGCCCCACTCCGGCAGAGGAGGCGCACACCGCGTCGGTGTACTACTCCACCGCCACCGTCGGCTGGACGACCACCAATCTGCACTACCAGCCCACCGGCGGCTCCTGGACGGCCGTGCCCGGCGTCGGCATGGAGCCCGCCTGCACCGGCTGGGTGAGGAAGACCGTCGATCTCGGCACGGCGACCTCGATGAAGGCCGCGTTCAACAACGGCAACGGTGTCTGGGACAACAACAACGGCAGCGACTACACCATCCCGGCCGGCCGCAGCACCGTGAAGGACCGGGCGGTCGTCAAGGACGCCGGGGACCCCTGCGCCGCCGAACCCGCCGACACCGAGGCGCCGACCGTACCGAGCGGAGTGACCGCGAAGGCCGACGGCGTGGCGGTCGTCCTGAGCTGGGAACCCTCCACGGACAACACCAAGGTGACGAAGTATCAGGTCACCCGCACCGGCGGGTCCAAGGGCAGCTTCGTCACCGATGTGACCTCCACCGTGCTCTCCGAATCGGGCCTGGAGGAGAACACCGCCTACACCTACACCGTCAAGGCGATCGACGCGGCCGGGAACACCTCCGCCGCGTCCGCACCCGCGAAGGCGACCACCGGTGACAAACCACCGGCGGCGGCCCAGGGCACACCGCTCGGCACCGACCCCCGCAAGGACCCCATCTACTTCGTCCTCACCGCCCGCTTCGACGACGGGGACACGAGCAACAACCGGGGCGGCAGCCAGGACGTCAAGTCCGGCAACGCCGCCAACAACGACCCCATGTTCCGGGGCGACTTCAAAGGCCTGGTCAACAAGCTCGACTACATCAAGGGGCTCGGCTTCTCGGCGATCTGGATCACCCCGGTCGTCCTGAACCGGTCCGACTACGACTACCACGGCTATCACGGGTACGACTTCTACAAGGTCGACCCCCGCCTGGAGTCCGCCGGAGCCTCCTACCAGGACCTCATCAACGCGGCTCACGCCAAGGGCATCAAGATCTACCAGGACGTCGTCTACAACCACTCCTCGCGCTGGGGCGCCAAGGGCCTGTTCACCCCCACCGTCTACGGCGTCCGCGACACCCAGTGGAGCTGGTACTACGACGAGAAGAACGAGGGCTTCGAGTACGACGGTCTCACCGTCGAGTCCAAGAGCGGCAAGTCCTACTACAACGGCGACATGTGGTCCACGGCCGAACCCGCCGGCAACACCTGCCTCAACTGGGGCAAGCCCACCGGCGGGAAGTCCGCCGAGGGCTACACCATCTACAACTGCCAGTGGCCCAACCCCACATCGGGCATGTTCCCCAAGGCGTACTACCACACCTGCTGGCTCGGCAACTGGGAGGGCGAGGACTCCCGTTCCTGCTGGCTGCACGAGGACCTGGCCGACTTCAACACCGAGTCCGCGCCGGTGCAGAACTATCTGATCGGCGCCTACGACAAGTACATCGACATGGGCGTCGACGGCTTCCGCATCGACACCGCGGTGCACATCCCGCGCACCACCTGGAACCGCCGCTTCCTGCCGGCCATCCAGGAACGCGTCACCCAGCGGTTCGGTGCCGAGGCCGCGAAGAACTTCCTCGTCTTCGGCGAGGTCGGCGCGTTCGTCAACGACAAGTGGAACCGCGGCTCGGTCAACCACTCCGCCCAGTTCTTCACCTGGAAGGAACGCAAGGAGTACGACGCCGACGACGCCAAGGCCGCGCTGGAGATGTACGACTACGAGGAGCAGCTCGGCACCGGATCGCAGCCCACGTCCACCAACGCGTTCCTGGACGGGAACAGCTACCACACTCCGGACCACAGCCAGTTCTCCGGCATGAACATCATCGACATGCGTATGCACATGAACTTCGGTGATGCCACCAACGCGTACAACAACGGCAAGGACTCCGACGACTCGACCAACGACGCGACCTACAACGTCGTCTATGTCGACAGCCACGACTACGGCCCCAACAAGAGCAGCGAGCGCTACGCGGGCGGCACCGACGCCTGGGCCGAGAACATGGCCCTGATGTGGACGTTCCGCGGCATCCCGACCCTCTACTACGGATCGGAGATCGAGTTCCAGGCCGGCAAGAAGATCGACTGCGGCCCGACCTGCCCGCTCGCCACGACCGGCCGCGCCTACTACGGCGACCACCTCGCGGGCAGCGTCACCGCCTCGGAGTTCTCCCAGGTCGACTCCGCGTCCGGCGAGGTCGCCAACACCCTCGCCAAGCCCCTGGTCAAGCACCTCCAGCGGCTCAACCGGATCCGCCGCGCCGTCCCCGCCCTGCAGATGGGGCAGTACTCCACGGAGGGCATCACGGGCCAGATGGCGTACAAGCGCCGCTACACCAGCGGGACGACCGACAGCTTCGCCCTGGTCACCGTCACGGGCGGCGCCTCGTACACCGGCATCCCCAACGGCACCTACAAGGACGCCGTCACCGGCGACACCCGGGTCGTCACCGACGGAAAGCTCACCGTCGACGCCCCGGGCAAGGGCAACATGCGCGTCTACGTGCTCAACGGCCCCGGAAAGATCGGCACCGCGGGCCCCTACCTGAAGTAACCCGACCGTGCGGGTGCCCCGGCCGCCGGGGCACCCGCACATTCGTTACGCGCCCAGCAGCTCCGCCCGGCCGATCATGGCCGTCGAACCCGGGGCCGTACAGGCGTAGGCGCCGGCGACCGCCCCCAGCCGGGCGCACTCCACCGGCTTCCGGCCGTCGAGCCCGCCGTACAGGAAGCCGGTGACGAACGCGTCGCCCGCCCCGTTGCTGTCCACCACCGGGGCCGGCGGCACGACCGCCGGGACGTGCACCGGCTCGTCACCGCCGTCGCGCGTGAGGAGGTACGCGCCCTCCGCGCCCGCCGTGGCGACCACCGTCGTGGCCCGGCCCTCGCGCAGGATCTCCCGCATCAGCCCGGGGGCGCGCTCACCCGTCGTCGCCGCGCTGAAGAAGACCAGATCGGACCGGAGCGCGAACTCCCGCTGGTGCTCGCTCAGTCCGTCCCAGTCGTGCAGATCCGTGGAGACCGGTACGCCCAGCGCCTCGATGTCGTCGTACAGGAACCGGGTGAAGTTCGTGATCGACAGATGGACATGCCGGGCCCGCCGAAGGTGGGGCAGATAGAAGTCCCGCGGCATCCGCAGGTCCTCGGGGTCCCGGGCGTCGTAGAACGACATCCGCCGGCCCGTCGTATCCACCAGGTTCACCGCGCGCCGGGTCCCGGCCGGCGAGATCACCGCGTGGAACTCCACATCGCCATGCGCCAGGCGCTCGCGCACCTGGGTACCGATCCAGTCGTCACCGATGCAGTCGAGAAACACCACGTCGAGCCCCAGCGCGCGGGCGCCGAGTGCCACATTGCCCCCGGTCTGACCGGGCCACTCCTGGATCGGGCCGACCATCACCGCGTCGGCGAGCGGGACCGGCAGGGTGTCGACACGGACGATCGTGTCCACCCCGCTGCCGCCGACCACCACGACGTCGCACTCCGCTTGTTGTCGGACCACTGAGCCCCCTCTCGTGTTCCCGCCGCGCCCAGTATCGCCCACCGCCCCGGCCTCTCGACGCGCGCCCGGGACACCCGCTGGCTAGGCTCGTCCGGGGGCCGACAACCTGATCCGTGGAGGCTCACGCCATGATGCCGTTGCCCGAACCGCGCGATATCCCGCCGCGCCTGGCCACCGGTGCGTTCATCCTCAACTCCGGCCTCGGCAAGCTGAAGGCCGACGAGGCGACCGCCCAGGGGCTGCACGGTATGGCCGCCAACGCCTATCCGTTCCTCGGCAAGCTGGAACCCGCCAAGTTCACCCGGTTGCTCGCCTGCTCCGAGATCGCGGTCGGCGCCGCCCTGCTGGTCCCGTTCGTGCCGACCAGGCTCGCCGGGCTCGCCCTCACCGGGTTCTCCGGCGGCCTCTTCGGTCTCTATCTGCGCACCCCCGGCATGCGGGAGCCCGGCAGCCTGCGGCCGACGCAGGACGGGATCGCGCTGGCCAAGGACTCCTGGATGCTGGGCATCGGCCTCGGCTTTCTGGGCGCCGGCGGCCACCGCGTCCACGCCTCGGCGACGTGCCGCACCCGGCGCGGGTGCTGTCGCTGACCCCTCCGCGGCGGGCGGCGGCGCAGCACGCGCCGCCGCCCGCCGTCATGCGTGGACCCGGGCCATCAGCAGCGCCACGTCGTCGTGGTCGTCCGGGTCCCGCAACTCCCGCAGCAGCCGGTCGCACGTCGCGTCGAGCGACGCGTCCGGGGTCCGCAGCAGCCCGAGCAGCGTCTCCAGCCTGCTGTCGATGTCGTCCTCGCGGGTCTCCACGAGCCCGTCCGTGTACAGGACCAGCCGGTCGCCCGGACCGAGCGGGACCGTGACATCGCTGAACGGCACCCCGCCCACCCCGAGCGGCGCCCCGGCCGGCAGATCCAGCAGCACCGGCTCACCGCCCTCCGGGATCAGCACCGGGGGGAGATGCCCGGCGGTGGACACCCGGCACCGCCCGGCGCCCGGGTCGTACACGGCGTAGACACAGGTGGCGAACCACGGGTCGAGACCGGCGGTGATCTCGTCCAGGTGGCCCAGCACCTCTGCGGGCTCCAGGGAGAGCCGGGACAGCGTCTGGGTGGCGGTGCGCAGCCGCCCCATCGTGGTGGCCGCGTTGATCCCGCTGCCCATCACATCGCCCACCACGAGGGCGGTCCGGCCGCCCCGCATCCCGATCACGTCGAACCAGTCCCCGCCGACCTCGTACCGCGAGGCGGCCGGCCGGTAGCGGGAGACCACATCGAGGCCCACCGGGTCGTGGTGGTTGCGCGGCAGCATGCTGCGCTGGAGCGTCAGCGCGGTCTCCTGCTGCTGCCGGTAGAGCCGGGCGTTGTCGATGCCCACCGCGGCCCGGTTGGCCAGCTCGGCCGCCAGCGCCTCGTCCTCGGCGGTGAACGGCAGCGGGTTGTCCGTCCGGATCAGATCGATCGCGCCCAGCACCTCGCCCCGGGCGATCAGGGGCACCGCCAGGTAGGAGTGGGCACCGGCCTCGGCCAGCAGGGCCGCCGAGCGCTCGTCCCGGGCGATGCGGGCGAGCTTCTCCGCGTCGAGATACGGCTCCCGGACCGGCCGGGCCGTCCGCACGCACCGAGTGACGAGGCGGTCGGCGCCGTAATGGGCGGCCCGGCCCGGGGGATCGGCCGCCTCCACCACGGGGGTCGGGCGGGCGGCGACGACGGCCAGGGCCTGGATGAGGAGCGGGCCCTCGGTCGAACCCGGGCGCCCTTTCAGCACGCTGTCCAGCACATCCACCGCGGCGACGTCGGCGAGCTGCGGCACGGTGACCTCGGCCAGCTCGCGGGCCGTCTGTTCCAGGTCGAGTGTGGTGCCGACCCGCACCGAGGCGTCGGCGATCAGCGCGAGATGCTGGCGGGCCCGCTCCGCCTCGGCGGCCGCCCGGTAGCGGTCGGTGACATCGATCAGCGACACCGCGATGCCCAGCACCCGGCCACCGGAGTCGTCCAGCCGGTACAGCGACACCGACCAGGCGCGGTCGGTCTCCGGGGCGGCGGGGCTTCGGCCCACCACCTGGTGCGACACCAGCGGCACACCGCTGTCCAGCACCTCGCGCACGGCGCTCTCCATGTCCTCCCAGCCGAGGAACGGCAGCACCTCGCCCATACGCCGGCCCAGGTGCTCGTCGGCGCGCATGCCGTCCATCCGCTCCAGCGCGGCGTTCGCGGACATGAAACGCAGATCGGGGCCCAGCACCCCGAGACCGATCGGCGACTGGTCGACCAGGCCCACGGACAGCGCGAGGTCCCGCTCGACCCGGCGCAGCACCTCCCCGTCGGCCGCCAGCCCCAGCGCGTAGAAGTCGCCCCGGTCGTCCTGCAGCCGCATGTTCCGGAACTCGAGCAGCCGGGTGGTGCCGTCCTTGTGCCGTACGGGGAAGACCCCCGCCCATGCCTCGCCACTGCTCATGACCTGGCCGAACAGGCCCAGCACCAGCTCGAACTGCTCCTCGTCGACCAGCACCCGGGCGGCGAACTGGCCCAGCGCCTCCTCGGCGGAGTAGCCCAGCAGCCGTTCGGCCTGCGGGCTCCACAGGACGATGCGGCCCTGGGTGTCCAGGACGAGCGCGGCGACGCCGAGGACGTCGAGCAGGCCGCTCTCGGACGCCCGGCGCGCGCCCGCGCGGCGGGCCTCGCCCCAGTCGTTCCGCATCTCATCAGTGCCGCCCACGGACGATCCTTCCCATGCCGCCACCGTGCCCGACGCACGCCCGCCGTCTCCCATGGTCGCCCCTGAGCCACCGCCCCCGCAGCTTCGAAGGAGGCGACGGGACACGATCGGGACGGCCTTCGGGGGTTTCGGAGGCGAAATGCCGGTCACCCGCAGCGTACCGAGGCAAACGCGACGTACACGACCGTCAGGAGTGAGAGTCCATGGAGAACTGGCGCATGCACGCGGCCTGCCGCGACGAGGACCCGGACCTGTTCTTCCCCATCGGGAGCACCGGACCGGCGCTCGTCCAGGTCGAGGAGGCCAAGGCGGTGTGCCGCCGCTGCCCCGTACAGGAGGAATGCCTGCGATGGGCCCTGGAGAACAACCAGGACTCCGGCGTGTGGGGCGGCCTGGGGGAGAACGAGCGGCGTGCCCTGAAGCGCCGCAGCCGCCGCCAGAGCCACCGTTCCGGATGAGACCGCCGACGGGCACGAGGGCAGCGTCACAGCGGCGCACGCCCGATTTCATAGCGTTTCACCGGCTCGCTGGTGGAGGATGAAGCATGGACACCAAGGCTTGGATCATCGTCGGCGCGGTTCTCGTGCTGCTCATGCTGGCCGTCGCCGGCGTCCTGGTGGTGCGGGTCCTGAAGGCCAGGAAGCTGCTGGCCGACGCCGGTGTCCCGCTGCACAACAAGGCACTGGTCTGGGCGGCGGTGCTGTACACCGTGTCGCCGGTCGACCTGCTGCCGGATCCCGTCTACCTCGACGACATCGGCTTCCTCCTGCTGGCCCTGCGCTCGCTGCACTCCGCGGCGCGGGCCGCGGGGATCGGTGTCCATCCGGAGAAGGCGGCCGGGACCGGCCGCAGCCTCGTTCCGTAGCCCCTGGCGCACAGTCCGGGGAACCCGGTACGTCCTGATCGTTGACAGCTGGACGGGTACACGTCACTCTCCTGGGAGAGCGCTCTCCCAACCCGCCGCGGGATCCCCGTCCCGCACTCTTCCGCCAGGAGAGAATGTGCACAGAGCCGGTTCAGCCCTGCCCGTGAGACCCCGCACGGGCACGCTGCTGATCACCCTTCTCGCCCTGATCGCGTCGTCGTTGGTCATGCTGACCGCGACCGGCGCCCGAGCCGCGGAATCCCTGCTGTCGCAGGGGAAGACCGCCACCGCCTCCTCGTCGGAGGGCGCCGGATACGCGGCATCGGCCGCCGTGGACGGCAACCTCACGGGCACCCGCTGGGCCAGCGAGTGGGGCGACCCGCAATGGCTCCAGGTGGACCTGGGCGCCACCGCCGACCTCAGCAGGGTCGTCCTGACCTGGGAGTCCGCCTACGGCAAGGCGTACCGGATCGAGGCCTCGGACAACGGATCCGACTGGCGCACGCTGAAGACCGTCACCGACGGCGACGGCGGCACCGACGAACTCGCGGTCAGCGGCTCCGGCCGCTACGTCCGCATGTACGGCACGGCCCGCCCCGGCGGTTATGGCTACTCCCTGTGGGAGTTCCAGGTGTACGGCACCACCGGCTCCTCCAACCCGGACCCGGGCACCGGCGGCGCCGTCCGCGTCACCGGATCGCAGGGCAACTGGCAGCTCACCGTCGGCGGCAAGCCCTACCAGGTCAAGGGACTGACCTGGGGCCCGTCCGTCAACGACGCGGCGCGCTACCTGCCCGACCTGAAGTCCATGGGCGTCAACACCATCCGGACCTGGGGCACCGACGGCACCTCCAAGCCGCTGCTCGACGCGGCGGCGGCCAACGGCATCCGGGTGGTCAGCGGCTTCTGGCTGCAGCCGGGCGGCGGTCCGGGCAGCGGCGGCTGCGTCAACTACGTGACCGACGACGCCTACAAGTCCTCGTCGCTCACCGAGTTCGCCAAGTGGGTCGACACGTACAAGAGCCACCCCGGTGTGCTCATGTGGAACGTCGGCAACGAGTCCGTGCTCGGGCTGCAGAACTGCTACAGCGGTGACGAGCTGGAGAAGCAGCGCAACGCGTACACCACCTTCGTCAACGACGTGGCGAAGAAGATCCACACCATCGACCCCGACCACCCGGTGACGTCGACCGACGCCTGGACCGGTGCCTGGCCCTACTACAAGCGCAACGCCCCCGACCTCGACCTGTACTCGATGAACTCCTACGGGGACATCTGCGGGGTCCGCACCGCCTGGGAGTCCGGCGGCTACACCAAGCCCTACATCATCACCGAGGGCGGTCCGGCCGGTGAGTGGGAGGTCCCGGACGACGCCAACGGCGTGCCGGACGAGCCCACCGACGTACAGAAGGCCGAGGGCTACACCAAGGCGTGGAACTGCGTCACCGCCCACCAGGGCGTCGCGCTGGGCGCCACCTTCTTCCACTACGGCACGGAGCACGACTTCGGCGGCGTCTGGTTCAACGTGGTGCCGGACGGTAAGAAGCGGCTCTCGTACTACGCCCTGAAGAAGGCGTACAGCGGCTCCACGGCCGGTGACAACACCCCGCCCGTCATCAGCAACATGACGGTGCAGAACGCCGGCGGCGCCCCCGCGGGCAAGGAGTTCACCGTCCGGGCCGACGTCCGCGACCCGGACAACGACCCGGTCACGTACAAGATCTACCTGAGCGGCAACTACGCCACCGGCGACAAGGCCCTGGTCGAGGCCGCCTGGCGGTCCACCGGCAACGGCACCTTCGCGGTGACCGCGCCCGCGCGCCTCGGCGTGTGGAAGGTGTACATCCAGGCCGAGGACGGGCACGGCAACGCCGGCATCGAGACCAAGTCGGTGAAGGTCGTGGTGCCCCCGGTCAGCGGCACCAACATCGCGCTCGGCCGCCCCGCCACCGCCTCCTCCGCCCAGGCCGGCAGCAGCGGCTGCCCCTGCACCGCGGCGATGGCGACCGACGGGCGGCTGGACACCCGGTGGGCCAGTGACTGGAGCGACCCGCAGTCCCTCCAGGTCGACCTGGGGGAGCGGAAGTCCTTCCGCCACCTCCAGCTGGTGTGGGACCCGGCATACGCCAAGTCCTACGAGGTGCTGGTCTCGGACGACGGCACCAACTGGCGGTCGGTGTACACCACGACCAGCGGCAACGGCGACGCCGACGACCTCGACATCGCTGAGACCGCCCGCTACGTGAAGCTCAACCTCACCCAGCGGGGCACGGCCTGGGGCTACTCGCTCTGGGAGTTCGGCATCTACAGCTGAGCACCGGGCGGGCGCCGGCGGGGTACGTCCCCGCCGGCGCCCGCCCCGGCGCGTGTCGGTGGCCGCCCCCGGGCGGGGCAGCGGCCATGGTGAAAGCATGAACGTCGCAGACATCCTGACGGATGGTTACTCCCGCATCCAGCAGACGGTGCACGCCGCCGTCGAAGGACTGGAACCCGACGACCTGCACGCCCGGCTGGACGACGGAACCAACTCGATCGCCTGGCTGGTGTGGCATCTGACCCGCGTCCAGGACGACCACATCGCGGACGCGGCCGGCACCGAACAGCTCTGGTCCGCACAGGACTGGGCCGGCCGGTTCGACCTGCCCTTCCCCGACGACGCCACCGGGTACGGGCAGAGCCCCAAGGAGGTCGCCGCCGTCCGCGTGGGCTCGGCGGACCTGCTCCTCGGCTACTACGACGCCGTCCACGAGCACACCCTGGCCTTCATCCGGAACCTTGAGGGACACGCGCTCGACCGCGTCGTCGACGAGGCGTGGAACCCGCCCGTCACCCTCGGGGTGCGGCTGGTCAGCGTCCTCTCGGACGACCTCCAGCACGCGGGCCAGGCCGCCTTCGTGCGCGGAGTGCTGGAACGGCGATAGGGGCTGTGCTCACGCCCCGCGCGTCCGGGCGTAGTGCCCCGGCCCCGTGCCCACGATGCGCTTGAAGTGCCGGGTCAGATGGGACTGGTCGTAGAAGCCCGCCGACGCGGCCACGGCCGAGGCCGGGAGCCCGCGCAGCAGCAGCCTTCGCGCCAGATCGACCCGCCGGCCCGTGACGTACTGGTGCGGTGCCATGCCGAACTCGCGGCTGAACACCCGTACCAGATGGGCGTGGTGGGCGTGCAGCCGCGCGCCCGCCTCCTGGAGCGTGATGCCCTCGACATAGGTCGCGTCGAGCAGTTCGCGCAGCCGGTGCGCGAGCTTGCCGTCGTGGACGTACGGGGCGCAGTCGGCGCGGTCGCGCAGATGCTGTTCGAGCCGGTCCGCGACCAGGGCGAGCCGGCTCGCCGCCTCCAGCTCGTCGCCCGGACCCGCGAGGCTGCGGTGCAGGCGGTCGATACGGTCGCGCAGGGCCCGGTCGTGCACGACGGGGCGGACCACCGCCCGGCCGATCAGCCGCTCGTCGACCTGGTCCGTGTCCAGGTACAGCACGCGCTTGCGGAAGCCCTCGGGGGTGGCCGCCTCGCCGTTGTGCGGAACGTGCGGCGGCAGCAGCGTCACCGTGTGGGTGAGCACACCGTGCTCATGGCGGTCCAGGTCGTAGCGCACCATGCCCTCGTCCACGACCAGCAGCGTCCAGGCGTCGTGCGTGTGCATGGGGTAGGCGTGGTCGGTGAAGTGCGCGTGGAAGACCTCGGCGATCCCCGCCACCGGTGGGGACCAGGCGGTGATCTCCGGACGTGCTGCGGCCATGCGCCCGATCGTACGCCGGGCACGCCGCGCGCCCCGATGCGCAAAGTTCGTACAAGACCGGCCGGCGGGCGGCCCGGCAGGCTCGGGGCATGACAGCTGAGACCACCGCCCCCGCTCCCGTCCGCTTCGACACCAAGATCGCCGTGCTGCTCCGCAACGACCTGGAGACCTGGCAGCGGCTGAACGTCACGGCCTTCCTGGTCAGCGGTCTCGGCACGGTCGCGCCCGAGGTGATCGGCGAGCCCTACGCCGACGCGGACGACACCCCGTACCTGCCGATGTTCCGGCAGCCGGTCATGGTCTTCGAGGGGACGAAGGAGATCCTCACCACCGCCCACACCCGTGCGGTCGGCCGGGGCGTGGCCCTGTCGGTGTTCACCTCGGACCTCTTCGCAACGGGCAACGACCGGGACAACCGCGCCGCGGTGCGCGCGGTGCACCGGGACGCGCTGGACCTGGTGGGGCTCGCCGTGCACGGCCCCCGCAACGCCGTGGACAAGGTCCTCAAGGGTGCGTCGATGCACCGGTGAGGACGCGTCCGCGCCGCCCGCCGCGACGAGGGGCGGCGCAGTGGCGTCACAGGGCGCGGTCCACGACGTACGGGAAGAGCGTGAGCATCTCCTCCAGGGCGCCGGGCGCGGGCGGCACGCTCTCCAGGCAGGCCCGCGCCCGCTCCAGGTGGCGGTGCGCCTCCGCCGTGGCGGCCGCCCGCCCGCCGGCCTCCTCCACCAGCTCGGCGGCCCGGCGCACAGCGTCCTCGTCGAGCGGGCCGCCGCGCAGCAGCGCCGCCAGCTCCGTCGCGGCCGGTCCGCCGGCGGCGAGCGCGGCGAGTACCGGGTAGGTCTTCTTGCCGCGCCCGAGATCGCCGTGGACCGGCTTGCCCGTGACGGCAGGGTCGCCCCAGATGCCCAGCACATCGTCCGCCGCCTGGAATGCCACGCCGAGATGGCGGCCAGCCGCGGTCAGCGCGTCGGCCTCCGTGCGCCCCGCGCCGCCGAGCAGGGCGCCCAGACCGGTGGCGCAGCCCAGCAGCGCACCGGTCTTGCGCTCGGCCATCAGCCGGTACTCGTGGGGTCGCACGGCGTCGGGACCGGTCCAGGGCCGCGACTCGAACAGCAGGTCGTCGGCCTGGCCGTGCACCAGGTCGGTGAGGGTGCCGGCCAGCAGCCGCACCGCCGGCACGCACTGCCCGCCCGGCGCGTCGGTCAGCGTGCGCACCGCCTGGGCGAACAACGCGTCCCCCGCGAGGACGGCCGGACCGGTTCCGTAGGCCTTCCAGGCGGTGGCGCGCCTCCTGCGCGTCTCGTCGCCGTCCATGATGTCGTCGTGGAGCAGGGAGAAGGTGTGGATCAGCTCGACGGCGACCGCTCCGGGGACCGCGTCCCGGGCCTGGGCCCCGACGGCCTCCGCGCCGAGCACGGCCAGCGCCTGGCGCACGCCCTTGCCCTGGGCGCCCGGTACATCGCCGCCGTCCACCCCGTCCCACCCCAGCGAGAAAGCGGTGATCTCGCCGTGCCACGGGTGGAGTCGGCGCACGGCCCGGGACAGGGCGGGGCGCACCAGGGCGCGGCAGCGGGCCAGAATCCGCGGTGCGGTCACCGGGGAGGCCGTCGGCGACGTCATGCCCCACCGTCCGCGTCCGTAGCCGCGTCCCGCTCCACACCCAGCTCCGCGTACGCCCGGTCGACCATGTCGCGGGCGTTGAGCAGCCCGATCCGGTCGAGCGTGGTCCGCAGCGCGTCCAGGTCGGCGGCCGTCTCCCCGGAGTCCCGCCCGAGGCGGGCGAGCGACTTCACCAGCCCGAGCCGCGCCAGCGCCTCGCCCCGGGGCTCCGCCATCGCCCGGAACTCCTCCAGCGCCCCCGCGTAGCCCTGCCGGGCCTCCTCATGGCGTCCGGCCCGGTAGAGCACATTGGCGCGCATCTTGTGGTTGTACGCCAGGGCGCTCGACAACCTCATCTCGCGGCAGGTGACTTCGGCCTCCGCCAGCAGTTCCAGCGCCCGGTCCGGGTCGTTGCCGCGTACGGAGATGATGTCGGCCATGCCGCGCAGCGCCCAGGCCCGGCCCCGCCGGTCGTCCGCGTCACCGGCCAGCTGCGCCGCCTCCTCGAACATCGCCAGGGCGGTGTCGAAGGAGCCGGTGTTGCGGTGGATCTGCGCGATGCCCTCCAGGGCCCAGACGGTGTGGCGCGCCTCGCCGCGGGCCCGCGCCTCGGCGAGCAGCTGCTCGTGCAGCGCGGCGACGGTCCGGTAGTCGCCCTGGATGCGCCCGGTCTCCGCGAGGCCGGCGAGCGAGTAGCCCCGGGCGACGATGTCCCCGCCCTTCTTGCCCATGTCCGCGGCCAGGCCCAGGAGCCGGAAGGCCAGCCGGAGCCGCCCGCGCTGGCGGGCCAGCGTGCCGCCGCTCCACAGGGCCCAGGCCATCGCGCCGGCGTCGTCCGCCGAGCGCGCGGCGCGGTAGCTCGCCTTCCACGCGAGGTCGGCGTCCCGCACCCGGCCGAGCCTGCGGTGCGCCTCGGCCACGGCGAGACCGGCGCGCGCCACTTCCCGGGCGGACCCGGAGCGCTCGGCCTCCTCCAAGTGGCGTACGCCCTCGGCGAGTACGTCCGTGAGGGAGGCGTTCACGGACATCTTGGTGAGGGCGCCCTGGTATTCGGGCGCCAGTGCCTTGCTGTGCATGGGTGCCTTTCGCGCGGGCACGGGCCGTCCCGGGCATGACTATGCAGCGCATGTATACACATAGCGCATAGTTGGCCGGTGTTCCGGTCCGTGCTCAGGGGGGTGGGGCGAGGGTCGTCGTGTGTGCGGTGTGCCGCCTTGCTGTGGATCAAGACCGCGGATCGGTGCCCGGGGTTGCCTCGTGCCGGAAAAAGCCGTCGGAACCGGTGGCCGGGGGTGCGCGTCAGCCGGCGCCCTCGGTCAGGTGGCCGACGAACCACGCGCGGGCCCGTTCGGCGACCTCGTCCAGCGTCCCCGGCTCCTCGAAGAGATGCGTCGCGCCGGGAATGACGTCGAGCCGGTTCTCGCAGCGCAGTTCCGCCTGGGCCCGGCGGTTCAGGTCCAGCACCTCGGTGTCCCTGCTGCCCACGAGGAGCAGCGTCGGCGAGCGGACCTCGCCCAGACGGGCGCCCGCGAGGTCCGGCCGGCCGCCGCGCGAGACGACCGCCCCGATCCCCGTGTCCCGGTCCGCGCCGACGACGGCCGCCGCCTGGAGCGCGGCGGCGGCGCCCGTACTGGCACCGAACACGCCGAGGGGCCCCGGTGAGTGTTCCCGCACCCAGGCGGCGGCGTCCACCAGGCGGCCGGCGAGGGCCGAGATGTCGAAGACGTGGCCTCCCTCGGCCTCCTCGTCGGCGGTGAGCAGGTCGAACAGCAGTGTGCCGAGGCCGGCCCGGTTCAGCGCCGCCGCGACCGACCGGTTGCGCGGGCTGTGCCTGCTGCTCCCCGAGCCGTGGGCGAACATCACGAGTGCCCCGGAGTCCCCGGCCGGGGTGAGGGCGCCGGGCAGATCCACTCCGCCGGCCTCCACCAGGACATCGCTGGTGAGCCGGGGCCCCGCCTGTCGCGCGCGGGTCAGCAGCGCGACGACTTCCTCGTCCGGGGTCTGGTCGAAGTCCCGGTACCACTCGCCCACCGCCGAGAACCCGGACGGCGCCGACAGGCACACCAGCTCGTCGGCCTCCTCGCGCAGCCGGGCCGCGGCGGACGGTGGCGCGACGGGCACGGCCAGCACCACATGGGCGGCGCCCTGCGCCCGCGCCACCGCGCAGGCGGCGAGCGCGGTCGCGCCGGTGGCGATGCCGTCGTCCACGAGGACCACCGTGCGTCCTTCGAGGGGGATGCGCGGCCGTTCGCCCCGGAACGCGCGGGCCCGGCGCGACAGTTCGACCTCCTCGGCCTGCTGGACGGAGGCGACCTCGGACTCCGACACACCGGCCCGGCGCACGATGTCCTCGCTGATGACGCGGACGCCGCCCTCGCCGATGGCGCCGAAGCCGAGTTCCGGGTGGTGCGGGACGCCCAGCTTGCGGACCACGATCACATCGAGCGGCGCACCGAGTTCCTGTGCGACGCGGAAGGCGACCGGCACGCCGCCGCGCGGCAGACCCAGCACGACCGGGTCGCTCTGCGCGAGGGGGCCGAGGGCTTCGGCGAGCCGCCGGCCCGCGTCGGCCCGGTCGGCGAACAGCACGGGACTCACCTCACATCGGAGAGAACACGTGGCGGCCACCCGCCTCGTGCCGGGTGACACACCTCCCTCATTTCCATCGTCCCCGCGCGCCGGACGTGCGCAAATCGGCGGCGGGCGAACTCCCGGATCCGCGACCCAGGTGACAATGAAAACGATTGTCGTTAACGTATGCGGGGTCGGGCGCACGGCCTGCCGACCGGGCCGGCGTGCGTTCGACGTCCTGCAACCGTGCGGTCAAGAGGGGGAGTTGTGGCTCATCTGCTGATGGTCGAGAGCTGGGTCGGGTCGATGAGCAGACTGCTGCCGAGAGCGATCCGGGAGGGCGGGCACGAATTCACCTTCCTCACCCGAGACCTGCACCACTACCTGCGCTCGGCACCCGAGGGAGCCCGCCACCCGCTGCTCTCGGCACGCCACGTGCTGACGGCTCCCACCAACGACCCCGGCCGGCTGCTGCCGTTCGCCGAACGGGCCCACGCGGCCCTGGGTTTCGACGGGGTGGTCTCGTCCTGCGACTACTACCTGCCACTGGCCGCCCGCGTCGCGGCCCGGCTGGGCCTCGCCGGTCCCGCGCCCGAGGCCATGGAGAACGCCTGCCGCAAGGACGCCACCCGGGACGTCCTCGCCCGTGCGGGCGTCCCCGGGCCGCGTTACGCGGTCTGCGCCGACTGGGCCGAGACCGCGAAGGCGGCGGCGCGGATCGGCCTGCCGCTGGTCGTCAAGCCGGTCGACCTGTGTGCCGGAATGCTGGTGCGCCGCGTCGACGACGAGGCACAGCTCGCCGACGCCCACCGGGCCCTCGCCGACTTCCCGGTCAACGCGCGGGGCCAGCGGCGTTCCCCCGTAGTCCTGCTCGAGGAGTTGCTGCACGGTCCCGAGGTCAGCGTCGAGACCGTCACCCACGGGGGACGGACCCAGGTGATCGGGGTGACCGACAAGAGTGTCGGCGGCGCTCCGGCCTTCGTGGAGACCGGACACATGTTTCCGGCGGCCCTCACCGAGCAGGACGCCCGCGCGGCCCGGGACACCGCGGTCCGGGCGGTCGAGGCGCTCGGCCTCGACCACGTCGTGGCGCACACCGAGATCAAACTGACGCCCGCCGGCCCCCGCGTGGTGGAGGTCAATCCCCGCCCCGCCGGCAACCGCATCACCGAACTCGTCCGGCATGTGACCGGCATCGACATCGCCGCCGCCTGTGTCGACGTCGCCCTCGGCCAGGAGCCGGACCTGCGCCGCCACGACACCGGACTGCGCAGCGCCGCCATCGGCTTCCTGGTGCCCGGCGCCGGGGGAGTGCTGGACGCGATCGACGGCGGCGACACGGTCGGGGAGGCCCCGGACGTGCTGGAGCTGAGCCTCGCCGCGCCCGGCACCCGGGTCACCGCCGCGGGCAGCAACAACGCATACCTCGGGCATGTGATGGCCGGCGACACCGACGGGCCGGGCGCCCGCGACCGCGTGGAAGCACTCCTGTCGGGCCTGCGCCCCCGGGTGGTGTCCCGATGACCGCACACACCGCCACCGCCCCGGCCCCCGGCTCCTGCGAGGAGCTCGTGTCCCGGGTCCTGGCCGGAGCCTTCGGGCACAACCCCAGAACGCTTCGGGTCAGCACCGCCTTCACCACCCGCCAGTCCGTCAGCCACACGGGACGCGCCGGCGGCTACCGCAACGAGGTGCTGAGCCTGCGCATCGCCGCAGCCGTCGGCTCCTGCGCGGTCGAGCCGGGCGGACTCCCGGACGGCGCCGCCGACGACTGCGTCGGTACCGATGCCGCCACCCTGCTCGCCCACCCGCTGCGGCCGGTACGGATCGCCGCGCTGGACGCCTTCCTCATGCACGCCCTGCCCCACGGCCCCGCCTCGGGCGCCCGGCCGCTGCCGCTGCCCGCGGGGACCTCACTGGAGAAGTCCCGGGCCAGGGCACGCGCCGTCGTCGGCCTGCTGGACCTCCCGCCCGGCCGGACCGTCCTCGTCGTCGGGGTGGTCAACTCGCTCCTGGAGGCGCTGCGCGAGCGCGGACTGCGGTACGTGCCCTGCGACCTCAAGGGCGGTACGACGGAGTGGGACGAGCCGGTACGCGAGAACGCCTCGGACCTGCTCACCCGCTGCGATGCCGTCCTCGCCTCCGGAATGACGCTCGGCAACGGCAGCTTCGAACAGTTCAGGACCCATGCGCTGCGGTACGGCAAGCCGCTCGTGATGTTCGCCCAGACGGGCAGCGCGGTGCTGCCCCGGTTCATCGGCTCCGGGGTCACCGCCGTGTCCGCGGAGCCGTACCCCTTCTTCTGGCTCGACGGCGGTCCCGGCACCATCCACCAGTACGGAGGCACCCGGTGACCACGGCACTTCTGCGTCCCGCCGGCAACCGCGAACTGCTCGGCCTGGTCGGGCGCACCCCGCTCGCCCGTATCACCGCGCCCCTGCCCTGTCCGCATCCCGGCTTCTGGGCGAAGCTCGAAGGCTTCGGCGTGGGAGGCATGAAGGCACGCGCCGCCGTGTCGATGCTCCAGGGGGCCGAGGCGCGCGGCGAACTCCTGCCCGGCGCCCCGGTCGTGGAGTCGACGTCCGGCACGCTCGGCATCGGGCTCGCCTTCGCCGGCCAGGCGCTCGGCCACCCCGTCGTCCTGGTGGGCGACACCGAACTCGAACCGTCCATGCGGCAGTTGCTGCGTTCCCACGGCGCCCGGCTGGAGCTCGTCGGCCGTCCGGCCGAGCGGGGCGGCTGGCAGGCGGCCCGGCTCGCCCGGCTCCGCGAACTGCTGTCCACGCTGCCGCACGCCTACTGGCCCGACCAGTACAACAACCCCGACAACACGGCGGGTTACGCCTCGCCCGCCGCCGAGATCGCGGGCCGGCTCGACCGGGTGGACGTGCTGGTGTGCAGCGTCGGCACCGGCGGGCACAGCGCCGGAACGGCCGCCTGGCTGCGCCGCCACTGGCCCGCGCTGAGACTGATCGGGGTCGACTCCACCGGCTCGACGATCTTCGGCCAGCCCGCCCGCCCCCGGCTCATGCGCGGCCTGGGCAGCAGCATCCATCCCCGCAACGTCGCCCACGACCGCTTCGACGAGGTGCACTGGGTCGGCCCGGCCGAGGCCGCCGACAGCTGCCGCCGGCTCGCCCGGGGCAACTTCGTCAGCGGCGGCTGGAGCACCGGCGCCGTCGCCCTCGTCGCCGCCTGGGCGGCCCGCGTGCACCCGGACGCGGTCGTCGCCACCGTCTTCCCCGACGGGCCCCACCGCTACCTCGGCAGCGTCTTCGACGACGGCTTCAACGCCCTGCACGGCCTGCGGACGGGCCCACCGGCGAACCGGCCCGTCGAGATCTCCCACCCCCGAGCGGCGGAGGCCACGGGGTGGACCCGCTGCACGACCGTGGTCGATCCGCGGGCGGGCGCGGCCCACCGGCCGCACACGGATCCGCGGGCGGGCGCGGCCCACCTGCCGCACGCACCCCGGGAGAGCCGATGAAGTGCACCCGGCGCACCACGGAGCTCCGGCTCGCCGAGCCGCTGCGGATCTCCCGGTCCACCACGACCGCCCGGCACGCCGTCCGGCTGTCCGTCGAGCACCTGGGGCTCCACGGCCACGGCGAAGCGGTCACCAGCGTGTACTACGGCCTGGACACCGGCGCCCTGCATCAGTGGCTGCACCGGTGCTCGGAGGCACTCGCCCGTTTCCCCGACCCCGAGACCGCCCTCGCCGCCCTGCCCGAGGACGCCACCGGCGCGCCACCGGCGGTCACGGCCGCCGTGGAGTCCGCGCTGCTCGATCTCGTCGGCAAGCGCGCCGGAGAGCCCGTGTACCGGCTCCTGGGCGCGGCCGGCGCGCCCATGGCCGCAACCGCCCGGACCATCGGCATCACCACGCTCTCCCGGGCCGCCGCCCTCGCCACCCGCCTCGCGGACCAGGGGTTCACGGTCCTGAAGGTCAAAGCCGGATCGGCGGACCCCGAGGACGACATCGCACGGGTCCGCGCCGTACGCACCGCCGCCCCCGGGGCACGCCTGCTGCTCGACCCGAACGGCGGCTGGAGCACGTCCGCCGCGCCCCGGCTGCTCGGCCGCTTCGCCGAACTGGGCGTCGAGGCCGTCGAACAGCCCGTCGCGCCGGGCGACCCGGAAGGGCTGGCCCGCCTGGCCGCGCGTTCACCGCTGCCGGTCGTCGCGGACGAGGACGCGGTGTCCTACGAGGACGCCCGCCGCCTCGCCGGCCGCGTCCACGGCATCAACGTCAAGCTCGCCAAGTGCGGCGGAGCCGGCGCGGCCCTGCGCATCGCCGACCTGATCGCCGGAAGCGGAACGGACCTCATGCTCGGCTGCCTCACCGCCAGTTCACTCGGCATCGCCCCGGCCGTCCACCTCGCCGACCGCGCCCGGTGGACCGATCTGGACGGGCATCTTCTGCTCTCCCACGACCCCTGGACCGGCATCGGCGGCGACGACGGCACCGTACGCGCGAGTGCGCGGCCCGGACTCGGCGTACGCCCGAGCACACCGTTCGACCCCGCCCGGGGGCCGGTTTCCCGAGCGGAGGCACGGCCGTGACGACCTGGCGCGAGATCCGTGGCTTCAGCCCGGCCGTTCGCCTCCTGCTGGTCAACCAACTCGGTGTGAACACCGGCTTCTACCTGCTCATCCCCTACCTCGCCGTGCACATGAGCCGCGATCTCGGCATGTCCGCCGCCGCCGTCGGCACCGTGCTCGGGGTGCGCAACCTCAGCCAGCAGGGGCTTTTCGTCATCGGCGGCTCGGCGGCGGACCGGCTGGGCGCGCGCGGGGTGATCATCACCGGCTGCGCCCTGCGGACCGTGGGCTTCGGCCTGTTCGCCCTGGGCGACGGGACGGCGGTGCTGCTGGCCGCCTCGGTGCTCAGCGGACTGGCCGGCGCCCTGTTCAACCCGGCCGTTCGGGCCTACCTCGCCCAGGAGGCCGGGGAGCGCAGGGCCGAGGCATTCGCCCTGTTCAACGTGTTCGCGACGACCGGGGCCCTCATCGGCCCTCTGCTCGGCAGCGCGCTCCTTCTCGTCGACTTTCGGGCGGCGGCCCTGACGGCGGCCGGGCTCTTCGCCCTCCTCACCGTCGCCCAGGCCCTGATGCTGCCCGCCGGTCAGGTCACCCCGGCCGAGGAGAGCGTGCTCGCCGACTGGCGCGAAGTGGTCGGGAACCGGGCGTTCATGGCGTTCGCCCTGGCCATGGTCGCCATGATCGCGCTGGAGAGCCAGCTCTATCTGCTGCTGCCCGACGGCGCCCGACGGGCCACCGGCTGGGACGGTGCGGCCGGCCCGGTCCTCCTCGTGGCGACGCTCGCCGGTCTCGGCCTCCAACTGCGCATCACGCGGGCGCTGAAACGGCGCGGCAGCCGGGCGGGCTGGATCAGCGGCGGCCTCGCGCTCATGGGCGCGGCCTTCGTTCCCCCCATGCTCGTGACGTCCGGAGCGTCCGCCGGCGCGGGGGACCTGCCGGGCGCCCTGCTGCACCTGGCCCCGGTACTGGTGGGGGCCCTGCTCCTGCAGACCGGTCTCATGATCGCCCAGCCCTTCGTGATGGAACTGGTGCCCGCCTTCGGCCGCTCCCGGCTCACCGGCACCTACTTCGGCATCTTCTACGTCGTCTCCGGCATCGCGGCCGCCCTCGGCAACGCGGCCGTCGGCTGGGCCATGGACACCGGCGGACGCACAGGCGCCGGGTGGCTGCCCTGGGCGTGCTGCCTGGGCCTCGGCCTCGCCTCGGCCGCCGCCGTCGCCCGGCTCCACCGCGTCGGGGCACTGCCCGGAGGGCCGGCCCCCGTGCCGGCCCGCGCCTGAGGAGGCCGTCATGCGGAACAGGAACCTGCTCACCGACAACCCGGCCCTGTACGAGACGCGCTTCCCCGACGACGAACGGCTCGCCGGACGCTGGACCGAGGAGTGCCTGCGCACCCACGGGAGCGGCGCCCGCGTCCTGGACATCGGCTGCGGCACCGGCCGCGACGCCGCCCATCTCCACACGGCGGGCCGTACGGTGACCGGCGCGGACCTCTCCGACGCGATGCTCCGGTACGCGGCCCGGCACCACCCCGGCCCCCGCTACCTCCGCGCCGACCTGCGCCGCTTCGACCTGGGGGCGGGGGACTTCGACGCCGTGGTCTGCCTGGACAGCGCGCTGCTGTACTGCCGGACCGACGCCGAACTCGGCGGCTTCCTCGCCTCCTGCCACCGGGCGCTCGCCCCCGGCGGGCTGCTCGTCGCGGAGATGCGCAACGGCGCCTACTTCCTCGGCCGCGCCCACGTCACCGCCGCCCCCGCCGCCCACACGTTCACCCACGAAGGCGTCACCTACCGCTCCGTCACCCGGCTGCGCGTGGACCCCGCCTCACGCCTCCTGCACCGCTCTCGCACCTGGACCACGGACGACGGGTCGCCCCCGGTCGAACAGCGCTCGGCCTGGCGCCTGCTGCTGCCCGACGAGCTGCGCCGCACCGTCACCGAGGCCGGATTCGAGGTGCTGGCCCTGCACGACGGGCCCGGCCCCCGCACCGACCCCGCCTGGTGCGAGGGCGCGGCGCCGACGGGCACCACGACCGGTGACCGGCTCCACCTCATCGCGCGGCGTACGGCCCCGCACGCCTGAGCCCAGGTCCACCACAGCCGCACTCGGCCCCCCAAACCCACCACACAGCAAGGACATCCGTCATGCACGACGACCACCACGGCCACGTCCCCGGCCTGCACCGCCGCGGCTTCCTCATCGCATCGGGAGCGGCAGCCGGAGCCCTCGCCCTCTCCGGCTGCGCCGGCGCCTCCGGCCCTGGGCCCTCCGACGCCGAGGGCGACGAAGGCACCCCCAGGCGCGGCGGCCGGCTGCGGGCCGCCTTCGCCGGGGGAGGGGCGAGCGAGACCCTGGACCCGCATCTGAGCAACCTGTTCGCCGACGCGGCCCGCGCCAAGGCCCTCTACGACAAGCTCGCCGACTACGGCGCCGACCTCTCCGCGCGGCCCCGCCTCGCCGCCTCCTGGGAACCGGACACCACCCTGAAGCGGTGGAAGGTCTCCCTGCGTGACGCCGTCTTCCACGACGGGAAGCCCGTGACGGCGGCCGACGTCCTGCACAGCTACCGGCGCATAGCCGACCCGAAGCGCGCCTTCCGGGCCAGGGCGTCGCTCGAACCGATCGACCTGGCCGCCAGCCGGGCCCTGGACTTGCGCACCGTCGAGTTCGTCCTCAAGCGCCCGACCGCCGAATTCCCCAACGTCATGGCTGCGTTCGGCGCGTACATCATCCCGGCGTCGGCACGCGAGGGCGACTTCGACCACGCGCCCGTCGGCAGCGGACCGTTCCGCCTCGTCTCCTTCGCGCCGGGCCGCTCCACCCTGCTGCGCCGCCACGACGCCTACTGGGAGGGCGCCCCGCACCTGGACGAACTGGAGTTCGTCGTCGCCGACGAGGAGTCCGCGCGCGTCAACGCCCTGCTCGGCGGCCAGGTGGAGTACGCCCACGAGCTGAACCCCGCGACCGCCCGCGCCCACGAGCACGGCGGGCGCGTGTCCATCGTGCGGCTGCGCAACAGCGCCATGCAGTCCTTCGCCATGAAGACCGACCGGCCGCCCTTCGACGACCGCCGCGTCCGCCAGGCGCTGTTCCTCGTCGCCGACCGCGCGGAGCTCGTCCGCAGTGCCCTGTCCGGCGCCGGTGAGATCGGCAACGACCTCTTCGGCAAGGGGTACGAGTACTACGCCGACGGTCTCCCCCAGCGCGAGCAGGACCTCGGCCGCGCCCGCCGGCTGCTGAAGGAGGCGGGCGCCGACGACCTGCGGATCACCCTGGACACCTCACCGGTCGCCACCGGATTCACCGAGGCCGCCGCCGTCTTCCGCGACCAGGCGGCGAAGGCCGGTATCACCGTCCGCGTACGGACCGGCAGCAAGGACACGTACTGGAAGGACATCCTCGACGCGGGCACGCTGTGCTGCTACCGGTCCGGGGCGATGCCCATCGAGTCGCATCTCTCCCAGCGCCTGCTGACCGACTCCACCACCAACGCCACCCACTGGCGCCACCAGGACTTCGACGCGCTGTACCAGCAGGCCCAGTCCACGCGGGACCCGAAGCAGCGTGCCGATGTCTACGCCCGTATGCAGCGCCGTCTGTACACCGAGGGCCCGTTCCTCATCTGGGGCTTCGCCGACTGGATACTCGGCACCGCCCGCAACGTCCGGGGCATCGCGCGCACGGCACCGGCCAACACTCTCGACTGGGCCCGCTTCGACAAGGTGTGGCTGGCGTGAAGGCCCCCGGACGCTGGGTGGCGCGCCGACTGCTGCTCGGGGGCGCGCAGACCGCCGCCGTGGTCGTGCTCGTCTTCGCCGCCACCGAGGCCCTGCCCGGCGACGCCGCCGTCGCCCTCGCCGGCGACCAGCCCGACCCGGCACGCATCGAGGCCGTCCGCACAGCCATGCATCTGGACCGGCCGGCCCACGAACGCCTGCTGGACTGGACGGCCGGGCTGCTCCACGGAGACCTCGGCGTCTCGCTGACCTCGGGGCGGCCCGTCGCCGCCGCGCTCGCGGACGGCCTGGGCCCGACCCTGCTGCTCGCCGTGCCGACGGTGCTGCTGCTGGTGCCGGCCGCGATCGGCCTCGGCGTGCTCGCGGCCCGGCGCGAGGGCGGAGCGGTGGACCGGTCCATCAGCGCGGTGCTGCTGAGTCTCTACGCCGTTCCCGAATTCGCCCTGGGAGCACTGCTGGTGGCCGTCTTCGCCCTGCGGCTCGGGTGGTTCCCGCCGACCGCCGTGGGGTACGGCACCGAGCTCGCCTCCCACCCCGCCGCACTCGTCCTGCCGGTGCTCGTCCTGCTCGCGCGCCCGGTCTGCTCGCTCGCCCGGCTCGTCCGCGCGGGCATGCTCGACGCGCTGGCCTCCCCGTACGTCGCGCAGGCCCGCCGGTACGGCATCTCCCGCACCCGCGTCCGCTACGCGCACGCCCTCCCCAACGCCCTCGCCCCGGCCGCCCAGCAACTGGCCCGCACGATCGACTGGCTGCTGTGCGGGGTGGTCGTCGTCGAGGCCCTGTTCGTGGTCCCCGGGCTCGGCACCGTCCTGATGAACGCCGTCGCCGAGCGCGATCTGCCCACGGTGCAGGGGCTCGCGGTGGTCTTCGGCCTCGCCACCGTCCTGCTCAACCTCGGCGCCGACCTGGTCACCCATCGCCTCGCGCCCCGGACGGAGATGGCCGCGTGATGGCCGTCGCCGTGGCCCGCTCCCGGCGCGGGCTGAAGAGAATCGTCGTCGGCCGCGCGCACTCCGGCCCGCGGGGCGCGTCGCGCTTCGTCCCCGGTCTCCTGGTCCTCGGCATACCCCTGCTGCTCGCCCTGGCCGGGCCGCTGTTCGCCGGGGACGCGGGACCGCGCGGCACCTCACTGACCACCGGAGCCGGTCACGTACTCGGCACCGACTTCACCGGCCGCGATGTACTGCGGGAAGTGCTCCTCGGGGGACGGTCCGTCGTGACCGTGGCCGTCGCGGCCACGGCCTTGACCTACGCGGTGGCGCTGCCCGTCGGCTTCGTCTGCGCCCTCACCCGCCGGGCCTGGCTGGAGGAGGTGCTGATGCGCCCGCTGGACGTCCTGCTCGCCGTGCCGTCGCTCCTCGTCGTCCTGCTGGTGGCCACCGCCGTACGGCCGGGCCCGGCCGGCCTCGCGGCCGTGGTCGCCCTCGTCGCGATCCCGGACGCGGCCAGGATCGTACGCGCCGCCGGAGCGGAGGCCGCGTCGCGCCCCGCCGTCGAGGCCCTGCGCATGCAGGGCGAGAGCTGGGCGCGGCTGGCCCTCGGCTATGTCGGACGGTCGGTGGGCCGCACCCTCGCCGCGGACGTCGGCGTACGCCTGACCGGCGCGGTCTACCTCGTGGCCACCGCTGCCTTCCTCGGCGTGGGTGTGGCACCGGACGCCTCCGACTGGGCGGTGATGGTGGACCGCAACCGCACCGGACTGTCCGTTCAGCCCTGGGCCGCGGTGGTGCCCGCCCTGCTGATCGTCGCACTCACCCTGGGCGGCAACCTGCTCGTCGACGCCGCGCTCACCCGCCCGCACCGCACGGAGAAGAAACGATGAACACGCTTTCACGCACCGCCGCGACCTCCGCACGGGAGCCGGTCGCCGTGATCGAGGGGCTACGGGTGGAGACCGGCGGACGCGCCGTCCTCGACGGTGTGGACCTGCGCCTCCTGCCCGGCCGGATCACCGCGCTGACGGGCGCCTCGGGCAGCGGCAAGACGACCACCGGGCGTGCCCTGCTCGGCGAGTACCCGCCCGGAGCGCGCGTGACGGGCAGCGTACGGGTGCCGCAGGGCCTGATCGGATACGTACCGCAGCACCCGGCAGCCGTGCTCAACCCGGCCCGCCGCATCGGCGCGTTGCTCCTGGACATCGCCCGCGACCGGGTGCGGCACCTGCCGCGCTCCCGGCGCCGGGCGGCGGCGCGGGAACGGGTGCTCGACGCGCTCGCCCGCGTCCGGCTGCCGGCGGACGGCCGGCTGCTGCGCCGCTTCCCGCACCAGCTCTCCGGGGGCCAGCAGCAGCGCGTGGTGCTCGCCCAGGTACTGCTGCTCGGCGCCCGCGTCGTCGTCGCGGACGAACCGACCACCGGACAGGACCCGCTGACGAAGCGGGGGGTCGTGGACCTGCTGGCCGATGCGGCCCGGCAGGGGATCGCCGTACTCCTGCTCAGCCATGACCCGGGCGTCGTCCGCGCGCTGGCCGACGAGGTGGTCGTCCTGCACGACGGCCGGGTGCGGGATCCGGGGCCGGCGGACACGCCCGGCCGGACCCCGCTGGGCGGTGCGGGGCGGGACAAGGTGGTGCTCGACGTGCGCGGGATGGACGCGCGACACGGCCGGACGCCGGTGCTCGACCGCGTCTCGCTCACCGTCCACGCCGGTGAATGCCTCGCCGTCGTGGGCCGGTCCGGGAGCGGCAAGACGACCCTGGCCCGCTGCCTGAGCGGTCTGCACCCTCGCCACGCCGGCGAGGTGCTGCTCGACGGTGAGTCCCTGCCGGCCGGTCTGCGCGACCGCTCCCGGACCCAGGTGGCCGGTGTGCAGTACGTCTTCCAGGACGCGAAGGCGGCCTTCGACGAGTACCGCCCCGTGCTCGGCCAGGTCGCGCGGACAGCGGTACGCCTGCGCGGGGCGGCCCCGGCCGTGGCGAGGCACGAGGCGCTCGCACTGCTGGATGCCCTGGGGCTCCCGGAGACGAAGGCGACGCGGCTGCCCGCGCACCTGTCCGGCGGCGAACTCCAGCGGGCGGCGCTCGCCCGCGCGGTCCTCGCCCGTCCCCGGGTCCTGGTGTGCGACGAGATCACGGCGGGCCTCGATCCGCCGGCCCGGGACGCGGTTCTCTCCCTGCTCGGCGGGCTGCTGCGCTCCGGCCGCATCGACGCGCTGGTCCTGATCACCCATGACCTGGGCACCGCAGCCCTGGCGGACCGGATCGCGGTGATGGACCGCGGCAGGGTGCTGGAGACGGGGGCGGCGGGCCGGGTACTGGGCTCGCCGGAGCACCCGTTCACGAGGGAACTCGTGGCGGCGGACGGGTCGTTCGCTGTGCCCGGGGGCTGACGCGATGCACGTCGCGAGGGGTCACCCCCTCAGCCGCCCCCGCTCTCCAGCGCCTCGATCAGCAGCAGCGCGATGTCGTCGCTGCCGGGCGTGACCTCCTTCGCGTACCGCACCAGGTCGTCCGCCACCGCGTCCATGGGACGGCCCGAGCTGCGGGTGAACTGCTGGGCGAGCGCAGCCGTCGACTCGTCGAGGTCGGTGCCGGGGACCTCCACGAGCCCGTCCGTGTACAGCGCGAGCGCGGCGCCCGGCGGCAGCGGGATCTCGGTCGTCGGGTACCGCGCGTCCCGGTCGATGCCGAGCAGCAGCCCCGGCGGCAGCCGCAGCACCTCGGTGTCCCCGCCGGGGTGGCGCAGCAGCGGGGGAGGGTGACCGGCCGTGGCCAGCAGGGCGCGGTGGCCGGCCAGGTCCAGATGGACGTAGAGGCAGCTGGTGAACAGGCCGGGGTCGAGATCGGTGAGCAGCCGGTTGGTGCGCGCGAGCACCTCGGCGGGCGGTGCCCCGGCCGAGGCGTGCACCGCCGTGCGTACCTGCCCCATCAGGGCGGCGGCCGTCACGTTGTGGCCCTGGACGTCACCGATGGCCGCGGCGGCGGTGGTGGCGTCGAGGGGGATGACGTCGTAGAAGTCGCCGCCGATGCCCATGCCGCGGGCGGCGGGCAGATAGCGGGCGGCCACGTCCAGACCGCCGATCCGGGGCAGGGTGTGGGGCAGCAGATGGGCCTGGAGACTGTGGGCCAGCTGCTCCTTGGTGTCGTACAGGCGGGCCCGGTCCAGGGCCTGCGCGATGAGGCCGGCGATGGAGGTGAGGAGTGCCCGTTCCTCCGGCTCGAAGGCGCGCGTGCGGTCGTAGCCGAGCACCAGCGTGCCGACCGGGCGGCCCGAGGCGAGGAGCGGCAGGAAGGTATGCGCGGCCAGCCCCTTCTGGAGCGACGCGGGCGGGAAGACGCGCAGGAACTCGTCGAAGGTCCGGTAGAAGGCCGGCACGCCGGTGGCCAGGACATGGGCGACAGGGGCGTGCGAGGTCAGCGGCGCGCCCTCGAAGCACTCCATCAGCTCGTTGCCGAAACCGCGGTGCCCCTCGATGCGCAGCCGCCCCTCCGCCGTCGTCAGCACGGCGAACGCCTGGATCCGGAAGGCGGGCACCAGCTGTTCGGCGATCAGCTCGACCACGTCCTGGATGCTCACGGCCTCGGTGAGCGTCGCGGCCAGATGCATCAGGTGGTAGAGCGCGACGGCACGGCCCGGAGCGCTCGGCGAGGCGGCGGCTCCGGTGGCCGTGGGCAGCGCCGACGCGTGCGGCCCGCTGGCGGGAGTGATGTACACGCTGATGCCGACGCGTCGGGGTAGAGGCGGAACGACAGCCACTGGTCCGGTGGCCGCAGGGCGACGAAGGACATCGGCTCCCGGCTGATCATCGCGCCCCGGTACTGGTCCTCGAACAGGGGATCGGCCATCCAGCGCAGCGACTCCCAGGGGAGCGTCCCCACCAGATCCTCCACGCGCCCGCCGACCAGCTCGGCGCCGGTCTCCGTGAGGAAGGTGATCCTGCCGTGCATGTCGAGGGTGCAGCAGCCGCCCGGCAGCCGGGCGACGAAGTCCGCGGCGGCGACCGCCTCGGTGTGGGCGGGCGGCGGTGCGGTGACCGGCGGCAGTACCCGAGGTCCGGTGCCGGCGGTCACCGGACGGCCCCGCTCCCGCTCCTCGCGCAGCACCCGCGCCGCGTTGTCGCAGCAGCTGTCGACCGCCGCGCGCTCCTGCGGCGACAGCTGGGCCGGGTGGGAGCCCGGCCACAGCAGGACGAGGCCGCCCAGCGCCTCCGTCCCACCGACCAGGGGGGCGGCGGCCAGCGCGAAGCGGTACGGCAGGACGAGCGCGGGGCGCGGATACCGTCTGGCCAGCTCCTCCTGGCTGCCCAGCCACACCAGGTGCCGGTCCTTCACCGCGTCGGACACCGGTATGGGTGCGGACAACGGCACCCGGACCCAGGGGTCGGCGATCTCCCCGGGAATCCCGGCGAGCACGGCGAGCCGGAGCGTCGATTCGCCGGGCGGGAGCAGATAGAGCATCGCCACGGCGGCGCCCGCCTCCCGCAGGGCACACGCCACCGCCGCGTCGAGACGGTCCTCCGCGGAGCCCATGGCGGTCCCGGCAGTGTCCATAAACGGACAATACGCCCACGCCTCGTGCTCGACATCGCGATGGAGCTCACGGCGGCGCGCTTCGACCGGGCGACTCCGGGAGCGCGCCTGTTCAGCCCGCCGCCGCCTCCCGGCTGATCCGCTCGAACCGTGCCCCCATCTCCGCGGCCAGCGCCTGCGCGGCCGACAGGGGGCGGACCATCACCATGAGGTCGTCGATCAGGCCCTCCTCGTTCAGGTGCAGGAAGTCGCAGCCGGTGATCTCCCGGTCGCCGACCTTCGCCGTGAAGACGAGCGCGTGGTCGCGCCCGTCCGGGCTCGCCATCTCCCGTACGTAGCGGAAGTCGCCGAACACCTCGGAGACGGCCCGCAGGATCGCGGCCGTGACCGGCTTCCCCGGATAGGGCTTGAACGCCACCGGACTGGTGAAGACGACGTCGTCGGCCAGCGCCGCCTCGGCCGCCGCCATGTCGTGCGCCTCGACCGCCTTGCGGAAAGCGAGCATCCCGGCCTCCATAGTCAATTTGTTGAATAGGTGCCAACGAGATTAATCACATCGGTGCTAGCGTGTCCAGATGTCACTCAAGTACGCGGTCCTGGCGGCCCTGCTCGAAGGCGAGGCGTCCGGATACGACCTGGCGAAGGTCTTCGACGTCTCGGTGGCGAACTTCTGGTCCGCCACCCCGCAGCAGCTCTACCGGGAACTGGACCGGCTCGCGGAGGGCGGCCTGATCGAGGCGCGCGTCGTCGAGCAGCTGCGCCGGCCGAACAAGCGGCTCTTCACCCTCACGCCGGAGGGCCGCCGCGCGCTCGGCGCGTTCACCGCCGAGGCGCCCCGGCCCACCGCCATCCGGGACGAACTGCTCGTGATGATCCAGGCCGTGGACATCGGCGATCCGGAAGCGGTACGCGCTTCGGTCGAGGAGCGCATGGAATGGGCGCGCGCCAAGCTCGCCCGTTACGAACGGCTGCGCCTGCGCCTCCTGGGCGGCCGCGACGAGGCGGCCTTCCTCGCGGAGACCGAACGCGTCGGCCCCTATCTCACCCTGATGCGCGGCCGGTCCTTCGAGGAGGAGAACCTGCGCTGGGGCCTGCGCGTCCTGGAGATCCTGGAACTCCGTGCCACCGCACGGGCGGTGGGCGGCGGGGACGCGGTCTGACGGCATTGTCAGACCCCTCGGTTAAGGTCCCCGGCATGACTGAATTCGTGTTGGTGGCGGGTGCCTGGCTGGACGGATCGGTATGGGACGACGTGGCGTCGCGCCTGCGTGCGGCCGGGCACGGCGTCCATCCGGTGACCCTGTCCGGAGTCGGTGAGAAGCGGGAGCGGCCGGCCGGCCGGCAGACCCACGTGAGCGACATCGTCGAGGAGGTGGACCGCCTCGGCCTGCGCGACATCGTCCTCGTCGGCCACAGCTACTCGGGCATCCCTGTGGGCCAGGCCGCCGCGCGTCTGGGCGACCGGCTGTCCCGGGTCGTCTTCGTGGACGCCTGCGTGCCCGCCGACGGCGAGTCGTTCGTCTCGGCCTGGTGGCAGGGGCCGGACGCCCTCCAGGCACAGCTCGACGGGAACGGCGGCCTCTGGGCCGTACCGGAGGCCGCCGACTTCGAGGGCCAGGACCTGACCGACGAGCAGATCGCGCGGTTCCGGTCCGGCGCGACGCCGCACCCCGGCGCCGCGCTGGCCGACCCCGCCGTGCTGGACCGCCCCCTGGGCGAGCTGCCGGCGACGTACATCAAGTGCCTCCTCGACGGCCCCGAACCGGGCGAGGACGTGGCCCGTCTGCTGACGAGCGAGCGATGGGAGCTGATCACGATGGACACCGGGCACTGGCCGATGATCTCCCGCCCGGACGAACTCGCGGCGATCCTCGACAAGGCGGCCGCCGCCTGACGACCCAGGGGGGCGCGGCGGCCCGATCGGACGATCAGGGCGCGCGCCCCCGCGCCGTACGGGCTGCAATGGACGGGTGACCGCGCCCCCCGACGACTGCCTCGCGCGCAACGAGTGGGTCTGCGGCGCCTATCTGAGCAGCCGCCGGCACATCCTCTGGGACGCGGCCCTGCAACATGTGCAGCTGACCGCGGTCGCCGTGCTCATCGGCCTTGTCCTCGCGCTGCCGCTCGCCCTCGCCGCCCGCCGCTGGCACTGGGCGGCCGGACCCGTGCTCGGCGTGACGACGATCCTGTACACCATCCCGTCGCTCGCCATGTTCTCGCTGCTGCTGCCGGTGTACGGGCTCTCCGCCTCGCTCGTCGTCGCCGGACTCGTCCTCTATTCGCTGACCCTGCTCGTACGCAACATCCTCGCCGGGCTGCGCGCCGTGCCCGAGGAGACCCGGCAGGCCGCCCGGGGCATGGGCTACGGCCCCGTACGGCTGCTCGTCGCCGTGGAGCTCCCGCTCGCCCTGCCCGCCGCCATGGCCGGGCTGCGCATCGCCACCGTCTCCGCGGTCTCCCTGGTCACCATCGGCGCGATCGTCGGCTACGGCGGACTCGGCAACCTCATCTACGCCGGGATGAACACGTACTTCAAGGCCCAGGTGCTCACCGCGTCCGTGCTGTGCGTCGTCATCGCCGTCGCCGCCGACCTGCTCCTCCTGCTGCTGCAACGCCTGCTGACCCCGTGGACCAGGAGCCGGTCGTGAACACCCTGACGGACGCCTGGTCCTGGCTCACGACCTCCGCGCACTGGCACGGCCAGGACGGCATCTGGACCCGGCTCGGCCAGCACCTCTACCTCACCGTCGTCTGCCTCCTGATCAGCTGCCTCATCGCGCTGCCCGTCGCCCTGTTCCTCGGCCACATCGGCAGGGGCGGGGCGCTCGCCGTCAACATCTCCAACGTCGGGCGCGCCGTGCCCACCTTCGCCGTGCTGGTGCTGCTCCTGCTCACCCCGGTCGGCCGCTGGGGCGAGGGGCCGACCATCGTGGCGCTCGTCCTGTTCGCCGTGCCCCCGCTGCTCACCAACGCCTACGTCGGCATGCGCGAGGTCGACCAGGACGTCGTCCGGGCCGCCCGGGGCATGGGGATGACGGGCCGGCAGCTGCTCCTGCGCGTCGAAGTACCGCTCGCCCTGCCGCTCATCCTCACCGGTGTGCGCATCGCGGCCGTCCAGCTCGTGGCCACGGCCACCATCGCGGCCCTCGCGGGCGGCGGGGGCCTCGGCCGCATCATCACCGCCGGGTTCAACCTCGCCTCCACCGCGCAGGTGGTCGCCGGAGCCGTCCTCGTCGCCGCGTTCGCGCTGATCGTCGAGGGCCTGTTCGAGACGGCACAGCGGCTCGTGCCCAGCCGCCTCGGACTGCGCGCGGGGGACACCGCGTGAGGGCGGGACACCGCGTACGGGCCGGCCGCCCGCTCGCCGTAATCCTGCTGCTGGCGGCCACCGCGTGCGGTACTGGGCCCAGCCTGGAGAACCAGGGAGAGGTCACCGCACCGCCGGGCGACAGCAAGCACCTGACCATCGGCTCGGCGGGCTTCACCGAGAGCGACCTCCTCGCCCAGATGTACGCCCTGCTGCTCGGCCGCGCCGGATACTCCACGAAGATCATCTCCGTCACCAACCGGGAGATCTACGAACCCGCGCTGGAGAACGGCCAGATCGACGTCGTCCCCGAGTACGCCGCGACCTTCGCCGACTGGCTCAACGCCAAGGAGCACGGCGCCGACGCCACCCCCGTCGGCTCACCCGACCTCGCCGCCACCATGAAGGCCCTGCGCGCCCTCGCCGCACCCCGCGGCCTCACCGTCCTCGACCCCGGGAAGGCCGTCGACCAGAACGCGTTCGCCGTCACCGCCGCCTACGCCCGCGAGCACCACCTGAAGACCCTCAGCGACCTCGGCCGCTCCGGACTGCCCGTACGGCTCGCGGCCGGCGACGAGTGCGTGCAGCGCCCGTACTGCGCACCCGGCCTGAAGAAGACGTACGGCATCGACATCACCGCGGTCGACCCCAAGGGTGTGGGCACCACCCAGGCCAAGCAGGCCGTGCAGAGCGGCCGGGACCAGATGGTGCTGACCACCACCACCGACGCGACCCTGGACGACTTCGGGCTCGTCCTGCTCGCCGACGACAAGCACCTCCAGAACGCCGACTACCTCGTCCCCGTCGTCAACCGCTCCCGGGCCGGCGGCGAGGGCGTGCGCAAGGCGCTCGGCAAGCTGAACACCGTCCTCACCACCGCGGACCTGGCCCGGCTGAATGAACAGGTCGACAGCTGGCGGCGCCTCCCCGAGGACGTGGCCCGCGCCTATCTCCGCTCCGAACACCTCATCCCCGAAGCGAAGGGCTGAGACCTTGAAGCCCGCCCCGGCACGGACCGATGAGTCCGCGCCGCGGCCCCAGTCAGTATGTCGACACCACCGGAGAAGGCGGAGCGATGAGCACCTTGCGTGAAGTTCTCGAGAAGCAGGTCCGCGACGGATCGGTCCCCGGCGCCGTGGGCCTGGTGGCGCGCGGCCGGCACGTGGACGTGGTGGCAGCGGGCAGCGCAGGCACGGACGACGGCACCCCGATGGCCCGCGACTCGCTCTTCAGGATCGCCTCGGTCACCAAACCGGTCACGGCCGCCGCGGTCATGATGCTGGTCGAGGACGGGCGGATCGCGCTGGACGACCCGGTCGCGTCCTGGCTGCCCGAGCTGGCGGCACCCGTCGTCGTGCGCACCCCGGAGAGCCCGGTGGACGACGTGGTCCCGGCGTCCCGCGCCATCACCCTCCTCGATCTCATGACGTCGCGCGCCGGGTACGGATTCCCGTCCGACTTCTCGCTGCCCGCCGTCGGCCTCCTGTTCGGTGAGCTGAAACAGGGCTCACCGCTGCAGAGCGGCGTCCTTCCCCCGGACGCCTGGATGGAGGCGCTCTCGCGCATCCCGCTGCTCTCCCAGCCGGGCCGGGAGTGGCTGTACAACACCTGCTCCGACATCCTGGGCGTGCTCATCGCCCGGGTCGCCGGGCAGCCGCTGCCGGAGTTCTTCGCCGAGCGGATCTTCGCCCCGCTCGGCATGAGCGACACCGGCTTCGCGGTCCCGGCGGAGAAGCTCGGCCGCTTCACCGCGCTGTACAGGCCCACCGCGGACGGCGGGCTGGAGCTGATCGACACCCCGGCCGGGCAGTGGAGCGGCATGCCGGACTTCCCGTCCGGAGCCGGCGGCCTGGTCTCCACCGTGGACGACCTGTACGCCTTCGCCCGCATGCTGCTCGACGAGGGCACGGCGGGCGGCAAGCGCCTCCTGACGTCCGCGTCGGTGCGGCAGATGACGACGGACCACCTGACCCCCGCGCAGCGCGAGGCCAGCGGACTGTTCACCGAGGGACAGGGCTGGGGCTTCGGAGGCTCGGTGGACATCGACAGGACCGCCCCGTGGAACGTGCCGGGGCGCTACGGCTGGGTCGGCGGCACCGGCACCACAGCGCACATCGTCCCGGCCACCGGCACGGCCGCGATCATGCTCAGCCAGGTGGAGCTGACCGGCCCCACCCCGCCGCGGCCGATGCGCGACTTCTGGCAGTACGCCGCGGACGCCTGACCGGCGGCCGGAGCCGGCCGGTCAGGCGTCCGCCACCGAGTCGAACCGCACCTCGTCGCGCCCCACGCCCTGCGCGTCCGCGTCCACCGAACGCCGCAGCGCCTCATGGAGCTTCGCCGGCGTCAGCACCCCGAGGAAACGCGCCCCGTCCAGCACCGCGATCCACCCCGCGTCGTGCTGGAGCATCTCGCTGAACGCCCGCTTCAACGGCGCGCCGACCGGCACCCACGCGTCCATCCGGCGGGCCGGCTCACCCACGGTGCCCTGGTCCCCGGCGATCCGGAGCGCCTCCGCCGACACCCAGCCGTGCAGCTCGCCCTCCTCGTTCAGCACAACCGCCCACCGCGCACCGGCCGCGGCCAGCCGCGCCGCCGCCACCCCGGCCGGCTCGTCCAGCCGTGCCCGCGGCGGCTGCTCCAGATCGTCCGGCTCGATCGCGGTGACCGAGAGCCGCTTGAGCCCCCGGTCGGCGCCGACGAACTGCGCCACATACGGCGTCGCGGGCGAGCCGAGCACCGCGCCCGGCGTGTCGAACTGCTCGATGCGCCCCTGGCCGTACACCGCGATCCGGTCACCCATCCGCACCGCCTCCTCGATGTCATGGGTGACCATCAGAACCGTCTTCCTCACCCTCGACTGGAGCTTCAGGAACTCGTTCTGCAGCCGCTCCCGCACCACCGGGTCCACCGCGCCGAACGGCTCGTCCATCAGGAGCACCGGCGGATCGGCCGCCAAGGCCCGCGCCACGCCGACGCGCTGGCGCTGACCGCCGGAGAGCTGCGCGGGGTAGCGGGAGCCGTACGTCGACGGGTCCAGGCCCACCAGGTCGAGCAGCTCGGCCGCCCGCTCCCGGGCCCTGGACCGCTTCCAGCCGACCAGGGCCGGCACGGTCGCCGTGTTGTCGAGGACGGTCCGGTGCGGGAAGAGCCCCACCTGCTGGATGACGTAGCCGATGCCGCGCCGAAGCTTCACCGGGTCGGTCCTCATGATGTCCCGGCCGTCGACCAGGATGCGGCCCGAGGTCGGTTCGATCAGCCGGTTCACCATCATCATCGTGGTGGTCTTGCCGCAGCCCGAAGGGCCCACCAGGGTGACCAGTTCCCCCTCGCCGACCTCGAAGGACAGCTCGTCGACCGCGGTCGTGCCGTCCGGATAGACCTTGCCGACCTGCTCGAACCGGATCATGCACTGCACGGTAGGAGCAGGACGCCCCGGGCGCACACGGGCCGCGACCGTCCGGGGCACACCGGTGTGCTGAACTGTCCGGGAACCGTACGATCCAGGAGCCCCCTTGAACAGCTACCGGCAGCCCGGCCTCGTCCTGACCGACCACCGCTTCACCGTCCCGCTCGACCACGCCGACCCCGGCGGTGAGCAGATCGAGATCTTCGGCCGGGAGATCGTCTCCGCCGGCAAGGCCGGCCAGGAGCTGCCCTGGCTGCTCTACCTGGAGGGCGGCCCCGGTTTCGGTGCCCGGCGCTTCACCGGCGCGGAGGCGTGGCTCGGCCGGGCGGTGCGCGAGTTCCGGGTGCTCCTGCTCGACCAGCGCGGCACCGGCCTGTCCACCCCGGCCAACCGCCAGACCCTGCCGCTGCGCGGCGGGCCGCGCGAGCAGGCCGACTACCTCGCGCACTTCCGCGCGGACAGCATCGTGCGCGACTGCGAGTTCATCCGCCCCCAGCTGACCGGCGGAGCTGCCTGGACGGTCCTCGGCCAGTCCTTCGGCGGCTTCTGCGCCGTGCGCTACCTCTCGGCCGCGCCCGAGGGCCTGAGCACCGTTCTGATCACCGGCGGGTTGCCCTCCCTGGACGCCCACGCGGACGACGTCTACCGGGCCGCGTACCCCAGGATCGAGCGCAAGGTCGCCGCGCACTACGCCCGCTACCCGCAGGACGTGGAACGCGCCCGGGAGATCACCGCTCACCTCGCGGAGCACCGTCCCGAGAGTGCCGGGCACCGGCTGACACCCGAGAGCTTCCAGTCCCTCGGCATCCTGCTCGGCGGCGGCAGCGGCAGCCACCAGCTGCACTACCTCCTGGAGAACGCCTTCGTCCGCACCCCGCACGGCACCGAGCTCTCCGACACCTTCCAGGAGGCCGTGCGCAACGCGACCTCCTTCGCCGGTCACCCCCTGTACGCCCTCCTGCACGAGGCCATCTACGGCCAGGGCGGGCGCGCCACCTCCTGGGCGGCCGAGCGGGTCCGCGCGGAGTTCCCGCAGTTCGACGCCTCGACGGCGCTCCAAGGCGAAGGACCGGTCCTGTTCACCGGCGAGTCCATCCACCCCTGGCACTTCGAGGTGGACCCCGCCCTGCGCCCGCTGCGCGAGACCGCCGAACTCCTCGCGTCCCGCACCGACTGGGAGCCGCTGTACGACCCCGAGCGCCTGGCCGCCAACGAGGTGCCGGTGGCCGCCGCCGTGTACCACGACGACATGTACGTGGACACCGCCCACGCCCTGCGCACCGCGTCCGCGATCCGTGGCCTGCGCACCTGGGTGACCGACGAGTTCGAGCACGACGGGCTGCGCGCCGGTGGACCGCGTGTCCTGGACCGGCTGCTCGCGCTGGTCCGCGACGAGGTGTGACACAGCGCTCGGGGCCGGCCGCGGATCCGCGGCCGGCCCCGAGCGTCGTGCCGTCTCAGGCCCGTCGTGCTGTCTCAGGCGTGCTGTCTCAGGCCTGGAGCGTTTCCAGCGTCGCGTCCAGGTCCGCCGCCGAGTGCGGCGCGCGGTTGTGCGGAAGCTTCGACAGGACCGCCGCCATGCCGCAGGTGTTGGTGACGGCGGAGAAGACGAGACCGGCGCCCACACCGGCCGACAGCCAGCGCGCGGCGGGGAACCTGACGCCCGCGAGCAGCCCGGCCGCGACGAGCGACCCCGCCGCCAGCCGGACCTGGCGCTCCATGGGCCAGACGGCCCGCGCACCCTCCGGGCGCTCCAGGCTGTGGCCCGCGCTCTCCCAGGCCGAGGTTCCGCCGCCCAGCGTCGCCGCGTCGATGTCGGCCGCCGAGAGAATGTCGCAGGCGCGCGTCGATCGGACGCCCGAGGCGCAGACCATGAGCAGCGCGCCGCGTGCCGACGCGGACTTCAGGGCGGGCAGCGCGTCGTCGAGGCGGTCGAGCGGTATGTTCAGCGCCCCCGGCACATGGCCTGCGGCGTACTCACCGGGTCCCCGCACGTCGATCACGGTGAACTCCGCGAGCCGGGCGGCGGCCTGGGCGGGGGAGAGGATTACGGGGCTGGTCACGAGGTGTGGTCCTTTCGTTCACCGGTACGGGGCGGGTCTCGGCTCTCCTGCCCCGGACGGCCCAGGATACCCCCCTGGGTATGAAGGCCGTCGTGTCCTGGGTCTCCCCACCGCCTTGCCCGTTAGCCTGCGAACATGACCGAGCAGCTGAAGCCCATGCCCGAGGACTGGCGGCGCGCGCTCGCCGTGGTCGCCCACCCCGACGATCTGGAGTACGGCTGCGCGGCAGCGGTGGCCGGATGGACCGATGGCGGACGCGACGTCACGTATCTGCTCGCCACCCGGGGTGAGGCCGGCATCGACACGCTGGACCCGGAGGCGTGCGGGCCGCTGCGCGAGCGGGAACAGCGCGCGAGCGCGGAGGCCGTCGGCGTCTCCCGCGTCGAGTTCCTGGACCATCGTGACGGGGTGATCGAGTACGGCATCCCGCTGCGCCGCGACATCGCGGCGGCCATCCGCCGGCACCGGCCCGAGCTGGTGATCACGCTCAACCACCGGGACACCTGGGGCGGGGTCGCCTGGAACACGCCCGACCATCGCGCGGTCGGCCGCGCCACCCTCGACGCGGCGGCCGACGCGGGCAACCGCTGGATCTTCCCGGAGCTGAAGGAGCAGGGCCTCGAACCGTGGGACGGGGTGCGCTGGGTGGCTGTGGCGGGCTCGTCCACGCCCACGCACGCGGTGGACGCGACCGCCGGACTCGAACGGTCCGTGCAGTCCCTCCTGGCCCACCGCACGTACATCGAAGTCCTCACGGACGAGGACCCCGAGGCGTACTGCCGCTCCTTCCTCACCGGCAACGCCGAGGCGGCCGCGGACCGCTTCGGCGGGCGCCCGGCCGTCCCGTTCGAACTCTTCGCCCGGTAGCCGCGCGGGGGCGGCGCTCGGCTCTGAGCGATGCGGAACTGCGCTTTCTGAAGACAAAACCGCAGGTCCGCGCATTGATGTTGTCCAGACCATTGACATGCAAGCGCCAGGATGTTGAATTCAGTCTCGTTGTGTTGCGCGACTCTGGTGACTTGAGTGACCAATGGAGGATCTGTGACGCCTCGCCCGCCCCGCATCACCGCACTCACCGCCGCGGCGACCCTGCTCGCAGGCGGCCTGCTCGCCGCCGGACCGTCCGCCCAGGCGGCAGGTGCCCCGCCCGCACCTGCCAAGGCCCAGGACACCCCCGCCATCACCCCGACCCCGCAGTCCGTCGAGAACCGCCCGGACCGGGTGACCATCACCCCCACCGTCACCCTCGTCGCCGGCGAGACCGCCGACGGACCCACGCTCGATGTGGTGGAGACGGCCCTGCGCAAGGCCGGCGCCCGCCACGTCGTCCGCGCGGACCGGCCCGCACCCGGCAGACTCACCGTGTACGCCGGTGACAGCGCCGCCCTGGCCGCCCAGAAGCTCGAAGGGCCCGCCGCACTGCCCGCCGAGGGCTACGTCCTCGGGATCGGCGCCGGCCGCATCGTCCTCGCCGGCAAGGACACCACCGGCACCTACTACGCGGCCCAGACCCTCCGTCAGGCCCTGCCGCACCGCGGGCAGCCCGGCGGCAAGGTCGCCGGACTCGCCGTGCGCGACTGGCCCGGCACCGCGCTGCGCGGGGTCATCGAGGGGTTCTACGGCACCCCGTGGTCGCACGAGGCCCGCCTCGACCAGCTCGACTACTACGGCGAGCACAAGATGAACATCTACGTGTACTCGCCCAAGGACGACGACTACCTCCGCGCCAAGTGGCGCGACCCGTACCCCGCCGACCGGCTGGCGCAGATCAAGGACCTGACCGACCGGGCGGCACTGCGGCACGTCGAGTTCACGTACGCGCTCTCGCCCGGCCTGTCGGTGTGCTACAGCTCCGACGCGGACGTGAAGGCGCTCATCGAGAAGTTCCGGACGATGTGGGACATCGGCGTCCGCACCTTCGCCGTCCCGCTCGACGACATCAGCTACACCGACTGGAACTGCGACGCCGACAAGGCGAAGTGGGGGACCGGCGGCGGTGCGGCGGGCGCCGCCCAGGCCCATCTGCTCAACCGGGTCAACCAGGAGTTCATCGCCACCCACCCCGGCGCCCAGCCGCTCCAGATGGTGCCCACCGAGTACTACAACGTCAGCTCGTCGGCGTACAAGACGGCCCTGTCCGAACAGCTCGACCCGGATGTGCTCGTCGAGTGGACCGGCGTCGGTGTCGTCGCCCCCACCATGACGGTCGCTCAGGCGGACGCCGCGCGGAAGGTGTTCGGCCACCCGATCCTGACCTGGGACAACTACCCGGTCAACGACTACGCCACCAACCGCCTCCTCCTCGGCCCGTTCAACGGCCGCGAGAAGGGCCTCCCGGGCCGCCTCGCCGGGATCACCGCCAACCCGATGATCCAGTCGTACGCCTCCAAGCTCTCCCTGTACACCGTCGCGGACTACGCCTGGAACGACGCCGCCTACGACCCGCGCGCCTCCTGGGGCAAGGGCATCGAGGAGTACGCGGGCGGCGACGCCCGGACCGCGAAGGCGCTGCGGGCCTTCGCCGACGTCAACTACAGCTCCGCGCTCAACACCGACAAGGCGCCCGAGCTGTCCGCCGCGTTCACCCGGTACTGGCAGTCCGGGGACGCGAGGCGGCTCGACTCCGTCCTGGCCTCGCTGGGCGCGGCCCCCGCCCGGCTGCGCTCGGAGCTCCCCGACCGGGGCTTCATCGAGGACTCGGGCCCCTGGCTGGACGCCACCGAATCCTGGGCGACCGCCACGCGTACCGCGCTGCGCATGGTCGAGGCGGCGCGTGCGGGGAAGGGCGCCCAGGCATGGGAGCTCCGGCAGCAGCTGCCCGCGCAGGTCGAGCGCGCCGCCTCGTTCACGTACACCGGGCTCGACGGCCGCAAGGTGCCGGTCCTGGTCGGGGACGGGCAGCTGGACGGGTTCGTCGACAGGGCCACCGCCGAGTACGACCGGCTGCTCGGTGTCAGCGGCAGGCCCACGGCCTCCACGAGCCTGGGCACGTACCAGAGCAACACCGTCGCCCGGGTGCTCGACGGCGACGACTCGACCTACTTCTGGAGCGACGGCGCGCCCGCAGCCGGGGATCAGCTGACCGTCGACCTCGGCGAGTCCCGGGCCATCGGGGACGTCACCCTCGCCATGGCCAAGCCGGGCAGCACCGACGACTACCTCCACGAGGGCGTCCTGGAGTACTCGGCCGACGGCAGCAGCTGGCAGAAGCTCGCGGACCTCTCCGGCAAGCCCGACGTCACGGCGACCCCGCCCGCCGGTACGAAGGCCCGCTATGTGCGGGCCCGCGCGACCGCCGGGCAGAACAGCTGGGTCGTCGTCCGTGAGTTCCAGGTCACGACCACGGACGGCGCGGTCACCGGGAACCCGCCCGCCGCCACCGGCTCCTCGCTGCGCGCCGCCGCCGACGGCGACCCGGGCACCGTGTACCGGGCAGCGCGTGCGGCCGGGACCGGCGAGTCGCTGGAGGTGGACCTCATCGCCGAGCGCCCGGTCGGTTCGGTGACCGTACTGCGGCCCGAGGGCTCCGAGGGCACCGCCGACGTCCAGCTGCGCGCGGCGGACGGGACCTGGCGCACCGTCGGCAGGCTGCGCGGCGCCTACACCGCCATCGACACGGCCGGGCGGACCGCCGACGCGGTGCGCCTCGCCTGGCGGGCCGGGGAGGCCGCGCCGCAGGTCGCCGAGGTGGTGGTCGGCAGGTAGTCCCGCCGTAGATCCGTGCGCCCGGCGCCCCCGCGACCTCCGCGGGCGGGGCCGGGCGCACGGGCGTCTGCCGGGCCGGCCGAAACCATCGCCCGGGGGTTGTTCCCACAGAGGCAAGCGACCGCTTAGTATGCGCCGGAGCAGTGGTAATGCCGACAGTGTTGTGGAGGCCCCTCATGCAGGCATGGCGAGTGCACCGGAACGGCGAGCCGAGCGAGGTGATGCGGCTGGAGGAGACGGACCGGCCGGTGCCCGGCGACGGGCAGGTGGTCGTCGAAGTGCTCGCGGCGAACATCAACTTCCCCGACGCGCTGCTCTGCCGAGGCCAGTACCAGGTGCGGCCCCCGCTGCCGTTCACCCCCGGCGTCGAGGTCTGCGGGCGCACCGAGGACGGGCGCCGGGTGCTCGCGACCCCCGCCCTGCCGCACGGCGGCTTCGCCCAGTACGTCGTCGCCGACGAGGCGGCCCTGCTGCCGGCCCCGGAAGCCCTCGACGACGCGGAGGCCGCCGCGCTGCACATCGGCTACCAGACCGGCTGGTTCGGGCTCCACCGCCGCGCGCACCTGAAGGCGGGCGAGACCCTGCTCGTGCACGCCGCCGCCGGCGGGGTCGGCAGCGCCGCCGTCCAGCTCGGCAAGGCCGCCGGTGCCACCGTCATCGGCGTCGTCGGCGGACCGGAGAAGGCGAAGACCGCCGCCGCGCTCGGCTGCGACCTGGTCATCGACCGGCGCACCGAGGACATCGTGGCCGCGGTCAAGGAGTTCACCGGGGGCCGCGGTGCCGACGTCGTCTACGACCCGGTCGGCGGCGACGCGTACGCCAAGTCCGTGAAGTGCATCGCCTTCGAGGGCCGGATCGTGGTCGTCGGCTTCGCCTCGGGCACGATTCCCGCGCCCGCGCTCAACCATGCCCTCGTGAAGAACTACTCCGTCCTCGGACTCCACTGGGGCCTGTACAACACCAAGGACCCGCAGGCGGTACGGGACTGCCACCAGGAGCTGACCCGGCTCGCCGCCGAGGGCGTCATCAAGCCGCTCATCAGCGAGCGGGTCGCGATGGACGGGGCGGCGGCCGCCGTCCAGCGCGTCGCCGACGGCACCAGCACCGGCCGCATCGTCGTCCTCCCGTCAGGAGCCGCCCGATGACCGCACCCGACGCGGCCGGCCTGCGCCGCCGCACCCGTGAACTGCTCGCCGCCCACCCGCCGGCGAGCACCGGCCGCACCGACTTCCTCAAGGCCCGCTTCGACGCCGGACTCGCCTGGGTGCACTACCCGGTGGGGCTCGGCGGACTGGACGCCCCGCGCTCCCTCCAGCCTGTCGTCGACGCCGAACTCGCCGCCGCCGACGCCCCGGACAACGACCCCCGCCGCATCGGCATCGGCCTCGGCATGGCCGCTCCGACCATCCTCGGCTTCGGCACCGACGAGCAGAAGCAGCGGTTCCTGAGGCCCCTGTGGGTGGGGGAGGAGGTCTGGTGCCAGCTGTTCAGCGAACCCGGCGCCGGCTCCGACCTCGCCGCCCTCGGTACGCGCGCCGTGCGCGACGGCGAGGACTGGGTGGTCGACGGGCAGAAGGTGTGGACCTCCAGCGCCCATCTCGCGCGCTGGGCGATCCTCATCGCCCGCACCGACCCCGACGTACCCAAGCACCGGGGCATCAGCTACTTCATCTGCGACATGACCGACCCCGGCGTCGAGGTCCGGCCGCTGCGCCAGATCACCGGCGAGGCCGAGTTCAACGAGGTCTTCCTCACCGGCGTGCGCATCCCCGACAGCCGCAGGCTCGGGCCGGTCGGCGAGGGCTGGAAGGTCGCGCAGACCACGCTCATGAACGAACGCGTCTCCATCGGAGGCTCCCGCATCCCTCGCGAGGGCGGCATGATCGGCCCGGTCGCCCGGACCTGGCGCGAACGCCCCGAACTGCGCACCCACGACCTGCACCAGCGCCTGCTGAACCTCTGGGTCGAGGCGGAGGTCGCCCGCCTCACCGGGGAGCGGCTGCGCCAGCAGCTCGTCGCCGGACAGCCCGGCCCCGAGGGCTCCGGCATGAAGCTCGCCTTCGCCCGGCTCAACCAGGAGATCAGCGGCCTCGAAGTCGAACTCCTCGGCGACGAGGGCCTGCTCTACAGCGACTGGACGATGCGGCGCCCCGAACTCGTCGACTTCACCGGCCGCGACGCCGGCTACCGCTACCTCCGCTCCAAGGGCAACTCCATCGAGGGCGGCACCAGCGAAGTACTGCTCAACATCGTCGCCGAACGCGTCCTCGGTCTGCCCTCCGAGCCGCGCAACGACAAGGACGTCGCCTGGAAGGACCTCTCCCGATGACCGCACAGACCGAACCGGGCCGGGCGCCCGATCTCCTGTACTCCGAGGCCGAGGAGGACCTGCGCGCCGCCGTCCGCTCCCTGCTGGCCGACCGGGCCGACGCGCCGTCGGTGATCGCGCGCACCGAGTCCGACACGCCGTACGACCCGCAGCTGTGGAAGGCGCTCGCCACCGGCATCGGCGCCGCCGGGCTCCTGGTGCCCGAGGAACTGGGCGGCCAGGGCGCCACCCACCGCGAGGCCGCCGTCGTCCTGGAGGAGCTGGGCCGCAGTGTGGCGCCCGCGCCGTACCTGACCAGCTCCGTCGTCGCCACCGAGACGCTGCTGGCGCTGGGGGCACCGGACGGGCCGGCCGGCGAACTCCTCGCCGGACTCGCCGAGGGGCGCAAGGTCGCTGTCCTGGCCGTGCCGTTCTCTGCCGCGTCGTCGGTGACCGGCTCGGTGGACGGGGCGCTCGGCCCGGTCGCCGACGCGGCAGCCGCCGACGTCCTCCTGGTGCCTGCCGCCGACGGGCTCCATGCCGTCGCCACCGACGCGCCCGGGGTCGGCATCGAACCGCTCGTCGCACTCGACCTCACCCGCCCGCTCGCCACCGTCACCCTGGACGGGGTGTCAGGAACCCGCCTCGCGGACGCCGAGACGTCGAGGCGCGCCGTGGACCGCGGGCTGCTCGCCGGCGCCGGACTGCTCGCGTCCGAACAGCTGGGACTCGCCGAGTGGTGCCTCACCGAGACGGTGCGACACACCCGCGAGCGCCACCAGTTCAACCGGCCGATCGGCTCCTTCCAGGCACTGAAACACCGCATGGCGCAGCTCTGGCTGGAGGTCGTCTCGGCCAGGGCCGCCGCGCGAAACGCCGCCGACGCCCTGGCCACCGGCAGCCCCGACACGCCGTTGGCCGTGGCCGTCGCGCAGGCGTACTGCTCCAAGGTCGCGGTCCACGCCGCCGAGGAGTGCGTGCAGTTGCACGGCGGGATCGGGATGACGTGGGAGCACCCCGCGCACCTCTACCTGAAGCGGGCCAAGGCCGACGCCACCGCCTACGGCACAGCGGGACGGCACCGCGAAACCGTCGCCGCGCTGATGGAGTTGCCGGCCCCATGAGGTTTCGGCGCAGGGGGTGGGGGAACGAACACGCACCCCACCCCCGCCACGTGAGCGCCGCACCCGTTCCCCGCTTCACGGGGTTCGACGCAAGGCCTACCCGTTTGGCGCACACGCCGGTGCGCCGGACGGCCGCCGGGCTACGCCACACTGACGCCGAATGCCGCACATCGGGCGCGGCGGAGGAGGGTGGCCATGGCTATTTCGATCTCAGTGGTGCTGCTTCTGCTGATTCTCGCGGTGATCTTCCTCCGCAACGGAGGACTGAAGATCTCCCACGCGCTGGTGTGCGGACTGCTCGGATTCTTCCTGGCGGGCACGAGCATGGCCCCCACCATCCAGGACGGCATCATGGCCACCGCCGACGTGGTGAGCAGCATCAGGCCCTGACCGCCCGCGCGCAGGCCTGTCCGGTGACCGGGCCCGTACGGGAAGGGGCCCGCGTCACTCGGCGGCGGCTTCGCCCGCGGCGTGTTCGGGGCCGGGCAGCGATTGGGGAACCGTGGCCGCGGAGCCCTGCCGTACCGCCTCCACGGCGGCCGCGTGCAGCGCGCGGCTCGCCTCCTCCGTAGGACAGGGCACGGGGCTGCCCGCCATGGTGAACCAGTCGGCCGCGTCGGTGTACTGCACGGTGACCTGTGCCGTGCCCTCGGCCCAAGTGGTGTGGACGGTCAGGTCACCGGACAGCGGCCCGACCTCCTCGGTGAGCACGCCACCGTGCCCCGAATACACTCCGCGTGTTGTCCAGGACGCCCAAGTCATGCTTTCAGGCTCGCACCAAAGCGGCCGGATCGCGAGCCGCGTGAGCAGGGAATTCGGACTGTCGTCGCATCTTCGCCCGCCGTACACACATTCCCCGGATTCCCCGTCCCGCCGCGCGGGCCGGAGCGGGATCGCGGTCGATCGGGTGACACTGCCCGGTCGGTCCACATGCCGGAGCCGCGCGCCGGTTAAGCATGCGGGCATGACACATGATTCCCGCTCCAAGAACACCGGATTCCTCCGTGCCCACCGCCTGCGCGCGGCCGGAGTCGCCTGCGTCGCGCTCAGCGCGGCCCTGCTGACCGGCTGCGGCCAGGACAGCGGCAGCACCTCCACGGCCACGAAGACCTCGGAGGCCGCCCGCGCCGTGCCCGAGGCGACGAAGAGTCCGTCCCCCACCGGGAGCGAGAGCGCCTCGCCCGGCCAGATGACCGAGGACCAGAAGGAACGCAAGGAGCTGATCTCCGCCACCAAGGTCACCTACGACAAGGCCATCACCACGGCCGAGGGTGCGGTGAAGAACAGCAAGGTCATCGAGCTCGAACTCAAGAGCGCCGAGGACGCGGCCGACGACGAGAGCGCGAGCCCCAGCCCCTCGCCGACGGGCAGCCCTTCCCCCACCGGCAGCCCCTCGCCGACCGGCAGCCCCACGCCCGGCTCCGCGCCGCAGTGGGTCGCGACCGTCGCCACCAAGACCGGCACGAAGAGCAAGGTGCACATCGACGCCGTCTCCGGCAAGGTCATCAGCTCCGCCGAGGAGTCCGGACAGGACACCGCCGGCAAGGCCAAGACGGCCAAGCGGCTGACGGATGCCAAGCAGACGCCGCAGCAGGCCGCGAAGGCCGCCCTGGCGAAGCAGAAGGGCACGGTGACCTCCCTCGACCTGGACGACAACGACAAGGACGTCCTCGTCTGGAAGACCGATGTCGTCACCAAGGACTGGAAGAAGACGACCTTCGACATCGACGCGTCCAACGGCTCGGTCACCCATCAGGAGACCGACAGCGACTGAGCGGCCCCCGCTCAGGGCGACCCCCGGTCCGCACGGACCGGGGGTCGCCCGCGTCAGGCGTCAGGCGGACCGCACGGACTCCTGCCGCCCCTCCGGCGCGCCCGGTGCCGCGAACTGCGTCCGGTACAGCTCCTCGTACCGCCCGCCCACCGCCAGCAGTTCGGTGTGCGTACCGCGCTCCACCACCCGGCCCTCCTCGACGACCAGGATGAGATCGGCGGCCCGCACCGTCGACAGCCGGTGCGCGATCACCACGGCGGTGCGCCCCTCCAGCGCCTCGGCCAGGGCCTCCTGCACGACCGCCTCCGAGGTGGAGTCGAGGTGCGCGGTCGCCTCGTCCAGGATGACCACGCGCTGCCGGGCGAGGAGCAGCCGGGCGATCGTCAGCCGCTGGCGTTCACCGCCGGAGAGCCGGTAGCCGCGCTCGCCCACGACCGTGTCGAGCCCGTCGGGCAGCGAGGCCACCAGGCCGTCGAGACGGGAGCGCCGCAACGCGTCCCAGATCTCGTCCTCGGATGCGCCCGGCCTGGCCAGCAGGAGGTTGGCGCGTACCGATTCGTGGAAGAGGTGGCCGTCCTGGGTGACCATGCCGAGCGTGTCACGGATCGACTCGGCGGTCAGATCGCGTACGTCGACGCCGTTCAGCCGGACCGCGCCCTCGTCGGTGTCGTAGAGCCGGGGCAGCAGTTGGGCGATCGTCGACTTGCCGGCGCCCGACGATCCGACCAGGGCGACCATCCGGCCGGGCTCGGCCCGGAAGGAGACGCCGTGCAGCACGCGCGTACCGCCCCGGGAGTCCAGCGTCGCGACCTCCTCCAGCGAGGCCAGGGAGACCTTGTCGGCGGACGGGTAGCCGAAGGAGACCCCGTCGAACTCCACGGACACCGGCCCCTCCGGCACCGTGCGGGCATCCGGCTTCTCGGAGATCAGCGGCTTCAGGTCCAGGATCTCGAAGACCCGCTCGAAGCTCACCAGCGCGCTCATCACCTCGACCCGGGCGCCGGCCAGGGCCGTGAGCGGGGCGTAGAGCCGGGTGAGCAGCAGAGCCAGCGTCACCACCGCGCCCGGCTCCAGGCTGCCGCGCAACGCGTAGAAGCCGCCCAGCCCGTAGACGAGCGCCAGGGCCAGCGCGGAGACCAGGGTCAGCGCCGTGATGAACGTGGACTGCGCCATCGCCGTACGGATGCCGATGTCCCGTACCCGTCCGGCCCGCGCCGCGAACTCGGCGGACTCGTCGGCGGGCCGGCCGAAGAGCTTGACCAGGGTGGCGCCGGGCGCGGAGAACCGCTCCGTCATCTGTGTGCTCATCGCCGCGTTGTGCGCGGCCGCCTCGCGCTGCATCCGGGCCATGCGCGAGCCCATCCGGCGGGCCGGTACGACGAACACCGGGAGCAGCGCCAGGGCGAGCAGGGTGATCTGCCAGGAGATGGTCAGCATCACCGCGAGCGTCAGCACCAGCGTCACCACGTTGGAGACCACCCCGGACAGGGTGTTGCTGAACGCCCGCTGCGCACCGATGACGTCGTTGTTGAGCCGGCTCACCAGCGCCCCGGTGCGGGTCCGGGTGAAGAAGGCGACCGGCATCCGCTGCACGTGGTCGAACACCGCGGTGCGCAGGTCCAGGATCAGCCCCTCGCCGAGCGTCGCCGACAGCAGCCGGGTCAGCAGCCCGAGACCGGCCTCCGCCACGGCGATCACCGCGATCAGCAGGGCGAGACGGACGACCGTGCCGCTCTCCTTCCCCTGCACGATCGCGTCGACCACCCGGCCCGCCAGCATCGGTGTCGCCACGGCCAGCATCGCCGTGACCACGCTGAGGAGCAGGAACCGGTAGAGCTGCCGACGGCGCGGCCGGGCGAAGGAGGCGATCCGGCGCAGGGTGGCCCGGGAGAACGGTCTGCGGTCCGCCTGTGCGTGGATCGCGCTCTGCAGCGACGACCAGGCGGTGACTTCCATGCTCATGCGGTGCCTCCCGGGCAGGACGGATCGGTACGGCCCCGACGGCCGGTACGGGATCGGGGCGCGGAACAGAACGCTAGAAGCTCAAGCGAACTTGAGGTCAAACTCCGGGCCCCGTGCGGGCCCGGAGTCGGACCTGCGTAGAATCGGCCCCTGTTTCCGGCCGGACGACGGCAGACACGACCGATTGAGGCAGTTCGACGTGAGTTTCACAGACAGTTCCGAAGCACCGATCTACGCCGGTCTCGTGGAGGAGCACGGCGATGTGATGGCCGAGGTGCGCCGGGTGGCTGAAGAGACCATGCGCGAGGCCGACCTGGCCGTGGACTTCAGCGATATCCGCAGGTCGGCGGCATACCGGTAATCCCCGAAGCCCCCTGCCGGGGCTTGCGCCCGACCGCCCGCCGAGCCTCCGGTGACCCCGGACCGGCCCGCGCGGACGGCCCGCCCCCTCCCTCGTCCGGCACACCCGGGCGGCTGTCCGGTGACCTCTCGCACTGCGGACCCGGCTCTCCCGTCGGAGCATGGAACGAACAGTCGCCGACGACTTCGGGACGAAGGGAAGCCGGATGGGTGGTGAACGGCATGAGCCACCGACCGACGCGTTCGAGGCCGAGCTGGACCAGATCGAAGCGCTGAACCGGATGCAGGCGCCCGGCCACGACCCCGCGGTGCCCCCGGGACCGGAGAACGGGACCCGGTCCGGTGGCACGCCGGAAGAGGCCCGGCGCCGGGACTCCCTGCTGCTCTCGGCCGGACACGCGGTGGCCGCCGCCGACACCCTCGACGAGGCCCTGCGGCTCGTCGCCGGCCTGTACGCCCCGGACTTCCCGCTGGACGGCCAGTGCGTCTTCGGCGTCGCCGACGGCAACCTCACGGTGCTCGGCCAGTACGGATTCCGGCCCGGCGGCACGGGCCGCGGATTCAGGATGCCGATGAACACCGGCTACCCGGCCGCGGAGGTGGCCCGCACCGGGCGCGCCGTCTACCTCGGCTCCACGGACGAGTACCGGCGCCGCTTCCCTGCCACCTGGCACATGTCCGCCCGCAAGGGACGCGAGTCATGGGCCTTCCTGCCGTTGGTGACCGCCGGCCGGGTCGTCGGGGTCTGGCTGGCCGCCTTCCGCACGGAGATGGACTTCACGGCCAGCGAGCGCGCCCTGCTCACCGTGACCGGACGCATGATCGTCCAGGTGCTCGAACGGGCCCGCGCCAGTCGCGCCGAACTGGAACTGTCCCGGGGCCTGCGCCGCAGCATGCACACCGCGGGCGCCGCCCCGACCGGCCTGACCGTCGCCACCCGCTACGTGCCCACCGGCGGCGGCCTCATGGTCGGCGGGGACTGGTACGACAGCATCGACCTCCCGAACGGGCGGATGGCCGTCGTCATCGGCGACGTCCAGGGGCACGACGTGCACGCCGCGGGGCTGATGGCCCAGCTGCGCACCGCCGTGCACGCGTACGCCGCTGAGGGGCACGGCCCGGACGCCGTGCTGGCGCGGGCCTCCCGCTTCCTGACCACCCTCGACGAGGACCGCTTCGCGACCTGCCTCTACATCGAGGCCGATCCGTCCACCGGCGACCTGCACATCGCGCGCGCGGGACACCCGCACCCCGTCCTGCGGATGCCGGACGGGACCTGCATGCTCAAACACGTCAGCGGCGGGCTGCCGCTCGGACTGATGCCCGGCGAGGAGGACTATCCCGTCGACACCGTGCGCCTGCACGAGGGCGAGATCCTCATGCTCTGCACCGACGGGTTCATCGAGAACGGCGGCCACGACATGTACACCGGCTGGGTGCGGGTGCGCGACGCGTTCTCGCCCGGCCCCACCGACGACCTGGAGGGCATCGCCGACCGGCTCATGGCGGCCGTCCTCAGCCCCGGACCCGACGCCCGCGAGGACGCCGTAGCACGCGACGGCGACGACATCGCCCTGCTGCTCCTGCGCCGCGACGCCATTCACGCCCGCGCCGAGGTCAGCCAGCGCCGGCTGATGCTGACCGTGGGCCAGGACCAGGGCGAGGGCCTGGCCGAGGCCCGCGCCGAACTGAAGGCGCTGCTGCACGACTGGGCGCGCCCGGACCAGGTCGACACGGCGGTGCTGCTGGCCACCGAACTCCTCGGCAACGTCCTCGTGCACACCGACCAGGACGGCGCCCTGAACGCCACGGTCTCCGGTGAGACCGGCACCCGCCGGCTGCTCGTCGAGGTCATGGACCGGGGCGACGAACTGCCCCATCAGCGGACCCCGGGCGAACTCGCCTCATCGGGCCGCGGCCTGCTCCTGCTGGACATCCTCGCCCACCAGTGGGGCGTACGGCCCGAGCCCGAGGGGAAGACCGCCTGGTTCGCGCTGAACGAGGCCGCCCCGGCCGACGGCGGCGACATCACCATTCCCGGCATCTGAGAACCGAGACCCCGTACGCCCCAGGGAGAGCGCGGCCGCTCAGCGGTGGCAGCTCCAGTGCCCCTTCACCCAGTGGGTGTCCCAGTGGCCGGGCACGTAGACCTTGGTCCAGTGGCCCTTGACCCACTGGGGGTGGTGGGTCCAGTGGCCGGGCTGCCAGTGGCCGTGCCGGTCGTAATGTCCGGGGTGCCACACCTTCTGGTCGGCGTAATGGCCCTTGACCCAGTGCTTCGCCCAGTGGCCCTTGACCCACTGCTTCTGCCAGTGGCCCGGCTGCCAGGTGCAGTGGTCGTGGTGGTGGGTGGTCACCGCGGACGCGGCGGCGGGAGCCGGAGCCGGGGCGGCCTCGGCCGTCCCGGCGGTGCCCAGGGCGGCCCCGCCGGCGAGCAGACCGGTCGCGGCGGCGCCGGCCAGCAGGCGGCGGACTCGGATGGAAGCGGTCATCGGACACACCTTCCTCATGTCGGAGCGGACCCCCGAGCCCTGCGAAGAGAAAAGTCGCGAAGACATAAATATAGCCCGAATGGGGGAATATGGCCCTTACGCCCGAATGGGTCACGCTCCAACGGTCACGAACGGGTCGGTGTCCTGAGCGCCGCGTACGTTCCCGAGACCGCCGCCAGCAGGATCACGCACCCGGTGAAGAGGAGCCCGGCATCGCGCAGTCCCACCGCCGTGGCCAGCGCGCCCACGCCCACCACGGGCACGGAGATCCCCGTGTACGCGACGACGAAGAACGCCGAGATGGTGCCGCCCCGGTGCTCGGCGGGAGCGGCCTCGCCGACCAGGGTGAGGGCGGCCCGGAACGCGAGCCCCTGCCCGATGCCTCCGCACACCGCGCCGAGCACGAGCAGCGGCAGCGACTTCGCGAGCAACGACGACGCCACCAGCACAAGCCCCACGATCAGCACGGCGCACCCGATGGGCAGCGCGCGACGCGCCCCGATACGCGGAGCCAGCGACTGCCCGATCGTCGAGGCGCAGAACACCGAGAACACCACCGCGCCCGTGACCGCCAGGTTGTGCACGCCCAGCGTCGTGGCCGCGAAGCTCGGCGCGACCGCGGTGAACAGGCCGAGCAGCGCGAACCCCGCGAAGGCGGCCAGCCCGGCCGGTACGAACACGCCCTTCACCTCCGCGGGCACCCTGACACCCTGCGGTTCGAGGCGGGGCCACCGGCGCGGCTCGGCCACCGTCTCCGCCAGCCGCCAGGTGATGAGGCACGCCACGGCGACCAGACCCAGGTGGACCCAGAACGGCAGGGACAGCGGCCAGGGCGTGTACTCGGCCAGCACACCCGAGAGCAGCGGGCCGCAGCCCAGGCCGCCCATGTTCGCGGCCGTGGCGGCGAATCCGGCACGCGCCCGCTGCCCGGGGCCCGCCAGTTCGATGACCGCCGCCGTCGCCGCGCCGCTCAGCAGCCCGGCCGCGCCGCCGGACAGCACGCGGCCGGCGAAGAGCAGGGGCAGCCCGCTCTCCAGCAGGAAGCAGCCCGCACTCGCGGCGGACAGCGCCATGGCGGCCAGCAGGACGGGTCTGCGGCCCACCTTGTCCGAGTAGTTGCCCGCCACCAGGAGCACGGAGATGACCGCGACCGCGTACACGGCGAAGACCACGGTCACCATCAGCTCGGAGAAGCCGATCTCCTTCTGGTAGAGCCCGTACAACGGGGTCGGCAGTGTGGTGCCGGCCATGCCGATGGCGAACACGACGGCCGCCGCCGCATACCCCGCCCGGTGTCCGTTCGCCTGTCCCGTATCCTCACGCACCATCACGCACGCCACTCTATGCAGCGGGCGGCCCCCGGTCGGAGCGACGGGCTGCCGCGCGCCGCAGCCCGAAAGAGAGCCACCATGAGGATCGTCGACGCGAAGGTCGTCGTCACCAGCCCCGGCCGCAATTTCGTGACGCTGAAACTGACGACGGACGAAGGCATCACCGGCCTCGGCGACGCCACGCTCAACGGCCGGGAGCTCGCCGTCGTCAGCTACCTCACCGATCATGTGGCGCCCCTGCTCACCGGCTTGGACCCGCACCGGATCGAGGACACCTGGCAGTACCTCTACCGGGGCGCGTACTGGCGGCGCGGCCCGGTCACGATGGCGGCCATCGCCGCCGTGGACGTCGCGCTGTGGGACATCAAGGCGAAGGCGGCGGGGCTGCCGCTCTACCAGCTGCTCGGCGGCGCTTCCCGCGACCGCGTCGCCACCTACGGCCACGCCAACGGGCGGGACATCCCCGAACTCCTCGACTCCGTACGGGCGCGGCTGGCCGAGGGCTACCCCGCCGTCCGCATCCAGACGGGCATCCCGGGCCTCAAGGCCGTCTACGGGGTGCACACCACCGACGAGCAGGGGGCGCGCGTCCTCCACCAGCAGAACCGGCCCCTCGTCGAGGACTGGGACACGGACGCCTACCTGCGGCACACCCCCGCCGTGTTCGAGGCGGTACGCGCGGAGTTCGGCGCGGAGATACCGCTGCTCCACGACGCGCACCACCGGCTCACGCCCATTCAGGCGGCCCGCCTCGGCAAGGACCTGGAGCCCTACCGCCCCTTCTGGCTGGAGGACTGCACACCCGCCGAGAACCAGGAGGCCCTGCGGCTGATCCGCCGGCACACCACGACGCCGCTCGCGACCGGCGAGGTCTTCAACACGGTGTACGACTACCAGACGCTGATCACCGAGCAGCTGATCGACTACGTGCGCTCCGCGGTCACCCACTTCGGCGGGGTCACCCCGCTGCGCAAGCTCTTCGACTTCGCCGCGCAGTACCAGATCAAGAGCGCGATCCACGGTCCCGAGGACATCTCGCCGGTGGGGATGGCCGCGGCCGTGCACCTCGATCTCGCCGTCCACAACCTCGGCATCCAGGAGTACTCGGGCCACAACGCCCTCACCCAGGAAGTGTTCCGGCACGCGTACACCTTCACCGACGGGCACCTGCACCCCGGTGACGCGCCCGGTATCGGTGTCGAGTTCGACGAGGAACTCGCCGCGGCGCACCCGTACGAGCAGACCTATCTGCCCGTCAACCGGCTCCGGGACGGCACCGTGCACGACTGGTGACCGGGGGGCGGGGCCCCGGGCGTCCGGGGCCCCGCCGCCCTTCTTACGGGAAGGCGGGCTGGAGGTCCGCGTACACCCCGTGGCGGCTCAGCAGCTCCTCGTGCGTGCCGGCCTCCGCGATCCGGCCGCCCTCCATCACCACGATGCGGTCGGCGCCCTGGATGGTGGAGAGGCGGTGGGCGACCACGAAGACCGTCCGGCCGTGCACCAGCCGGGACAGCGCCTCCTGCACCAGCGCCTCGGATCGGTTGTCCAGCGCCGAGGTCGCCTCGTCGAGCACCAGGACCCTCGGATCGCGGATCAGCGCCCTGGCGATGGCGAGCCGCTGTTTCTGGCCGCCGGAGAGCCGGGCGCCGCGCTCACCGACCACCGTGTCCAGGCCCTGGGGCAGGCGGCGCACGAACTCCATGGCGTTGGCGTCCTCCAGCGCGCTCAGCAGGGTCGCGTCGTCGGTGTGCCCCAGCCCGTAGGTGACGTTGTCGCGGATGCTGCCCTCGAAGAGGATCGACTCCTGAGGCACCACCGAGAGGAACCGGCGGTAGCTGCGCAGGTCGAGCCCGGCCATGTCGGTGCCGTCGAGCAGGATGCGGCCGGAGGTCGGCCGGATGAACCCGATCAGGAGGTTGAGGACGGTCGACTTGCCCGCCCCCGAGGCGCCGACCAGGGCGATCGTCTCGCCCGGCCGCGCGGACAGCGTGAACCCGTCGACGGCGGGCCGGGCGTCGTCGTACGCGAAGGCCACGTCCTCGAAGTCGATGCGGCCGGTGACCCGCTCCACCTGCGCCTTGCCCGCGTTGTGCTCCAGGTCGGGCGCCTGGAGGACCTCGCCCGCCGAACGCACCGACTCCAGCCCCTTGGTGAGGATGGGGGCGAGCCCGAAAAGGGTGGTCACCGAGCCGGTCAGCACGGTGAAGAAGGCGCTCAGCATGACGACGTCACCGGCGGTGACCGGCATCCAGCCGTGGTACGCCACCAGCGCGGACCCGGTCAGGCAGAGCACGCCGAGGGTGTTGAGGAGCACCCAGGCCAGCGAACCGAAGCGGCCGTTGAGCATGTCCAGGCGCAGCCCGGCGGCGAACACCTGACGCAGCGAGCCGTCCACGCGCCCCAGCGCGGTCCGCTCCAGGCCGTGGGCGCGGGTGATGGGGATGAGGGTGGTCATCTCGCCGACGCGGGAGGACAGCTGCTCGACCTCGCGGCGGAAGGACTCGTTGTGGCTGCGGAGCCGGCCGCGCAGCCTCATCACGAGGAACCCGGCGGCGGGGACGACGACCAGGAAGACGGGCAGGAACGACGGCACGCGCAGGCCGATGACCACGAGCCCGCCGACCAGGGTCACGACGGCGCCGAGTCCCATGTCGGCGCTCTGCTGCACCATCTGCTCCACGGCTTCGACGTCGCGGACCACCTTGGCCTGCAGCACGCTGGAGCTGACCCGGGCGTGGTAGCCGACGGACAGTTGCTGCATCCGGCGGCACAGGGCCGAGCGCAGGGTGATGCCCATGCGGCGGATGCTGCCGCCGAGGCACCGCACGTACCACTGATGCAGGGGGTAGTTGAGGACGAGGATGAACAGGAGGAGCCCGGTCGCCTTCCAGAGTTCGGACTCCGGGCCGTGCTGGACCACCACGTCCAGCACGGTCGCGGTGATCAGCGGCAGCAGCCATATGGGGCTGTGCTTCACGGTGAAGAGGACGACGGCGAGGGCCAGCCGGCCGCGGTCCGGGCGGAGGAGGAGGGCGAGCGTGCGGACCGGGTGTTCGCCGCGGTAGCGGTGGTCCAGGTGGTCGAAGGGGGGCGCCAGGGATTCGGCTGAGGGTGGGGATACCGCTTTCTGCATGGAACCATCCCACCGCGCGACCGATGCCCGGGGCAACCGTGTTCCACGGACAGGACACGGGACGCGTGGCGGAGCGGAAACGGTCAGCGGACAGGGAGTTCGCGGGGCTGTTCCTCCGGCGCCGGGGCGGTGCGGCCGGGGCGTCCCGCGGAGGCGATCGCGCTGGTGACGAGGCCGGCCAGCAGGCCCCAGAACGCCGAGCCGATCCCCAGCAGCGTCACACCCGAGGCGGTGGCGAGGAAGGTGACCACGGCCGCCTCGCGCGACTCCTTCTCCGCGAGCGCCGAGGCCAGCGAGGACTCGATCGTCGCGAGGAGCCCGATCCCCGCGATCGCCAGGACGAGTTCGTGCGGCATCGCCGTGAGGAGTGAGGCGACGGTCGCCCCGAGCAGCCCCACGCAGAGATAGAAGAACCCGGCCCACATCGCTGCCAGATAGCGCTTGTCCCGGTCGGGGTGCGCCTCGTCACCCGTGCAGATCGCGGCCGTGATGGCGGCGAGGTTGATCCCGAACGCGCCGAAGGGCGCCAGCAGCGCGTTGGCCGCTCCGGTCCAGGTCATCAGCGGCGACACCGGCACGTCGTATCCGGACCCGCGCAGCACGGCGACACCGGGCAGGTTCTGCGAGGCCATGGTGACGACGAACAGCGGCGCGCCGACGCTGACGAGCACCTTCCAGTCGAACTCGGGCGCCGTGAAGACCGGGGTGGCCAGGGAGAGCTGGACCCGGTCCGGCTGCCAGCCACCGGTGAACAGCGTGGCCACCACCCCGACGGCGAGGGCCAGCAGCACCGCGTAACGCGGCAGCAGACGACGGCCCAGCAGATAGACGACGAACATCGGAAAGGCCACCGCGAAGCTGTCGTGCATGGTGCTGAACAGGCCCATGCCGAACCGCAGCAGCACTCCGGCGAGCAGAGCGGCGGCCAGCGGCACGGGGATGCGGCTCATGACCCGGGCGAACCACCCCGTGACACCGCTCACCAGGATCAGCACCGCCGAGAAGATGAACGCACCGACGGCCTGCGGCATGGACACCCCGGCCAGACCCGTCGTCAGAAGGGCCGCGCCCGGTGTCGACCACGCCGTCACCACCGGCGCCCGGTACCGCAGCGACAGACCGGCGCAGGTGCAGGCCAGGCCGATGCCGAGCGCGAGCATCCAGGAGGAGATCTCCCGCGCGTCGGCCCCCGCGGCCTTCGCGGCGGTGAACACCAGCGCCGCCGAACTCGTGACCCCGACCATGACGGCGATCAGCCCGGCGGCCACGGCGGAGGGAGGCGCGGCCGAACGTATACGGGTCAACGCGGGCATGAGTGAGCCACTTCCGGAAGTGCGGTGCGGTGTTCCATATACGGAACGTTCTGTTTGTGGAACACTAGAGATACGGGCCGGTGCCCGTCAACCACGAAAGCGAGCGGGCGGGCGGCGATGGGGCTGAACGAAGACGTCGGGCGCAGGCTGCGGGCGCTGCGGAACGGCATGGACGTGTCGCTGTCGGAGCTGGCCAGGCGCTCCGGAGTCGGCAAGGGCACGCTCTCCGAGCTGGAGGGCGGCCGGCGCAACCCCACACTGGAGACCCTGTACGCCCTCACCACCGCCCTCGGCCGCCCCCTCAGCGCCGTACTGAGCGACCCGCTGCCCGGCGGTGCCGCCGTCGAGAACCGGCCGGGCGTCTCGGGCAGCGCCGTCACGGCGGTCCTGCTGGAGCGGTACGAGGACGGGGAGGCGGTCACCGACGTGTTCCGGGTGACCATTCGCGCCGGCGCGGTCCAGGAGTCGGAGGCCCATGTGCCGGGCACGACCGAGAGCCTGATGGTGCTGGCGGGCACCGCCGTCGTCGGGCTGCCCGGCGGCCTCGGCACGGTCGGCCCCGGGGACTCGACGCGGTGGGAAGCCGACGCACCCCATGTCTACAGTGCGCCGGACGGTGACGTACAGGGCATCCTCTTCGTGCGCAGCCCGGTCGCGGGGGAGGGGCGGAAGTGACCACCACCGCCCCCGCCGGAGCGCCGCTCAGCCGAGCAGATTGACCAGGCGGATGTAGCGGACCCAGTCCCAGTTCGGACCGGGGTCGGTGTGGTCGGTGCCCGGGACCTCGACGTGCCCGAGAATGTGGGCACGATCCTTGGGAATCTTGTACCGGTTGCAGATGTTGGCCGTCAGCAGTGCCGACTGCTCGTACATGGCGTTGGTGAAGTACGAGGGCTGGTCCACCCACCCCTCGTGCTCGATACCGATGCTGCGGGTGTTGTAGTCCCAGTTCCCCGCGTGCCAGGCGACGTCCTTCTCCCGTACGCACTGGTCGATGTACCCGTCGCCCGAGCGCACCACGTAGTGCGCGGAGACCTGCTTCGCCGGGTTCTGGAAGATCGACACCGTCTCGGAGAACGTCTCCTGGGTGACATGGATGATGACGAACTGGACCGGGTACGCCGAAGGCCGGGAGGACGTCGTGTAGTTGGACGTCGAAGCGGGAACCCAGTGCGCCGCCGGGTAGTCCGTCGCGGCCGTCGTCGCGGCGGTGGCCCGGACGGGGGCGGGGAGCAGTGCTCCGGCCGCGGCGACCACGGCGCCCTGGAGGATTCGTCTGCGTTCCATGCGTACTCCTGTGGGGGGTGGGGCGGGCAGGGGGATACGGATGGTGCGGTGCCGCGTACGGCCGCCGGGCGGCCCGTCCGGTGGCCGGAACGCGCTGTCCGAAGTGCGGCCGAGTCCTGTGCGGGCCCACCGTACGGGCGGCCCGCATGTCACGGAAGACGGCAGGATACCCAAATCCTGTTCATGGAAAGGGATGTGACGGGGTGTCGGAGCACCGTCATCCCGCCGTCAGACGCCTTCCGCCTCCGCCCACGCGCCCGCCGGGTCGTCGTCCGCCGGACCCGCCGGGAACCACTGACCGCCCTCCCTCCGGTACGGGTACCAGCGCCCGTCCGGCCCGTACCGCAGCTGGAGGCCGCCGTCCGCGGAGGTCCAGCGGTTGCGCTCGGCCCGCAGCCGGGGCGCCTCGTCCTCCTCCCACGCCTCGGCCAGCCGCGTCCTGGCCCGCGCCAGCGCCTCGCCCTCCAGGGGGCGGTCCTCGTCGAGCACGGACAGCGCGGTCGCGCCGCCGTACCGCCAGGCCGCGACGGCGGCGGGGAGCCCGGCGCGCGCACGCCCGGAGCCGGCCGCCAGCCGGTTCACGATCCACGGTTCGGGACGGGCGTCGGCGGCGAGCCGGACCGCGTCCTGGCGCACGGTCAGCCCCCCGGCCACCGGCCGCTGTCCGTGGCCCGGTGCCAGCGCCTCGGCCAGCATCCGGTGGGCGCGGGCCGCCGCGTCCCTCGCCAGCATCTCCAGCGCGGTCGGGTCCACGCCCGACTCGGGCTCGGTCTCCGTGTCGAGCGAAGGGGCCGCGCCCGGTGCCCCGGGAAGCTCCGGAGGCGCGGGCAGCGCGGGCAGGATGCCGCCCGTGGCGTACGCCTGCGCCGCCGGTACGCCGGTCGCCTCCGGGACCACCGCCCGCTCATCGGCACCGTCCGCGTCGTCCCGCTCCCCGGCCGGTGCCGCGAACCGCTCCTGCAGTTCGTCCAGCAGCCTCCGCTCACCGCGCCCCCGCATCAGCAGCAGCACGAACGGGTCCTGGTCGAGCAGGCGTGCGACCTGGTAGCACAGGGCGGCGGTGTGCGGGCAGTGGTCCCATGCCTCGCACGTGCACTCCGGTTCGAGATCGCCGATGCCCGGGAGCAGATCCATCCCGGCCGCCGCGGCGTCCTCGACCAGATGCGGTGGCATCTCGCGGTCGAGCAGCGCCGCGATGTGCCCCGCCCGCTCGGCCGCCATGCCCAGGAAGCGGTCCCACTCCGGCCCGTCCAGCTCCTGGAGCAGCACATCGCTGCGGTACGTACTCCCGTCCCGGCCGCTCACCACCGCCGTGATCCGGCCGGGCCGCACCGAAACGGCGCCGACGCGGCCCTCGCGGGCGAGCCTGCGCCCCTCCTTCAGCTGCTGGAGGTCCAGAGCGGTGTCCTCCAGCGCCTTCAGCCACGCCCTGCCCCACCACGAAGTGGCGAAACCACGGCCCGGCGCCGGGGGAAGGGCGGCAAAGGTCCGCTCCTGCGCGGATGCCGCGTTCTCCCGCTCCTCGCCGCCGTCGCCGAAATCGTCGGCCTCGTATCCGTCCCTCATCGCGTCCCCCCTCGAAGCTCCACCAGATCGGCCAGTTCCGCGTCGCTCAGCTCGGTCAGCGCGCTCTCGCCGGACCCCAGCACGGCGTCCGCCAGCCCTTGCTTGCGCGCGAGCATGTCCGCGATCCGGTCCTCGATCGTCCCCTCGGCGATCAGCCGGTGGACCTGCACCGGCTGCGTCTGCCCGATCCGGTACGCGCGGTCGGTGGCCTGCGCCTCGACCGCCGGGTTCCACCAGCGGTCGAAGTGCACCACATGGCCCGCCCGGGTCAGGTTCAGCCCCGTGCCCGCGGCCTTCAGCGACAGCAGGAACACGGGCGCCTCACCCGCCTGGAACCGGTTCACCATCGCCTCCCGCGCGGCGACCGGTGTGCCGCCGTGCAGGAACTGCGTCCCGATGCCGCGCACCGCCAGATGCCTCTCCAGCAGCCGGGCCATCGCGACGTACTGCGTGAACACCAGGACCCCGGCGCCTTCGGCCACCATGGTGTCGAGCAGTTCGTCGAGCAGTTCCAGCTTCCCGGAACGGCCTGTGATGCGCGGCTGCTCCTCCTTGAGGTACTGCGCGGGGTGGTTGCAGATCTGCTTGAGCGAGGTCAGCAGCTTCACCACGAGGCCGCGCCTGGCCATGCCGTCGGACTCCGCGATCGCCGCCAGCGTCTCCCGCACCACCGCCTCGTACAGCCCCGCCTGCTCCGGCGTCAGCGACACCGCCCGGTCCGTCTCCGTCTTCGGCGGCAGCTCCGGGGCGATGCCGGGGTCGGACTTGCGCCGGCGCAGCAGGAACGGACGCACCAGCGCGCCGAGCCGTTCGGCCGCCGCCGGGTCGCCGCCCTCCACCGCACGCGCGTACCGGGTGCGGAACGTGCCGAGCCGCCCCAGCAGTCCGGGCGTGGTCCAGTCGAGGATCGCCCACAGCTCGGACAGGTTGTTCTCGACCGGGGTGCCGGTCAGGGCCACCCGCGCCCCGGCGCCGATGGTGCGCAGCGCGCGGGCCGTCGCCGAGTACGGGTTCTTCACGTGCTGTGCCTCGTCCGCGACGACCATGCCCCAGCGCGCCGCGGCGAGCCTCGGCGCGTCCAGCCGCATCGTGCCGTACGTGGTGAGGACGAAGCCGTTCTCCGCGAGGTCCTCCAGGCTGCGGGACGCGCCGTGGAAGCGGCGTACCGGGGTGCCGGGGGCGAACTTCTCGATCTCGCGCTGCCAGTTGCCCATCAACGAGGTCGGGCAGACCACGAGGGTGGGCCCGGCGCCGCCTTCGAGGGTCTGGCGGTGCAGGTGCAGGGCGATCAGGGTGATCGTCTTGCCGAGCCCCATGTCGTCGGCGAGGCAGCCGCCCAGTCCGAGCGAGGTCATGGTGTGCAGCCAGTCCAGACCGCGGAGCTGATAGTCCCGCAGGGTCGCCGTCAGCGCGGCCGGCTGACCGACCGCCGGCTCGTCGTCGCGCCGGGCGGCGGGGTCGGCGACCCGCGCGCGCAGCTGTTCCAGCCAGCCGGTCGCCCGGACCTCGACCCGTCGGCCGTCGACCTCGGCGGATCCCGTCAGGGCCGCGCCCAGCGCGTCGATCGGGGCGACCTTGCGGTCCTGGGTCTCCCGGGCGCGCCGCGCCTCGTCGGGATCGATGAGCACCCACTGGTCGCGCAGTCGTACGAGCGGCCTGCCCGCCTCGGCCAGCCGGTCCAGCTCCTCACGGCTGAGCTGCTGGTCCCCGAGCGCGAACCACCAGTTGAAGGTCAGCAGGGCGTCGGACGAGAGCAGCGGCGCGGTGTCCGACGCGGTCCGCGCAAGGCTCCGGGGCGCACCGCCGTCCTCCTCCTTGCCGTCCGGTCCGATCACCGCGCGCGCCGTGAGCTTGCGGGCGGTCAGCTCCCTGGGCCAGTGGACCTGGACGCCCGTCGCGGAGAGTGCCCGCGCGGCGCCGCCCAGCAGTTCGGTGATCTCCTCGTCGGCCGGCTCCACCGCGTCGGGCACGGCCGCCGACAGCAGCGGGGTCAGCGGCGGCCAGGCGCGGGCCGCCCGGCGCAGCATCAGCAGGGCGTCCATCCGGGCACGCGGGCCGAAGGCCGCCGCTGCCGGACCGCCGCCCGCCCAGATCTCGGCGGCGTCGGCGACCACGGCTGGATCGCTGACGCTGTGGATCTGCGGAACCACACGGAACGACGGCCGGGCCTCCGCTTCGTCGTCCCGGTCGAGTCCCCGCACCTCGACGCGCAGCGACAGGCGTACGCCCGCGTCATGGCCGGCCGCGACATCGGCGGCCCAGGCACGGTGGCCGGGCAGCCGCTGCGGCTCGGGTGCGGTGAACGCGTCGGAGCCCGCGGCGAGCGGCGCGGCGGGGCTCCGGGGCAGGCAGTCGGCGACCGCGTCGAGGAACGCCCGTACCAGCCGCTCGGGTTCGGGCAGGAGCAGGGGGCGGGCCGCCGCGTCCAGGGGCACGGCGTGGGCCGTGGGCGGCATGGAGGCGGCCAGGTCGCGGATGCGCGCGCGGTCGTCCGCGGTCAGTGGCCCGGCCCGCCAGGTGTCGTGGTCCGTCGCGCTCAGACCCGGCAGGAGCAGACCCCGGGCGGCGAACTGCAGGGCCAGCAACCCTGCCGCGCCCCAGAACGCGACGGCTTCGGAGGCGTGGGCCGATGCCCGCGCACGCGTCAGCACGGGCAGCGCCTCACCCACCGGCAGCAGCCGCGCCGGAACTTCGTACGGCAGGGCATCGGCACCGGCCACCGTCAGTCCGGCCGTTTCGCCGGGACCGTCGGGCGGGCTGCTGCCATCGGGGTGCCAGAAGGCGAGGCGGCCGGTGCGGGAGGGGTCCGAGGGCAGGAAGACCGCGGAACAGCCGGCGAGTGCGGAGATCTCGGAGAGCGAAGCGGGGGAGAGACTGTGCACAGCGATGTCAGAGTCCTCAAATTTGACTAGTCGGCCGAGGTCGCCGAGGGTACCCCAACTCGCACAGCGAAGGGCCTCCCTCATCTGTGACCTGCGCCACTCGGCAAGCCGTGGTGGTACGGGTGGACCCCCGGGCCGGCAGGGGGCTGGCACCACCCCACCCCGGGTGGTGGCGCCATGGTTCCCCAGCCCCTTCCCCCCGTACGTTTCCTGAGGTCGGAGCGGATTCGAGACCGGAGACACCATGCCCCAGGCCACCCTTGCCGTCGCGGAACGAACGCGCGACGGAGCCGGAAAACCAGGAAGCGACTTCACGCCCCTGCTGCGCGCGGTCAAGGCGCGAGGACTCCTCGAACGGCGCACCGGCTGGTACGCCGCGGGCATCACCGTCAACCTGCTCGCCCTGGCGGCCGTGGTCACCGGCATCGTCCTCCTGGGCAACACCTGGTGGGTCCTGGCGCTCGCCCTGCCCCTGGCCCTCGTCTGGGCCCGCACCGCGTTCGTCGGCCACGACGCCGGGCACGCCCAGATATCCGGCAACCGCCGGGCGAGCCGCGCCATCGGCCTGGTCCACGCCAACCTGCTGCTCGGCATGAACGAGGCCTGGTGGAACGACAAGCACGTACGCCACCACGCCAACCCGAACCATGTCGACAAGGACCCCGACGTCGGCGTGGGCGCCCTCGTCTGGACCCAGAAGCAGGCCGCGCAGCGCGAGGGCTTCGCACGCTGGCTCACCCGCAACCAGGCCCGGCTGTTCTTCCCGATGCTGCTCCTCGAAGGCATCGCCCTCAAGATCTCCGGATTCCAGTACCTCAAGCAGCAGCCCGCACGTGAGCGCGCCCTCTCCGCCTTCCTGCTCACCGCTCACCTCGGCCTCTACGCCGCCCTGCTGTTCACCGTCATGTCCCCGGGCAAGGCGGTCGTCTTCGCCCTGGTGCACCACGCCCTCTTCGGCCTCCACCTCGGCATGGCCTTCGCACCGAACCACAAGGGCATGGAGATGCCCGACCCCGACGGGGACCGCTGGGACCACCTGCGGCGCCAGGTCCTCACCTCGCGCAACGTACGAGGTGCGGCCCTCACCGACTGGTTCCTCGGCGGCCTCAACTACCAGATCGAACACCACCTCTTCCCGAGCATGCCCCGCCCGCATCTGCGCCTGGCCCAGCCTCTGGTCAGGGCCCACTGCGAAGCGCTGGGCATGCCGTACGCGGAGACCGGACTCGTCGAGTCCTACCGACAGGCGCTCGCCCATATGCACGAGGTCGGTGCGCCGCTGCGGTGACCGGCCGCGCCGCACACGAGGAAGCGGGAACCAGGAACCGATGAGGACGCGCAGACGTTCTCTCCATCAGAGGCGGCCACGGGCCGCGAAGGAGGCATGGCGATGTCGAACAGCGCGAAGGTAGCCATCGGGGGAGTCGTCGTCGCAGTCGTCCTGATGCCGTTCATCGGGTTCTGGCTGTCCCTGCTGGTGCTCGTCGGAGTACCCACGCTCGCGTATCTCGCCCTGGACCCGGCCCAGCGCCGGCGGCTCCGTAGGATCACGCGCAAGGAGATCGGCCGCTGAGGGCCGGCCGCTGAGAGGGGAGTCCCGCCGTGGGTGGCACCGTGTCCGCCGTCAGCAGGAACGAGACCTACACCTTCACCAAGCCGAACCGGGACAGCGTGACGCTGCTGGCCGGCCTCGGCGTGGAGGGCGACGTGCACGCCGGTGTGACGGTCAAGCACCGCTCCAGGGTGGCCCAGGACCCCACGCAGCCGAATCTGCGCCAGGTCCACCTGATCCACGAGGAGCTGTTCGACGAGGTCCGCGCGGCGGGCTTCGAGGTGGCGCCCGGCGAGCTCGGGGAGAACATCACGACGCGTGGCATCGATCTGCCCGCCCTGCCCGTCGGCACCCGGCTGCATCTCGGTGCCGAGGCGGTCGTCGAGGTCACCGGGCTGCGCAACCCGTGCCTGCAGATCGACACCTTCCAGGGCGGTCTTCTCAAGCAGGTCGTCGGCCGGGACGAGGCGGGCAACATCGTGCGCAAGGCCGGAATCATGAGTGTCGTCGTCGTGGGCGGCACGGTGGGCCCCGGCGACCCGGTCAGGGCCGAACTCCCCGCCGGACCCCACCGTCCGCTCGAACGCGTCTGAAGCCGCCGGCGGTCAGGACGGCCGTACGGCCATCGCCTCCAGCGACATGAGGAGCCCCGGCAGTTTCGGTCCGCGCCCGACCGGCAGGATCTCGCCCGGAGCCTCGTCCAGGAGCAGGAAGGCGATGTCGTCGGTCCTGGCCACCAGCGACCAGCCGGGCCCGTCGGCCCGGATCATCCGGGCGTCCCCGGGCGCGAAGGAGGACCGGACACGGCCGGGCGGCGGCGGATCGTCCAGGTAGCCGCGGGCTTCGGCCAGAGCCCGCCGGATGCCGGGGTGCCCACCGGAAGATCCGTCGGCTGCCGGTTCCCGCGGAGCGCCGTCGGGGGTGCGATCGGCGTCGGCCGCGTCGGTGGCGGCTGAGTCGGAGCCCTCGCCGTCGTCATCGTTCACGGCGGCCGGCGCGCTCTCGTCGCCGGCTTCCGCGCCCGCGGCGCCGGATGCCCCGTTGCCGTCGCCCTCCGCGTCGCCCCCGGTCTCCGTCGCCGCGGCCGTCCCGGCCGGCCCGCTCGCCGGTGCGGAATCCTGCTCGTCGTCCATCTGGCCGCGCCAGTCGGCCCACTGCGAGGCGATGGCGTCCGCTCCCAGACGGCGCTGGGCCGGCCCCCACGCCTCGGTGTCCGGCGGCGACAGCGGAACCACCGCCTCCGCGCCGTCCGTCTCCGGATCGTGCACGGGGTCGTGCGGCGCGGGCACCCCCGGAGCGGCGACGGCGACGGCGAGGGGCCAGCCGGGCAGCGCGCAGACCACCGAGCGGTCGTCCGGCGACAGGTCGTACTCCATGCCGCAGTCCCAGGACGCGATGGCCACCGCGACCAGGGACACGTCATCGACGACGACGGTCCAGCGGGAGCCGTCGCCGTCCTGGCCCAGGACCAGCCCGTACCCCTCCGCGTACGGCTCCAGCCGCAGTGCCGCGCACGCCGCCGGATAGTCGTCACCGAGCACGCTGGGGAACTGCGCGGGGGTCAGCAGGACCGCGGTCAGCACATACAGTGCGTCGTCGTCGGCGACTGTGTCGTCCGTCCCGGCCACTGCACCCTCCTCGTCCGTCATGGATTCCGTCGGCGCACCCTAACCAGTGGGTAACCCCGTCGTCGAGGCCCTGACAAGGCAGGACTGCCCGCCCGGGACGGTTCCCGCGCGCGTCCCTCAGCCGTCGGACAGCCCGAGCAGCTCCCGCGCCACCGTCTGCGGGGACTCTCCCCGCTCCCTGGCCAGTGCGATCACCGCCCGGCAGGCCAGCTCACCGACACCGAAGGACAGCTGCTCGGGCGACACCCACCCGCTCGCCTCGTCCATCCGTTCCTCGTCGTCCTCGGCCGACGCCGCGACGAAGACGGCAGCCGCTTCGAAGAGGTTGTGCTGCCGGCGCACGGCGACCGGTGGCACCTCCGTACGACCGTTCCTACGGCCCGGGGCCACGGCTCTGCGCAGGGCGCCGAATATCTCGGTCATGGGGGAACCGCCTTCCGTCAACACGTCGACGCGCGTGCGTCGCGTGTACTCACCGTCCTGCCCCCGGACGTACGCTGGGACACTCGACCTGGACAAGGGAGACAGTGCGGTGAAGCGATACGACCGGCTGAAGGAGATCCAACGCCTCGATCCGGAGCGGGACTTCCTGGAAATCTACCGGATCACCGTGACGTACGAGTTCCCGTGGGACATCACCCGCGCCCTCGAACTCGCCCTGTACCGCACCTATGCCGTACCGAGCATCGGCAGACTGCTTGCCGAGACAGCCGAGCTGACGGACCGTTCGCAGAAGCGGTACGACGACACCGCGCTGCTCCTGGACACCGTCGTCGAGCACGGCTTCGACAGCGATCCGGGGCGCACGGCCCTGCGCCGGATCAACCGGATGCACGCCGCCTACGACATCAGCAACGACGACATGCGCTACGTCCTGTGCACCTTCGTCGTCACCCCGAAGCGGTGGCTCGACGCCTACGGCTGGCGACGGCTCTGCGACCACGAACTGCGGGCGTTCGCCGCGTACTACAGGACGCTCGGCGCGCGCATGGGCATCAAGGACCTGCCGCAGACGTACGAGGACTTCGAGCGCACCCTCGACACCTACGAGGACACGCACTTCGGCTGGGACGCGGGCGCGCGTGCGGTCTCGGACGCCACGCTGGAACTGATGGCCTCCTGGTACCCCCGGGCCCTCGCACCGCTCGTGCGCGGCGCGAGCCTCTCACTCCTGGACGACTCGCTGCTGCGCGCCTTCCGTTACGAGCGCCCGGCGCCGGTGGCCCGGAACATCACCCGGGGCGCGCTGCGGCTGCGCGCCCGCGCCGTACGCCTCCTGCCGCCGCGCACCACGCCGCACTACGCACGGCAGAACCCGGAGATCAAGGGGTACCCGGGCGGCTACGAGGTGGCCGCGCTCGGCACGTACCCCACCCCCGGCGTCCGAGGCTGCCCGGTCCGCGATCTCGCCGGCTCGGAGACCCCGGCGGAGTGAGCGGTAGCCGCGCGGAGCCCCGCGCTACGGCCGGGGCTCCGCGCGGCGCAGCTGCCCCAGCTCCTCGTTCATCGCCCGCAGGAACCGGATCACGACGAGGAGTTCGTCCTCGTCGAACTGCCGGCGTGCCGCCTCCGTGCCCGCCGCCAGCGGCTTGAAGAAGTCCCGCGCCACGTGTTTCGCCGCCGCCGCGTAGTGAAGATGCACCACCCGCCGGTCGCCCCCGTCCCGCACCCGGCGGATGTGCCCCGCGCGTTCCAGCCGGTCCAGACACGCGGTCACCGCCCCCGAGGTGAGATCCAGCTGCTCGCGCAGCCGCCCCGGCGTCATGGCGCGCCCCTCCCCGCTCCGGTCCGCGTCGAGGATGGCGACGAGGGCCTGCACATCCGTCGGATGCAGCCCCTGGCTCTGTGCGAACTCGTGCGTGATGCGGTTGAACTCGCTGTTCATACGGCGCAGCAGCACGGCGAACGACTGGAGGCCCGTGGGCCCGCCGTCCGTGCCTCTGTCCGGGCCTTCGTCTGCGGTGCGCATGCCCCTACAGTAATATCTCTCAATCATTGAGATAATGAATGACCGAGAGAATTCGGGCCATGTGTGTCATGTGTCGACCCCTGAGGAAGCAATGAAGCCCCCACCGAGGCACCGCGTCGTCCGATGGCTGGTGCCTGTAGCGCTCCTGGTCGTCTGGCTCGGTATCGGAGGGGCCCTCGGTCCCTTCGCCGGGAAGCTCGGCGAGGTGGCGACCAACGACCGGGCGGCATTCCTGCCGCGCAGCGCCGAGTCGACCCGGGTCGCGGACGAACAGAAGGCCTTCCAGCGGTCCGGGACCGTGCCGGCGATCGTCGTATGGACGGGCGGCACGGACGGGCTCCCGGGTGATGCCCGGACGTCGGCGACCAAGGCACTCGCCTCCCTGTCCGGAAAGCCCGGCGTGGTCGGCACGCCCACGCCCGCGCTGCCGTCCGAGGACGGCGAGGCCCTGTCGGGCGTCGTGCAGCTGCGCTCCGACCTGGGCGACGCACTGCCGGACACGCTCGACCGGGTGCGTGACGCGGCCCGGTCGGTGACGGGCACGACCGCCGAGATCGCCGGACCCGCCGCCACCCAGGCCGACCTCAAGGACGCGTTCGCCGGAATCGACGGGCTCCTGCTGGGGGTGGCGCTGGCCGCCGTGCTCGTGATCCTGCTGCTGGTCTACCGCAGTGTGCTGCTCCCCTTCCTGATCATCATCAGCGCCGTCTTCGCGCTCGCCCTCGCCTGTGCGATCGTCTACGTCCTCGCGGACCACGACGTCGTCCTCGTGGACGGCCAGGTCCAGGGCATCCTGTCGATCCTGGTGATCGGGGCAGCCACCGACTACGCGCTCCTGCTCACCGCGCGTTTCCGGGAGGAGCTGGCAGGGCACGGCGACCGGACGACCGCCGCTCTCGCCGCGCTCCGCCGCTCCTTCGGCGCGATCGCCGCGAGCGCCGCCACGGTGGCCCTCGGGCTGCTCGCACTGCTGCTCAGCGACTTGACGAACAACCGCGCCCTGGGACCGGTCGGTGCCATCGGCATCGTCTGCGCGGTGCTGAGCACGATGACGTTCCTGCCCGCCGTGCTGGTGCTCTGCGGCCGCGCCGCGTACTGGCCGGCCACGCCGCGCCCCGTCGACGAGGCGACCGGCGGGCACGGTATCTGGCGCCGGATCGCCGCGCGCGTCGACGGGTCCCCGCGCAAGGTGTGGATGTCCTGCACGGTGGTCCTGGTGGCCTGCGCCGCGTTCGCGCCCACCCTGAAGTCGCAGGGCGTCCCGCTGGACGAGATCTTCGTGAACGACGCCCCGTCCGTCTCCGCGCAGGCCACGCTCGGCAAGCACTTCCCGGGCGGCTCGGGCAACCCGGCCGTCGTCGTCGCCTCGGCCGGCCGGGCCGACGAGGTGACCGCCGCCGCCGAGGCGACCCCCGGTGTGGCGTCGGCCGCGCCCGTCACGGCGTCCGGCCGGCCCGGCGGGGGGAAGCCGCTCGTCGTGGACGGCCGGGTGCGCGTCGACGTCACCCTGAAGGACGCGGCGGACAGCGACGCGGCCACCGAGACCGTCAAGCGCCTGCGTACCGCGGTCCACGCCGTGCCCGGCGCGGACGCACTCGTCGGCGGCTACACGGCGCAGCAGTACGACACCCAGCGCACCGCCGAGCGCGACCGGTCGATCATCGTCCCGGTGGTGCTCGTCATCATCCTGCTGATCCTCATGGGCCTGCTGAGGTCCGTCCTGGTGCCGGTGCTGCTGGTGGCCACCGTCGGCCTCAACTTCCTCGCGACCCTCGGGGTCTCGGAGCTGGTCTTCGAGCACGCCTTCGGTTTCAGCGGCACGGATGCCTCGGTGCCCCTGTACGGATTCGTCTTCCTGGTGGCCCTGGGCGTCGACTACAACATCTTCCTGATGTCGCGGGTCCGCGAGGAGGCACTGGAACACGGGGCGCGCCAGGGCATGCTGAGGGGCCTGGTCAGCACCGGCGGGGTCATCACATCGGCGGGCGTGGTGCTGGCCGCCACCTTTGCCGCGCTGATCGTCATTCCGCTCGCGTTCCTCGCGCAGATCGCGTTCATCGTGGCCTTCGGCGTCCTGCTGGACACGCTGGTGGTGCGGTCGCTGCTGGCCCCGGCGCTGGTCGTGGACATCGGGCCCAGGGCCTGGTGGCCGAGCGCCATCAGCCGCACCTCACGGGAAACGGAGCCGTCGGCCTCCGCCTGACGGCCGTGGAAACGGAGTCGGCCCGGCCACCGCGGAGACGGGGCCGGGCCGGTCGTTCTCAGACGTTGACGCCGTAGTCCTTCGCGATACCCGCCAGGCCGGAGGCGTACCCCTGGCCGACCGCGCGGAACTTCCACTCGCCACCGTGCCGGTACAGCTCTCCGAACACCATCGCGGTCTCCGTCGACGCGTCCTCGCTGAGATCGTACCGGGCGAGCTCCACACCGTTGGCCTGGTTCACGACACGGATGAACGCGTTGCGCACCTGGCCGAAACTCTGCCCCCGGCTCTGCGCGTCATGGATGGAGACCGGGAAGACTATCTTCGCGACCTCGACGGGGACCGCCGACAGATTCACATTGATGGACTCGTCGTCGCCCTCGCCCTCACCCGTCAGGTTGTCCCCGGTGTGCTGGACGGAGCCGTCCGGGCTGTTGAGGTTGTTGTAGAAGACGAAATGCAGATCGGAGACGACCTTGCCGTGCTCCCCGCACAGCAGCGCACTGGCGTCGAGGTCGTGGTCGGCACCCGTCGTCGTCCGCACGTCCCAGCCCAGGCCGACCGTCACCGCGGTCAGGCCGGGCGCCTCCTTCGACAAGGAGACGTTGCCGCCCTTGGCCAGGGTCACACCCATGAACTTCCTCCAATGATCCAGTGGTTCACCGACCGGTGCTCGCGCGTTCCCGGCGGGCGATGGTCCGGCCGTCGCCCGGAACGAACGGCGGCTGTGCCTCACTCTTCCGGAATCGCGAGGATTTGCCCAGGGCGTGAGCGGTCTCCGGCCGGATTGCCCGGCCAACACTCGGGGAAGACACCCGTCCTTCGTCCTGAGCCGGTCTCTTCCGGTCAATGTTTCCCGTGGTCCTGTGGGGACAGGGGATCGGATCGACGATGGTGAAGTGCGGTGGCGCAGCGAACCACCGCACGTCACGACCAGAGAACCGCACGACCGTTCGGGGGCGGCCGGGAGGCCGCGCCCGCACGGCAGCCGTACGAACGGGGTGGCCCATGGCACGCAGGAACAGAGGGACAGGGACGGGTGGGAGGGGAAGCCGCCTGCGGCGGACGGCGGTGTCCGCACTGTCCTTCCTCGTCCTGCTGGTCGCCGGGGTCGGCTGGGGCTACCTGAAACTGACCGGCAGCATTGACACGTTCAGCTCCGACGGCGTCTCCGGTGACCGGCCGCCGGGCTCGTCCGGCGGGCAGAACGTCCTCGTCATCGGCTCGGACACGCGCTCGGGGAACAACAAGGGGCTCGGTGGCGGAACGGGGGCGGTCGGCCGCTCGGACACCGTGCTGCTTCTTCACGTCTACGCCGACCGTAAACACGCCGTCGCCGTTTCGGTGCCCCGGGACGCGATGGTCGACATCCCCGCCTGCCGGAAGCCCGACGGCAGTTGGACCGCACCACGGCACCACAGCCAGTTCAACGGGGCGTTCTCGGTGGGGGAGACGACCGAGGGCAACCCGGCCTGTACCCAGAACACCGTCGAGCATCTGACCGGGCTGCGCGTCGACCACACGGTCGTCATCGACTTCGCCGGCTTCTCCGCCCTGACCTCGGCCGTCGGCGGAGTCCCGGTCTGTGTCCCGCAGGACGTGTACCAGCGCGATCTGAACCCGAAGCGCACGACCCGGGGCTCCCTCGTCCTCGCCAAGGGCCCGCACAACGTCTCGGGACAACGCGCGCTCGACTACGTACGGCTGCGCCACGGCATCGGCGACGGCTCCGACATGGGGCGGATCAAGAGGCAGCAGGCCTTCGTCGCCGCCCTGGTGAAGAAGATCAAGTCCCGCGGCATGAACCCCACCACCCTGCTGCCGCTGGCCAATGCCGCGACCGACGCGATGACGGTGGACCCGGGACTCGGATCGGCCGACAAGCTGCTCTCCTTCGGGCTGTCGATGAAGAACATCGATCTGCACAACACCAAGTTCGTGACCGTCCCCTGGCGCTACGAGGGCGAACGCGTCGCCGTCGTGGAACCCGACGCCGACGCGCTGTGGGCGGCACTGAAGGCCGACCGGCCCCTCGACGCCGAGGCGAAGGACGCTGGGGCACCCAAGGCTTCCAAGTCCCCCGTCTCGGGTACGGGCATCGAGGTCGCCGTCTACAACGGCACCACCGTGACCGGACTCGCGGCCAGGGCCGCCGAGCTCCTGCGCGCACACGACTTCACCGTCACCGGCACGGCCACCGCGCAGGACCAGAGCCGCTCCGGAACGGTCGTCGCGTACGGCCCTGGCCTGCGTGAGGAGGCCCGTACGACCGCGGAGCTCTTCCCGGGCGCACGCATCACCGAGTCCACCGGCGCGGGAACGGGAATCCAGGTCACCGTCGGTCAGGACTACGCCGACGAGCCGTCGGCCGCACCGGACACCGCCTCCGCCACACCGGCGGCAGGTGTACCGGCCGGCATCGCCGAAGGAGCCCGCTCGGCCGACGACGACCCCTGCGAGAACCTCTCCTACGGCTGAGCACCGGCGACCGCTCCCCGGCCGCTGGGGGAGAGGGGTGCTTGCCCGTACGTGACCCGTGCGCAAGGCTTGCACACGAGTGAGGAACGGGGAACGCGTGAACGGGGAGGAAACAGAATGGCGCTGGACAGGGGACTCGACTGGCTCCTTGACGATCTCACCAGCCGGGTGGAGCACATACGGCACGCCCTGGTGCTGTCGAACGACGGCCTGGTGACCGGCGCGAGCGCCGGGCTGGCCCGTGAGGACGCCGAACACCTGGCGGCCGTCTCGTCGGGGCTGCACAGCCTGGCCCGCGGGTCGGGCCGGCACTTCCGTGCCGGAAAGGCGCGGCAGACCATGGTGGAGTTCGACGAGGCACTGCTCTTCGTGACGGCGGCGGGGGAGGGCAGCTGCCTGTGCGTGCTGAGTGAGGCGGAGTCGGACGTCGGCCAGGTGGCGTACGAGATGACGCTTCTGGTCAACCGGGTGGGACAGCATCTCGGTGTGGATTCGCGGCAGGACGGGAGCGGGGGAGTCAACCGGCTCTGACCAGACCGGGAGCGACCGCCGCCGCCGGGCCCGTGGAGTTATCCACAGGCCCGGCGGCGGTTGACTTTCCCCCACTACTCTGATCACAGAGAGTATTCGCACTTCGTGGGGGAGTTACGACATGGCGACGATGAAAGTACCTGCAGGAACGGCATTTGGGGTCGAATCGCGCGCGGAAGAGGTGACCGGGTCCGCCACTGTGCGTGACGATGTCGCGCCCGCCGTCGCCCCGAGCCGCGCCGCGACGGAACTCGGGCTCAAGCGGAGGGAGTTCGATCTGGCGGTGCACCTGGGGGCGGTCAGGGTGCGGAGCGGACCGGACGGGCGGCCCAGGGTCCACCGGGAGGAGATGGACCGCCTGCGGGCCCGGGACGGCTTCCCCGACGAGCTCCGCGCACTGGTGCGAACGGTGGGGACGGCCGAAGGTGCCCGGCTGCTGGGGATCAGCCCGGTCCGTTTCACCCGGCTGGCGCGTGCCGGATGCCTGACACCGGTTGCCTTCTACCTGAACCGCTACCGGGCGGTGGTGTGGGTCTACCTGGCGCGGGAGGTCGAGGCGCTGGCGGTCCGGTCGCCGGAGCTGCTGGTGGGCAACAGCCCGCCCTGGATGCGCGACCGGCTGGAGAGCGGGGGCGACTGGCGGCCGCGCAACTGGCGCTCGCGCCGCATCGAACGCCTGCTGGCGCTCACCGAGGACCCCTGGCTGCGTGTGGCGGTCGTGGCGCAGAGCCTGGACCCGGTCCAGTTGGCCGAGGTGGTGGACGACCCCTACGAACGGGCCCACTTCGCCAGGGTCGGGCGGGAGGCCGAGTCCGGCCGGAGGGGATCGGTCGCCGGGCGCGAGGCGATGGCCCGGCTGATGCACGCCGACGAGCCGGACGAGATCCTCTGGCGCCGGATCAGCCTGATCGCGGAGCTGGACGCCGCCCGCGAGCTCCGCCCGGCACCACGACCGGGCGAGACGCGGTGGCCTGAGCCGGTGGGCGCACCTGCCGTGCCGGCTGCCTCGGCACGGCTCTCCGGGCCCCCGGGAGCCCAGCCGCCGTCCGGGCCCGGAAAGACCTCCCCGGCCGAGGAGTCCCAAAGTCCCGTCGCGCCACCCGCGCCCGCCCACCGCACCTCTCCCGGGGCCTCGGCGGGCCTGCTGGCCCGGCTTCGGCTGGGTGCGGCCAGGGGGCTGGGGCTGCGCCGTCCACGGCACCGCGCGGCGGTCCGCAGGACGCGACCGCGGCGGGGCGGCCCGGATAAAGGTTGGTGATCCACGGGCCGGCCAGGCATTCTGTGCGCCATGTTGATCAGGGAAGCCACCCCCGAGGACTGGCCCGCCATCTGGCCGTTCTTCCACGAAATCGTCGCCGCCGGCGAGACCTTCACCTACCCCCTCGACCTCCAGGAGGACGACGCGGCCGACTGGTGGCTCCTGAAGCCGCCGAACCGGACCGTGGTCGCGGTCGCCGACGACGGGACCGTCCTCGGCACGGCGAAGATGAACAAGAACCACATGGGCAACGGATCCCACATCGCCAGCGCCAGCTACATGGTCGACCCCCAGCACTCCGGGCAGGGCGTCGGACGGGCCCTGTGCGAGTACACCATCGACTGGGCGCGCACGGCCGGGTACCGGGCCATGCAGTTCAACGCGGTGGTGGAGAGCAACATCGCGGCGGTCAAGCTGTACCGCTCGCTCGGCTTCGAGATCCTGGGCACCCTGCCCGAGGGCTTCAACCACCCGGTCAAGGGCTTCGTGGGCATCCACGTCATGCATCGCCGCCTCTGACGGCGCGGGGCGCTCACTTCGCGCCACCGTCCGGCGGCCGCCCCGCGCAGCCCGATGTCCGGCATGCCCCAAGCAGCGATGATGTGGGGGTTGTTGTGACACAGAATCGGTTGTGGGGTGGGTGCACACATCGGGGATGCGGGCAGTACTGTGCGCTGCACCGCCCATTCGGGCGCGAAACATCTGCGGAGGAAAAATCCATGACCATACCCAGGAGATCGTGGCGCGCTGCGGGAACTCTCGCCGCTGCCGCGGTGGTCGGCCTGTCCGGCGCGGTCCTCACCGCCGGTCCGGCCGCAGCTCACACCCCCACCTGGGACGTGACCTGTGACGAAGTGAGCCTGCACCTCACCCAGTACAACGCCGGTGTCACCAACGAGGTGACCGTCACCGTCGACGGCAAGGACCTGCTGCCGACGGAGACGTTCGGCAAGGAGTTCGACAAGACGATCGCGCTGCCGGAGCACGACCAGCCCCTCACGGTGCGCCTGGTCGTCAAGGCCGGTGACGGCGAGCGCTACTCGAAGGACGACACCAAGCAGGCGCTGGTCTGCGACAAGACCACGCCGCCGGCGACGCCCACGCCGACTCCGACCGAGACGAAGCCGTCCGAGACGCCGACCACCGCGTCTCCCAGCCCGTCCGACACGCCGAGCGAGTCCGCTTCGCCGTCTGCGCCCGCCGCAGCCACGCCGAGCCCCAGCTCGCCGGATCTGGCCGAGACCGGTTCCTCGTCCGCCACGCCGATCATCGGTGGCGCGGCCGTTGCCGTCCTGCTGGCCGGTGGCGGCATCATGTGGTCGGTGCGCAAGCGCCGTACCGCGCAGCACTGACGTAGTTCCGTCCCCCGGGCGCGCACCGCGCCCGGGGAAGCGGGGCGGAGGGGCGCACCATCACGCACGGCGTGGTGGTGCGCCCCTCACTGTTGTGCGTCCCCGCTTCGCGGAGCGCTGTCGGGGGCGGCCCCGGACCGCTGCTCGGTGCGCCGGTGCGCGGGGGGCGTGGTGGGCGGAGTCGCCGGTCCGATCTCGCACCAGACGGCCTTGCCCTCTCCCCGGGGCTCGATGCCCCACCGCGTGGCGACGGCGTCCAGCAGCAGCAGCCCCCGGCCCGAGGTCGCGGTCTCGCCCGGTGACCGGCGTCGGGGCCAGGCGCTGGAGCGGTCCTGCACGGACAGCCGCACCCGGCGCACCGGTTCCGGCAGCACCTCCAGGGTGAGCACGGCGCCGCCCTCCGTGTGGAGCAGCACGTTCACCAGCAGCTCTCCGGTCACCAGCTCGGCGTCGTCGGCGAGTTCGGCCATGTCCCAGTCGGTCAGGGCCTGGCGCACGATGGTCCGTGCCTCGGACAGCCCTTCCGGGTCCGCCTGATGGATGTACTGGTGCAGCCGCGGCGCCCGGGGCGAACCCGGATCCGGGCTGCGGCGCAGCACCAGCAGCGCGACGTCGTCCCCGGAGCCCCAGCGCTCCCACAGCCGGTCGGACAGATGGTCGGCCAGTGCCTCGGCGCCCGCCGGTCCCGCGCTGACCTCGGTGATGAGGGTGCGCACCCCCGCGTCGATGTCGGCGCCCGGCTCCTCCACCAGACCATCGGTGTACAGGACCAGCGTCTCGCCCGGAACCAGGTCGAGCCGGGTCTCCGGATACTCCTCGTCACCGAAGTCGGTGGAGATGCCCAGGGGCATGCCGCCACGCACCCGTGGGCTGCCGACCCTGCCGTCCATGTGCCGGATCAGTGGCCCGAAATGGCCGGCCCGTACGACCCGCACGGTCCCGGTTGCCAGGTCGACCTGGGCGTAGGTGCAGGTGGCGAACCGGTCCGTGTCGAGTTCGGTCAGGAACCGGGAGGCACGGGCCAGTACCGTCGAGGGCGGATGGCCCTCGGAGGCGTAGGCGCGCAGCGCGATCCGGAGCTGTCCCATGATCGCCGCCGCGTGCGTGTCGTGGCCCTGGACGTCGCCCACCATGATCCCGACGCGGTCGTTCGGCAGGGCGATCACGTCGTACCAGTCACCGCCGACCTGGCGCCCGCTCCACGCCGCGTGGTAGCGGACGGCGATCTCGCCCCCCTCGATGTCGAGGATGCGGCGCGGCAGCATCGCGGACTGGAGCCCGGTGGCGAACTCGCGCTCCTCGTCGAACAGCTTCGCCCGCTGCAGGGACTGGGCGACGATTGCGGCGAGCCCCAGGCAGAGAATGCGCTCGTCGGGGGTGAAAGCGGTGCGCTCGCGATAGAAGAGGGCCAGCCCGCCGAGCGACCGCGCCTGCGCCACCAGCGGCAGATAGGCCGCCGCCCGGAATTCCATGCGTCCGACATACGGCTCCAGCGCCGGGTAGCGTCGGGTCAGCGCCGCCAGGGAGCTCACGAACCGCGGCCGCCCGCTCAGCACGGTGTCGGCCAGCGGCAGCTTCGGGTCGAGGCGGCCCGACCCCAGCTCGTCGATGACCTCCAGGGACTCGCCGCTCACCGCGATGACGTTCAGCGCCGCGTTGTCCAGCAGCCCGAGCGCCAGCCCGTCCGCACCCAGCCGGGCCAGTCCGCCGGGCCCCGTCAGGACGGCGGTCACGTCGTCCACCGTGACCGCCCGCGACAGGGCGCTCGTTGTTCGTTCAACGATGTCGGTCTGTCGCTGGCGGCGCTTTTCCAGTTCCAGCACGAAGGCCGAATGGGTGACCTCGGCCGTCGCGTCCCGCACCAGACCGATCACCCGGCGCGCCCTGCCGTCCTCGCTGCGCAGGATGCGCCCCTGGATGTGCGTCCACTGGTCCCGGCCGTCGGCCAGAGGAATCCGGAAGTGGACGCTGTACGAGCTGTCCCCGCTCCGGAACGCTTCGTCCGTCGCCACGTTCAGGCGGGCTCGCTCCTCGGGATCGAGAAGCTCCGCCAGCGAATCCGGACGTGCGTCGAAGGAGGCCGGGTCCAGGCCGAAGACCAGCAGGCCCGCCTCGTCGATGTCCAGCGTCCGGGCATCGAGGTCCCACTCGAAACTGCCGGTCCGGTTCAGGGCAAGCCGCTCCGCCGTACCGGTCTCGCCGACGGGCGTCGGGCCACCCGGCCGGCCGGGCGGCCCGGGAACGACCGGCGGCCGGTTCTGATCGGTCATTCCAGCTCCGAGGATCGTCCGGCGGGTCCGCCGTACGGCGTGCCTCAATTGTCCGGCCCGTCCGGCACGCCTGCCACAGCGGAGACCTGCCCCGGACCGCGCGCACCCACCCCCTCGGCCCGCTCCCGGGGACGCCGCGCACAATGGCAGCGGAAGATCGTCCCCCGACCGGCGGACGGTACGGCACCAGGGCTGACCGGAGCGCGCGCATGAACCACGAGGACCCCGTCCTGACGCACACCGAGGGACGCGTCCGCCACCTCACGCTCAACCGGCCCCGCGCCCTGAACGCGCTGAACCACGCCATGGTGCGGCTCATGGCCGACGCGCTCGACGCGGCCGAGCACGACGACGCGGTCGTCGCCGTGCTGCTCACCGGCGCGGGGGAGCGCGGCCTGTGCGCGGGCGGCGACATCCGCGCCGTGCGCGACGACGCCCTGGCCGGCGGCAGCGCCTCACTCGACTTCTGGCGGGACGAGTACCACCTCAACGCACGGATCGCCCGCTTCCCCAAGCCGTACGTCGCGCTGATGGACGGCATCGTCATGGGCGGCGGCGTCGGCGTCTCCGCCCACGGCTCCCTCCGCGTCGTCACCGAGCGCTCCCGCGTCGCCATGCCGGAGACCGGGATCGGATTCGTCCCCGACGTCGGCGGAACGCATCTGCTGGGGAATGCGCCCGGTGAACTCGGCACGCACCTGGCCCTCACCGGAGAGTCGGTCGGCGCGGCCGACGCACTGCTCTGCGGACTCGCCGACCACTTCGTGCCCGCCGACGGCCTCGCCGCGCTGGTCACCGAGCTGGCCGGCTGCACGACCCCCGAAGCCGTCACAGCGGCGGTCGAGCGGCACGCCCGACCCGCTCCCGCCGCCCCGCTCGCCACCCACCGCGGCTGGACCGACTCCTGCTACACGGCCGACACGGTCGAGGAGATCGTCGACCGCCTCGACGGGCATGGAGACCCCGCCGCCAAGCAGGCCGCGGCGACCATCCTCGCCAAGGCACCCACCTCGCTCAAGGTGACCCTCGAATCCGTGCGCCGGGCGCGCCGTCTCGGCGGCCTCGAAGCCGTCCTCGACCAGGAGTACCGCGTCTCGACCGCAGCCTTCGCCGGGCCCGACCTGGTGGAAGGTGTGCGGGCCCAGATCGTGGACAAGGACCGCTCCCCCCGCTGGCAGCCTGCGGAGCTCTCCCAGGTCACCGACGAGGATGTGGTCAGGCACTTCACGCCCCTGGGCGACCGCGAACTCGGCCTCGCACCGCTCCCGGAGGCCGGCTGAGGCCCGGACGGCCGCCGGGCCGTCCGGGGCCGCTGCCGCGACCGCCTCAGTGGCCGCTGCTCGTCAGACTCGGCCGGAGCGAGCCGACCAGCTCGAAGAGCCGCGTCTCGTTGCCCGAGAGCCCCGCGCGCCGCAGCGCGCCGTCGGCCTCCTCCATGGGCGAGGCGAGCAACGGCAGATACAGCGGGGCCTCGTCCGGGTCGGAGAGGGCCGCCCGGGTGGCCTCCAGTAAACGGACATACGCCTGCGCCGCGGCTAGTTCGTCCTTGCGCATCTCAGCATCTCCAGGTCAGAGGATTGCGGACCCACCAGCATCCCTCATGGGTCTGACAGTGGCCGCCGGCGACGAGCGCGGCACGGCATCTATCGGCCGTCCGGCCGACGCCCGCCCGCAGGTGGCTCGACCTCAAGAAACCGGCGACCGCGCGGTCCCCGGTACAGCAGCGCGCTCCAGCCCAACTCCCGCAGGGCCGCCGCGCACCGGGCCAGTTCGCTCTCCTCCTCGTACGCCGCCCCGCTGCCGGACGGCCCCAGCCACTCCACCCGAACCGTGCCCGGAGAGGACCCGGCCGCCACCCGGTACCCCTTCTCCGTCCGGTCCCCTGACGGACCGACGGCCGAGGCGGGCAGCCCGGCGGCCTCCAGCGCCAGCGCCACGGCCCGTACCGGACGGTGCAGTTCCCAGGGCGCGGGCACGGACTCCGGGGCGGCCCCGCCATTCGTCAGGCGCCGGATCTGCAGCAGCCCGGCGAACGCCGACCGGACCGAAGCGGCGCGCCCCCGCACCTGCCCGGGGTCCGACGGCCCGTCCCCGGTGGCCGGTTCGAACCCGCGTTCCTCCTCGCCGCCCATCCGCAGCCCCTCCGTCACATCGCCGTACCGCACTGCTGCCAGTGTGCGCCGCCCCACCGACAACGGGAGCCGCGCACCGAGCCGGTAGGCTCCGGTTCTGCTCACGAACACCGCGCTCCCGGAGGATCCCCGCACCGTGCCCGACAACGACCGCCCGCACGGAAACGACCGGGCGCACGGCACCACCGTCCGGGACGGAGACGGCCGGGCCGCCCTGCGCGCCGACTGCGGCAACTGCTTCGCCCTGTGCTGCGTCGCGCTGACGCTGACACGCTCCGCGGACTTCGCCGTCAACAAGGCGGCCGGCACGCCCTGCCGGAACCTCCGGGACGACTTCCGTTGCGGCATCCACGCCCGGCTGCGCACCGAGGGCTTCCCCGGCTGCACCGTCTACGACTGCTTCGGGGCCGGCCAGAAGGTATCGGTGGAGATCTACGGCCGCCGCGACTGGCGCGGTGCCCCGGAGACCGCGCAGGAGATGTTCCAGGTCTTCCCGGTCGTCCGGCAGCTCCACGAACTGCTCTGGTACCTCACGGAGGCGGCTGCTCTGCCCCCGGCCCGCCCTCTGAGCGGCGAGATACGGAAGACCCTCGACGCGACCGAGGCCCTGACGCGCCTCGACGCCTCCGCCCTGTCCGAACTGGACGTGGCGGCACACCGGGGCGGGGTCGCCGTGCTGCTGGGACGCGTGAGCGAACTCGTACGCGCCACGGCCCCCGGCCGCAAGAAGCGCAACCACCGAGGCGGCGACCTCATCGGTGCCCGCCTCAAGGGCGCCGATCTGCGGGGCGCCGATCTGCGCGGCGCCTACCTCATCGCGGCGGACCTCAGCGGCGCCGACCTGCGCCTGGCCGACCTCATCGGCGCCGACTTCCGGGACGCGGACCTGTCGGGCGCCGACCTGACCGGGGCGCTGTTCCTGACGCAGGCCCAGGTGAACGCCGCCAGGGGGAGCGGTGCCACCCGGCTCCCGGCGTCGCTCGGCCGCCCCGCCCACTGGGCGGACTGATCCGTCAGCTGCCCGGCGTCTCCAGCGCGGCCTTGAGGCGTTCGAGCGTGGTGCGGATGTTGCGACGCTGGAACACGGCGAAGGTGTGGCCCCGGGTGGCCAGCCGGTCGAAGGCATTCGCCACGACGTCCGGCCAGGCACGGCGGTCGTCGGTCCAGGTCTCGGTGACCCGGGTGCCGCCCTCCACCGCCTCGAAGCGGTACTCCCACGTGGCGATCGGCCCGCGCAGCAACGGCCGCCGCGCACCGATCGCGTGGACCCGGAACGCGAAGCGCCGCCCCGGATCGGCAGCCGTCACCGTGCACCGCGTCGTCCAGCTCACCGGCCCGCGCTTGTTGCGGCCGTCGAAGACCATGCCCACGTACGCCTCCCGGCGCTCCCCCCGCACCCGCGCGCCCAGGTTCTCCGGGCTCCAGCGGCCCATCGCCGTCGGGTCGCTCAACCGTTCGTACACCTGGGACGGATCGGCGGACACGACGATGCTGTCCGACACGGACATGGTGCGGGCGGTGCGGGGCATGGGGCACTTCCGTTCCTCGGCCAGCTGTTGTCACCGCTGGGCGCCGGGCCGGCCGTACGGCCGACGGGCTCCCGCACCGACACCTTACTGACCGGTCACATAGGATCCGGAACCGGGGAGTGACACATCCGGCAGCCGGGACGAGAACGCCCCGCGGCCGTGGTTCGTTGCACAGACGTCGCATCCGGAACACGCCGACGACCGACCGAGGAGCCCGCACATGCCCAGCCGTACCGACCCCAGCCGCACCGAGCCCGGCACCGCAGACCGCACCCGGCTCATCGAACGGCTGATGGAGCAGTTCCCGCACGTGCCGCGGGAGGCCGTCATCAAGGAGGACCTGCTGCGCGGCGGCCTGGCCTTCGACGAGTCGGCGCTCAGCGACAACGAGGACGGCGACGTCAAGCCGAAGTCGTACTTCATCTTCTCGTTCGACCACGGCACCCTGCCCGAGCTGGGAGCGGCCGCGCTGCGCCGCCCGCCGGAGGAGATCGTGCTCACCGGCGGTCCGTACGAGCTGCGCCGCACCGTCGTCTCGGTCCGCGTCAACCCCGCGTCCCCGTACCGGGTCGCGGCGGACGCGGACGGGATGCTCGGGCTCTACCTCGACGGCCGGCGGATCTCCGACGTGGGCCTGCCGCCCATGCCGGACTACTACCGGCACACCCTGGCCAACGGGAAGTCCGTGATGGAGGTCGCCCCGACCATCCAGTGGGGCTACCTCGTCTACCTCACCGTCTTCCGCGTCTGCCAGTACTTCGGCGCGAAGGAGGAGTGCCAGTACTGCGACATCAACCACAACTGGCGCCAGCACAAGGCGGCGGGCCGCCCGTACACCGGGGTCAAGCCCGTCGAGGAGGTGCTGGAGGCGCTGGAGATCATCGACCGGTACGACACGGCGAAGACCTCCACCGCGTACACGCTGACCGGCGGCGCCATCACCTCGCACATCGGCGGCCGGGACGAAGCGGACTTCTACGGCCAGTACGCCAAGGCCATCGAGGACCGTTTCCCGGGCCGCTGGATCGGCAAGGTCGTCGCCCAGGCCCTGCCCAAGGACGACGTCCAGCGCTTCCACGACTACGGGGTGCAGATCTACCACCCCAACTACGAGGTGTGGGACCGGCGTCTGTTCGAGCTGTACTGCCCCGGCAAGGAGCGTTACGTCGGCCGGGACGAGTGGCACCGCCGCATCCTGGACTCCGCCGACGTCTTCGGCGCCCGCAACGTGATCCCCAACTTCGTGGCCGGCGTGGAGATGGCCGAGCCGTTCGGCTTCACCACGGTCAAGGAGGCCATCGACTCGACCACCGAGGGGCTGCGCTTCTTCATGTCGCACGGCATCACCCCGCGCTTCACCACCTGGTGCCCGGAGCCGACGACCCCGCTCGGAAAGACCAACCCGGACGGGGCGCCGCTGGAGTACCACATCCGGCTGCTGGAGTCCTACCGGGCGACGATGGAGGAGTTCGGGCTCAGCTCGCCTCCCGGCTACGGTCCGCCCGGCGCCGGCAACGCCGTGTTCTCCGTGAGTTCCTTCATGGACAGCCTGCCGGCCGCCCCGGAGATCGCTCCCGAAGCGGGGTGAGTGCTACGCCTCCGAGGCGAGTTCGCGCACCACGCGGGCGAAGCCCCGTACCAGTGCGGTGTCGGCGCCGTCGGCCCAGGCCAGGACCACGCGCAGGGGTTCGACGTCGGTGAGCGGCACCCAGGACAGGTCGGGGCGCGCGTAGTAGCGGGCCATGCTCTCGGGTGCGAAGCAGATGGCGGACCCCTGCGCCACCTGCTCCAGCATCTCCTCGACGTTGTCGTTGGTCGGCCCCCAGACCGGGGCCGACCCGTCGGGGCGCGGGTTGACGGCCCACCAGTCCACCCACTCGCGGGGCGCCCGCCGCGTCCACAGCAGGGGTTCGTCCCTGACCTCCAGCACGGAGACGCCGGAGCGGGAGGCCAGGGGGTGCCCGGTGGGCAGTCCGACGACGCGGGACTCGGTGTGCACCGGTTCGTATGTCAGCCCCGTCAGGTCGTTGGGCAGCCAGACGAACGCCACATCGGCCAGGCCGTCGCGCAGGGCGCCGGCCTCCTGGCCCCAGTCGTAGCGCTTGGGAGCCACCCGTACAGCCGGATGACGGCGGGCGAACTCCGCACGCGCCCGGGTGGTCAGTTCGCCCGCCCCGCTCGCTTCGAACCCCACCCGCAGCACCCCGGTCTCGCCCCGTGTGTGCCGCTCGGCCGCCGCGGTGACCCGCTCGGCCTGGCGCACGGTGAGCAGCGCCTCGGCGATCACATCGCGCCCCGCCGGGGTGGCCGAGACCCCGCCCGCGTGGCGGTCGAAGAGCTTCACCCCGAGTTCGGACTCCAGACTCTTGAGGGCGTACGAGAGAGCGGGCTGGCTGACGAACAGCCTGCGGGCGGCCCGGCCCAGGTTCTCCTCCTCCGCTATCACCGTGAGGTAGTGCAGCTGGCGCAGTTCCATGGCGCGATCATAAGCCGTCTTTATCGCTCTGAAGAATCCATGTCTTGGACCGTTCATGCGCGCGGATGACATAAATGGATCACCGCAACGCGCCGATGAAAAAACGGAGTTGGACATGAACACCGCACCCACCGCCCCCGCCCGTGACAACGCCCAGGGCCGCGTCTGGCTGATCACCGGAGCCTCCTCCGGCTTCGGCCGCTCCATCGCCGCGGCCGCCCTCGCCGCCGGGGACACCGTGGTCGCCACGGCCCGCCGGCCCGAGGCGCTCGACGACCTTGTCGCCGCCCACCCCGACCGCGCCGTCGCCGTCCAGCTCGACGTCACCGACACCGCCCGCATCGCGGACGTCGTGGCGGACACCGTGCTCTGGTACGGACGGATCGACGTGGTCGTGAACAACGCCGGCATGGGGCTCGTCGGCGCGGTCGAGGAGACCAGTGACCGCGAGCTGCGTGACCTGATGGACCTGCACTTCTTCGGCCCGGCGGCGCTCGTGCGGGCCGTGCTGCCGCACATGCGCCGCAACGGCTCGGGCGCCGTGGTCCAGATGAGCAGCATGGGCGGCCGGTTCACCTTCCCCGGCGTCGGGGGCTACTCGGCGACGAAGTTCGCCCTGGAGGGCCTGTCCGAGGCGCTGGCCGCCGAGGTGGCCCCGCACGGCATCAAGGTCCTCATCGTCGAACCCGGCTCCTTCCGCACCGGCTTCGCGGGCGGCGGCGCCCTGCGGCAGTCCACGCCGCTGGACGCCTACGCGGACAGCGTCGGCCCGGTCCGCAGCGGCCTGCCCGACTCGGACGGCAAGCAGGAGGGCGACCCGGACAAGGCCGCGGCGGCCATCCTCACCGCGCTGGCCGCCGAGGACACCCCGCTGCGGCTGCCGCTCGGCAACGACGCGACGGACGCCGTGCTGGGCGCGCTCGACGCCTCGCGCGCCGAAGTGCTGGCCTGGGAGAAGGTCAGCCGCTCCACCGGATTCGACGACTGACCCGCCGCGGGCGCATACGGACCTGCGTGTGTGTGCCGGAGCGTGCGCCCCGGCACACACGCGCATTCGTGCTTCCGATGAGGGTGGAACGCATGCGGGAGGGGAAGGTAAGCGGAACAGAGCCAGCCATTTGTAAAGGCGGTGCCCATGCTGCACGGTGTCGATGTCAGCGCCCATCAGTCCTCGTTCGACGCGGACGGACTCGACTTCGTCTTCATCAAGGCGACCGAGGGCCGGTCGTACGTCAACCCACGCCTGACCGACCAGACCAAACGGGCCCGCGACGCGGACTGCGTCGTCGGCTTCTACCACTTCCTGTGGCCGGGCAACATCGCGGCGCAGGCCGAGTACTTCCTGAGCAAGGCCCCCGAGAAGGCCGGTGACCTGCTCGCCGTGGACTGGGAACAGAACGGTGAGGGCACCCGGCCGAGCAACGCGGAGAAGGACCGTTTCATCCGCGAGGTCAAACGGCTGCGGCCGCACCATCGCGTCCTGCTCTACTGCAACCGCTACTTCTGGCTGAACCACGACACCACGTCGTACGCCGGGGACGGCCTCTGGATCGCCGACTACGTGAAGGCGGGCAAGCCGCGCATCAAGGCGGCCTGGCGCATCCACCAGTACACCGACCAGCCGCTCGACAAGGACGTCGCCGACTTCTCCTCGCGCTCCGCCATGCGCGCCTGGGCACGGAAGTGACCGCTCCGCGCACCGGTCAGTACGACTGCAACTCCACGAGATTGCCCTCCGGGTCACGTACATGGGCGGTGCGCAGTCCGGGCCCCCACTCCGGCCGGTCGCAGGCGGCTGCGGCCAACTCGGCTCCCTGCGTGAGGCAGAGCGCCAGCCCCGCGTCGACGTCGTCCACGCGGCACACGAACATCGAGCGGTCCTGGACCGGCGGCGTCCGAGCGGGCAGATGGTCCGTCCCGGCGACCGCCGCCATGGCGCGCCGGTCGAACAGCACCAGCACGCCCTGGCCTTCGACGTCCCAGTGGGCGTACGGGCCCGACGCCCCGCCACTGGCGCGTACGGCTCCGATCAGCGGCGGCAGCACGGCGTCGTAGAAGCGGAAGCAGTCGGCGAACCGGTCGACCAGCAGGCGGGGATGCAGGGCGTCCACAACGACTCCTTCAGTAGGTGTGCACCCATCATTGGGTTGGCCCTACGATATACGCGATGAACGAGACTCCGCCCAGCCTCCTGGGAATGACGACCTACCTCATGTCCAAGACCGGCAAGGCGGCGCGCGGCCGGCTCGCGGACCGGCTGGCCGAACGAGGGCTGCGGCTCTGGCACATGGCGGTCCTCGCCGCCCTGGCCGACTTCGGCCCGCATGTGCAGCGGGAGATCGCCGCGCGGCTCTCGATCGACCGCAGCGACGTCGTGAAGATCGTGGACGGGCTCGGTGCGGCCGGCCTGGTGGAGCGCGCCCGTGACACCGCCGACCGGCGCCGTGTCACGGTCACGGTCACCCCGGCGGGCCGTGCGCTGCTGGAAGACCTCGAATCCGAGGCGGTGGCTGTGCAGGAGGAGGTCCTGACGCCGCTGAACGCCCGCGAACGCGCCCAGTTGACGGCCCTGTTGCTCCGCGTGCACGAAGGGCTGCGGGAGACCGGCCAGGTGCGGCCAGGTCGCTGACCGATTCGGCGCACCGGGTGCGGCAGACTTCTCCGGTGACCACAGCCGCGGCCCAGCCGCCTCGTGACCGTGCGCTCGGGCGCGGCATCTCCACCCTCATTCCGCAGGCCGCGCCCGCCACGCCCGCCGAACAGGCGGCCGCCGTACTGACGGCCATGCAGTCCGTTCCGGTGCGCGTCGGCGTACTCCAGGCGGCGGTCGTGCTGCTGGAGGAGCGGGTGCGCGTCACCGACGACGAAGCGGAACGGGCGGCGGCGGCGACCACCGTGGCCATGCTCCGCGGCGCCATCGGCCAGGCCGGCTGACCGCCTCCGTGATCACTCCCGGCGAATTCCCTTCGCGCAAACATCCGGAGTGAGCCATCCTGATCACCGCTCCCGCCCGGGAGCGGTGAGCGAAGGGCAGCGGGAACGCGTTGAAGAACAGCGGTGTGTACGAGACGGCGAGCGGGCAGGTACGCGGACGTGCCCCGGCCCGGGATGTCGTCGCCGTCCTCGGAATCCCCTACGCCGAGCCGCCGTTCGGAGCCGGCCGTTTCCGGGGCCCCCGCCCGCGCACCCCGTGGTCCGGGGTCCGGGAGTGCGCGGAGTTCGGCCCGGTCCCGCCGCAGTCGGCGGAACTCCCGGGCGCCCCCTCCTGGTCGCCCGGCGACGAGGACGTCCTGAGTCTCAACGTCTGGACCCCCGCCGGTGCGACCGGCCCCCTGCCGGTGCTGGTCTGGATCCACGGCGGTGCCTATACCTTCGGATCGAGCGCCCAGCCGGACTTCGACGGGACGGCGCTCGCCCGCGCCGGCCTCGTCGTGGTCACCCTGAACTACCGTGTCGGCTTCGAGGGCTTCGGCCACGTCCCGGCCGGGGGTCCGGACGACGCCTGCCCGCCCAACCGCGGCCTCCTCGACCAGATCGCCGCCCTGGAATGGGTCCGCGACAACATCGCTGCGTTCGGGGGAGCGCCGGACAACGTGACCGTCGCCGGACAGTCGGCCGGAGCCACCTCCGCGGTCTGCCTGATGGTGATGGAGGGCGCCCGTGGCCTGTTCCGGCGGGTGATCGCACACAGCGCGGTCGGTCCCGTCTTCGCCCGGGAGCTCGCCGAGCGGGTCACGGAGCGGGTGGCCGCCGCCGCGGGAACGCCCGCGACCCGCGCCGCCCTGGCCGGGGCGTCCCCGCAGACACTGCTCAGGGCCTCCGACGCGGTCGTGGCGGAGTACCGCGAGGACCCCGATTCCGGCCAGTTGCACTGGGACCCGGTCATCTACGGGCCGGTCGCCGACGGGCACGTCCTGCGCGACGACCCGCTGCGTCTGATCGCCGCGGGAGCGGCCCGGGACGTCGACCTCCTCGTCTGTCACACGACCGAGGAGTACTGGCTGATGGACGCCGTCGGCAGCAGTACGGACATCTCCACAGACGGGCGGCTGCACCGCTTCGCGGCCGACTTCGGCCTGCCGGCCGGGCTCATCGAGGGGTACCGCGCGCTCATGCCCGGCGCCGGGGCGTACGACATCCATCTCGCCGTGTACGGGGACCTGATGTTCGGCGAGTACAGCAACCGCCTCGCCGAGGCCCATACGGCGGCGGGCGGCCGCTCCTTCCTGTCCCGGTTCGACCGCAGGGGCGGGGGAGCGCGCCCCTGGCACTGCGCCGACGTGCCGTTCGCCTTCGGCAACGTGGACGACGAGAGCATCCGGTTCCTCATCGGCGGTGTGGCCCCGACCGCCGGTGACCGGGCTCTCGCGGACCGGATGACCGCGGCCTGGGCCGGGTTCGCGGCCACCGGCCACCCGGGCTGGGAGCCGGACGGCGGCGAGATCAGGGTGTGGGGGACGCCGGACGGCGCGGTCGCGTCCGGGCCCTGGCGGGACAGCGACGCGGTGCGCGCGCTCTGGGGCGCGTACTCCTACCGTCCCGCCCGCTCCTGACGCGCCGGTTCACATCGGGGGCAGTTGAAGCGGCCCGCGGCCCTCGCGGACCTTGCCGACCTCACGCAGTGCGCCCCGCGGCCTGCCGTCCAGGTCGGTGGTCACCAGCACGGCCCGGTCGCCCAGGCACGTCTTGTCCCCGTCGGGCTCCTCGCAGTACAGGACGTACCCGGTGACCCGGTCGACGGTCCCGGGCTCCAGGCGCCACACCCACTCGTAGTCGCTCACCTGGACGCGGGGGTGGGCCGCCCGCAGCCGTTCCCCGACCGCGCTGTGGACGGCCGCGGCGAATTTCTGCCGCTCGTCGAACGGGCGGACGATGCGGGCGCTGCCCGAGGACGGGTCCACGAGCCCGTCCTTCGCCGCGTAGCCGGCGGAGTAGTAGGCGTGCCCGCTGAGGGCCGCGAGGAGCGGGGTCGCGCTCAGGCGCATGGCCGTCGGCCGGGACTTCTTTCCCGCCGGCCGTTTCTCGGCGACGGACGGGGACACCAGGTTGACCGATGCTCCCTTGACGTCGGTCCCCTCCTTCCACTGCCGCGCGCACGCTCCGATCTCCTGGAGCAGGGCGGACACCGTGGCATTGGTGGGGGAGGCGGCGATCCAGGGCGCCCCGGTCTGCGGATCGACGGCGAGCACCTCGTGGCCGCAGCGCCGGAACGTGTCGACGAGGACCCGCAGCGCCGCCGCCTCCCGCCGTCCGCGCCGCACCGCCTCGTCCATCACCCCCCGGCAGTCATGGGTGTTGCAGGTGCCCGCGTCGGCGTCCACCCGCATCCGGACCACGGCGTCGGGGTCGTCGGTCATCGCGAAGGTGATCTCCGAACCGCTCGCGTGCGGGACCAGGGTGTGGGCCTCGATCACACGGAGAACGCCCGGGTAGTATCTGTCGGCCAGCTTCTCGGCGTACCGGCGGTCCTCCTTCGTGGTGACCACGCCGCACCCCGTCAGCGCCAGCGCGAGTACGCATGCCAGCGCACCGGCCGCCCCGACTCCGGTTCCGCGCCGTCTCGGCGATCCGTCCATTCCGCCCCGCCCCCTGCTCCATGCCCCGGCCCGCCCCATGCCCGGACCTGCCTGTTCATCTGATGCGACGGTAGGACGGGCTCGCGCGCGGGGGATGAGTACGCCTACTCAGCGGGGGGCCCGTACGGCCACCCATGTCATTGGCATGGACCTGCTAATCGATTCTCCGCTACAGTCCGGAGCGGCACACTCTGAGAGCGCTCTCAGCGAGACGCCTCGGACGCCTGCTGTTCCTCCCCCACCCAGCCGGAACAACAGAAGGGCCAAGACCTTGAGACGCACCACAGCCCTGAGAACCGCACTGTCCGCCGTACTCCTCCTCGGAGCCTGGGCGGGCGCGGGCTTCCCCTCGGCCGCCGCCGCGGACACCCCCGCCACCGCACCCGCCTCCAGCGGCCTGCTCGCCGCCATGCAGAAGGACCTCGGCCTGACGGAAAGTCAGGCCAGGGCGCGGCTCTCGGCCGAGAAGACCGCCACCGCGCTGCAGCCGAAGGCGCGCCACGCCGCCGGGGCGGCCTACGGTGGCTCCTGGTTCGACCCGGCGACCGGCGGCCTCACCGTCGCCGTCACCGACACCGGGCAGGCGGCAGCGGTACGGGCCACCGGCGCCGCCGTGAGGATGGTGACCCACACCGAGAAGAGCCTCGACGCGGTCAAGGCGAAGCTCGACAAGCTCGACGCTCCGTCAGGTGTCAGCAGCTGGCACGTCGACCCGCGTGCCAACAAGGTCGTCATCGACGTCGTCGCCTCCCGGCAGTCTGACAACGATGTCCAGGCGTTCGTGCGGAAGGCCCGTGAGACCGGGCCCGTCAGCATCGAGAAGACCACGGAAGCGCCGAAGACCTTCTCGGCCGGGACCGTGGGCGGCGACCCGTACTACACGGGCAACGTACGGTGCTCCATCGGCTTCTCCGTCTACGGCGGCTTCGTCACCGCGGGGCACTGCGGCCAGGCCGGCGCCGGAGTCAGTGGCTGGGACGGCTCCTACATAGGCAACTTCCAGGGCTCGTCCTTCCCCGGCGACGACTACGCGTGGGTCAACGTCGGCAGCGGCTGGTGGACGGTTCCCGTCGTCCTCGGCTGGGGCACCGTCTCCGACCAGCTCGTCCGCGGCTCCAACGTGGCGCCCATCGGCGCCTCGATCTGCCGCTCCGGCTCCACCTCGCACTGGCACTGCGGCAACGTGCTCGCCACCAACGAGACGGTCAACTACAGCCAGGGCGCGGTCTACCAGATGACGAAGACCAGCGTCTGCGCCGAACCGGGCGACTCCGGCGGCTCCTTCATCAGCGGCGACCAGGCCCAGGGCGTCACCTCCGGCGGCTGGGGCAACTGCAGCTCCGGCGGTGAGACCTGGCACCAGCCGATCAACGAGATCCTGAACCGGTACGGGCTGACGCTCCACACCGCCTGACCGCGTCCAGCGGACACCGGGGCCTGCCGAGCGGGACGGCTGGCCCCGGTGCACGTCCGCGCCGGGGCTCAGACGAGCCGGAGGTCGATGAACGGCACGGTGTCACCCGGCAGGACGTACCGCTCGGTCTCGACGAACCCCTGCCGCAACGCGAACCGCAGCCCCTCGGGGTTCGACTCCAGGACGCAGGTCTCGATCACCTCGGCACCGAGGCCCCGGGCGAGCTCCAGACCGTGTGTGTACAGCTGCCCGCCCAGCCCCTGGTTGCGGTGCGCGGGCAGGACGCGGGCGATGACGGTCGCCACCGGGGCGTCCGCGCCGGGCGGGCGCACGGTGGAGCAACCCACCAGGGCCTCGCCCAGATATGCGACGGACAACTGGTTGCGGCCCGCACGCTCCGCCACTTCCGTGAATGACAGAGCGGCCGTGGGGATGATGGCGTTGTGGACGAACTGCCAGTCCAGGAGCGAGGCCTCGCCGGCCGCCCGCTCGATACGAAGATCGGTCATCGCGTCAGGAAACCGGTCCGGCGGTCACTCGTCAACCGGCCCGCGACGTCGCTCCCGAGGGCATGTGCGCCGGTCGGGTGCGAGGGAGAGCGGGCCGACCGGATTCGAACCGGCGTGCTCCTACATGCCGTGAAGGCGCGACGACCACTGCGCTACGGCCCGCTCCGCCGGAAAGCGTACCGGCAGTCGTGGACGGCCGGTCCAGGGGCAGCGGGCCGGTCCAGCGGCAGCGGCTCGCAGGCGCTCCGGCGTGCCTCGTGCGGAATCCGACTCTCCGGAGCTGTCACACACCGGCCGCCCGGCACACCTTCATGGGCCGGGAGATGCCCGAGGAGGCCATAGTGACCACAGTGACCGGACCCACATCCGCGCAGCCCGTCGCCGCAGCACCGGCGCCCATCCGACGCGTCCGCGAAGTGCCCGTCTTCCGCAACCGCTTCGGCACGTTGTACAACGACGACGTCGTCGCACCGTCCGGGGCCGCCGGACAGTACCTGCGATGGCAGTGGCACAAGGAAGGTGCCGTCGTCATACCGGTCGGCCCGGCCGGATACGCCTTCGTGACGTCCTACCGCTACCCGATCCAGGCCGCGTCCCTGGAGTTCCCCCGGGGCGCCGGAGAGGACAAGGAGAGCCTCGCGGCGGCTGCCGCCCGTGAACTGCGCGAGGAGACGGGGCTCGTCTGCGAGTCCCTGGAATCCCTCGGCGTCATCCACGCCGACACCGGCATCCTCGCCGCTCCGGTCCACGTGTACGTCGCGGAGGTGGACGTGGCGGCTGCGGAGGAGGCGCGGCCGGAAGCGATGGAATCCCTCACCGAACCGGTGTGGGTGACCCCCGAGGAACTGCCGCAGTGGCTGGCCCAGGGGCGGATCACCTGCGGGATCACCCTCGCCGCACTCGCCCTCCTCCAGGCCCGCCGCCCCTACACGGTCGCTTAAGGAGCGCGCAGCACCGGCGCGAGCCCCTGGGCATGCCGCTCGCCGGGACGGAAGAGGAGGACGATCAGGCGCGCACCCGGCGCGGCCATGGGCTGCGCCGCGCACATCGTGACCCACCCCGGACCGTCGACGGCATGCCGAAGGGGCCGTGCGTCGCCGTCGGGGTGGATGCGCCCGCTGCCCGACTCCCAGATCGGCGCGCACTGCGGGTCGGCCTGCACGTCCCTCTCGATCCTGCGGAGCACCTCGTCATCCGGCCGGGTGGCCAGCGCCGCCCGCAACTGGGGTACGACCAGGGGGGCCCAGGAGTTCTCCCAGTCGATGAGCATCGCGCGGCCCTGCGGTTCGAGGAGCATCCACCGCAGTGTGTTGGTGGGAACCCGTCTGCCGGGGAACAGCCTGCTGAACTCGTCGTTGTACGTGACGAGTTCCCATGACGCATCGGTGATGTAGGCGGGATGGGTCATCCCGTCGACGGCCTCCTGCCACACACCCGGCACTTCCTTGCCCGAGCGTGGAGTGAGCGGACCGGGCGGGTCTCCTATACCGGCGTACCGGCACAGTGACACCCACTCCTGCTCATCGAGGGCGAAGAGCATCGCCACATCACGGAGGAAACCGGTGTCCGGTCTCGGCCAGGCACCGGATTCGAGTCGGCGGTATGTACCGGGGGTGCGGTGCAGCAGTTGGTCGACCTGGTGCTGGGAGAGTCCGGGCGCGCGACGGCCCCGGCGCGACGAACGGTGAAATCCGTGTCCGGCGGGGTCGATCAGCGCACGACGGACGGTGAGGAGCGTCCGCAGTGCCGACTTGTCGGTATGGGTCATGCGATCAAATCCCCCGCGTGTGGGCCACGTTGCACCACTGCGAGCCTAATTGGCGCGACGTGGCTCAGCGCTAAAAAATGACGCTGGAAAACGGTCTGTTTACCTTCCATGCTGGAGGGCGTGAGGCGGTGGCCTGCGGCTCTTCGGGGCGGTGGGCCCCTCGCCTGACGTGCGGACTTCCCGCTGCCCTCTCCTGGCAGGGGAGCGCAGCCGGAATTCCGCACCCGTTCAGAACGGTGGCGGGAAGGGCTTGACCAGCTAACCGTATTGCGCCCCCGGCGGGGCGGCCGGGCCCCACGGTCCGCTGATCTGGCTCTTTCCGTCACCCACCTCGGCCTCCGGGCCGGGGCGGGGCGGAACCAGGTGCGGCCGGCAGCCCCGCTGCCGGCCGCACCATTTTCATACATCCGGGCCGTGCTCCATCCGGAGGCGGCCGCACCCGGGTGGTTTGCCACGGCGGGGACACCGTCCTGTGTACTCGGCTCGCCATCAGCCGCTGATTTCGCGGGGTGCATGGCCCCATCAGCGGGTATCCCCGCCATCCGTCGCGACGCGAACTCGTTGCTCTCTGGTGGAGAGGGGTTTCGCCATGTAGCGTCACTGCCGGAAGTCGTGGTTCGCCGAAACCGCCCGTGCTCCGGCGCGGGCGCCTTGCTGTGCAGGGGCGGACCGGGACACCACTGGGACCGCGAGGTGCGGCTCCCGATATCGACTGAGAGGCACCGGCATGGCCAGCGGAACCGTCAAGTGGTTCAACGCCGAAAAGGGTTTCGGCTTCATCCAGCAGGACGGCGGCGGGCCGGACGTCTTCGCGCACTACTCGAACATCAACGCCACCGGCTTCCGTGAGCTCCAGGAGGGCCAGGCGGTGACCTTCGACATCACGCAGGGCCAGAAGGGCCCGCAGGCGGAGAACATCACGGCCGTCTGACGCCGCGGTATCACCGTCCGGCCCCCGGGGAGCACGCTCCCCGGGGGCCGGACGCGTGAAGCGGGCCCGTCCGCCTCAGCCGGCCACCGGGGCCTCGCCACCGGCGGCCTCCGCCGGTTCGACCGCCTCGGTCGCGGTGTACATGGCGGTGCCCTTCTGGATGCCCTTGCCGATGACGCCCCGCTTCACCAGAGTCTCCAGGGTGTTGCGCACCACCTGCACCGAGGTCCCGCGCTCCGGGTGCGCCTCGGTCAGGTCCGCGTGCACCTCGCGCACCAGGCGCGGTTCACCCAGGGGCATCAGCGCGCGGATGAGCTGGTGCAGGGGAGTGGCCGCGGTGGTGGACGCCTTCCGGCCGGCCGCCCTGGACCGGGTGGGCTTCGCCTTCGCGCGCCCGGCGGCGCGGGGGTTCGGGACGGGTTTGCCGACGGGGGCGGATTCTTCGACGAGTGCCTCGCCGGCGGGTGTCCCGACGGCCCGCGGGGCACGACGCGGGCCAGGGGGCGCGGTCGCACCGGGCAGCGCGGCCTGCATACCGTCGAGCCAGGTCTCGTCCGTCCTGAGCTGCTCCAGGCGGGCGCGCAGCCGCTCGATCTGCGCGGTGAGTTCCTTCTGTTCGCAACGGTTGTCGGCGAGATCGGTGGCGAACCGCTCGGCATACACCCTCTGCACGCTCTGCGACGCGCTGTCTGTGTTGTTCATGGTGGGGTTCACGCTCCTTGGCTGGGGGTTTGCTGCCGCATGCCTCCATTCACCACCCGGGACGGCACGGGAGCGGAGTTTGCGGTGAAGGTCCAGCCGAAGGGATGAACGCCCCGCCGGAATCCGGGAAGTCCACATGCTGATCACACGATCGTCGCGCACGGGTGGAACCGGGCGGTGCGGTCGCCCCCGCATCGGTCCTGGTGACAGGCCGGGCCGTCGTGACCCGTGGGCACCGAGCGGCGGTTGGAGCTACCAACTCCGTTTGTGTGTACAGATGTTGCATTGACGCATGCCTGCGCTGTTCATAACATCGCAACACCTGAAGCCGCGAATGACCGGATCTCGCCGGTGGCGGGACCGCTCGGCCGCCGCGGCACCCCCGTGCCGCCGCGTTGCTCCGCACCCCCACATGCTCCGCACGTCCCCATTGACCTGAAGCAACCGCACACCACGCCGCTCGGCGTGCGCGCCGAGGGAGCCGGATGAGTACCCAGGCCGTCCAGTCGTACCTGACGCATGGCCAGAAACGTCTGTGGTTTCTGCACCAGATGGACCCGGACGACGCCTCCTACAACATTCCGCTCGTCCTGCGGCTGACCGGGGAACTGTCCCGGCCCGCGCTGCGGGCCGCCTTCGACGCGGTGGCGGCCCGGCACGAGGCACTGCGGAGCCGGTTCCCCTCCGAGGACGGCAACCCGGCCGCACTGGCCGACGAACCGGGCCCGGTCGACGTGGAGTTCCGCGACCTGCGCGGCGACGGCGACCGCATGGAGACCTTGGTCGCCGAGCGCACCAACCATGCCTTCGACCTCGCGCGGGGGCCGCTGCTGCGCGTGTCCCTCTTCCGTACCGGCGACACCGAGCATGTCCTGTGTGTGGTCCTGCACCACATCGTCGCCGACGGCTGGTCGCTCAACGTCCTGCGCGACGAACTGGCGGCGCACTACGCCGCCCACCTCGACGGCGAGGAGGCCGCCCTGCCCGCCCCGCCCGCGCGCACGGCCGAGCGGGACGCCGACGAGGCGGGGGTGCGCGAAGCCCTCAACTACTGGCGGGAACGCCTGGACGGCGCACCCGCCCTGGAACTGCCGCTCGACCGCCCGCGCCCCGAACGCCCCTCGCCCGAAGGCGCCTTCCGCACCCGGATCGTCACCGGCGCCGGGCCCCTGGTCGACGCCCTGGCACGGGCCCGGCGCTGCACCCCGTTCATGGTGCTGCTCGCCGCCTACCAGGCGACCCTGTACCGCGTCACCGGACAGCGGGACTTCTGCGTCGGCGTCCCGACCGCCGGCCGCTCGGGTCCCGACGAGGAGCAGGCCATCGGCTACTTCTCGCGGACCCTGGTCCTGCGTTCCGACCTGTCCGGCGCCCCCACCTTCGCCGACCTGCTGCGCCGTGCCCGCACCACGGTGTTCGGGGCCTTCGCCCACGACCGCATCCCCTTCGAGGAGCTGGCCGATTCCCTGCGGCTGGACCGGGACCCGGGCCGCACGCCCCTGTTCCAGACGATGCTGACCGTCCACACCCAGGACGCCGGTCTGCTGCGGGACGCGTCGTTCGCCGGACTCGGCTGCACCGAACTGGACCCCGGCATGCGGGCCTGCAAGTTCGACCTCACGCTGGACGTGCGCCGGGACGGCGAGGACGTGGTCGCCGTTTTCGGCTGCCGCACGGATCTGCTCGACGGTGACCGGGTCGCCCGGCTGGGGCACTGGTTCGAGACGCTGCTGCGCGCCGCGACTGCTGCCCCGGACACGCCCGTCCATCTCCTGCCGCTGCTGGACGAACCCGGGCGCGCCGCCCTGGAAGCGGCAGGCCGGGGCCCCGGCCTGCCCGACGGCGCGGCCACCGTGCACGACGCCCTCGCCCGGACCGTACGCGAACGGCCCGACGCGGAAGCCCTGCGCGGGCGCGATGCCTCGCTCTCGTACGCCGCCCTGTGGGACACGGCGGGCGGGCTCGCTGCCCGGCTGCGGGCCGACGGGGTCCGGCGCGGGGACACCGTCGGAGTGCTCCTGCCCCGGGGACCGCACGCCGTCGTGGCGATGCTCGCCGCCTGGCGGGCCGGCGCCGCGTATCTGCCGCTGGACCCCGAGTACCCGGCTGCCCGGATCGCGTACATGGTCGAGGACAGCGGTGCGGGGATCGTCGTGACCTCCCGCCACGAGATAACCGCCCTGGGAACCGAGGGCGTTCGGACCGTGTACGTGGAGGACACCGAGGACCGGGGGACGGCGGGGGAGAGCCTGATCGTGCCCCACCCCGACGACCCCGCGTACCTCGTCCACACCTCCGGCTCGACCGGCGCGCCGAAGGGCGTCCTCGTCCCGCACCGCGCGCTCGCCGAGCGGGTGCGCTGGATGGGCGAGGGGTACGGCATCACGGCCGGGGACCGCGTCCTGCACTGCGCCTCGCTGAGCTTCGACACCTGCGCGGAGGAACTGTTCCCCGCACTCGCGGCCGGGGCCACCCTGGTCGTGGCCGACCCCGGCGCCGCGCTCCCCGACCAGCTGGCCGAGGACTTCACCGCCGATGTCACGGTCATGGACCTGCCCACCCCGTACTGGCAGCACCTCGTCGGTGACCTCGACGTCGTCGCGTGGCCGGACGGGCTGCGGTTGCTGATCCTCGGCGCCGACCAGGTGCAGGCCGCCGCCGTGGGCGCCTGGCGCGAGCGGTTCGGCGACCGGGTACGGCTCGTCAACTCGTACGGTCCCACCGAGACCACCGTCATCGCCACGACCGCCGACCTCGGCGACGCCGACACCCGCACCCGGCCGCCCATCGGCGCACCGATCGGCGGCGTCACCGCCACGGTGTGCGACGAGCACGGCGGCCCGGTCCCGCCCGGCACCCCCGGCGAACTGCTCATCGGGGGTGCGGGGGTGACCTACGGCTACACCGGCCGGCCCGGCGCCACCGCGCGCGCCTTCGTCCCCGACCCGTACGGCCCTCCGGGCTCCCGCCGCTACCGGACCGGCGACCTCGTCCGTCGCCGGGCCGACGGCGCCCTGGAATTCCTCGGCCGGATGGACGGCCAGGTCAAGGTGCGCGGCTACCGGGTGGAACCCGGCGAGGTCGAGAACGCGCTGCTCGCCCAGCCGGGGGTTGCCGAGGCGGTGGTCGTCGCCCGTCGCGACACGCTGGTGGGATACGTCGTGCCCGCTGCCGCGGCGCTCGATCCGGCCGGGCTGCGGAGCGCCGTGGGAGCGCTCCTACCCCCGTACCTCGTCCCTGCCGCGATCCTCGTCCTGGACCGGCTGCCGCTCACCCCGAACGGCAAGCTCGACCACACGGCCCTGCCCGCCCCCGACCGGCGCCCCGAACTCCGCGCGAGCTACCTGGCCCCACGCACCGAGGCGGAGGAACTGGTCGCCGAGATCTGGCGCGAGGTACTGGAACTCGACCGGGTCGGCGCCCTGGACGACTTCTTCGACCTGGGCGGACACTCCCTCCTCGCCACCCGGGTCATCGCCCGCGTCAGGGCCACCGCCGAACTCACCGTCCCCCTGCGCACCCTCTTCACCCACCGCACGGTCGCCGCCTTCGCCGAAGCCGTGGAAGCCGCCCTGAGGGCCGAGATCGACGCCCTGTCGGAGGAGGAGGCCGCCGCCCTCCTCGCTGCGGGCGACGACACCCTGGAAGGAACCCGTACGCCGTCATGAGCGACACCAGCACGTCCTCCGCCGGGCTATCCGACGCCAAGCGCGCCCTGCTCAGCCGCCGGCTGAAGGGCGGCCGCGCCGCCGCGCCCCGGCCCGCGGTCCCCCGGCGCCCCGAAGGCGTCGTCCCGCCGCTCTCCTTCGCGCAGGAACGGCTCTGGTTCATGGAGCAGTTCGCGCCCGGCACCGCCGCGTACAACATCCCCGTCGCCCGCAGGCTCCGCGGCGCACTCGACCGGGAGGCACTGGCGCATGCCCTGGGTACCGTGGTCGCCCGGCACGAGACGCTGCGCTCCCGGTATCCGGCGACCGACGACGGCCGCCCGGTGCTGGAGATCGCCGGCCCCGCGCCCGTACCGCTGCCCGTCGTCGACGCCACGGACGAGGAGCACGCGGCCCGGCTGGTGGACGGGGCGGGGGCCGAGCCCTTCGACCTCGCCACCGGCCCCCTGCTGCGCACCCTGCTGGTGCACCTCGGCGACCGGGACCACATCCTGCTGCTCGTCGTCCACCACAGCGTCAGCGACGGCTGGTCGAGCGAGATCCTGATCTCCGAGATCCTGCGCTGCTACACGGCCCGGCTTGCGGGTGAGGGGAACCCCCTCCCCGAACTGCCCGTGCGGTACGGCGACTTCGCCCAGTGGCAGCGCGACCGGCTGCGCGGTGACGCGCTGACCGCCGAAGTCGCCTACTGGGCCGAGGAACTGGCCGGAGTGGAACCGCTCGTCCTGCCCATCGCCCGGCCACGCCCGGCCCGGCAGACCTTCGACGGGGCCGGCTACGGATTCCAGGTGGACCGCGCACTCCTCGACCGGCTCGCCGCGCTCGGCAAGATGCACGGGGCCACCGTCCACATGGTGCTGCTCGCCGTCTTCCAGGAACTCCTGGCCCGGTTCAGCGGACAGCGCGACTTCGCCGTCGGATCGCCCGTCGCAGGCCGCCCCGAACCGGAACTGGAGGGCCTGGTCGGCATGTTCGTCAACGTCCTGGCCCTGCGCACCCGGCTCGACGGCGACCCCACCTTCGCCACCCTGCTGGAACGTACCCGCGAAACCTGTCTGGAGGCGTACGCCCACCAGGAGCTGCCCTTCGCGCAGCTGGTCACCGAGCTGAACGTGGAGCGCGACGTCTCCCGCTCCCCGGTGTTCCAGGCGGTGCTCGCCGTGCAGAACTACGCCACCGGGCGCCAGACCGCCACCGGCCCGGACCTGGATGTGGAGACCTACGGTCTGCGCGCCTCCGGCACCCGTTTCGACCTCGAACTCTTCCTGATGGAGTGGCCGGACGGGCTGCGCGGCGCCTTCAACTACAACACCGACCTCTTCGACGAGGCGGACATCGCCCGGCTCGCCGCCCACCTCGACCGGCTCCTGCATGCAGTGGCCGACCGACCCGATGTGCCCCTGTCCGCACTCGACCTGCTCTCGGCGGACGAACGCGCCCTGGAGACGGAGGACTTCAACCACACCGAGGCGCCGACGCCGGCCGGAGCCACGCTGGTCTCCCTCATCGGCGAGCAGATCGCGCGCACCCCCGACGCCATCGCGGTGACCGCGGACGGCCACAGCCTCACGTACGCCGAACTGGACGCCGCGGCCGGCCGCACCGCTGCCCGGCTCCGCGCGGCGGGCGTCGGACCCGGCGACGTCGTCGCCGTCGGAGCGGACCGTTCCCCCGAACTGGTCGCCGCGCTCCTCGCGGTCCTGCGCACCGGTGCCTGCTACACCCCGCTCGACACCGAATACCCCGCCGACCGGCTCGCCTTCATGCTCGACGACAGCGGCGCGCGGGTGCTCCTGACCCAGCGAGGCATCCCCGTTCCCGAAGGCTGCCGGGCCGCCGTGCTGTACGTCGATGACAACGAACCACCCACCGGCGGGAGCGCTCCCATCCCCACGCCGTGCGAACCGGAGCCCGACGATCCCGCGTACCTCATCTACACCTCGGGCTCCACCGGCCGTCCCAAGGGAGTGCCCAACACCCACCGGGCCATCGTCAACCGGCTGCTGTGGATGCAGCGCAGTTACCCCATCGGGCCCGAGGACTCCGTCCTCCAGAAGACACCGGCGGGCTTCGATGTCTCCGTCTGGGAGTTCTTCTGGCCGCTGATGACCGGCGCGCGGCTCGTCCTGGCCCGCCCCGGCGGCCAGAAGGACGCCTCCTACCTGCATGAACTCATCCGATCCGCCCCCGTCACCGTCGCCCATTTCGTTCCCTCGATGCTGCCCCTCTTCCTCGCCGAGGAGGGCGCCGGGCGGTGCACGGCCCTGCGCCGCGTCGTGTGCAGCGGCGAGGCACTGCCGCCCGACACGGCACGTGCCTTCCACGAAGTGCTGCCCGGCTGCGCTCTGGCCAACCTGTACGGGCCCACCGAGGCGGCGGTCGACGTCTCGGCATGGGAGTGCGAAGGCATGCCCGAGGTGGTCCCGATCGGCTTCCCGGTCGACAACATCCGCCTCTACGTCCTGGACCGGGCGCTGCGGCCGGTGCCCCCGGGGGCACCCGGCGAGATCCACATCGCCGGCACCGGTGTGGCCCTCGGCTACCACCGGCGCCCGGGACTGAGCGCCCGCCAGTTCGTCCCCGACCCGTACGGCCCGCCGGGCTCACGGCTCTACCGCACCGGCGACCTGGGCAGGCGCCGCCCCGACGGTGCGCTGGAACACCTCGGCCGCATCGACCAGCAGGTCAAGCTGCGCGGGATACGGATCGAGCCCGGCGAGATCGAGTCCGCCCTGCGCGCCCTGCCCACGGTCACCGAGGCGGCCGTCGTCGTACGCGAGGACACCCCGGGGGACCAGCGGCTCGCCGCCTACCTCGTCACGGATGGCTCGCAGGCGGAGCCCGACCCCCAGGAACTGCGCGCCGCACTCAAGCGGGTGCTCCCCGCTTCCCTGGTGCCCGTCTCCTTCACCGCGCTGCCCGCCCTTCCGCTCACGCCCAACGGCAAGCTCGACCGGCGAGGTCTGCCCGCCCCGCAGATCCACCGGACGACCGGTGCGGCCAGTGCGCCCGCGTCTCCGGCGGAGCGGGTCCTCGCCGGCATCTGGGCGGACGTACTGGGGCTCGACGAGGTCGGCGCGGAGGAGGACTTCTTCGACCTCGGCGGCCACTCGCTCCTCGCCACCCAGGTCGTCGCCCGCGCCCGCAGGCTGCTTCCCGAGGCGGGCGCCCGGCCGGTCAGCGTGATGGACCTGTTCACCTGCCGCACGGTCAGGGACCTGGCGGCGCTGGCCGACCTTCCCGAGGATGCCCGGGGACCCCGCCGGCTGCTGCACCGCCTCACCCCGCAGGCACCGGCCGGGCGGCTGCGCGCCACCCTGGTCTGCGTTCCGTACGGCGGGGGCAGCGCGGTCGTCTACCAGCCCGTCGCCGACCTCCTGCCCGAGGGCTACGAGCTGTGGTCCGTGGCCATCCCGGGTCACGACGTCGGTGTGACCGAGGAGCACCTGCCCTTCGGGGAACTCGCGGAGAACCTGGCCGCCGAGATACGCGAACGGGTCCGGGGTCCGCTGATCGTGTACGGGCACTGCGGCGTCGGCACCGCGCTGGCCGTGGCGGCCGCACGCCTCCTCGAAGCGTCGGGCCGCGACCTCGAAGCCGTGTACGCCGGAGCGCAGTTCCCCTTCGCCAAGCCGCGCGGGCGGGTGCTCGGTGCCCTCTCCCAGATGGCGTCCCTGGAAGCGCTGCTCGGCAACCGGGTATACGTCAACTGGCTCACCGGGATGGGCGTCGACACCTCGCAGCTGGACCGGGAGCAGACCGCGTTCATCGTGGGCAACATGCGCCGCGACAGCCAGGCCGCCGAGGAGTACTTCACCGGTGCCCTCGCCGACGTCGAGGCGGGAGCGCCCCGGCTGCGGGCGCCGCTGGTCTCCCTCGTCGGCGACCGCGACCCGGCCGCCGACTTCTACCAGGAGCGCTACCGGGAGTGGCTGCTGCTCGCGGAGCGCTCGGCGGTCGCGGTCATCGACCGGGGCGGCCACTTCTTCGTGAAGTACCGGGCGGCCGAGGTCGCCGAAGCGGTGACGACCGTCCACGAGGCGATCCGTGCCGACGACACCGGGGCGCTGCCCGCGCGGTCCCCGGACGCGGCCTGGTGGTTCCACGCCGAGACCGGGCCGCCCGGTGGCGCGGACCGGCCGGACGACTCCCCGGGCGAGGGTGCTGCCGCACCTCCCGGACCGGGTGCCCGGCGCTTCCTGGCCGTCGTGCTCGGGCAGCTGGGCTCGATCCTGGGCTCCGCGCTCACCGAGTTCGCCCTGCCCATCTGGATCCTGCTGGAGACCGGCTCGCTGGCCCGGTTCGCGCTGTACTCGGTCGTGGCGATGCTGCCCGGCATCCTCGTCGGCCCGCTGGCCGGCGCCGTCGTCGACCGGTTCGACCGGCGCAAGGTCATGCTCGCGGGCGACATCATGGCGGGACTCAGCCAGGTGGCCATGCTGTGCCTGCTGCTCGGCGGCGCACTGGACACCTGGTATCTCTACCTGCTCCTAGGCGGCCTCTCGGTGGCGCTCACCTTCCAACGGCTGGCGTACAGCTCGGCCATCCCGCAACTCGTCCCCAAGCGCTACCTCGGCCACGCCAACGGAGTCGTACAACTCGCTTTCGGCGCCGCACAGTTCGTCGTGCCGCTGGTCGCGGTGGCGCTCATGGCGGGTATCGGTCTGCGCGGCATCCTGATTCTCGACATCGCGAGTTACGTGGTCGCGGTGGCCGTGCTGACCTGTGTCAGGTTCCCCCGGACACTGCCCTGGAGCCGCCGCGAACCGGTCGTCGAGGAGATCAAGCAGGGTTTCGCCTACACCTGGCGGCACCGGGGCTTCCGGTCGATGCTGCTGTGGTTCGCCGCGCTCAACCTCTTCCTTTCCCCGCTCTTCCTGCTCGTGACGCCCCTGGTGCTGTCCTTCGACACCCTGGACGGAGCGGCGGCGGTCGCCACCGCGGGCGGTGCGGGTGCCGTCGCGGGCGGCCTGATCATGGGCGTGTGGGGCGGGCCGCGCAGGCACCGGGTGCGCGGCATGCTCGCGCTGGCCGGGGTGTTCGCCCTGGCCGGTGCGGTGACCGGGCTGCGGGCCGACCTCTGGGTGATCGGCGCCGGCGCCTTCGGGATGTCCTGTGCCATCGCCCTGGTGAACGGGGTGTACTCGACGATCGTCCAGGTGAAGGTGCCCCAGCGCTTCCACGGCCGTGTCTTCGCCCTGAACACCATGGTGGCCTGGTCCACCCTGCCCATCGGCCACGGTCTCGTCGCGCCGCTGGGCGCCCGGCTGTTCGACCCGCTCCTGACGGCGGACGGGCCACTGGCGGGCAGCGTGGGACGGCTCATCGGGACGGGGCCCGGACGCGGGATCGGCCTGATGTACCTGCTGTGCTGCCTGGTCATGCTGGCGCTGGTGGCCCTGGCGCTGCGGCTGCCGGTGCTCGCCCGCTTCGACCTCGACGTGCCGGACGCCGAACCGGACGACCTCATCGGCCTCCGGGAACGCGCCGCGGCGCTCGCCGCGTCCGCACCGCGCACCGGACCGCGCACCGCGGGAGCGAGCCGATGAGCCCCGCCGCGCCTCCGGGCTCCCTCATCGAACTCCTGGAGCACCGCGCCGCCCTCCACCCGGACCGCGTCGCCCTCCGCAATGGTCGACGTGCCCTGGACTTCGGCACCTGGCGCCACCGCGCCGCCGCCCTCGCGCACGGCCTGCTCGCCCGGGGCCTGCGCCCCGGCGACCCGGTCGGACTGCGCTACGGCAGCACGGAGTGGACCGACTACGCGGTCGCGTACTGCGGGGTGCAGTGGGCGGGCGGCATCGCCGTACCCCTGTCCGACCGGCTGGCCCCGGCCGCCGCCGCGCACATCGTTCAGGACAGCCGGTGCGCAGGCGTCCTGCACGCCCAGGGCGGTCCGCCGCCCCGGCTGCCCGCAGGGGTGTGGCAGGCGTCCGGCGAGGACACCGAATCCGGGGACGGCGCCGGCCTGCCCCTGCCCGACCCCGCCGCACCCGCGCAGTACCTCTACACTTCCGGCACCACGGGCCTGCCCAAGGGCGTCCGGGCCACGCATGCCAACCTCGCCCACGGCTGCACCCTCGACGAACGCCGCAGACCCCTGCGCCACTCGCGCACCTTCCTGCACAGCTTCCCGATCGGCACCAACGCCGGGCAGACCATGCTGGTGAACTGCCTGGACGCGGCGGCCACCGGGGTCGCCGCCCCCCAGTTCACACCGCTGAGGTTCGCCCGGCTGATCGAGGAGCACGCGGTCGGCAGCGTGTTCCTGGTGCCCGCCACCGCCATCGAACTGCTCGCCTCCGCCGCCCTCACCCGCTGCGACCTCGGCACGGTCAAGCTGGTCGGGTCGACCGCGGCGGCGCTCCCGCAGCCCGTCGCGCTGCGGCTCTCACAGGTGTTCGCCGGCGCCCAGATCGTCAACTACTACACCTCGACCGAGGCCGCGCCCGCCCAGATCACCCTGCTCTACGACCCCGCCCACCCCGACTCGCCCGGCCGCCCCGCCTCGCTCGACCAGCTGCGGGTCACCGGTCCCGGCGGGCGCCCGGCGGCCACCGGCGAACCCGGCGAGATCTGGCTGCGCTCACCCACCGCACCCCGCTCCTACCTGGGCGCCCCCGACGCCGACGTCTTCCGGGGCCGTTGGGTGCGCATGGGAGACATCGGGCGGCTCGACGAGGACGGCTACCTCCACCTGCTCGACCGGGAGCGCGACGTCATCAAGTCCGGTGCCCACAAGGTCTCCACGATCCAGGTCGAGAACGCGCTGCACGCCCACCCGGACATCGCCGACGCCGCCGCCTTCGGCATTCCGCACCCCGTGCTGGGCAGCGTGGTGGCCGCCGTCGTCGTGCCCCGCCGGGACGAGCCGGACACCACCCGGCTGCGGGCGTTTCTGCTCGACCGGCTCGCCGCGCACGAGCTGCCGGCCCGCATCCTCTTCCGCGCCACCCTGCCTCGCAACGAGGGCGGCAAGGTCCTCAAACGTGAACTGCACCGGCTCCTGGACGACGAGGCGACCCCATGACCCCTTCCGCGATCCCCGCCGCACCGGCCCCGCTCGACCCGGCCCAGCACGGGCTCTGGGTCACCGAGCAGACCCTCGACACCGGTTCGGCGTACCACCTCAGCCTCGCCCTGCACTTCCGCGGGCCGCTGGACCAGGCGGCTCTCGCGCAGGCCTGGGCCCACTGGGTGCGGGACGCCCCCGTGCTCACGGCCCGGACCGACCCGGCGGGGCCTGCCCTGGTCCCGGGCGAGGCGCCACCGCTGCGACTGGTCACCGTCGCCCCCGGCGACCTCGACAAGCTCCGCGACGAGGAGACCACCGCCCGGTTCGGGCCGGACGGCCCGCTGGTCCGCCCGACGCTGTTCACCACCGCCCCGGACCGGCACCTGCTGCTCGTCGTCGCCCACCATCTTGTCTTCGACGGCGAATCCAAGGACATCCTGGTCTCCGGACTGGCCCGCGCGTACCGGGCGGCGACGGGGGAGGGCGAGCCGCACGCGCCGGCCGATGCACCGTCATTTCCCTTCGCCGAGGCGGACATCGACGCCGCCACCCGCTTCTGGTCCGGCCGCTGGCGCGAGAGCCCCGCCCCAGCGCTGCCCGGCATCACCGCCCACCACATGGACCCGGTCGCCCCTGCACCGGGCAGCGCCTGCGGTTTCCGACGCGAGGGAGACCGGCACGCCCGCCTGGTGGCCGCCGCCGCGACGCTCGGCGTCACCCGCTTCGAGCTGCTGACGGCTGCCTGTCACGCGCTCATGCTGCGGTACGGGAACACCGGCCCCGCCACCGCGATCGAACTCTCCACCCGCGCACCGGGCTCGCCCCGGCAGGCCGGCCTGCACGTCAACGAACTGCCTCTCTTCACCGATCCCCGACCGGAGCGCTCCTTCGCGGACTTCGCCCACGAGGTCCGGGCGCAACTGCGCGCCCTCTACGCCCACCGCACCGTCCCCCTCAGCCGCGCCGTTCGCGGACTCACCCCGCGTACCGCGCTCTGCCCGCTCTCCCTCAGCTACCGGCGCCGCGACGCCTCCCGGCCCGCCGACTTCGGCCCGGAACTCGACGTGCGCACCGAGTGGATCGGCTTCGCTGGCACCGCCCGCAATATCGCGCACCTCCAGCTCGTCGACACCCCCGATGCCCTCGAAGGCAGCCTCCAATACCGCACCGCCGCCTTCGAGCCCGACGCCCCCGCCCGCGTCCTGGACCACTTCCTCACCCTGCTCGACGGCGCGACGGCTGCCCCCGACACCCCCCTGGCCCGCCTGCCGGTCCTTCCCCCGCAGGAACGCGACATCCTGCTGGCCGACACCGCCCGCGCCCCCGGCAACGCCACCACCACCCTGCCCGCGCTGTTCGCCTCCCAGGCCGCCGCCACCCCCGACGCCATCGCCGTCGTCGAGGGCGACACGGCCCTCACGTACGCCGAACTCGACGCGGCCGTCCGCCGCCGCGCCCACCGGCTCCGCGCCCAGGGGGCCGGCCCCGGCACCCTCGTCGGTATCGCCCTGCCCCGCTCGACCGCCCAACTCGTCGCTGTACTGGGGGTTCTCACCTCCGGGGCCGCCTACCTGCCACTCGCCCCCGACCACCCGGCGGAGCGCCTGGCGTTCCTGCGCGCCGACGCCGGTCTCACCCTGGAGACCGCCATCGACCCGGGGCCCGAGGACCTGGAGCGGCTCCCCGACGCCCCGGCTGCTCCCGCTCCGCCCGCGCTCACGGACCCCGCCTATGTGCTGTACACCTCCGGCTCCACCGGTGTGCCCAAGGGTGTCGAGGTCGCGCACGCGGCCCTCGCCAACCTGCTCGCGGCCCTGCGGGACACCACCGGCACCGGGCCCGGCAGCCGCTGGCTCGGGCTCACCTCCCTCTCCTTCGACATCTCCACCGTCGAACTCTTCCTGCCCCTGGTCACGGGCGGCACCGTCGTCCTCGTCCCCGAGGGCCGCCACCGCGACGGCACGGCCCTCGCCGCACTCGTCGAACGCCACCACCTCACCCACGTACAGGCCACACCGAGCGGCTGGCGCACCATGCTGGCCGCCGGGCTCCACGCGCCGGACCTCGTCGCCCTGACCGGGGGAGAGGCGCTGCCCGAAGCCCTCGCCGGCGAACTGCGCACCGCCGTCGGCCGGCTGGTCAACGTGTACGGGCCCACCGAGACGACCGTCTGGTCCACCGCCGCCGAGCTGGGCCCCGAGGACACCGTCACCATCGGCCGACCGCTCGCCAACACCCGCACCCATGTCCTGGACGCCCACCTCCAGCCGCTGCCGCGCGGACTGACCGGCGAGCTGTACATCGGGGGTGACGGGGTCGCCCACGGCTACCGCGGCCGGCCCGGACTCACCGCCTCCCGCTTCCTCCCCGACCCGTTCGGCCCGCCCGGCGCCCGCCTCTACCGCACGGGTGACCTCGTCCGGCTCACCGCCGACGGCCGGATCGCCTTCGCCGGCCGGTCCGACACCCAGGTGAAGGTGCGCGGCCACCGCATCGAACTCGGCGAGATCGACGCGGCCCTCGGCGGTCACCCACTGGTCGGGCAGGCGGTGACCATGCTCAGGGAGGCTCCGGACAGGCTGGTGGCCTACGTGGTTCCCGCCCCCGGCCACGTACCGCCCACGACCGACGCACTCCGCGAGCACCTGGCCCGCACCCTGCCCGCGGCGGCGCTGCCCGACGCGTATGTGACGCTCGACGCGATGCCGCTGACTCCCCACGGCAAACTCGACCGGGCCGCCCTGCCCGAGCCCCCGCGCGCCCGGTCCGCGCCCGCCGGACCGGCCCCGGCGGACGGCGAGGACGTCGCGGGCATCACCGCCACCGTCCTGGCCATCTGGCGCGATGTGCTGGACCTCGACGACCTCGGCCCCGACGAGGACCTGTTCGACCTCGGCGGCCACTCCCTGACGATCACCGCCATCGCGGGCCGCATCCGCACGGAGTACGGGGTCTCCGTCCCCTTCGACGTCTTCTTCGACAGCCCCACCGTCCACGGCATCGCCGCCCGCGTCGCCGCACTCATCGAGGAGAACCAGTGAACGCACCCGCCCTCCGCTACCTGGTGGCGGTCAACGACGAGGAACAGCACGCCCTGTGGCCGGCGGACACGCCCCTGCCCGCCGGCTGGTGGCCCGAGGGCTTCAGCGGTACGGAGGAGGAGTGCATGGCCCATGTCGACCAGGTGTGGCCCGACATCAGGCCCCTCAGCCTGCGCCGCCGGCTGGCCGGGAAGGAAGAGAGTTGAGCACCGCGCAGGACCCGGCCATCGAGGCGCGCGCACGGCTGGCCGTACTGATCAGCGACGCCATGGACGGACAGATCGCCGCAGCCGAGATCCTCACCGCCCGGGGCACCCTCACCGAACTGGGGGTCACCTCCCTGGCCCTGCTCCGGCTCGCCGACACCCTGGAGGAGGAGTACGCCATCGAACTCGACCTCGCCGACCCGTCGTTCTACCAGGAGAGCGTCGACAGCCTGGCGTCGCGGCTGAGCGGCGACCGGCAGTCCGATGAGTGACCTGGCCACCGTTCGCACCGTGCGCGTCCCCTTCACCGGGGACCGGGCGGGCACGGCACCCCTCACCTGGGGCCAGCGAGCGATCTGGAACGCCATCCTGCGCACCGCGCCGAACGACATCTACTTCAACATCGGGCGCCTGCTCCCGCTGGGGGAGCGCGGCCGTGTGACGGACCTGTCGCAGCTGGCCATCGCGCTTGCCGCACTGATGGAACGTCACGAAGCGCTGCGTACAAGGCTGTACGGGATCGAGGACGGCGACCCCGGTCAGTCGCTCGCGGACTCCGGTGCGCTCCCGGTCACCGTGGTGGAGGAGGCCGACCCCCAACAGGCCGAGGCCACCGCCCGCGCCCTGCTCGACGAGCTGTCCGCCACCCGCTTCGACTACGCGGGGGAGTGGCCGCTGCGCGTCGGCGTCGTCCGCCACGAGGGGCGGGTGACCCACGCGGCGCTGGTGCTCTGCCATCTCGCGGCCGACGGCCACGCCGCGGAGCAGGTGGTGCGCGATCTGCGGCTGCTGGTGCGACGGGGCTCGGCCGGCCGGGCCCCGCGGACCACCCCGCTGGACCTCGCCCGGGACCAGCACGGACCGGCCGGTGTACGCCGCAGCGAGCGGGCCCTCGCCCATTGGGAGGGCTTCTACCGGACCATGCCGCCCACGATGTTCCCCCGGGAGACCGCCGCACCCCGCACACCCCGCTTCTGGAGCGGCCGACTGGTGTCCGAGGCGCTGATGAAGGCGGCCGACGCCCTGGCGGTCGCGCACCGGATCAGTGGGTCGACGGTCCTGATGACCGGTCTGGCCGCCCTGGTCGCGGCCGAGGGCGGGCACACGACGGCGGCGATGATGCCCATCGTGGCCAACCGTGCGTCCGAGGACCGGCGGGACCTGGTGGCGATGCTCTCGCAGGACGCGCCGTTCCTCCTCGATACGACCGGCGCCGAACGCTTCACGGACCTGCTTCCCGTGGCGTGGCGCGCGGCCATGGCGGGCTACCGGGCGGCGTCCTACGACCCGGTCGCCTGGGAGGCCCTGCGTGAACGGATCGGCGGGGAGCGCGGTACACCGGTGCACCCGTACTGCTGCTACAACGACCAGCGGTTCTTCGTACGCCCACCGGACGAGGGACCTCCGCCGGACGCGGCGGAACTGCGCGCGGCGCAGGCGCGTACGCACTTCGGCTTCCCCGCCACCGAGGAGAAGCTGGGCTGCCGGTACTGCGTCCATGTCACCGAGGAGCGGGGCGTCCTCGCCGTCATGCTCACCGCCGACACCGCCTACCTGCCGCCGCCCAGGATCAGGGCGCATCTGTGGGCGCTGGAGGAGATGGTCGTCGCCTCGGCGTGCGGGCAGGCCCCGGGACCGGCCGACCTGCCCGCGCTGCTGGAGCGCGGAGAGGCAGCCGTGTGACGGGCCGGACCCGGTCGACCTCGCCGGGTGCCGGCAGGCAGACTGTTCCCCGTGACGACACTGAGCAAGGGCGCCAACATGCCGGTGACGGCATCCGCCGTCAGAGCCGTACTGGGCTGGTCGGCCGGGCCGGGCGTGCCCGATGTGGATGCGTCCGCGCTGGTGCTGGGCGCCGACGGGCGGGTCCGTTCGGACGGTGACTTCGTCTTCTACAACCAGCCCCGGCACGCCTCCGGGGCCGTACGCCACCTCGGCAGGCGGACGGGCTCCGACACGGTGGAGGCCGATCTCGCCGCGCTGGGACCGGATGTGGAACGCGTCGCCCTGTGCGCCTCGGCGGACGGGGGCACCTTCGGGCAGGTGCCCGGCCTCCACCTGCGCCTGCTCGACGCCGTGTCGGGTGCGGAGCTGGCCCGTTTCGACATGGCGGCGGGAGCGGAGACCGCGTTCGTGTGCGGGGAGGTCTACCGACGGGCCGGCGGATGGAAGTTCCGGGCCGTGGGCCAGGGGTACGCGAGCGGGCTCGCCGGTCTGGCGACGGACTTCGGTATCAGCGTCGACGAACCCCGTACGACACCGGCCGCGGCGCGCGCCCCGGTACCGCCGGCTCCGTCGCAGCCGCCGCTGGTCCCGCCCACCGCGCCACCGGGCGGGCCGTCGCCACGGCTCACCAAGGGCGAGGAGGACCTGCCGGTCGACATGCGCAAGCGCCTGTCCCTGCGCAAGCAGCAGGTGGCCGTCAGCCTCGGCAAGCACGGCCTGGCACGGCTGACCGCCCGGGTGATCCTCGTCCTGGACGCCTCCGGATCGATGAGCGCCCTCTACTCACGCGGCACGGTGGCGGGTGTCACCGAGCGCATGGCGGCCGTCGCCGCGCAGGTCGACGACGACGGCGAGATGCAGGCGTGGACCTTCGCGTCGAACCCCGCCCGCCTGCCGGACCTCGTCATCGGTGACCTGCCCGAGTGGCTGCGGCTCCACGTGAGGGTGGGGCAGGTCGGCCTCTTCGGGCGGAAGAAGCCCCCGAAGGGACTGGTCCCCGGGCAGGTCGACATGCGCGCGGTCGGCATCCAGAACGAGGAACAGAAGGTCATCGCCGAGGTGCGGGAGTACGTACGCGCCAACCCGGTGCCCGCCCCGACGCTCGTCCTGTTCTTCTCCGACGGCGGTGTGTACCGCAACGACGAGATCGAGCGCGAGCTGCGCGCGGCGGTGGAGGAGCCCGTCTTCTGGCAGTTCATCGGGCTCGGCCGGTCGCAGTACGGCGTGCTGGAGCGGTTCGACACCATGCCCGGCCGCCGTGTCGACAATGTCGGCTTCTTCGCCGTGGACGACATCGAGAAGGTCTCCGACCAGGAGCTGTACGACCGCCTGCTGTCGGAGTTCCCGTCCTGGCTGCAGGCCGCCCGGCAGGCCGGCATCCTGCGCTGAACCGTCGGGGCCGGCCGAGACGGAAGGGCGGCCGCCCGGGTCACCGGGTGGCCGCCCTCTGTTCCGGCAGGCGGTTCAGCCGTCCGTCACGGTGTGTTGTTGGCCAGGGCCAGCAGCCGGCTGGCGTCACCGCTGAACCGGTCGCGGTCCACGGCTCCCGAAATGCCGCCCACCGAACCGGAGTCGGTGTACTGCCAGAACGTCCAGTACGGGAAGCCCTTCGGGATGGTGGGGCTGGCCGCGCTCGTCCAGTGCGCGGTGAACAGCGGGCTGCGCGCCGACATGCCGCTCCAGCCACCCGTGCACGAGTTCCACCAGCTCGCGCTGGTGTAGATGACGACGTCACGGCCCGTCTTGGCCTTGTACGTGTTGTAGAAGTCCAGGATCCACGACTGCATGGAGGCGGCCGACTTGCCGTAGCAGCCGCCCTCCAGGTCGAGCATTCCGGGAAGCGTCAGGTTGTCCCGCGACCAGGCGCCACCGTGGCTCGCGAAATAGGTGGCCTGCGCCGCTCCGGTGGACAGGTTGGGACGTGCGAAGTGGTACGCGCCCCTGATCACCTTCGCGTTGTAGGCGTTGAGGTAGTTGGCGTTGAAGTTGGGGTCCTTGTAGGTGGTGGACTCGGTGGCCTTGATGTAGGCGAACTTGATGCCCGCCGACTTCACCGACGACCAGTTGATCGAGCCCTGGTAGTGCGAGACGTCGATCCCGGGGAGCGTCGTGGCCTGGATGGAGGACGGGCTCTCCGGGGTGAGGTCGAGATGCCGGTTGTCCGGCGCGAACGTGTCGCCGTCGGTGAGGTAGCCGGCACCCATGTATCCGTCACCGAGGGGGATGGTGACGCCGGAGGACGGGGACGGATCGGCCGAGGCGGGCGTCGCCGCGACGGCGGGCACGAGCACCATGCCGAGGCCGGCGGCTCCGAGGGCCACCAGCTTGCGGAGTGCGGGTCTGCGGCTGCGAATGAATAACAACGGAGCCTCCAGGGGGTGAGCGGGAGTGGTCTACTCGCGTAGCATGTGGGGCGGTTCCGAGCGTAGCGATGTGTTCCGGGGGTGGCCCGTCACGGAGTGCGGCGAGACCATCGCCTTGACGGGTGCACGTCATGAGTGACGCATGAACACCACTGTGCCGTAAAGGGCTTTGGGATGGCCTCTGTGGTCCAGTCCAGTGAAGAAGTGGCCGAGCTGCGGTGATTCCGCCACCCGGGTGAGAACTTTCATCCCCGTGAAACCCCGGCCCGCGCCCGGGAGCCGGGACGACGCGCGCCGTCCCGCTCGGCCGCGAGCACCGCGACGGCGATGTAGACCGCCTGCTCGGGAATCCGGAACCACAACGGGGTCGCCGGATCGCTGCCCAGCGGGATGTCCTCGACGGCGGCGTACACATTGGCGGGCAGCATCAGCATCAGGAGCACCGCGAGACAGATCCCGGCGGCGGGCCGGGTCGCCGTCCGTACGAGCCCGGCGGCGCCGAGCAGTTCCAGCACCCCGGTCCCGTACACCACGAGGTGGGGGAGCGGGACGAACGGCGGGACCATCGCCGTCAGGTCGTCGTGGCTCGGCATCACACCGCCGCCGTCCGGGACGAAGTGCGCCGCCCCGCTCGCCGTGAACAGCACCGCCAGACCATGCACGGCGGCGGCCCGCCAGGTCGCGAACCGGCGCACACCCAGCGCGCCCAGGAGGCGGAACACCAGCGTCGGGACGGCGAGCAGCATGAGAGATTCGAACATCAGGTCCTCCGATAGCGGCGATCAGTGCGGGCACCGGCCACCACCGGCAGACCCGCCGCACCGGCGGTCGCCCGGCAGGGCCCGAACACGACCGCCATGCTTCCCGGACCGGGCCGCCCAGGCCCCCAACCGGCCACGTACGGACGGCATTCGACACCGGCCTACACTGCCCGGATGGAATCGGTCACGCTGGACGCACTCGACCTGCGGCTCCTGCACGCCCTCCAACTCGACGGCCGGGCCCCCTTCAGCAAGATCGCCGGAGTGCTCGACGTCTCCGACCGCACCGTCGCCCGCCGCTTCGGCAAGCTCCGGTCCGCCGGCATCGCCCGTGTCGCCGGCGTGACCAACAGCCACCGCCTCGGCCATGCCGAATGGCTCGTCCGGCTGCGCGTACCGCCCGCCCGGAGCACCGCGCTCGCCCGCGCGCTCGCCCACCGCCCCGACACGGCGTGGGTGGCCGTCCTGTCGAGCGGCACGGAAATCGGCTGTGTCTTCCGCGTCGCCGGGGAGGGGCCGGCCCCGCTGGCCGCGCTGGGCCGGCTGCCGTACGTCACCCATGTCGACGCGCACCGAGTGCTGCGGCCGGTCATGGAACGGCGCTGGGCCGGCCGGAACCTGGCGCTGAGCGACGAGCAGATCGCCGCGCTCACGCCCGAGGCCACCACGGACCCCCGGCAGGTGGAGCTGACCGACCTCGACCGCCGGCTGCTGCCCGCCCTCGCCGCCGACGGCCGCGCCGCCTACCCGGACCTGGCCCGGCGGATCGGCTGGTCGGAGTCCGCCGTACGCCGCCGGCTGCACGAACTGCGCCGCTCGGGCGTCCTCCAGCTCGACGTCGAAGTCGACTCGGGTCTCTTCGGCTTCCCGGTGCAGTGCATGCTGCGGCTCTCCGTCGCGCCCGGCAGCCTCGCCCGCGTGGCCCGCGTCCTGGCGCAGGACGCCGAAGCGGCCTTCGTCGGCACCATGACGGGCTCCCACAACCTCATCACCGTCGCCGTCTGCCGGGACGCCGCGGCTCTCGACACCTACCTCACCGAGCGCGTCGGCACCCTCGACGGCGTCGACCACGTGGAATCCGCCCTGGTCACCGCCTACGTCAAACGCGCCGCCCCGGAGAGCTGAGACAACACCACCGTCAGCGTTCCGGGGCCGCGCTCGTCAGCTCCGGCTCCAGACCCTCCGTCATCTCGCTGCGCCCGCGACCCGAGTCCGCCCGCCAGGCCTCGAAGGCCCAGGCGGTCGACGCCACCACGGCGAGCCCGAGCAGCCAGCCACCGACCACATCGCTGAACCAGTGGACACCCAGCGCGACCCGGGTGAAACCCACCCCCAGCACCGACAGCGCGGCCACGGCCCAGCACAGCCCCCGCGCACGGCGCGGCACCAGTGGCAGCAGGACCAGCAGCAGCACCGCGAAGGTCGTCGTGGCCGTCATCGCGTGCCCCGACGGGAACGAGAAACCGGGCGCCCGCGCCACCGGGTCCTCCAGCGACGGCCGGGCCCGCTCGACCACCAGCTTGACCAGCAGCCCCGTCAAGCCCCCGGCCACCGCCGTGACCGCGCTCCAGGCGGCCAGCCGCCAGGCGCGCCGGTACAGCAGCCAGCCGGTCAGGACAGCGACCACGCAGCGCAGCGTCAGCGGGTCCCAGACCCAGTCGGACAGGAAACGCAGCGTGCTCGTCCAGGCCGGGTGGCCGAGCGCGGTGCGGTGCAGGTGACCGGCCGCACCCGAGTCCACCGCGCGCAGCGGCCGCCAGTGCCCCTCGACGAGGACCAGCACCAGCGCGAACGGCACCGCGGACAGCGCCGCGACGGCGGCGGCGCCCAGCAGACGCACGCCGAACGCGCGGTCCGCCGCCCGGCGCCGCCGCTCACGCAGCAGGCGTGTGGTGGCTCGTACAACCATTCATGCTCCCGGATCGTCTTGAATCGGACCGGGCCGGCGGGCGCGGGCAGCCTCCAGCTGCGCCGCGAAGGACAGCCCGAGGAACAGGGCTATGGAGGTCAGATAGGCCCACAGCAGCAGCGACATGAAGGCGCTCAGCGGGCCGTAGACCGTGTCGAAGGAGCCGCTGAGGGAGAGGTACTGGCTCAGCAGATAGGTCAGCGCCGTCCACAGCACCAGGTAGAGGGCGGCACCGAACGCCAGCCAGGTGTAGCCCGGCTGGTTGCGGCGCGGGGAGCGGCGGAAGATCGCGCTCGCCGACATCAGGGCCAGCAGCAGACCGCACGGCCAGCGCAGCAGGTCCCAGGTGGTCCTCGCCGTGTCGCTGAGGTGGTACACCGTGGCGGCGGCCGTGACGAGGTCGCCGCCGACGACCATCAGGATGAACCCGAGCCCCAGCGGGATGCCGGCCGTCAGCGACATCACCAGGCCCCGGAAGTACTTCTGATGGAAGGGGCGGTCGCGCTCGACCCCGTATATCCGGTTGGCCCCGCGCTCTATCTGGCACATCGCCGTCGTCACGTTGACCAGCGAGAAGAGCAGCCCGAACCACAGCGTGAGCTGGGAGCCCTCGCCGGCACGGCGGCGGCTGCGGTCGAGCGCGTCGTCCACCACATCGGCGCTCGGCCCCGCCGCGATCCGATGGATCGTCAACTCCGCGAGTCTGCCCACGTTCTCGGTGTGCAACGAGGCCGAGAGGCCGACGAAGGCGATCACCAGCGGGATGACCGCGAGGACCGTCTGGAGCGCCAGCGCGCGCGAGTGGCTGAAGCCGTCCGCGTAACGGAAGCGCACGAACGAGTCGCGCACCAGCGGCCAGCGCCCGTAGCGGCGCAGCGATGCCAGCGCCTCGTCCGCGGTCAGCTCGTCGCCCGTCATGTGCCGGGTCTGCGGCACCCGGGTGGCGGTACCCACTACTTGCCCCTCGACGGCAGGAGCACGGTGAGCGCCCCGGGCCGCACCTCGGCGACGAACCGGCGGCCCGGCTCCACCGGGTCGCCGTCGAGCTCCCTCGACTGCGGTGTGGCGAAACGGAGTTCGGCGTGACGGAAGGAGAAGTACTCCACGGGAGTGTCGCCGGAGCGATCCGGCTTCCGGCCTCCGCGCAGCACCGCCCCCACGGCCCGCAGCCAGCCACCCGGGCCGTGCGGATCGAACAGGGCCAGATCGAGCAGCCCGTCGTCGGGCCGGGCGGCCGGGACGAGCGTCGCCCCGCCCTGGACGTCCCCGATGTTGGCGAGCAGCACCATCCGCGCCGTACGACGCAGCACCGGCCCGCCGTCCAGCCGGACGGACACCGACATGCGCGGCGCCCGCAGACCGCGCAGCCCGGCGACCACATACGCGGGCCAGCCGATCGCGGCCTTCGCCGCACTGCCGGTGTTCTCCAGCATCGCGGCGTCCAGGCCCGCCCCGGACATCGCGGTGAAGTGGGTGGCCGGCAGGCCGTCGCCCTCGATACGGCCGAGGTCGATCCGCTGCTCGGTCCCGCCCAGCGCGGCGGCCAGCGCCTCGGCCGGTGCGACCGGCAGACCCAGGTTCCGGGCCAGCAGGTTGCCCGTGCCGCAGGGGACCACGGCCAGCGGAACCCCGGTGCCGGCCAGCCGGTCGGCCGCCGCGCGGATCGTTCCGTCGCCCCCGCACACCACGACCAGCGACGCACCCTCGCGCACGGCTGCCGCGGCCTGGCCACCGCCCGGGTCGTCGGCCGTCGTGTCGACGAACTCCGCGCCGTGACGCCCGTACTGCTCCAGGACGAGCCGCAACGTCTCGCGCTGCTCCTCGTCGGCGACCGTCGGATTGACCACGACCACGGTGCGGCCCGCCACCTGCTCGGCGTGCTCGGCCGCCACCTCCCGCGCGATCTCCATGGCGTTTATGGGGACCGGGGCGGGGCTCGTGCCCTCGGCCAGCAGCGCCCGGCCCGCGATCAGGAGCGACAGGGCGCCGTTCAGCATGCCGCCGAGGACGTCGGTCGGGTGGTGCATCCCCCGGTAGAGCCTCGCCAGACCCACGAGCAGCGGAATGAGCAGCAGCAGCCCGGCGAGCACCTTGTGGCGCCGGCCGCGCCCGCCGGGAAGGAGGGCCAGCACGGCGAGACCGGCATACAGCGCCGTCGCCGCCCCGGTGTGCCCGGAGGTGTAACTCGCCGTCGGCGGCGACGCGTCGAGCCGGTCCACATCGGGCCGGTCGCGGTCCACGCAGATGGTGATCACCAGGAACACCAGGGACTGGAGCGAGACGCCGACGGCGAGGAAGACGGCCTGCCGCCACTTCGGCAGCCGGGGGATCACGACCAGGCCCAGACACACCAGGACGGTGATGGCGATGATGGTGAGGGTGTTGCCGGCCTCCGACGCGACGAACGACACATCGGTCAGGGGGCCGGTCCGCAGGTGCTCGAACCCCTCGTCGACCCTGTCCTCGACACTCAGCGGCCAGATCGCCTGCGCGGGCCCGGTGATCAGGAGTCCGAGGCCCACCATCAGCGCCGCCTGTCCGACGGTCAGCGCCCCGAGGCGCAGCGCGGCGGTGCCGAGCCCGGTCGTCAGGGCAGGGGAGCGGCCCGGCCTCGACGGGGCGCGGGACTCGGCCGTCCGCTGGACGGGTCTGTCCGGCTGGGTGGCAGACATGGGGTTCCCCCTCTTCGGTGGCGGGGACGCTTCGGTCCTTCCGGTGACCCGCCGTCTGCCCCGTAATCCGTTTGTCAGGCATGCCGTCGCCGGACCTGCCTGATGAGGGGGTGTGCCCGGCGGCGGCGCGGGTACGCGGACGGCGTCCGGACGAACGAGCCCCGCGAACAGGAGGACGGTCATGGCGGTACCGAAAACGGGTCTGCTGGTGCTGGACTGCGCCGAGCCGCAGGAACTGGCCGACTTCTACGCCGCGTTGCTCGGCGCCGAGGTCCGCCCGGGGCACGATCTCGACACCATCGAGGTCATGGGAGCGGCCGGTATCCACCTCGCGATATGCAGGGACCACGGGTACGCCCCGCCGAGCTGGCCCAGGCCCGACGACTCGCAACAGGCCCATCTGCGCATCCTGGTCGCCCGCGAGGACATCGACGAGGCGGAACGTGAGGCGGTCGGCCTCGGCGCGCGTCCCCTGGACACGAAGAACAACGGCGGCGCCCGTGACGCCCGCCTCTACTCCGACCCCGCCGGACACCCCTTCACGCTGGCCACACCGGCGGCGTAACAGGCGTAGCAACCCTGCCGCCTCGCGCGGCAGCCCCATGCACACACATCCGCGAGCACGCATACCTACGACTAGGAGTCCCCATGTCTTCCTCGCTCGTCGAGACCGTCGATATCAAGGCCCCGGTCGCCGTCAGCTGGGCCCTGTGGAGCGATGTCGCCCGCTGGCCCGCCTTTCTGAGCCACGTCCGGCACGTCGAGCCGCTGGACGCCCGCCGCTTCGCCTGGCAGCTCTCCCTGCCCGGCGCCGACAAGAGCTTCGTGGCCGAACTCACCGAGGTCGTCCCGGAGAACCGCATCGCCTGGAAGACCACGGAGGGCGTCCATCACGCCGGGGTCGTCACCTTCCACCGGCTGGACGACGAGTCGAGCCGGGTGGCCCTGCAGATCGAGTACGACCCCCAGGGCTTCGTGGAGTATCTGGGCGCCCTCACGCACCTGGACTCGGTCCTGGCCAACTACGACCTCGGTGAGTTCCAGAAGCTGGCCGAACGGACCGCGCGGGGCGACTTCTGACCCTCCTCAGTCCACCGGGTGGCCCGGCGGAATGTCGATCGCACCGGTGACCGACAGGAACGGGAAACCCTTGTCCGCCGGGTGCTGTATCTCCTCCGGCGCGAGCAGGAACCCGACGTGGTCCCCGCCGTCGACGCGCTGCTCGACGCGGCCGACGAACCACGCGGGCGCCTCGTCGAGCACCGGCACCCCGCCCGGTCCGTGGTGCCAGGCGACGTGCGCGAACTTGTCCGTACGGTCGCCGGTCTCACCCCCGAAGAGACGAGCCAGTGCCCTCTGGTCCCGGCGGAGCAGATGGACGGCGAGCCGGTCGGCCCGCGCGGCGACCCGGCAGGTGCGGTTCAGCTCCGACACCCACACCATGAACCGGGCCGGACGCATCGAGCACTGCGAACCGAAGCCGACGAGACAGCCGGCCCGCTCACCGTCCGCCTCGGCGGTCACCACATACATCGGATAGTCGAGCGCGTCGGTGAAGCGGTCGAATGCGATCACGGTGTGGCTCCTTGTCCGGGGTCTCCCTACGGGCCTGCTACCGCACCACCCCGCCGGTGAAGGAACCGGCGGGGTGGTGCGGGCCAACGTGACCCAGGTGGGCGGGCGGGGTTCAGGCCATCTCGGGCTGCGGCTCCAGCTTCGGCGCGGGCGCCGCCTTCGGCTCCCACCGCCGGTCGAGCCGTACGTAACCGTAGATCACCGATCCCATGGCCAGCAGGAGCAGCGGTCCGAACAGCCACGGGTAGTGGGCCATCTCCAGCGACAGATAGCGGTACGCCACCAGGAGCGCGGTGAACACCACCGTGCCGTAGGCGACCAGCTGAACGGCCGACCGGTCCCAGCCGCGTTCGAGCGCGCGCATGCCCGTCTCGATCGTGAGCGTGAACACCACACCGGCCACGAGGTCAGCGCCGTAGTGGTAGCCGAAGCCCAGGGTCGCGGCGAGCGTCGCGACCAGCCAGAAGGCGCCGGCGTACTGGAGGAACTTCGGGCCCCTGCGGGAGTGGATGAAGATCGCGGTGGCCCACGCGGTGTGCAGGCTGGGCATGCAGTTGCGCGGGGTGATCTCGTCGAACGGCATGTGGTGGGGGGTGCCGACCGGGACGGCGGTCCCGGGCCACAGGTCGGCCACCGCCCAGTGCCCGCCGTCGGCGCCGTACGCGAAGATCGGGCCGACCACCGGGAAGATCATGTAGATGGCCGGGCCGAGGAGACCGATCACCAGAAAGGTGCGCACCAGGTGGTGGCCGGGGAAGACGCGGTCGGTCGCCACGTTGCGCAGCTGGTACAGCGCGACACAGACCGCGGCGACCGCCAGTTGCGCGTAGACGGCGTTGAGGAAGTGGGCGCCGGCCGAGCCGGTCGCCTCGACGAGCCGCCCCACCAGCCAGGACGGGTTGCCGAGCGCGTGGTCGGCGTTGGCCATGTACTGGTCGAGCACATCGGGGCGCGTCTTCGAGGTGATGAGCAGCCAGGTGTCACCGGTCTTCCGCCCGGTCACCAGGAGCAGACCCAGACCGACGCCCTTCAGGAGCAGCATGCGCTCCTGGCCCGTGCGACGGGTGAGGGCGATGACCGTGACCCCGATGATCACCCACAGCGCGCCGTTCCCGAAGGGGTGTCCCTCGGTGACGGGGGCGTCGGCCACCCACCGGATCAGTGCGATGACGAGGTCGATGCCGGCCGCGACACCGAGCGCGATGAAACGCTGCCGCCAGGTGAGGACCACCATCATCAGACCCATGCTGGCGTACAGCAGGAAGCCCGACTTGGGTGCGACCACCACTTCCTGGACCTGCGTGGTCATCGGCCCCGGCAGGCCGTAGTGGCGTGCGGCGAACTCCAGCGCGACAAGGAACGCGAGCGTCACCACCGCCGCCGCCGTCCAGAGGATCGCCCGCGGCCGGCGCCACGCGGCGAAGGGTATTCGTCGGCTTATTCGCGAAAACGCCCGCGATGCTATAGGTATCAATTCTCTGGCCGATGTCCTGGGTTTTGGTCAAATAGGTCGCTTTTCATGCCTTATGGCATGGTGTGCGGGCGATGAGGGTGGTCGCCGGGGTGGGATCATGCTAACCGAGCGGTTTCGACGGGTATTCGCCGGTCATGGACGCGCGAAAAGTCCTGTCCCGAAAGAGGTGTAGCCCGCCACGGGGGCGGGCTACGGTGCTCCTCCTCGCGGAGCGGTGGGTGCGGGACGGTCAGGAGAGCGTGCAGCTCACGGACGGCACGGCGCCGGCGGCCGGTGTGCCCTGGAAGCCGAAGCCGGTGTGCGCTCCCGCCGCGAGCCCGCCGTTGTAGTCGGTGCTGGTGACGGTGACGGAAGCGCCGGTCTGGGTGTAGGAGGCGTTCCACATGTTCGTGATCTTCTGGCTGCCGCCGTAGGTCCAGGTCAGCTTCCACGAGGTGGCGGGCGCCGTACCCGTGTTGGTCACGGTGACGTCCACCCCGAACCCGCTGCCCCAGTCCCCGTTCACCGTGTAGACGGCCTTGCAGCCGGTGTTGCCGCCGGTGCCGGTCGTGGTGGCCGCGGCGGACGCGGAGGGTGTGGAGGTGTTGCCCGCGGCATCGCGGGCCCGGACGGTGTACGTGTACGAGGTGCCGGCCGTCACGCCGGTGTCCGTGAACGTGGTGCCGGTGGCGCTGCCGGCTTTGGTGGAGCCGCGGTACACGTCGTAACCGGTGACCCCGGTGTCGTCGGAGGCGGCCTTCCAGGACAGGGAGACGGAGGTCGCGGTGGTCCCGGTGACGGTGAGGCCCGTCGGGGCCGTGGGTGCCTGGGTGTCACCCCCGCCGCTCCCGGTGCCGTTGCCGAAGTCGGGCGCCTTGATGCTCGCCAGATAGCCGTCCTTCACGGTGTCGACCGAGGTCCAGTCGTCCTTGAGGATGCCGCCGGTGTCCCCGGAGTTCGGGTTCCAGGACCAGAAGGTCCACGAGAAGCTGTCGGCCCCGTACTGGCTCGTCGGCCGCAGATAGTCGGCCAGGGCCTTGAGCCACTTCTGGTCGGTCGTGGACTGGAGCGTGGTGCCGAACTCACCCACCCACACCGGGGCGATGTTCTGCTTGAAGATGTAGCCCCAGTACTTGTCCCAGACGCCGGGCATGTTGTCGGGGAACGAGGCGTCGGTGAACCACGGCTGCTGGGCGACGCTGGTGGCGTAGTCGTGCGCCGAGTACACCACCCGGTGCGGCACGCTCAGCTCCACCGGGTACTGGCCGACGCCCATGAGGTTGCCGCCCCACCAGCCGGACACCCCGTCGACGGTCTGCACCCCTTCCACGAAGATCAGCAGGTTCGGGTTGGCCGACAGGACGGCGTCGCCGCCGCGCTCCGCCGCCAGCCGCCAGTCCTTCGTGGTGTCGCCGCAGCCCCAGCAGGCGGGGTCGTGCGGTTCGTTGTGCAGGTCGATGCCGACCACCGCGTCGTTGCCCGCGTACCGGGCGGCCAGCGACGTGAGGTTGGCCAGCCAGGTGGACTCGGGAACGGCCGAGGTGTACCAGAGCGCCGACTGGCCGGCCGAGTCCGGGCGGTGCCGGTCCAGGATGACCTTCATGCCGACGCTGCCCGCGTGGTCCACGATGCGGTCCATCACCTGGAGCGAGTCGAGTCCCTCCAGGTCGGTGTTCATCCCGCCCGAATAGTTGATGCTCGCCGGGTCGGTGCCGGCGAAGATGTCGTCGCTGTAGGGCAGCCGGATGGTGTTGTAGCCCAGCGAACGCATCTGGTCGATCATGCTCTTGTAGTCACGTGACCACAGGCCGTGAGGCACGTAGTTGGCGGTCTCGAAGCCGAACCAGTTGATACCGGCGATGCGCACCGGCCGGTCGGCGGCGTCCAGGATCTGCCGCCCGCTGGTGTGCCAGTAGCCGGACCCGGCAGCCGTTGCGGCCGGCTCGGCGGCCGAGGCCGTGGCGGCGCCGACGAGGGGCAGGAGCAGGGCAGCCGCGCCGAAGGCGGCGGCTCTGGCGGCTCTACGGAGGGTGCGGAGAGGGTGAAGCACGGTGCTGGTTCCTCTCTCGGGGGCGCGGTGTCGGCGCGAGAGGGGTGGGAGCGCTCCCATCTCGCGCCGCGCGCCGCGCCGCCTGTGATGTGGGGGACGGGGGTGCGGGAGTCGCCGGCCACGTCCCTGCTGCCGGGGTGGAGTCCCGTTGCCCGGGGGCGGGGTGGGTGGTGGTGACCCGGCGCCATAAAAGCGATAGAGCCATGGGCATGTCAATGGGGTGTGCGGCGTTCATGTAGTGAAGGCGGCGGGGCTGGTGTGGCCGGCGCCCGCGACGTGCGCCGTGCGGGATGGGTTCCGGAATGAGGTGGACGCCCCCGTCTCGCGATGTAAGAATATGTCGCATGACGCATGATCATGCATCGCCACACGCAGGCGACACCCTGACCTGGCCGACGGGCTTTCTCGCGTACACCGGGCACGGTGGGCTGCGCGAGGAGGGCGACGACATCTCGATCGTCGCCTCGGACCGGCCGGCGGTGAGCGCCGCCGTGTTCACGCAGAGCCTCTTCGCGGGACCGGCCGTGGTGCTCAGCCGCAGACACGCCGCCGGGCGCAGCCTGAGCGCCGTGACCACTCTGGCGCAGAACGCCAATGTCGCCACCGGGCGCCAGGGCGAGGAGAACGCCGCCGAGGTCGTCCGCCGCGTCGCCGGGATTCTCGGCGTCCCCGAAGGTGATGTGCTCATCGGTTCCACGGGTGTCATCGGCCGCCCGCTGCCGATGACCACCATCCTCCCGCACTTCGACAGGACCGCCGAGCGGGGCATCGCGGCGTTCACGGCCGGCCCCCTGGACGTGGCCCGCGCGATGATGACCACCGACACCCGCCCCAAGACCGCCGTCCGTACCGTCGGTCGGGCTCGCATCGTGGGCGTCGCCAAGGGCGTCGGCATGCTGGAGCCCAACATGGCCACGATGCTGGCCTACGTATTCACCGATGCCGAACTGACTCCGGCCGACCTGGACGCCGCGCTGCGCGGGGCGGTGGACCGTACGTTCAACTGTCTGAGCGTCGACACCGACACCTCCACCTCCGACACCGTGGCCGTCATCGCCAACGGGGCGGCCGGAGCGGTCGATCCGGTGCTGTTCGCCGAGGCGCTCGCGGACCTGTGCCTGGAGCTCACCCTTCAGTTGGCGAGCGACGGCGAAGGGGCCACCAAGCTGCTGCGTGTCACGGTGGACGGCGCCCGCGACCACGCGCAGGCCAAACGCGTCGCCAAGAGCGTGGTGAACTCACCGCTGGTGAAGACCGCCGTCCATGGCGCCGACCCCAACTGGGGGCGGGTCCTCATGGCGATCGGCAAGAACACCGACGACACCGACATCCACCCGGACTCCGTCACCGTGAAGTTCGGGGACATCGAGGTGTATCCGGAGGAGCCCGAGGCGGACACTCTCGGAAAGCTCGTGGACCTGATGCGGCGCGACGAGGTGGACATCGTGATCACGCTCGGCCTCGGTGAGGGCGAAGCGACCGTGTACGGCTGCGACTTGTCGGCCGGCTACATCCGCGTCAACGCCGACTACACGACCTGACGAGCCGGTCCGTCGCCCCGGCGACGGACCGCGCTACACCCGTACGAAGGACCCCACCAGCACCGCCAGGGAAACCACGAGCATGCCGAGGCAGTTCACCCAGAACGTGGTGTTCAGCGCCCGTGCGCGGATGTGTGCCACGGCGGCGGCGATGAAGTAGACCACGATCGCCGCCGTCGTTGTCATCGCGACACCGGAGACCCAGAAGCCGACGACCAGGCCCACCACCGACGCGGTCTTGGCGGTGGTCAGCACCCACCACCAGTCGCGCGGCAGCCGCACGCCCTCCAGGCAGTCGACGATGAACCGGGGCGGGCGCAGCATCATCGCCGCGTCGCCGGCCTGGATGACGAGCAGAACCACCACCGGCCATACGGGGGAGGGGAGTTCGGAGAGTGTCATCGGTCAGTTCCCTTCCTGGGCGGCGACGAACGCGGCGATGGTCCGGAGCCTCACCGCCGTCTGCTGGTGGTCGGTCGTTCCGGCGGCGAGCAGCATCAGTTCCCCCAGGTAGCCGGCGAACATCACCTGCGCGCCGAGCCGGGCCCGCTCCTCGGGCATGCCCGCGTTGACCATCGCGGCCGTGAGGTTGTTCTCCGTGAGCGTGCGCAGCGCGCCCAGGGCGGCGTTCTCGGGCCGGCCACGGGCCAGCGTCCGGAAGTACGCGCGGGCGAGGTCGTCGTTCTCGGCGAACAGCCCCAGGAACGGGTCGAAGTAGTGGGCCAGATACTCCACGGCGGGCTGTGCGGTCCCCGCCTCCGCCGGTTCGGGCGGGGCGGGGATGCGGTCGGCGATGGCCTGGTCGTACACCAGGCTCAGCAGCGATTCCTTGTCCCCGACGGTCATGACCGCGCCCACCGAAACCCCCGCCTCGGCAGCGATCTGACGCACCGTCGTGTTCTGGAAGCCGTGCTCCGTGAAGAGCTGGGAGGCCGCCTCGACGATGCGGGCGGCGGTCCGCCGCTTCTGCGCCGCGCGCGTTGACTGAACCTGTTCACCGAACACGTTCACAATGTACGGGGGTGAGCGCGCCCATGCAAGAGCCCCGGCCCGCGCAGTGGCGGACCGGGGCTCCGGAAGGGCTCTACAGCTCGTCGCCGAACGCGTCGGCCAGCTCGCGGTACTCGGCCAGCGGCAGCCCCGTCTTCCCCTGGCCGGCGGTGACCACCTGGAGCGCCACGTGATTCGCCCCGGCGTCGAAGTACTCGTTCGCCCGCCCCTTCACGCGCTCGGCGTCCCCGAGGGCGAAGAGGGCGTCCAGCAGACGCGCACTGCCCCCGTCCTCGAAGTCGCTCTCCGTGAAGCCGAGGCGCAGCAGGTTGCCCGTGTAGTTGGGCAGCTGGAGGTACATCGCCAGCATGGCGCGGGCCGTGTCGCGGGCCCGGTCGAGGTCGGTGTCGAGCACGACGGACAGCTCGGGGGCGAGCAGCGCGTCCGGTCCGAGGGCCTCGCGCGCCTCCGCCGTGTGCGCGGCCGTGACGAGGTAGGGGTGTGCGCCCAGCGCCCGGTCCGACGCGAGCTTCAGCATCTTCGGGCCGAGCGCCGCCAGCACCCGGTGCCCGGAGCCCACGGACGGGTCGGCGGCGTCCAGGGCGTCGAGGTAGGCCACCATCGCGCTGTACGGCTTCGTGTACTGGGGGGCCAGCGCGTCGTGGCTGACGCCCAGGCCGAGGACGAAACGGCCCCGGGCGTTCGCGTCGATCGCGGAGATCCGGGCCGCCACCTCCTCGGCGGTGTGGTTCCAGATGCTGAGGATGCCGGTGGCGACGGTGATGGCCGAGGTGGCGTCGACGATCGCGGCGGCGTCGTCGGGCGAGGGGCTGCTGCCGAGCCACAGCGTCCCGTATCCGAGCGCCTCGATCTCCGCGACCGCCTCCTCGATCGCCTTCTTTCCGTCGGCGTCCACCCGCGACGGGTGCAGCGCGCCGTTCCAGATACCGACCCGGCCGAACGTCTCATGTGTCTCAGAAGTCATGCCGGGGACAACAGCGCCGGGCTCCCGCTATTCCCGGGCTATTGCGATCGGGCCGGTTCCCACCCGACACGCCGTCACCGCGCCGCGTGGGCAACCCGTGTGGACGAGTCGCCGCGTGTGCGGCGGCGGCGCCGGGGCAACTGGCGGATATTGGATGCTCTGCGCCCCGCAGGACATACCCGCCCGGACGAGGAGGCAGCTGCCGTGACGACCCCCGCCGCATCGGAGGGACCTGGAGACAGGGAACAACGCCCGGGTGGGGGAGGGGGCCCGGACCGCGATCCGCGCGACGAGGCGGCGGCGCCCGGTGACTCCGGGCTCGGCACCGTCACCACCGCCGTACCCGCCCGGCTGGACCGGCTGCCGTGGTCGCGATGGCACTGGATGATCGTCATCGGCCTCGGCACGGTGTGGATTCTGGACGGTCTCGAAGTCACGACGGTCGGCAACATCGCGAGCCGGCTCTCCGAGGACGGGTCGGGCCTGGACATCACGTCCGCCCAGGTCACCGGGCTCGCCGCCGCCCTCTATGTGGCGGGTGCCTGTGCGGGGGCGCTGTTCTTCGGCTGGCTCACCGACCGCTACGGCCGCAAGAAGCTCTTCATGGTGACGCTCGCGGTCTACCTCGCGGCGACCGCCATGACCGCGCTGTCCTTCAGCGCGTGGTGGTTCTTCCTCTTCCGCTTCCTGACCGGCTTCGGCATCGGCGGCGAGTACGCGGCGATCAACTCCGCGATCGACGAACTGATCCCCTCGAAGTACCGGGGCCGGGTCGACCTCATCATCAACGGCAGCTACTGGCTGGGCGCGGTCGGCGGTGCGCTGCTGTCGATTGTCATGCTGAACACGGACTACTTCCCCAAGGACCTGGGCTGGCGGCTCACCTTCGCCCTGGGCGTCGTCCTGGGCCTCGTGATCCTGCTCGTACGCCGGCACGTGCCGGAAAGCCCGCGCTGGCAGTTCATCCACGGCCACGGAGCGGAGGCCGACAAGCTGGTGGACTCCGTCGAGCGGGAGATCGAGGAGGAGAAGCACGAGAAGCTGCCGCCGCCGGCCGGCGAGATCACGATCCACGAGCGCAAGAGCATCGGCTTCGGGCTCATCGCCAAGACCGTCTTCCACAGTTACCCCAAGCGTGCGGTGCTCGGCCTCTCCCTCTTCATCGGGCAGGCGTTCCTCTACAACGCGATCACCTTCGGTTTCGGTGCGATCCTCACGACGTTCTACGACGTGGAGAGCGGTCACACCGGCTACTACTTCGCGGTGATCGCGGCAGGCAACTTCATCGGCCCGCTGGTGCTGGGCAAGCTGTTCGACACGATCGGACGGCGCGTCATGATCGCCGGCACCTACATCCTGCCGGGCATCCTGCTGTTCATCACGGCCTGGCTGTTCGACCGGGGCTCGCTGACCGCCAACACCCTCACCGCCTGCTGGTGCGTGGTGCTGTTCTTCGCCTCGGCCGGCGCGAGCAGCGCGTATCTCACGGTCTCCGAGGTGTTTCCCATGGAGACCAGGGCCATGGCCATCGCCTTCTTCTACGCGATCGGTACCGCGGCCGGCGGGATCAGCGGCCCCCTGATCTTCGCCGACCTCACCGAGTCCGGCGTCCCGGGCGACACCGCCCTCGCCTTCTCCATCGGCGCCGGCCTGATGTGCGCGGCGGGCCTCGTCGCCGCCTTCCTCGCGGTCGACGCCGAGCAGCGCTCCCTGGAGGACATCGCGAAGCCGCTGTCCCAGACGACGTAACGCGGCCGGGCGCGGCCCTCAGGCCGGATCCGTCGTCGCGGACGCGGGTCCGGCCAGTCCGTGCAGCAGCAGCCGGGTGAGCGTGTCCACGATCTCGTCGTCGGAGATCCCGGGCCGGCCGGGCCCCGCCGTCGTCACCGCGAACGCGAGCTGCGAGACCATCGCCCCCATCGCCGCCGCCACCACGGCGGGGTCGCCCGGCAGCCGGTGGCCCCGGTCGCGCAGCCAGGCCAGGTGCTCGCGGAAGATGCCCGTGTCCCCGGCCAGGCTCGCCCAGGCGCGGCCCTCGCTCGGCGGCCCCGCGAACGTGGTCTGCATCAGCGCCACGATCACCGGAAGATGGTCACGGACGACCCCCCAGGTGGCCGCCAGATGCGCGCGCAGCTGCGCGGGGTCGGTCAGGTCGTGGTCGGCCGGGTGCTCCTGCGCGCCCATCTCCGCGGCCAGTTGCGCGTGAAGATCGCCCACCAGGGCCTTGAGTAGCGCTTCCTTGTCCGCGAAGTGCGCGTAGAAGGAGCCGGTGGCGCGCCCGGCCTCGCGGGTGATGTCGGTGATCTTCGTATCGAGGTAGCCGCGCTCGGCGAACAGCCTGCGTGCCGCGTCCTTCAGTGCCGCCTCGGTCTCGGCGGCCTTTTCCTTGCGAACGCCCATCGGGCGGGGCTCCTTGTCGCTTGACGCGTGGTCGTGCGCTCCATCATAGTGAACACGAGTTCGGTGAATATTGATTCAATGAATACTGATTCAGGGGGCTGGTGTGAACGTCATCGTCGTCGGCGGGGGAGTGGCCGGAGTGGCGAGCGCCATCGCGCTGCGGCGGCTCGGCGTGGAGGTCGCGGTCTACGAGGCGTACGCCGAACCGGCAGGCCGGGTGGGCTCGTTCCTGAGCATCGCGTCCAACGGGCAGCGGGTGCTGCGGGCCCTCGGCGTCCTGGACCGGGTGCGCGGCGCGGGCATCGACGTGCCGCGCCAGCGCATGTGGTCCGGCTCCGGAAAGCTCCTCGGGGACGTACCGCGCGGACGGCTCGGCGGCGACGACCTGCACAGCGTGACCCTGATGCGGGGCGCGCTGGTCGAGACGCTGCGTGCCGAGGCGGTGGCCGCCGGCGCCCATGTCGTCACCGGTGAAAGGCTGGTGGACGCGGTCGCCACGGACACGGGTGTACGCGCGGTCTTCGCAAGCGGCCGCACGGCGGAGGCCTCCCTGCTCGTTGGCGCGGACGGTATCCACTCGGTGACCCGGACCCTGCTCGACCCGCGCGCACCCGTCCCCGCCTACGCCGGCCTGTACAGCGTCTCCGGCGTCTCCGAGGGCGTGCCGGCCGAAGCCGGCGTCTTCCACATGACGTTCGCCCGCAACGGCGCCTTCCTCCACCTCGCGGCCCCCGACGGCAGGGTCTGGTGGTCGGCCCAGGTCGCGAGCCCCGGACGACCGGACCTCGACCGCGCGGACGACGCGTGGCTCGCCCACCTCGCCGGCCTGTACCGGCATGAACGCGTGCCGTCCGAGGTCCTCGCCGCCACCGTCGAACTGCACCGGCCCACGCTGACGCACACTCTGGACGCGGTGACGGTCCGGCACAACGACCGCGTCGTACTGCTCGGCGACGCCGACCACCCCGTGGGCGCCGGGCAGGGTGCTTCGATGGCCCTGGAGGACGCCCTCGTCCTTGCCCGGTCACTGGGCACGCAGACCTCCGTCGCGGCCGCACTCTCCGCCTACGACGCCGCCCGCTCGGACCGGCTCGCAAGGATGGCCAAGGCGGCGGCGGGCAACCGCGACTCCAAGACGGCGGGCCCGCTCGGCCGGTGGGCGCGTGGCCTGATGATGCCGCTGGGCATCCGGTTCTTCTACGAGAAGGCCACGGCCTGGCTCTACACGTACGACTGCGGCGAACTCCCGGGTGCCGCCCAGCGAGGCTGACGTCGCATCCCGGGGCTTCGCACCGGTGCCCCGGAAACCAGGTGCGGGCCGTCCTCCCGGTGGTGTGGGATCGGCGGCATGACGATCGCACTCGACACGCCGGACATCGACCGACTGGTCACCGCGGGGGACGCGCTGCGGGACTGGCAGGAGGAAGGCGCCCCGATGCAGCTGCATCCGGGGGACCTGGGCTGGTACTGGCGGGCCGGCCCGCGGGCCACCGCCGAGGCCGTCAGGACCTGGAGCCGGGGCGGGCGGATCCTCGCCGTCGGGCTGCTCGACGGCCCCGGCCTGGTGCGGCTCACCACCGCGCCGGACGCCCGCCGGGACGAGGAACTGGCGCGCCACCTGGTCGCCGACCTGACCGCCCCCGCGCGTGGCGTGCTGCCCAGGGGCAGGGCGGCCGTCGAGGCGCCGGAGGACGCCCTGGTGCGGGAGTTGCTGGCCGAGGCGGGCTGGGGCACCGACGAGGCGTGGTCGCCGCTGCGCCGGGACCTGAGCGGGCCTGTGGCCGAGCCGGGGCTGCGGATCGAGGTCGCCGGTCCCGACCGGGCACACCTGGTGGCGGAGGTCGTCCGGGGAGCCTTCGAGGGCTCACGGTTCACGGACGAGCGGTGGCACGCCATGGCGTCCGGCCCGCTGTTCGGCGATGCCCGCTGCCTGCTCGCGTACGACGACCGGGGCGACGCGGTCGCGACGGTGACGGTGTGGTCGGCCGGGCCGGGGCGGCCGGGGGTCCTCGAACCCATGGGTGTGCACCGGGACCACCGCGGCCGGGGGCACGGCCGGGCGATCACCCTCGCCGCCGCGGGCGCCCTCCGGGAGCTGGGCTCGTCCAGCGCCCTCGTCTGCACCCCGAGCTCCAACACCGGCGGCGTGATCACGTACGTGGCGGGCGGCTTCGAGCGCCGCCCCGAGATCCACGACTGTTACCGGAGCGCCTGAAGGCGGACGTCGCGGGCCGGGCGGCGCCTCACGCGAACCGCCCGGCACCGTCGCTGATCATGGACGGGGCGGATCGGGGCACATGGCGGTCGATGACATTCGCGACCTGATGAGGGAGACGCCGTGCCGATACGCAGAACCAGAAGCGTCACGCCCCGCACCCCCACCACTCACTCACTGCGCAGCCCACTGCTCACCCTCGCCCTGGCCGGCGCCGTGATCTGCGGAGGAGTCCTGCTCTTCGTGCGCTTCGCCCACTGGGCCGACGGCCACCCGGTCACCGCCGTGCTGTTGGCGCTGCTCGCCCTGCCGGTGCTCCACACCCTGTTCCGGGCGATGCCTCGCGCCCGCGAGCTGCGCCGGGCGGCCCGCGCGGGCATGACGCCTCCGGCGGCGGAGACCATCACCGAACCGGACCCCGCCCCGCTGCTTCTTCTGCAGGCCCCCACCGACGCGCGGGACGGGCTGACCGCCGTACTCCCGCCCCGGGTGCCCGACTTCACCGCTCTCGACCCGGACGGCTTCGAGGCGGCCGTGGCCGAGCTGTGCGAACGGGACGGCTGCCAGGAGGTCGAGGTGGTCGGCGGCGCCGGCGACCTGGGCGCCGATGTCCTCGCGACCGCGCCGGACGGCCGGCGCGTCGTCGTGCAGTGCAAGCAGTACGGACCCGCGCACAAGGTGGGCTCCCAGGACCTCCAGCGCTTCGGCGGCACCTGCTGGACGGTCCACGGCGCGCAGCTGGCCGCCGTCGTGACGACCAGTGAGTTCACCGCGCCGGCCCTGGAGTACGCGGAGGCGTGCGGCATCCAGTGCGTCGACGGCGCCACGCTCAACGCCTGGGCCGAGGGCGCCGGACCGGCCCCCTGGGGCCCGGCGAGGGTGGATTCGGCCTGAGAGACCGGACGACGGGAGCGCGCGGGATGGTCCAGAGGGTGGTGTGCATCCATCAACTGCCTTTTACCAGCGCTTAGTTGTGTGTGATGGCGGTGTGAACTTTGATCACGGGGACAAGGCCCCTCCGTGACCCGGGAGTACACAGCCATGCACAGTGGAGTCGAGGCGACCGCCTACCTCGTCAATGAGTCCCGGGCCCGGCGGCCCGACCTCTCCCAGGACCCGTTCGCAGGCGCCTGGATCCCCGATCAGGAGCGGCCCGCCGTACGCGGGCTGTGGGACAAGTACGCCGAAGTGACCTACGAGCACGACGACCTGGTCGTCTCCTTGCGTGGCAGATACATAGCCGACACCCTCGCCGCCCAGCTGGCCAAGGACCCCGACACGGTCCTCGTGAGCTGTGGCGCCGGGTTCTCCTCGTACCCCTGGCTCCTGCCCTTCGCCGGGGCGCTGGAAGTCGATCTGCCCGGCATGGCCGAGGCCAAGCGGGAGCGTGCGGCGGAGCTGATGGCGGCGGGCGTGCTGCCGCGGCGCGACGTACGGCACCTGCCGATGGACCTCAGGGACGAGGCGGCGCGCGCGGAACTCACCTCGCTGGTACGTGAATGGGCCGACGGGCGGCCCGTGGCCTATGTGGCCGAGGGGGTGGTCTTCTATCTGCCCGCGCGCACCGCGCGTGCGGTGACCGGCCTCGGGGCGAGCTTCGGTACGTGTGCCGTCAGCGCGGTCAGCTACTGGCCCGCCGCGTCCGCCGGCAGTCAGGTGCTGGCCGACCAGCGCGACTGGTTCCGCAGCCGGTCGGTCCCCGAGGAGGCGTCCTTCCTGACCCACGACGAGCTGGTCACGCTGTTCGGCACGGAGATCGAGGACCGCGGGCCCGAGGACCTGCAACGCCGCTACCTCGACCGCGTGATCGTGTCCGAGGCCGGGCTGATCCCCGAGTACGTCGCCGTCGCCTGGACGTGACGGCGGCTGTCGCCGGGCCGTACGGGCCCGCTCAGCCCTGACGTACGACCGGAACCGCCGCACAGCCCCGGCGCTCCGCGTCACGACGGGCGAGGCCCGGCGACGGGCCGGCGCCCACGACCCGGCCGTCCAGGACCGCGAGCCAGCCGCCCTCGGGCAGCCCGGCACGCAGCCCCTGCGCATCGGCCGGGTCGATGGCCGGCAGCAGCATGGGGTCCGGGTCCGCCGGCGCGAGGGCCGCCGCCGCGTTCGGGGTGCCCGCACGCCACTCGGCGACCGTACGCTCGGCGCCCCGCACCCGTATCCACAGCACGTGCTGGAGAACGATCAGCGGACCGAGCGCGGTCAGCAGCGGGAACGCACCGGTCAGCACCCCGAGGCCGAACAGCAGGCTGACGGCGCCCGACACCGCCACCCCGGCCCCCGCCGCCAGCAGACCCGCGGCACGTCCGAACGCCTTGACCGCCACCAGCGGGAAGAGGACGAGCAGCAGCAGGTCGCCCAGGCCCAGGGCCACCGGCGGATCGCCACGGGTGACGGCGAGCAGCGGGGCGAACGGCAGCCCCATCACCTGGACCGCGAACCGGTCCATCACCGATGTGAGCCCCGTCGCCACCAGGTCGTAGCAGGCCAGCGCCCCCGCGAACCAGGCCACGTGCGCCGACCGCATCCCGCTCTGCGCCCACATGTTCGCCACGCCCACGACGGCCGTCGCGAGCAGCACATCGGTGAGGACGAGCACGGCGAGCGACCGGTCCGCGAACGCGCACCCGGCGGTCGCGGCGACCGCCATGAGCGCGAGTGACCAGGCCCTGCCCCCGCCGATGACCGGGGCCAGAGTGAACTGGAGCGCCGCGCAGAGCACCAGACCGAAGACGACGGCGACCATGGCCCGGGGCAGCTCCAGATAGAGCAGGGGAGCGGCCACGACCACGACGAACACCACCGCGACATCGGCGAGTTCGTACCGTCCCACCGGCGGGCGCGGCATCCGCACCCGCGCGAAGTAGCCGAGGCCCGCCAGGGTGATCGCGGCAGCGCAGCAGTTCAGGCCCACCAGGGCCGCGGCGCTCATGCCGGGCTCGCGACGGGGGAGGAGGCCGGGAGGGCCGGTTCGAAGGTGTGCTCGCGCAGATCGGCCCGGACCGGGCCGGTCGGCGGCATCGTGGCCGGGTCGTCGTGCAGCACGATGGCGTTCAGCCCGAGCCCCAGGGCGGTGGCCCGCTCCTCCAGTCTGCCCAGGAGACCGGCGGCGGGCAGCCGTCGGACGAGTACGTGCAGGCGGGGACCCGGCGGCCCCTCGGCCAGGGCATAGCGCGCCGGCAGCGGGACGCCCGGCTCCGCCTCCAGCAGCTCCAGCACCGACCGGGTCGGTACCGCGATGCTCAGCGGCCCCGACCAGCGGCCGAGTATCTGGGAGGTCGCGGGCAGATGGGCCAGCTCGCAGGCGGGCGGCGCCTCGGGCAGGCGGACCAGGTCGCCGGTCGCGTACCGCAGCAGCAGGGTGCAGTCCCGGTAGGGCACGTAGGGCGTCTGGACGAGCATGCCCGCACCGCCCGGTTCCGTCGGAGCGTGGGTCACCGGATCCAGGATTTCGAGGTGCCCGAACTCGGTGGTGTGGTGGAGATGCCCCTCGCTGCACGGTGTGCCGCCCGACGGCACGGCCTCGGTCATCATGTACGAGGTGGAGACAGCGGCCCCCAGCGCGGCCTCGGCCCGCTCCCGCAACGACTCCGAGAGCGGCTCGCCGCCCACGCCGATGTGGGCCAGCCCGAAGTCCGGGGCCCGCCAGCCGCCCTGCTCGGCCTCCTCGACCAGGGCCGCCAGGTAGGAGGCCGACAGCGTCAGATGGGTGATCTGCGGGGCCTTCCCGCGCAGCCCGAGCGGGGTGGCCAGCCGGTCGAGCGCCACCGCAGGCGCCACGGTGCCGAGCTGGACGAACGACGCCCCGATCCGGGTCACCGACTCCTCGACGTTGAGCAACGGCAGCGTCGCGCGCGAGCAGCCCGCGTACGCCAGCGTGTGCTGGGGGCGCAGGCCCTGCGCGAGAACGGCGGAAATGGTGCTCATGGCGACCGAGATCTCGACCTCCGCCCTGGAGAACCAGACGGTGGTGGGGGTGCCGCTGGTCCCGGTGGTCAGTGCCATCAGCGCCGGTGCGGAGACGGCCGACACAAAGGCCGCCGGCAGCCCGCGCAGCTCCGCCTTCGGCGTGACCGGCACCTGATCCCAGGTCTCCGGGGTCAGCGCCTCCGGATCGATCCCCAGCCGGTCGAACGTCCGCCGGTAGTACGCGGTGTGCCGGGCGGCCGCCCGAGCCGTCGCCCGCAGGCTGCGCTCGGTGACGGTCCGCCGCACGGCGGGATCGACCGCACCGGCCGTCCCGGGCAGCAGCGCCGAGTCCGCGCCCGGCTCGCCGAACTCCGCGAGGGTCGCGACCAGATCCCGGGCGATGCGCTCCAGGTCGTACGGACGGATACGGCGGTTGCGCAGGATCGCGGCGCCGTAGCGGAGCTGGCTGAGCGCGGTACCGAACAAAAGGGCCTCCCTACGCCTGGACCGGGGCTGAACTCCCGGTCCAGGCCGGGGCGGGCCCGGTCAGACCATGCTGGCGAACATGGCCGCGGTGAGGGTGCTGAACGCGTACTTGATGTAGTGCTTGACCATGGCGGATCTCCCTTCTCGGGGCCGCCCCGCAAGGGCGGCTGGGCTCCAGGCGGTGCACTCGCAGCCGGGAACGGCAGTGCGATGAACGAGAGAGTAGAGCAGGTGAGTTGACGACTCAACGGTACGAACCGGGACATCGGGCGTTCCGCGACGGGCCCGCGTCCCCGCCGCGCCCCGGTTCAGAATCCGGTGGCCGCCAGGACGCGCATCCAGGCGTCGACCCGTTCGCCGTCGTGGTCGAGACGGTGGCGGAGCCGCCGCCAGAGCGCACGGCCGTCGGCGAGGTTGTGGCGATGGCCGTGCCGTTCACTGCCCCACTTCAGACAGACCTCCGCCGCGTCGTACGCGGGGTCGGCGGCGAACGGACGCGGATCGACCACCAGCACCCGGCCGTCCGTCCCCGGGACGAGGTTGCCCGGATGCAGCGAGCCGTGCACCCAGGTCCCGGGGGTGGGCGACATCAGTGCGTGGAACGTCTCCCGCGCCGCTGCCAGTTCGCTGTCCGCCGGGGCCGGTGCACTGTGCAGTTCACCGCCGCGCGCCCCCTCCAGGCGCCGGCCGAGGTGGTCGTGGAGGGTGTCCGCACCACCGCGCAACACCTGCGCCCCGCACTCCTCGACCGCGCGCAGCATCGCCGCGAGCGCTTCGACGGAAGGGGCTTTCGCGCTCTCGTGCCGCAACGAGGAGCCGTCGCCCAGGAGTTGCGTCACCAGAACGGAGACGGTGCCCAGCTCGCCCGGCTCCTCCCAGTGGTCCAGGAGCCGGGGCCCGACGCCGGAGCACCCCAGCACCTCCAGCGCCGCCGCCTCGCGAGGGCTCCGGGTCACACAGGGCGTCACCTTCACCACGCAACGCCCGCCCGGACCGTCGACCACCAGCACGCACGCCGTGGATCCCCCGGTCAGGCGCCGCACCGGCGTCCAGCGGTGCTCCCGGAGCAGACGCCCCATCAGCTCGGGCAGCCCGGCCACCCAGGAGGCCCCGTACCGCTCGCCCAGCCATCCCCGAGCCATGCCGTCGACGAACTCATCGGCCCTGTGCACAGCACGCCCCCCGCCTCCCGGCCCACACGGACACGCCGATCATCCACGAGGGCACGGCCGGGGTCGAGCGTCAGGGGCCGGCCTCTTCCTCCCCGTCCGTCCCCTGTTCGCCGACGCTGATCAGCCCCGTCTCGTAGGCGACGATGACGGCCTGGACCCGGTCCCGCAGCCCGAGTTTGGCGAGGATGCGGGCGACGTGGGTCTTCACGGTCGTCTCGGCCAGGTGGAGGCAGGCGGCGAGTTCGGCGTTGCTCAGGCCCCTGGCGAGCAGGCCGAGGACCTCCAGCTCGCGCGGGGTGAGCGCGGCGAGGTCGCGGTGCGGGGCGGCGCTGTCGCCGCCGCGCCGGGTGAACCGCTGGACGAGGCGGCGCGTGATGGCGGGCGCGAGGAGGGCGTCGCCGGTGCGGACCGTGCGCACCGCCGCCGTCAGCTGCTCCGGTGTGACGTCCTTCAGGAGGAAGCCGCTGGCCCCGGCCGACAGGGCCGCGTACACATAGCGGTCGAGGTCGAACGTGGTCAGGATGACGACGCGCGGCCGGTCGGAGCCGTCCGCGAGGATGCGGCGGGTGGCCTCCAGCCCGTCCATCTCGGGCATCCGGACGTCCATCAGGACGACATCGGGCCGGGTGCGGCGCACCGCGTCGACCGCCTCCGCCCCATTCGCGGCCTCGGCGACGACGTCGATGCCGTCGGCGCCGAGGATCAGCCGGAACCCGGTGCGGACCAGGGTCTGGTCGTCGGCGATGAGCACACGCGGCGGCTCGGTCACAGCGTCTCCAAGGGGATCAGGGCCTCCACACGGTAACCACCCTCCGGACGCGCGCCGGTGCTCAGGGTGCCGTCGTACACGGCCAGGCGCTCGCGCAGCCCGATCAGGCCCCGGCCGCTCCCGGACCCCGTGCCCGGACGCCCGCCGGCGTCGGTGACCTCCACCCGCAGCCTGCGCGGCCCGTACTCGACGGTCACCGCCGCCGACGCGCCCGACGCGTGCTTCACCGTGTTCGTCAGGGCCTCCTGGACGACGCGGTAGGCGGCGAGTTCCAGACCGGGCGGCAGCGGCCGGGACCGGCCCGTCACCGCCAGTTCGACCGGCAGCCCCGCGTCCCGGACCCGTCCCACCAGCGTCTCCAGCTGGTCGAGACCCGGCTGCGGGGCCGGCACCACCGCATCCGGGTCCGCCGCCTCGTCCTCGGCGGTCGCGGTCAGCAGGCCCATCACATGGCGCAGCTCGGTCATCGCCGCCCGGCCGCCCTCGGCCTGGTCCGGCCCTTCGCACGGCCCGCCCGCGCACTGGCCATGGGTACGGCGGTCCTGTTCGGCACGGTCGCCGTCACGTTCACCGTGGGAATGGGCGCCTCACTCGGCGAGGTGATGAAGGCCAAGGCGCACGACGCCGCCGACGTCGTCGTTCCCGCGCCCCTCCCGGACTTCGGGCCGCCGGGCGCCGGACGCCCCGCGCGGCACGACAGGGCCGACCCCGCCGCCGTCGCCGCGGCCATCAAGGCGGACCCGGGCACCGGCGCGTACTACAGCGCCTCGACGGTCCGCGCCACGATCGGCGGGCTCACCGGCACCACCGACGTCGTCGCCTTCACCGGCGACGCCTCCTGGGGCGGCTACACCATGGTCGCCGGCCGCTGGATCGCCCGGCCCGGCGAGGCCGCCGTCCCGTCCCCGTTCCTCACCGCCACCGGCACCCGCATCGGTGACACCCTCACCCTGAACGGCCTGGGCGCGCCCGTCACCGTACGGATCGTCGGCGAGGTGCTCGACCCGCGCAACGACGGCATGCAGGTCTTCACCGACGCCGCGACGCTCGAACCGGCCCACCCGGACCTGACGGAGACCAGCCACCACATCGCGGTCGCCGCCGGTACGGATGCCGCCACCTACGTCGACGCTCTGAACAGGGCCCTGAAGCCCCTGGGCGTCACGGCGAGGGCGGGCGGGGTCGGTGCGGGCGGCGACATGGCCGCCACGCTCAACGCCCTGTCCGCGATCCTCACCCTGATGCTCGTCGCCGTGGCCGCGCTGGGCGTGCTCGACGGGGTGCTGCTCGACACCCGTGAGCGCGTCCGTGAGATCGGCATCCACAAGGCCCTCGGCATGACACCTCGCCAGACCGTCGCCATGGTCCTCACCTCGGTGGCCGTCACCGGCCTGGCCGCGGGCGTCCTCGGAGTACCGCTCGGCGTCGCCCTGCACCGCGAGGTCCTGCCCGCGATGGGCGGGAGCGTGGGCCTTCGCCTCCCCGAATCCGTGCTCGCGGTGTACCCCTCGGCTGAACTGTTCCCGCTCGCACTCGGCGGCCTCGTCATCGCCACCCTGGGCGCGCTCCTGCCCGCGGGCTGGGCGGCCGGGGCCCGCACGGCGACGTCCTTGCGAACCGAGTAGCCGCGGGGCCCGTACGAGACGCCGGGCGACGCGGGGAGCGCGTTTCCCCGGACGTGTCCTAGGGAACGCGCTCCCGCCGCCGGTCCAGATGCCGGATCACCGGGGTCGCCGTCGCACCGTGCAGGAGTACGGAGACCAGGACCGTGAACGCCGCGACCGCCCACAGCTCGTCGGCGTACCGCGTGAAGGGGCCCTCGCCGAGCGCGTACGCGAGGTAGAAGAGCGAGCCGATGCCCCGGATGCCGAACAGGGCGGTGACCGCCCGCTCGCGCCGTCCGGCCGGGAAGCCCAGCTGGGCGGCGGCGCCGGCGGCCGGGCGGATCACCAGGATCAGGGCGAGGCCGAGGAGTGCCCCCTGCCACGGGAGGTCGGCCAGTCCTTCGGCCACCAGGTAGCCGCCCAGCAGGAACAGCAGCACGGCGGTCAGCAGACGCTCGATCTGTTCGCCGAATCCGTGCAGCACCTGGTGGTAGCCATGACTGCGTTCGGCGGCGCGTATGGTGCACGCCGCGACGAACACCGCGAGGAATCCGTACCCGTGGAGCAGTTCGGTGAGTCCGTACACGGTGAACGTGGCACCGAGCACGGTGAAGCCCTCCATCTGCTGCGAGAGGCGCACATGCCGGGAGCGGAAGAACAGCCGGCCGAGCAGCCGGCCCACGGCGACACCCGCCACCAGGCCGACGACCGCCCGCAGCAGCACATCGGCCAGCAGCCAGTGGCCGATCCACTCCGCCGACCAGCCGTCGCCCGCCGTCGCCGCCAGTGCCACGGCGGCCAGCACGAACGGCATCGCGAGACCGTCGTTCAGCCCGGCCTCGGAGGTCAGCGTGAACCGCACCTCCTCCTCGTCCTCCTCGTCCTCACCGCTCGTCGGCTCCCCGACCCGTACCTCCGCGGCCAGCACCGGATCGGTCGGCGCCAGCGCGGCGGCCAGCAGCAGGGCCACCGCCGGGGGCCAGCCCACGAGCCACACCCCGAGCAGCGCCACCCCCGCGATGGTGAGCGGCAGGGCCAGCCCCAGGAAGCGCCAGGCCCCGGCCCAGCCGCGCCATCCGAAGGGCCGGTCGATCGCCAGACCGGCGCCCATCAGCGACACGATCACGCAGACCTCCGTCACATGCTCGACCCAGACCCGGTCCCGGACCGGGTCCACGACGGGCACGTCCAGCGGCAGCAGGGCGATCGCGGCACCCGCGACGAGGAACACCATGGGCATGGAGAAGGGGCGCCGCCGCACCAACGGAGGGAGGACAGCGGCCATCAGAATCCCGATCCCCGCCGCCGTGTATATGCCGTGCACCAACGTCATCCGGTACCGCGTCCTCCATCGTCTCGGGGGTTCTGCCGCACCTGGAACCGGCCGTCGGCACCCCGGATCTCCGGGGTGCCGACGGCCGGTTCCAGGCGTTCGTGGGGTATCAGGCGGCGACCACGCCCGCAGGGTCGGTCAGGCCGGCCTCCTCGGCGGGGACACCGCGCCGCAGCAGCGTGTCGGCGGTGCTCATGGCCTCCCGCACATTGCCGGCCCCCGTCATGACACACAGGGTGTACGCGGTGTCCTCGCGTCGCCGGACGGTGTCCGGGGTGGAACGGCGCTCGTCCTCGATCACGGCGTCCGCGTAGCGGGACAGCGCGGCACGCAGATCTGCGGGCGTGGGAAGCAGCACAGCCAACTCCTTCTCAACTGAACTGGCCCTCCCGAGCCGGTTGGGCGGCTGGGGCAGGGGAGTCGCTCACGACGATCTTCGGATTCCCCGCCACGCGCCGAGCATTCCCCCCGTTTCCGGCCGAAGCCGAATTCCCGCATCCGGCCATATCGGCGTCCTTACGGGGCACACGTCCCCCATGGCCGGGGAGGCCGCCCTGCGGATGAAGACAATCAGCCCCGCACGGCAGGCCTCCCGGTCATCCGTCCCCTCCTGCGGGAACCGCCTCACCCGGCGCCTGCGGCGCGGACGCGCGGGCGTCCCACGGGTGGCCGAAGCGGGCCAGGCAGTGCCACACCTTCTTGACCGCCTGCGGGTCGAACCGCCCCCCGCGTGCGGCGTCCCCCACGATGCGCGGATCGAGCACGCCGTCCACGGCGATCGCCGCGCCCAGGTCCACGTACTCCTGCCCGCGATAGCCGGGGTGCCGGCGCAGTTCGCCGACCGTGAGGCGGAAGCCGGGATGCCACTCCACGGGGCAGCCGAGGCGCCGGGCGGCGGATTCGACGGCCGTGTTCCGGTAGCAGGGGTCCAGGACCAGGGCCTCCACGTCGCGGTCCGGGCGGACCGGCCCGTGGACCTGCGCCTCGATGTAGTCGTCGAGCACGTCCTGCCGGTCCGCCAGCGCGAGAGCGATCAGGCCCATGCGGGACGCGACGCCGAAGTCCGTGGGCTCGCAGAAGCTGTCCGGGTAGCAGAAGGTGGTACGCCCCACCGCCTCGGAGCCCAGCCGGAAGTGCGCGGAGCCGAACCGGGGCGCCCCGCCGACCGCGTACCGGCGGAAGTTCAACGCCCCGTAGACCGGACGCTCCTCGGCCGGCGCGCTGTCGAAGGAGCCGTCGAACATCCGGCTCTCCCAGCGCCACCGGTCACCGCCCGGCCGCGCGGTCAGCCCGCCGTTGCTCGTGCCGGTGACGAACTGCGAGAAGTAGACGCCGGTCCCGGCCATCGCCTCCAGCACAGGTGTGGTGCGCAGCAGCCGGTCCGGGTGGAAGTTCAGCGTCACCCGCAGCGCCGGGTCCGCCGGGGGGCCTGTCGACAGCGACGCGACATGGTCGAGGGCCCGTCGCTGGGACGGACGGAAGAGGGAACTCATCGGCACAGTGTTCCCCCAGGTGTCCGGCCGGCGCAGGGAATTGTCCGGCGGCAGGCACCGCCGTACCGTGCGCGGTGTTGCACCGGCCGAGGCGGTGGAACGTAGGGTCTCCTCGCCGTGCTATTCGACCGGGGGACCTTTTGTGAGTCTGACCGAACAGATACTGCCGCTCGCGGGCGTCGCCCTGGGAGCCCTCACCTCGTTCCTGGTGACCAGCGCCAACGAGCGTACGAGATGGCGCAGACAGCAATCCGTCCGGTGGGACGAGCACCGGTTGACGGCCTACGCCGAATACGCCCACGCGGTGAAGGAGCTGGCGGCGCGCTACCAGATGCTCGCTGCGGGCCGCGGCCTCACGACCGGCCCCGTACCCGCCGAGGCGACCCCCGAAGCGCTCGCCGACATAAGCCAGTTGGAGGCCCGCCGCTCCGCGCTGTCCGAAACCCTCGGTCTGCTCGGCGACACGGAGGCGAACACCGCGTCCAAGTCGGTGGACCGGTGCCTGTGGCGGCTGGAAGAGCTGGCCAGGGGCGTCGGCCCGGCCGCCGAACAGGACTGGACCGAGGCCTATCTGCGGTTCCGGCAGGCGCGGGACCGCTACATCGAGCACGCACGGGCCAGTCTCGGTGTGCCGGGGACCGCCTCCGGGATCGTCCGGCACTCCGACTCCGGGCCGCCGGCGGCGCCGTGACGGCGGACCGGACCGGCCCTCCAGCCCGGTTCGAGGCAGGGCCGGTCAACTGGGGCAGGGCCATGGGTCCACCGTGCCCGCGCGCGTGGGTGACGGGCATCCTGGATGGGAGATCCGCATGTCGAGCAACTTTCCGGCCTTCGCCGAACTGATCGCGCAGACCGAGCATTCCGCCCTCCACCTGGAGATGCGCGACGTCTACACCCCCAAGGGCCCCGTCTTCGTGGACTGGCAGAAGGGCGTCCCGATCGAGTACGACCGGCACGGCGACTGGATCGACCTGGTGCAGGGTGCGATCACGCGCGGCATCGACTGGCGCCGCGCCCGGATCGTCTCCGAACCGGTCACCGACTTCATCCAGTACGAGTGGGAGACCACCACCATCGTCAACGTGCCCGCGGGGGAGAAGGTCCGCTGGCTGCCCCGGCAGAACGCGTCGGACCTGCTGCTTCCCGGCAACGACTTCTGGGTCTTCGACGACAGCCTGCTGCGATGGACCACCTTCCACGGCGACGGCTCCTGGGGCCCGCACGCGTTCTCCGAGGACCCCAAGCTGATCCGCCAGTGCAAGGAGGCGTTCGAATCGGTGTGGGCGCGCGCCGTCGACCACGCCGACTACACGCCGCCGCGCAAGGAACAGGCCGCGGCCTGATACACCCCGACGCCCGGCGGCCCTGCTCCCCTCACGGGGACCAGGGCCGCCGTCGTGTGCCGTGGGCGCGCCGGACTCAGATGCCGATGATCTCGAACGGCAGCGCCGGCACCCCGCCGAAGCGCGCACCGAACCGCGTCAGCTTGGTCGTCAGATACCCGGCCGGGTCCGCCATCGGGTTGTCCGGCGGCAGCGACGCCAGATAGCCCGCGTGCGCGGCCAGGGCCTCGATCCCCGCCTCCAGCCCGTCGGTGACGTCCACGGCGTACGTGGACGCCGGGGAACCGCCGACCGCCAGCCACCGCACACCCGACCAGGGCTCGTGCCCCTCCTCCAGGAGTTCCGGGAAGACCCACGGATTTCCGGCGTCGTTCGCCGCGTCGAGCAGCGCGACACCGACGTTGCGGTGGTCGGCGGAGTTCCAGTCACCGCTGCGCCACCGCTCGTAGAAGTTGATGGTGACCAGCACATCGGGCCGGTACTTCCGGATGGCGCGCGCCAGGTCGCGCCGGAGCGGCAGACCGTTCTCGATGGTGCCGTCCGGATGGCCCAGGAACTCGACGTCCCGCACCCCCACCGCCTTCGCCGCCCGCACCTGCTCGTCCGCGCGCAGCGCGCCGGTCGCGTCCGGAGCCAGGTCGGGGATTCCGGCCTCACCCCGGCTCGCGAGCGCGTACGCGACGAACTTCCCCTGCGCCGTCCACCGGGCGACGGCACATGCGGGGCCGTACTCCAGATCGTCGGGATGCGCGGCGACACACAGCGCGCGCCCCCAGTCCTCCGGCAACGGCTCGTACGGCTCGGTCATGGTGCTGCCTTTCCAGGAGTACGTGGGCGGGACGTCGCAGAGCGGTGTACGTGGGCGGCTACGGCACGGTCGCCATCAGGCCCGCCAGGCGCTCCTCGAAGAAGGCGAGCGCGCGCAGATGGTAGGAACGGGCGGCGCGGCCGAGGCTGATGTTGTGCCCGGCTCCCGGCTGCCGCTCCACCCGGACGAGCGGCGCCCGCTCCAGGCGGGCGGTCAGGTCGGCGATGTGCGGCTCCTCGTGCAGCCACCACGCCTCGTACTCGGCGAACGTCAGCCGAAGCGGTACGTCGACGCGCGGCGCGAGTTCGTCGAACATCCCCGGCCACAGCGCCACTTCGGACGCCTCGCGCGAGGGCATCGGGGCCACCAGCGCCTGCGCCGCCCGGAAGGTGCCCGGGGGATACAGGTCCAGTGGCCCCCAGGTGCGCTCCGAGCGCACATGGGGGCGGATGCGCGACAGGCCCGCCGACTCCACGGCGTAACGGTGCCCGAGCCCCGAGACGTCCAGGGCGAGCAGCAGACCCGGGGAGTGCGCGGCGGTCGTGAGAGCGAGCTTGCCGCCGTAGGAGTGGGCGAGCATGAGGAAGCCCGCGCCCACGTCGTGCCGCCCGGCGAAGGCGTCGAGCGCCGCCGGCAGGACGACGGCCTGCTCGCCGAGCGTCAGACCGGCGGGCACCTGCGCGGCGGACCGGCCGTAGCCGGGCCGGTCCAGCGCCAGCACGGTGAAGCCGAGCCGGGCGCCGAGCGCGAGCAGGGACAGACCGGGGTGCGCCTGCCCGTCGAAGTAGCCGGCCCGCATCCCGCCCCCGTGCACCGCGACGACCGTCGCCCGGGGACCGCCCTCCGGCGGTTCGGCCACCAGGCCCGACAGCGTCAGGCCCGCCGCCTCCAGCAGGAGCGGGCGTACGCCTGCCGAGTGGCTCGGCACCGTCTTCTTCCGGTCCGTCCTGGACACACTCACGGGGTCGTCCTTGTCGGTCGGTCGGCGGGGACCGGGCCGGGAAACCGGGACACCGGTCGGCCCGGCCCGTGGGGCGACGCTAGGCCGGGCGCCTCGCCGGGGCCTCGCACAATGCTGGAGCGGCCCCGGCCCGCGTCCCTCATGCCCGTGCGGTCACCGCCTCGGCGGCCGGCTCCGGCTCGGGCACCCGCGTCCGCTCCGCCCACCGCACCACCGGCCCGCCGGCCAGCAGCACACCGACGAACAGGGCGCCGATGACCAGCCACCCGGGCCCGCCGAGCCGGTCGGGCACCAGGGTGACCAGCGTCGGACCCGCGATCAGGGCGAAGGCGTCACCGGTCGCGAAGGCGCCCAGGTACTGCCCCTGCGCGTTCGCGGGCGCCAGTTCGTAGCGCAGCCCCCACCGGGCCGCCTCGCCCCAGATCTCACCGAAGGTGAACAGCATCGCCACCGCCAGCAGCACGGTGGCCGCCGCCCACGTCGGCATCGCGCCGGTGAACGCGGTGACCGCACACGCGGCCGCGAGCACGATCGCCGTCAGCCGCTGGAGCCGCGCGGCCCCGCGTACGGTGTCCGCGTCGCGCGCCAGACGCACCTGGAGCGCCACCACCATCAGGGTGTTGACCAGCATGATCCACGCCGCGAGCGCCCGGGGCGCGTCGGTGTGCACGACCAGCCAGAGCGGCAGCCCCACCGCGAGGGCGGTCGGTCCGATCCTGACGATCCCCGAGACCTGCGCGACCGCCAGATACGGCACATCGCGCAAGGCTCCGCGCGGACGCTTGCCGCGCGGTTCACGCGGGACGCCCGGGACTTCGGGCAGCCGCATGTAGAGCCCCGCCACCAGCACCATGGCCAGCGCGTTGCCCCAGAACAGCGACAGGAACGCGGTCTCGGAGTCGAGCGCGATGACCAGCCCCGCCGCGAGCGAGGCCAACGAGAAACCGCCGTTGAACACGGAGCGCATGTACGCCGAGAGCCGGACCCGGCCCTCCCGGCCCATCACACCCGTCACCAGCGCGCCCCGCGCGACGTGGCCGCTCTGCTCGGCCAGCCCGAGGACGACGGCCATCACCAGATAGGCCGCGAAGGAGTGCACGAAGGCCGCCGCGGCCAGCGCCGCCGCCTTCCCGAGCGCGAACACGGCCGTGGTGCCGCGCGGCCCGAACCGGTCGGCGAGCTGCCCCGCCGGCACGCCCGTGAACAGGGCCAGGACACCGGCGAGCGACATGCCGATGCCCACCTGACCCGGCGACAGGCCCACCACATGGACGAAGTAGACGGCACCACCGGTGACATAGAGTCCGTTGCCGAGGCTGGCCACGGCGGTGCACAGCACCAGCAGCCGGCCGGGTCCGGGATCGGGCAGCATACGAGAGGTCAGGCGGGAGATCGGACCGGACACGGCAGGCACCTCGCTCGGTGGGACGGGCCGGCACCGCGCACGGCGGACCGGCATACATGGTTCGTGGATTCCGGACGACCGGGATCCACCCGACAGGAAGAGACGGCGCGATGGACGGGATCAGCCCGATCGGCGTGGTGCGCGGCGGACGCCGGCAGGCCTACGAGGACGGGTGGGGAGTGGAGGTCTCGCGGATCGAACTCGACCCGGACGTCCTCGACGCGTCGGCGACCCTCGGCCTCGACGCGTACTCGCACATCGAGGTCATCTTCTCGTTCCACCTGGCGCGGAAGACCTGCACCGGCAGCCAGTATCCCCGGGGCAACACCGACTGGCCGCTGACCGGGATCCTCGCGCAGCGCGCCCCCAACCGGCCCAACCACCTGGGCGTGACGGTGTGCGCGCTCGACGCCGTCGACGGGCTGACGCTCACGGTGAACGGCCTGGACGCCCTCGACGGTACGCCGGTGCTCGATGTGAAGCCGTACCAGCCGGAGTTCGCCCCGCGCGGCGAGGTGCGCAGCCCCGCCTGGTACAGCGAGCTGATGCGCGACTACTTCTGAGCCGGCCGGGCCGCCGCGCCTCACGACCGGGCCACCAGGTCCGTACGCGCCGCCGCTATCAGCGTGTTGGCCTCGTCCCGGGGCAACTCCTCGTCGACCAGCAGCGCCACCGGGAGCCCCGCCGCGCCACGGACCCGGGCGGCGGCCGCACTGCGGGTCACCCGACCGCCGTCCGGCCGCGCCCGCACGGCGAGGAAGTCGATACCGGGCAGCGGCCGTCCTGGCGCCTCGTCCACGACCAGGCCCACCGCCCGCGCACCGTCCCCGCCCCGCAGTACGCAGGTGCCGTCCCGGTGCTCCACCTCGACGAGCCGGTGGCGCAGCCGCACCCGCCCCACCGTGAGCGGCACATCGACGGGCTCCGCGGTGGTGGGCCGGCCGGCCAGCCGCGCCACCGTGCGCGCGACGAACTCCGGGTCCCGCTCCCGTAACCGGCCGTATGTGTTCGCGCTCCGGCGGCTGCGCAGGGCGAACACCGTCTGATGCCCCTCCAGCCGGTCGCCGCGGCACAACTGCTCGAACCACGCGGTGCTCTCGGCCGCCTCCTCCTGCGCCTGCGCGACGACCGGCTGCCGGGCACCCTCGTACGCGGCCAGCGCCTCGTCCGGGTCGTCGTGTTCCGCGAGGGACCGGGCGAGACACAGTGCGTCGTCGATGGCCAGGACCGTGCCCGAACCGGTGGAGAAGTGGACCGTGTGCGCGGCGTCCCCCACGAGCACCGTCCGGCCGTCGGTCCAGCGCCGGTTGACGACCGTACGGAACTCCTGCCAGCCCGCCGTCCGCGAGACGAGCGGCGCACCGCCCAGCTCCTCCCGGAACAGCCCGGCGAGCCGCGTCTGCGTCTCCTCCGGAGGCAGCCCGAGCAGTCCGAGCGCGGCCAGGGTGTCCGGATCGGCCTCCACGATGAAGGTGCTGGCGTCCGCCGCGTGCGGATAGGCGTGCACCACGAGAGGGCCGGCGCCCAGGTCCTTGAGCAGGAAGCACGGCTCCAGGACCGCGGGGGTGCTCATCCAGACGAACAGGGTGCGGCCCGATGTCATGGTGGTGCCGAACCGGTCGGCGCGCTCCCGGCGCCGCGCGCCGCCCGCCCCGTCCGCCAGCACGACCAGATCGGCCTGCCGGGGCAGCCTGATGACGTCGCGGCTGACCAGCCGCACATTCGGGCTGCGCGTGGCGAGTTCGCGTACATGGGCGTGGAAGACCTGCCGGGAGATCCCCGACATGCCGAAGGCGCCGGACCGGATGCGTTCGTCGCCGACCGCCGTGACCGTCTCGTCCCACGTCGCGTACGCGGATTCCGGCAGCCGCAGCGCGTCGGGGTGGACGGCGCGCAGGCGCTGCGCGAAGTCGTCCGTCACCACGATGCCCGCCCCCGGCCCGCGTTCCTCGCGGTAGTAGAGGTCGATGGACGTGTCCGGCATCAGCCGGGCCAGTTCCAGGGCGCAGAAGGCCCCGGCGGGCCCCGCGCCCACCACGGCCACCGCACGGACGCCGGAGCCGCTCATGCCGGTGTCCCGTCCCAGTGGAAGCGCTCGCCGCGGGCCAGGGCGGCGCCGCGGGACACCGCCGTCATCTCCCCGCTGGCGATCTTCATGATCGTCAGGAACTCGGTGAAGTGCGGCTCCGGAGCGTTCAGTCGTGTCCCGGCCTCCTTCATCAGGGCCAGCCAGCGCAGCCGTTGCTCCCGGGAGATCAGGAAGTGCGCGTGCGCCTGGTGCATCTTGGGGTCCCAGGCGGCGGTGAGGTCGTTCTCGCCGTAGATCCGGCGGAAGTGGTCGTACAGCCGTGCGGCGTGCCGGTCCCAGTCGTGGACGGCGAACAGCGGCAGCAGCAGTTCGTCCTTCGAGACCAGTTCGTAGAAGCGCGTGCTCAGTGCCTGGAAGAACTCCGCGCCGCCGATGCCCGTCCAGAAGTCGGAGACCTTCCGGTCGACCTGCGTCGCGCTCATCTGCTCGGCCGACCGCAGCCCCTGGTCGGCGACGAGGAGCACCTTGCCGTCGTGCCGGGGGACCGAAGTGGCGGGTTCGGGGGACATGGGCGTACTCCTTCAGTGGGATCCGTCGAGAACCAGGCCGGCCGCCAGGAGGGTGCTGACGGTGCAGCCGCGCACCCGCTTCGCCTGTACGGTTCCGAGCCCGTAGGCGATCGTGGTGATGCCCTGCCCGGGGGCCAGCTCGGCCGGGCGGTAGAACATGGTGGCGAAGTACGTGAACGAGGCGTCGGGGTGCTCGTAGTCGGTGCCGCTCATCAGCGCGGTCCACTGGTCGCCGTCGCGCACCAGCATCGTGAACGACAGCAGCGCGCCGTCCTTGCGGGCCTCGACGACCCAGACGTTCTCCGGGCCGAAGTGGTCGCGCAGATGCCGGAAGGACCCGGCCTCCCGTTCCGCGTCGGGCACCCCGCCGTACTTCGTCACGATCTGGGCCCGCAGCGCGACGAGTTCGGGCTCGTCGTCACCGATCGGGCGTTCGCTGATCTCGACGCCGTGCTCCGCGATCTCCCGCAGCTCGCGCCGCACGGCGAAGCGCCGGTTGCGGCGCAGCCCGGCGATGTAGCCGTCGAGGTCGTCCCAGGTGACGTCCATGTCGCAGCGGTCCACCATCGGCACCACGTCGAACCCCTCGGCGCGCAGGGCGTCCAGGAACTCGGGGTGGTCGGGCCGCAGGAAGAGCGCGGAGACACTGCGGATTCCCTGCGCGCGGCACCAGTCGAGCAGGGCGCGCACATACTCCTTCAGCACCTGCGGGTCGCGGGCGCCGGGGCCGGTCGGGGCCGACTCGTAGTTGGGGCCCATCAGCAGGCAGGAGGGGAACAGGGCGTCGGCGGAAAGCCCGTGCCACGGGTGCGGCCCCTCGGCGACGACTCCCTCGCCGACCGATCCGCCGGACAGCACGCGCTGCGGATCGAAGCGCACATGGCCGGTCGGTGCCTCCATCACACCGCCGATCAGGGCCACCCGGTCACCGTCGGGGCCGGGCAGTCCGAAGGTACGGAGACCGCCGGGAATCCGGCCCTCGGCGAGCGAGATCCAGCGATGGCGCAACGTGACCGGTGCCCTGCCGACCCAGCGGTCCCAGTTCTCGTCGATCCCGCCCCGTACGTGCAACCCGGTGGTGGTCTCAGCGCGTTGTGTACGTGGTGTCGTCATGGCGATGTCCTTCCGGTCCCGCCCGCCCGTCCGGCCCGGCGATCCGCAGGGCCGCCGGGCCGAAGGGGCTGTGAGTGAACGGTCAGGCCGCCAGGGGCTGCGGCGCGCGGTCCCAGACGGACAGGTCGTCGGAGGCCGAGTCCCAGACGGACAGGTCTCGGGGCGCCGAGTCCCAGACGGACAGGTCGTCGGAGACCGCGTCCCAGACCGACAGGTCGCCGGGTGCCGCGTCCCACACCGCCAGGTCCTCGGACGCCGAGTCCCAGACGGCGAGGTCCCCGGGGGTCGAGTCCCAGACGGAGAGGTCCCCGGCGCTGGAGTCCCACACGGCGAGTTCGCCGGCGGTCCGGTCCCAGACGGAGAGGCCCTCGGTGGCCCGGTCCCAGACCGGTGCCGCGTCCCATACGCCGAATTCCTCGGCCGACGTCGCTCGGAAAACAGAGAGTGCGCGCATTGATTACCTCTTCATTTGATTCACGGAAGGCGATCCAGCGGACCGCCGGAACGCGACCTTTGCCGCGTTCATAAATGAGTGTTGCAGGCGGGTTCACGACCTGTCTTCTCCTCAATTGCTGAGCTGTCCATCGCCGGAGAGAGGGCCGGGGATTCCGTTTGCGCAGGTACCTCGATACCGGGAAGGGCGAACAGAATGGGCGGCTGTGACCATGTGCGCGGACGCAGTACGAGCTCGACCTCGCAGTCGGCGAACGGGTCGAGACGAAGGGGCCCGAGCAGGGCGGTGAACAGGGCGGTCCCGGGCGGTCGGCCCGGCATCCCCGTGGCCGCCCGCATGGTCGCGTGCAGGTAGCAGACGCCAGGCGGGAGGCGGGGCAGAGAGAAAGGCCCAAGACGGTCCGTGGTGGTCCAGCCGAAGGGCTGACCTTGGAGGATGGGGCCGTCGAAGGCCCCGATACAGACCGGCGAGCCGGGCTCCGCGTCGGCCCGCACGATCCCGCGCACCCGGCAGCGGCCCACCCGGCCCCGCCGGCCGGCCGACGGGGCCACGGCGAGTGCGCCCCGGCCCCGGCTCAGCTCGCGATACCGGGTGGGAGTGACACCCACGGATTCGGAGAAACGTCTGGTGAACGTGCCGGTGCTGCTGTAACCCACTTCGGCGGAAATGGTGGCAACCCCGAGATCGGAAAATTGCAGAAGCCTTTTTGCCTCGCCCATGCGTACGGCGCCGAGAAAGCGCCCGGGGGTCACCCCCGTGAACTGGTCGAAGACGCGGAGCAAATGGAATTTGCTCACCAGTACGGCACGGGCGACATCATCCAGGCTGAGCGGTTCCGCATAACGTTCCCGGATGATCCGCACGGCCCGTTCCACAACCTGCTCCATACGCGACTCCTGAACGGACGTGGAACGAAGGCGTACGCATAGGACGGTAGGGAGGTGCTGTGGAGGACCGCTCGACACCGGATCGAGGAACCGTCCACAGGGGGTACAGGCGGTCGCCCGGTGCCGGCCTGCCCATGCTTGCGGGGAGGCCCGGCCGCCCCCGTGCGCTACCTTCCTGGGGACATGGACGACGTGGCCGAGGCACCCTTCATCGACCCGGAGTCGGATTACCCGTGCTGCTGGTTCTGCCCCGCACTGCGGCTTCCGCGCACCGGCTTCCTCGTCGCGGACCGGCCCAGCAGGGACTGGCCGTTCGACGCGACGGACGGGTTCCGGTACACCACCGACACCCGGACCCCGGTCTGCGTCCACCCGGGCCGCGTCGGCCTCGACCCCGAGCGCACCGCCCGGACCTACGTGGACCCGCCGCTGCCGGACCTCGACCGGGACGACGCCGACGCGCCGGGAGGTCCGCGCCGGTGGTGGCGGCCGCGGCGGCCCGGCCCCCGGGCCGTGCCGGAGCGTCGGTAGCCTGGGGCGTCATGACGCGTGTCTGGCTGGTGCCGATCCTGTTGCTCGTCTCCGGAGCCGCCGCCGGGGGCGGGCTCATCGCACGGGGCAGCACCCGTGAGGGAACCGTTCTCCTGCTGGCCTTCGCGCTCTTCGCGGGCCTGCACTCGCCCCTGGTCTTCCCGAGGTCCATCGGTGTGGCGGAGGCCCGGCGCCGCAGTGAGGCCGACGGCCGGCCCATCGTGTTCTGGCGGCCCGGGTGCGCGTACTGTCTCCGGCTGCGCTTCCGGTTGCGGCGCCGCGCCCGCCGGCTGCACTGGGTCAACATCTGGCGCGACCCGGATGCCGCCGCCGAAGTCAGGGCGGCCAACGACGGCAACGAGACCGTGCCGACCGTGGTCGTGGCCGGGAAACCTCACACCAACCCGGACCCGGCGTGGGTACGTGAACAGCTCATCGCCGCCGGACGACGGGGCTGACGGGGCCACCGGGGCTCACGCACGGGCCGGCCGCCACCCCGCACCCCCGGGGGACGCCTGCTTACGCGCCCAGCGCGTCCCGGCCGGTCGCGGCCTCGTCCTCCACACCCTCGATGCGAGGACCCTCGACGCGAACGCCCAGCCGGTCCGCCACCGTCCCCAGAGCCGCCCCCAGCGGCAGCCCGATCCGGGTGACGGCCTGGCCGTCGCCCCGGGTGGGCTCCCGGTTGACGATGAGTACCGGCTTCCCGGCCTGAGCCGCCTGGCGGACGAACCGGAGGCCGGACATCACCGTCAGCGAGGACCCCAGCACCAGCAGCGAAGTCGCCGCCCGCACCAGCTCGCGGCAGTGCTCGACCCGTGCCGTGGGCACCGTCTCGCCGAAGAACACCACGTCCGGCTTGAGGATGCCGCCGCAGACCTCGCACGGCACCACCCGGAAATCCCCGACCTGCTCGTCGGTGAGATCGGCGTCCCCGTCCGGATTGACCCCGGCCGCCACCGGCCGGAACCCGGGGTTCGCCTCCTCCAGCCGCCGCGCGACCTCCCGGCGCGCGACGAACGTGCCGCAGTTCAGGCAGACGACCCGGTCCAGGCCCCCGTGGAGCTCGACGACGCCCTCGCTGCCGGCGGCCTGGTGCAGTCCGTCGACGTTCTGGGTGATCACCCCGGACAGCGCACCGGTGCGCCCGAACGCGGCCACCGCCCGGTGCCCGGCGTTCGGGAGGGCGCGCCGGAAGGTCTTCCAGCCGAGGTGGCTGCGCGCCCAGTACCGGCGGCGCGCCGGGGCGCCGCCGGTGAAGTCCTGGTAGGTCATCGGGGTGTGCCGGCTGAGGCTGCCGCCCTCGCCCCGGTAGTCCGGGATGCCGGACTCCGTCGAGATACCGGCCCCGCTCAGCACCAGCACACCGCCGGTGCCGAGCGCTTCGACGACGGGTTCCGGATCAGTGGTGGCCGGGGGCAGTCCTTCGGTGGGAGTCCAGCTCAGAGTGGGGCGCATGCGCATGCCTCCAGAGTACGGAACGGGTCTCCCACCGCTCCGCCGTCACGACAGCGGCTCCACGTACCCGTCGGTGCCGTGCACGCGGATGCGCTGACCGTCCCGGATCAGCCGGGTGGCCCCGGCCACGCCCACGACGGCGGGCAGTCCGTACTCCCGGGCGATCACCGCCCCATGCGTCATGAGGCCGCCCACCTCCGTCACCAGCCCCGCGATCCCGACGAACAGCGGTGACCAGCTGGGATCGGTGAAGGTGGTGACCAGGATGTCGCCCGCCTCCAGTTCGGCCTCGGCCACATCGAGGATGACGCGGGCCCTTCCCTCCACGGTCCCGCCGGAAACCGGCAGACCGGTCAGCGCACCCTCCGGCACGTCGTCCCGCCGGTACGCCCCGTTCACCGCCTCACCGTCCGACGTGAGCACACGCGGCGGGGTGAGCGCGCTGAACGCCCGGAACTCCTCCTTGCGCCGCCGGACCAGCTCCTCGTCCACCGTGTTCGTCCGCACGGCGTCACGGAACTCCTCGAAGGTGAGGTGGAAGACGTCCTCCCGGCCGGCCAGCACCCCGGCGTCCACCAGGCGGCCGGCCTCCCGCACAAGGGCCTGCTTGTAGACGAGGTAGCGGTGGATGATGCCGTACTTCGGGTACTCCCGGTACCCGACGAAGGTCCGGACCCGGTCGATCATCCCCTTGGTCTCCTCGGCCTTCCGGTCCCCGTCCGGAAGGGCCCGCAGGCGGGCGAGCACGTCCCGCTCCTTCGCCAGGGCCTTCTGCCGCCCCTCCTCGAAGCGCCGGGCGGCGGCGCCCGGTCCGAAGAGGCGCACGTTGTCGAGGATCACCGGCACCAGCGCGGTGGGGCGCTCGCTCCAGCGCGGCCGCGTGATGTCGATCTCGCCGACGCACCGCATGCCGTACCGGTCGAGGTACGCCTCGATGGCCTCGCGCGCCTCCGCCCCGCCCGCCACCTTCGCCAGGCCGTCGAGGAAGCCCTCGTCGTCCCCGGGGTCCCGCAGATACGCCACCGCTTCCGGGTGCGGGCGGATCACGTCCGCGACATCGAGCAGCGCGAGACCCATCTCCGACGTGACGTTGCCGGGGGCCGACAGTGTGAGCGTGTCGGCCGCGTTCTTCTCGCCGAGCCACTCCAGCAGCTTGTCGTTCAGCCACCACGTGGACTCCATGCCGGCCATGATCGCCTGCATGCTCAGGGGGTCGCCGAGCACCCGCTTGTGCTCCTCGAAGGCGGTGACCAGGAAGTCGAACAGCGCCGGCCCGGAGTGCGTCCGGATGTCCCGCTCCAGGGCGGCGACCGAGGCCTCGCTGCGCGCGATCAGCTCCCGGACGAGGGCAGGATCGGTCGCGATCGGGGCGGGCCCACCGGCGGCAGGCGGCGTGGCGGGCACCGGATCCGGGAGCGTGGGCACGAAGCCGGGGTGGTCGAGCACGGTCTCCAGGGCATCCCTGACCAGCGGATCGCCCTTGCCCATCATGTCCAGGAGGCCGGCCCGGACGGAGGGCGGGCCCAGCCGCGGGGTGACGTCGACGAACAGCCGCCCGCCGGCCTCCAGCATCGGGGCCATGGCTGTCAGCCGCCACATCGAGAGCCCCAGGGGCTTCATCGCGTCGGTCATCATCTGCTGATGGCCGACGGAGACGTAGACGTGGTTCTCGTCGTCCGCCACCTTCGGTACCGGGAACAGCGTCGTGATCGGCCGGCTCTGGACGATCCGGAACCCGTCGTCGACGAGACACCACTCGATGTCCTGCGGGCGCCCGAAGCGCTCCTCGATCCGCCGCCCGAGCCGGACGAGCCGCAGGACCTGCTCGTCCGTCAGCGCGGGCTGCTCCCGCCGCCGCGCCTCGACCGGCACCTCGCGCGTGCCGCCGCCCTCCAGCGCCTCGATCGCCCGCTCCTTCACGGCGATCGACCTGCCGATGATCTCGCCTTCGCGCACCGTGAAGACGTCCGGGTTCACCAGCCCGGACACCAGCGCCTCGCCGAGCCCGAAACCGGCGTCCACCGTGGCGTTCCTCCGGTTGCCCGTCACGGGGTCGGCGGTGAACAGGATGCCCGACGCCCGGGGGAACACCATCCGCTGCACGACCACGGCCATGTGCACCGTACGGTCGTCGATGCCGCCGCGCCGCCGGTACGCCACGGCCCGCTCGGTGAACAGCGAGGCCCAGCACCGGCTGATGTGCCGGAGCACCGCCTGCGTACCCACGACGTTCAGATACGTGTCCTGCTGCCCGGCGAAGGAAGCCGTCGGCAGGTCCTCCGCCGTCGCGCTGGACCGTACGGCGTACGCGGCGTCCTCGCCGTACCGGGCCAGCGCACCGGTGACCTCCGCCACCAGCTCGTCCGGCAGGGGAAGTCCTTCGATGGTCCGGCGGACCTCCGCGCTCAGGGCGCGTACCGCCTCCCGGTCGTCCGGGTCCGCCAGGGTCAGCCGGCCGAGCTGCTCGTCCACCTCCGGCGCCCCGGCCACGACATGCCGGAAGGCCCCCGTCGTGACGCAGAATCCGCCGGGCACCCGGACGTCCTCGATCCGCGACAGCGTGCCCAGGTGCGCGCCCTTGCCGCCGACGGCCGCGATCCGCGAACCGTCGGCCTCGTCCAGATCCCACACGTACCGTTCACGCACGCAGCGTCCTCATTTCCGCAGGTCGGGGTGGTCAGGCCGACGATTGTGCGCCACCCCCCGGCCCTTGCCGCAAGCCCCCCGGTGCGCTATAAGTTGGGTACGGCAGGGAGAAGGTTCTCCCCGCCTCTGCTTTTGTACGCCGTGGCAGGCGGCCCGGACGGCGTCGCCACGCGCACCTGTTCGGCACGGGGGGTTACGAGGCCGACCTGCCCCTCCGCAGAAGCACCGGCCGCAGCCGGCTGTAGCCGCGTACCGACACCGGACGCAGCGGCTTCAGCGCGTACGCCGCCCGCCCGGCCAGCTCACCCGCGAGCGCGGTGTCGACCAGCACGGACGCGGGGCGGGCCACCGCCGTGAGCCGGGCCGCGATGTTGACCGCCGCCCCGTAGACGTCGCCGAAGCGGCCGATGACGGGGCCGTGGGCCAGCCCCGTGCGCACCTGTGGCAGCTTCGGGTCCGCCTGGGCGCGGGCCGCCAGCTCCAGGCCGATGTCGGCGGCCCCCGCCGCCGACTCGCAGACGAAGAGCACCTCGTCGCCGATGGTCTTCACCACCTGCCCCCGGCCCTCGGCCACCACATCGCCGGTCAGGGTCTCGAACCGGTCGAGCACGTCCACCAGTTCGGCGCCGTCCAGGCCACGGGTCATCCGCGTGTAGCCCACCATGTCGGTGAACCCGACGGCCCGGTCCCGGACATGGGCGCCCGGCCCCGCTTCCTCCTCCCGGCCCTCACTGAGCAAGTGCCCGGCGTACGCGACGAGATGACGGCGCCACACATAGCGCTGCACCCGTTCGATCTCCGGCAGCAGCGCCGCCATGTGCTCCAGCAGGGCGTCCCGGTCGGGCGAGGGGCCCTCGTCGCGGCTCATCCAGTCCCGCAGGGTGTCCACCTGCCAGTCCGCGAGCCGGGAGAGGTGGTGGCCGAGGGCGCGGGCCATCATCGTCTCGCTGTGCTCGGTGATGAGCCCGGCCGCGATGAGGCGTTCGCCCGCGCGCAGGGCCTCCACGTCGGCGTCGGTGAACACCGTGGCGTCGTCGTCGACCGCCGGGAACCCGAGCGCCCGCCATACCTGTACCGCGCGCTCGAACCTCACCCCGGCCCGCGCGGCGACATCGCGCCTCGTCCAGACCCGGCCGCCGCCCAGCAGTACTTCCTCGACGGACTCCGGCCGCGTGCTCATGTGGTGTGGACGATCAGCACATCGAGTCCGGCCTTCCGGGCGACGTCCGCCGGTACGGAGCCCAGGATGCGTCCCGCCAGCGAGCGCAGTCCGCGGTTGCCGACCACGACCAGGTCGGCCGAGCACTTCCGGGCGGCCCGCACGAGCGAGGGGACCGGTTCGCCCTCCACCGCGACCGTGCGCACCTCGGCCGCGCCCTGCAGACGGGCCCGGTCCTTCGCGGTCCGCAGCGTCTCCTCGGCCGGCGCCGAACCCACCACCTGGTACGCCTCCGCCCCCAACTGGTCCTTCGCGGCATCGAGTTCGGCGCCGCTCATGGGTGCGTAGGCGCAGGTGATCACAAGCTCGGCCCCGCATACGCCGGCGAGCCGTGCGGCGGCCTCGACCGCGGCGAACGACGATTCCGACCCGTCCGTGCCGACGAGCACAGTCCGATAGGCGGCCAAGGCAAACTCCTTACTCCGAAGTAAACTTACTTCAGAGTAAGGTAAGGGGCCCGGCGACCCCGGGCAAGAGTGCGGCGGGCGTACGGCCGAGGGCGGCTCCGTCCCGGTCGGCCCGGTCCACGGTGGGATAGGGTCCCCGACCATGGCTGAAGCGAACTTCCTTCCCCGGCCGCCCACCCCGCTGCGCACCGAGCGGCTCGTGCTGCGCGAGTCGGAGAGCCGGGACCGAGCGGCCTTCGTCGAACTGCTCTCCTCGCCGGAGGTCCACACCTACCTGGGCGGGCCCCGCCCGCGCGACGAGTGCGAGCGCACCCTGCCGGAGACACCCGGACAGGGCGCCGGCCGCTTCGTGATCGAGCGCGACGGAGCGATGATCGGCATGGTCGAGCTCAAGCAGCGCGACCTGCAAACCCCGGACGCGGTCCGACCGGACGCCGGGAGGGCCGAACTGGGCTACCTGCTGCTGCCGGAGGCGTGGGGCCACGGATACGCCGCCGAGGCGTGCGCGGCGGTGCTCGACTGGTTCACCGAGGCATGCCCGGACGAGCCCGTCACCCTCTTCACCCAGACCGCCAACTCGCGCTCGATGCGCCTCGCGGAGAAGCTCGGCTTCACCGGGATCCACCGCTTCGAGGCGTGGGGCGCCGCCCAGTGGATGGGCGTACGCCCTCCGGCCGCGTAACCCGGCCCGCGGCCCTGGGGCGTCAGGCGTCGAGCACGGCGGCGACGGCCTCGATCTCGACGAGCTGGTCCGCGTAGCCCAGCACGGTGACGCCCATCAGCGTGCTGGGAACGTCGTGCTCGCCGAACGAGTCCCGGACGACCTCCCAGGCCTTCACCAGATCCTCCTGGCGGCTCGACGCCACGAGGACCCGCGTACTGATGACGTCCTGGAGCGACGCGCCGGCGGCACGCAGGGCGACCTCCATGTTCTCGACGGCCTTGAGCGCCTGGCCCGCGTAGTCGCCGACCGCCGCCGTCGAGCCGTCGGCGTTCAGGGGGCACGCCCCGGCGAGAAAGATGAGCCGGGACTCGGCGGGCGCGGTGGCCGCGTACGCGTACTCGGCGACATCGGACAGGGCGGCCGAGCGGATCAGGGTGACGGCGCGGGGCATGACGGCTGGGTCCAATCGCAGCGGGGGCGGAGCCCGGACATCCTGCCAGGAAGGCACCACCCCCGTCCCCTCCTTTTCCGCCCGCTCAGCAGCCCGCCGTCCACCGCAGCCCGCCCAGCAGGTGGGCGCGGAAGGCCGGGTCGCTGTACGCCGATTCCGCGTGGCCCAGGGACGTATAGAAGGAGCGGCCCGCGCCGGACTCCTGGCACCAGACCAGCGGGTGGTCCGCGCCCATGGTGCCGCCCTCGTAAGCGGTCTCGTCGATCGTCGCCAGGATCCGGACCCCCGGCCGGCGCGGGTTGCTCCGGAAGTCGTACCACTCGTCGTCCCGGTCCCAGAGCCGCGGCAGATGGCGCGTCGCCGGGTGGTCCGGGTCCTCGATCCGCACGGTGCCGGGCTGGAAGGCGGGGTGACCGGCGAAGCGCGCGCCGACCAACTCCCCGTAGTACGGCCAGTCGTACTCGGTGCAGGCGGCGGAATGGACCCCCATGAAGCCGCCGCCGTCCGAGACCCGGCGCCGCAGCGCGTCCCGCCCCTCCGGGGTGAGCACGTCCCCGCTGGTGGACAGGAAGACCACCGCACCGCGCCCCGCCAGGGACGCGTCCGTGAAGACCGAGGGGTCCTCGGTGGTCTCCACGCCGAAGCCGTGCTCCTCGCCCAGCTCGCGCAGGGCGGCGCGACCGGCCGGGATCGAGTCGTGGCGGTAGGCCGTGGTGCGGGTGTAGACGAGGACGTCCGACAGGCGGCGGCCGGTCCGGGGCATGCTGCGACTCCGGGGTTCTGGTGTGCGGGGGCGGCGGTCACGGGCAGTCTGCCCCGGTGGGGTGCGGGGTATCCGCCCCGCGCGGTCGCGCGCCTGTTCGCAACGGTCCGCCCAGCGGGCGGGACGGATGTTCGTACCGGTTGCGCAACCGTTGACGCCTCCCGGGATCTCCCGGGCCGGCCCGCTCCCTAGACTCACCGCATGAACAACCTCATGTGCACCCACTGCGGAACCGTCGGTCTCGAGGACGGTTTCATCGAGGATGCCGGCGAGCACTCGCGCGGGTACGCGCGCTGGATCGAGGGTGCGCTGGAGCGCGGGATCTTCGGCGGCGCCAAGCGCATGGGCCGGCCGCGCCGGCAGATCGAGGCGTTCCGCTGCCCCAAGTGCGGATACCTCGCGCTGTTCGCCACCGGTCAGGTGTAGGAACGGGCGGACGGAACCCGACCGGCCCGCCCCCCCCGTTTTCGATACGCCGGTGATATGCGCCGACTCGTAGCATGGGCCGCATGCGCGTGCTGATCGTCGAGGACGAACCGATCATGGCGGAAGCCATCCGGGACGGGCTGCGTCTGGAGGCGATCGCGGCCGACCTCGCGGGGGACGGCGACACCGCGCTGGAACTGCTGGGCGTCAACACGTACGACATCGCCGTCCTCGACCGGGACATTCCCGGGCCCTCCGGCGACGAGATCGCCGAGCGCATCGTCGCGTCCGGCAGCGGGACGCCGATCCTCATGCTCACCGCGGCCGACCGGCTCGACGACAAGGCGTCCGGCTTCGGGCTCGGCGCCGACGACTACCTCACGAAACCGTTCGCGATGAGGGAGCTGGTGCTCCGGCTCCGGGCACTCGACCGCAGACGGGCGCACAGCAGGCCGCCCGTACGGGAGATCGCGGGACTGCGCCTCGACCCCTTCCGCCGCGAGACCCATCGCGACGGCCGGTACGTCGCGCTGACCCGTAAACAGTTCGCGGTGCTCGAAGTCCTCGTGGCCGCGGAGGGCGGTGTCGTCAGCGCCGAGGAACTGCTGCAACGGGCGTGGGACGAGAACGCCGACCCGTTCACCAACGCCGTACGCATCACCGTCTCCGCGCTGCGCAAACGGCTCGGCGAGCCCTGGGTCATCGCCACCGTCCCCGGCGTCGGCTACCGCATCGACACCGCGCCCGGCACGGGACGCGAGGGAACGGACCGTGGATAGGCGGCCCGGCTTGAGCATCCGCCTCAAGCTCACGCTCAGCTACGCCGGATTCCTCATGGTGGCCGGCGTCCTGATGCTCGTCACCGCATGGCTGTTCCTGACGCGCGTGCGGCACATCGGACTCGTCTTCGTGCCGGACTACCGATTCGCCGTCGCGCGCGACTTCGCTCCGCTCGCGGCCACGTCCCTGTCGTTCCTGCTGGTGTTCGGGCTCGGGGGAGGGTGGCTCCTCGCGGGCCGCATGCTCGCCCCGCTCAACAGCATCACGCACGCCACCCGCACCGCCGCCGACGGATCGCTGTCCCACCGCATCCGGCTTCCCGGACGCCAGGACGAGTTCCGCGAACTGGCCGACGCCTTCGACACGATGCTCGCCCGGCTGGAGGCGCACGTCGGCGAGCAGCAGAGATTCGCCGCCAACGCCTCCCACGAACTGCGCACCCCGCTCGCGGTGACCAAGGCGCTGCTCGACGTGGCCCGCGCCGATCCGGGCCGCGCCGCCGATCCGCTCCTCGACCGCCTCCACACGGTCAACACCCGCGCCATCGACCTCACCGAGGCGCTGCTCCTGCTCAGCCGGGCCGGCCAGGGGTCCTTCGCGCGGGAGGACGTCGACCTCTCCCTCGTCGCGGAGGAAGCGGCCGAAACGCTGCTGCCGCTCGCGGAGAAGAACGGTGTCACCCTGGAGACCGACGGCGACATCGCGCCCACGACCGGCTCACCGGCCCTCCTGCTGCAACTGACGACCAACCTCGTGCACAACGCGATCGTCCACAACCAGCCGGAGCACGGCAGCGTGAGGGTCACCACCGGGGTCCGTGCGGGCGCGGTGACACTCACCGTCGAGAACACCGGCGAGCCCATCCCCCCGGAGCTGGTCCCCCGGCTCACCGAGCCGTTCCAGCGCGGCACCGAACGCGTCCACACCGACCACCCCGGCGTCGGCCTGGGCCTGGCCATCGTCAGGTCCCTCACCCGCGCACACCACGGCATCCTCACCCTCACCCCGCGTCCCGCCGGAGGGCTGCGCGTCACGGTGGAACTGCCCGCCACCACCACGCCGCCACGGCACCTCTGACTCCTCCCGCACATATCGCCCGCGTATGGGAATGCGCATACGCAGCGGCAACCGCCCCGCCTCTTGAATAGGAGGTATGGATCAGAACACCGCGCTTCCCGCGTCTCCCGGTCGCGTCCGAAGAGTCCTCCGCCCGGTCGTGCTCACCGCCCTCGGCATCGTCGGCGCGGCAGCCGCCCCGTTCGTTCTGCGCATGTTCGTGGTGTCCGTGCCGATGGTGGTGCACGGCGGTTGGTACGCCTGGTTCTTCACGTTCAACGGCGTGATGCTCGCCATGGTGGCCGCGCTGCCGGTCTCCGCTTCGGCGGTGTGGTTCCTGGCACGCAGGCGCCGGGCGGCCGGCGCCGAGCCCGGCCGGGCTCGGCGCATGGCGTTGGCCGAGGTCGGCATGGTCCACGGCACGGTGCCCTGGGTGTGGCTCATCCTGATGCCGGGTGCGCACGCCGGTGAGGTCCCCGGCCGCGTCAGCCTGGTCCCGCTGGTGGACCTGGTCACGATGGGCCCGCTCGGGCTGCTCGGCAACCTGATGGTGTTCGCGGCGCTCGGCTTCTTCGCCCCGATGAGGTTCGCCGCGCTGGCGTCGCTGCCGCGCGTACTGGCGCTCGGGGCGGCCCTCTCGGTCCTGCTGGAGATCCTGCAGTACGTGCTGCGGCTGGACAGGGTGTCCTCCGTCGACGACGTCCTGGTCAACGCGGCCGGCGCCGCGCTGGCCGCCCTCGTCTCCGCCCGCCGGTGGCGCACGGCGGCCCCGGTCCCGGCCGGCGGCAGCGGGGGTCACTCAGTCGTCGTGCAGGGCCTCGCGCAGCGCGTCGACGGCGAGTTTCCGGGCGACGTTGGCGGCCCGGGTGTCACGCAGGCTGTCCAGTAGGAGGAAGTCGTGGACCATGCCGGCCACGCGCACCGAGGTGACGTCCACCCCGGCCTCCCGCAGCCTGTTGGCGTACTGCTCGCCCTCGTCGCGCAGCACGTCCGCCTCGTCGGTGATGACGAGGGTGGTGGGCAGCCCCCGGAGCTGTTCCAGGGGCGCCCGGAGCGGAGAGGCGTACATCTCGGCACGCTGGGCCGGTTCGCTGATGTAGGCGTCCCAGAACCACTTCATACCGTCGCGGGTGAGGTAGTAGCCCTCGGCGAACTGGTGGTACGACGGGGTGTTGAAGTCGGCGTTGGTGACCGGGTACAGCAGGACCTGGGCCCGGAGGCCGATCCCGCCCCGCTCCTTGTTCATCAGCGCGAACACCGCGGACATGCAGCCTCCGACGGACTCGCCGGTGACGGCGACCCGCGAGGCGTCCAGACCGTGTTCCGCGCCGTGCTCCAGCACCCATTGGCCCACGGCGTAGTTCTGTTCCACTTGGGTGGGGTACTTCGCCTCCGGGGCGCGGTCGTAGACGGGGAAGACACCCGCCGCACCCGCGCCCACGGTGAGTTCACGGAAGAGCCGGTCGTGGGTCCGGTCGTCACCGAACACCCACCCCGCGCCGTGGATGTAGAAGACCACCGGCAGGGGCCCGGTGACTCCCTTGGGCCGGATGACGCGGGTGCGCACGGTGCCCCATTGCCCCGCGTCCACGTCGACCCACTCCTCGTCCACATCGGGGCGGGGCGCGCCGGTGCCGCTCTGGAGGTCGAGGAGGATCTGCCGGCCCTGCTCCGGTGGGACCTCGTAGATCCGCGGGTGCGGGTCGGTCGCCTCGGCGAGCTCCTTCGCGGCGGGTTCGAGCCAGGGCTCGACGGGCGGCGGTATCTCGGTCATGACTGCTCCCTGGTGTTCCGGGTGCGTACGTAGGGTGGCGCCGCGCCTCCGGGCCGCCGGTGACAGGCGCACGGAACGGCGCACGTCCCCCTTGTTCATGCTCGGGGATCGGCCGCGATGCGCAACATCTGCCGAGGCCGGGGCCGGGGCGATGCCGTGGGGGAGTGCGTCGTGCTACGCCGCCGGCCCCGTCTGCCGGGACGAGCCCAGCCACGCGCGGTAGCGGCGCAGGGCACCGCGCTGCCGTACCTGCTCGCAGAGCAGCGCGCGCGCCGGGTGGGTGCCGGGCGTCGGGCGCCGGTCGCGGGCGACGCGGCGCATCTGGTGGCGGACCTGGGCCATGGTGGCAGCAGATGCGAGGGCCTTGTCGGACCAGGACACCGGCCGCAGCCGCCGTCCGGCCTCGCGTCCTTCACGCCAGCGCCGGGGCAGGTCGGGCGTGACGGAGAGGGCGGTGCCGATCCCGACGAGTGACACCCCGCTGTCGAGGACCCTCTCGGCGGTCTCGCGGAGGTTGATGCCGCCGGTGAGCATGAGGGGCAGCGGGCTGGTCGTGGCCAGGTCCTTCGCCAGATCGAGGAAGTACGCCTCACGGGCCTTGGTGCGTTCGTCGGCAGGGCGGCCGGTCATCGCGGGGCTCTCGTAACTGCCGCCGGAGAGTTCGACCAGGTCGACGCCGAGCGGCTCCAGCATTTCGATGACCCGCCGCGCGTCCTCCGCGTCGAATCCGCCGCGCTGGAAGTCCGCGGAATTCAGCTTGACGCCCACGCCGAAGGAGGGTGAGACGGCCGCGCGCACGGCACGGACGACGTCCAGCAGCAGCCGGGCGCGGTTCTCCAGGGACCCGCCCCACGCGTCGGTCCGGGTGTTGACCAGGGGAGACAGGAACTGGGACAGCAGATAGCCGTGGGCGGCGTGGACCTCCACCCCGTCGAAGCCCGCCTCCTCGGCACGGCGTGCCGTCACCGCGAACCGGGTCACCGTCGCTTCGATCTGCGCGGGCGTCATCGCCACGGGCCGGCCGAAGCGCCCGCTGTGCCGGCCCAGATCGACGCCCACATCGGACGGCCCCCACACCACACCGGGCATGCCGGACTGCACCTGGCGGCCCGGGTGGTTGATCTGCATCCACATGGCCGCGCCACCCGCCTTTCCGGCCTCGGCCCACGCGGTGAACGGCTCCAGCGGCGCGAACTCGTCGAGCACGACACCCGCGGGGCCGGTCAGTGCCTCGGCGTGGACCATGACGTTGCCGGTGATCAGCAGTCCGGTGCCGCCCGTCGCCCAGCGACGGTACAGCGTGATCAGGCGCCGGCCGGGCAGCTGACCCTCGTCGGCCAGGTTCTCCTCCATGGCCGCCTTCGCGATCCGGTTGCCCAGGACCTGCCCGGATCGCAGGGGCAACGGCGTGTACAGCTCGCTGGTCATCGGAATCCCTCTCCAACCGCGCGACCGCCGGAGCGGTCGCCTCGCATGTGTGCGCTGCTCACATTACCCAAGGAATGTAAGCAGCGCACACATGAGGGGGGTGTCCTGTGCCACAAGGACCCGCCGGGAGGGGTTACCGCAGGCCGGACGCGCTCTCCTGGGCGGGTTCCCCGGCCGCCGGACGCTCCGGACCGCCGACGGCGGGCGAATCCGGGGATGCGGCACGCAGCGCCGCCTCGACGCGCCGGTTGTTGGTCATGGAGGCGGTGACGGCCGTCATCGTCAGGAGCAGGGCGGCGGAGGCGTAGAGCGGGGTGCGCAGGTCGTAGGCGGTGGCCAGCCAGCCGCCGAGGAACGCCCCGACGGGCGCGGCGCACATGGCGAGCATGCGGGAGGTGGAGGCGACGCGGCCCATGAGGTGGCCCGGGACGATCGCCTGCCGGAGGGAGGGTCCGAGCACCATCGTGGCGCCCATGGCCGCTCCGCAGACGGCGAGCGCGAGCCCGGCGATGTACGGGTTCGAGGCGGACGCCAGGCCCAGGATCGCCAGACCCTCGATGGCGGCCGTGCAGGTCAGGGCGGTGCCGGTGCCGAGCCGTCGGCCCAGTTGCGAGGCGATGGCCGCCCCGAGCAGGCCGCCGGTGGCCTCCGCGGTGAGGAGCAGGCCGAAGCCGAACGTGCCGATGCCGAGGCGGTCGTGGGCGAAGAGGGCGAGAACCGTCTCCACGGCGAGGAAGGCGATGTTCCCGACCGCCGGGCGGAGCGCGAGCCCGAGCAGCAACCGGTTCCGGAAGACGTACGAGGCGCCGGCCCGAGCCTGCGTGAGCAGTGACGCACGAGCCTCCGGAACGGGCCGGGGCATGGCGGGCAGTGTGCGTACCAGCAGCGCGGACAGTGCGAACGACACCGCGTCGGCCACCAGAGGAACCGACCGTCCGACGGCGAGCAGCGCGCTGCCCGCGGGCGGCCCCGCGAAGCCGGACATCGCGGTCTGGGCGCCGCGCAGACGGGAGTTGGCGCGTTCCAGGAGTGCGGGGTCGCGGCTGAGCAGGTCCGGCAGATAGGCCGTGGCAGCCGTGTCGAAGAAGAGTCCGCCGAGGCCGAGCAGGAAGGCGACGGCCGCGAGCAGCGGAATGCTCAGCATGTCGAGCCAGGCTGCCACCGCGGGTATCCCGAGCAGCACCGCGCGTACCGTGTCCGCGACCCACATCGTGCGCCGGCGGTCCCAGCGGTCCACCAGCGCGCCGCCGAGCACCCCGAAGATCAGCCATGGCAGTGTCCCCGCGGCCGTGACGACGGCGAGCGCCATCGGGTCCCGCGTCAGCGTCAGTGCGATCAGCGGCAGCGCGGCGTGCGTCACGCCGTCACCCAGCGAGGAGACCGTCTGCGCGGTCCAGAGCCGTCCGAATCCGTCCGGCAACTTCGTTGCTTTCGCGCTCACTTGGCCTCCCCCTCGGAGTTCTTGACCTGTGCGGGACGAAACAGTGCGAAGACGAGCGAGGTGTCCGGCAGGGCGGGGTCGGACACCTCCCGGTATTCGTCCGCCAGCGCCTGCAACCGCGCCCCCAGTTCCGCGAACTGCTCATCGGTGAGCCGCAGATGGGCCATCCGTACGTGCCGTTCACCGTCGGCCGGTGACGCCTCCAGGTCCGCCACCGCATGCCGCATCAGCACGTCCGGTCCGCCCTCGCCGGGGTCGGGCAGCTCGATGGACCGTGCGGCCATCGCGTAATACCGCTCGGTGACGCCCCGCACCTTCCGCGTCCGCACCACCTTGACCAGGCCCGCCCGCTCCAGGAGCCGTACGTGGTAGCTGGAGCTCCCCTTCGCCAGGCCGACCCGCTCGGCGATCTGGGTGATGGTCGCCGGCTCGAAGCGGAGCACGGCCATGATCCGGTGACGGGTGAGATTGGAGACGGCGCGCAGCTGCTCGTCGGTGGTGACCTGAAACGTCTCGGGGACGTCGTCGATTGGCATGCTCACAATGGTCAACGTTTCTTGACCATTACGCAAGGGCTTTGCGCGGAGAGTCGGAACGAGCGGCGATTAAGGGCAGAGTGAGGGGATGACGATCACGTACGAGTGGCGGGGCGACATCGACAACGCGGCCCTCAACGAGCTGCACGCGGAAGGGTTCGGCCACCCGGCCGGCGACACGGACTGGCGTTCGCGGCTGCACCGGCACAGCCTCGGCTGGGTCTGCGCCCGGGAGGACGGCCTGCTGGCCGGCTTCGTCAACGTCGCCTGGGACGGCGGGGTCCACGCGTTCGTCCTCGATACGGTCGTGGCGCCCGGCAGTCGTGCGAAGGGGGTGGGGGCCGGGCTGATCGCGGCGGCCGTCGAGGGGAGCCGTGCGGCGGGGTGCGCGTGGCTGCACGTCGACTTCGAGGAACATGTGCGCCCGTTCTACTTGGGCGCGTGCGGCTTCAAGGAGACCGCGGCGGGGCTCATCGCCCTGTGAGCCCCGCCGCCGGGGCGCGGTGCGGGTCAGTCGCCCGAGGTGTCCTCGGCCTCCCAGCGCAGCAGGTCCCCCGGCTGGCAGCACAGCACCTCGCAGAGCGCGGCGAGCGTCGCGAAACGCACGGCCTTGGCGCGGCCGTTCTTGAGCACCGCCAGGTTGGCGGGCGTGATTCCCACGCGCTCCGCGAGTTCACCCACGGACATCTTCCGCCGGGCCAGCATCACATCGATGTCGACGGTGATCGGCATCAGATCACCTCGTCCAGCTCGGCCTGCATCGTGGCCGCTTCGGCGTCGCGGGCGACGGCCTGGGCGAGCAGCGTGCGCAGGACGAGCACGATCAGCGCGACCCCCAGGATGCCCACGCCCACCCCGGCCATGATGACGGTGACGCCCGGGTCCTCGCGCTGACCGGGCGCGTTGACCGCCGTGACCGCGAACCACACGAGGGACGCCGAGGCGATCGCGCCGGTCACGCCGTCCACGTAGCGGAAGGCCGCGTGCGAGAACACGGTTCCGCGCCGCACCATCGCCACCAGCCGCCAGACGCAGACCACGACGACCTGGACCGTCACCATGCCCAGGATCGTAAGCACCCGCATGGGGGTCAGCGGCACCGACCCGTCCTCCGGATCATTGCCGCTGATCAACGTCCACACCATGCCCGCCTGTACGAACACGGTGCCGGCGAACACCACCACCAGCAGAGCGCGCAGCGCGCCCACGGTCAGCCGTCCCATGGTTCATCCTTCCATCGAGTTACGATGGAAACCTATCGAATCTCGATAGGTGGAGGCAAGAGGGGCTGCCTCTGGACCTCAGCGGAACGCCTCGGCGTTCTCCTCGGCCCACTGCCGGAACGTACGGCCCGGTGCCCCGGTCACCTGGGTGACGGTGTCGCGTACGGCGAGCAGTTCTTCGTTCGCGTCCCCGCCCATGACATCGAGCACCGCGTCCGCGTCCTCCTCCCCGACGACGCCGGCCATCCACGTACGGGCCTCCTGCCGGCCGATCTCCGTGAACGGCACCGCGCGCCCGATCGCCGCCGCGACGGCCGCCACCTGCTGCCGGGCCGGCATCGGCTCGGGGCCGGTCAGGGCATACGCGCGGCCCCGGTGACCGGGCTCGGTCAGCGCGACCCGGGCCACCGACGCGATGTCCGCGGGATGGATCGTGGGCAGCCCGGCGTCCGCGAAGGGCGCGCGAACCGCTTCCCCCGCGCGGACCGGCGCGGCCCACAGCAGCGCGTTCGAGGCGAACTGGGTCGGCCGCAGGATGGTCCACGCCATGCCGCTGTCCTTGAGCAGCCGCTCGACCGCCAGGTTCTCGACGGCGGGCCCCAGGTGCGGATGGCTCAAGACGGTGATGGACGACACCAGCACCACATGCTCCACCCCCGCGCGCCGGGCAGCCGCGAGGATGTCCGCGTCCGGGCCCACGCGGGACGGCAGGAAGAGCGAGCGCACCCCGGCCAGCGCGGGTTCCAGCGACTCCGGCACCGCGAAATCGGCCTCGACGGCCTCGACCCCCGCGGGGAGCGCCGCCCGTGAGGCATCACGGGTGAGCCCCCTCAGCGGGCCCGCGCCGCGCGCACGCAACTCCCTCAGCAGCGCGCTTCCGATGTTCCCGGTGGCTCCGGTCACGAGGATCATGGACGTGTTCTCCCGTCGGCAGGTGACTGACTGGGGAACACGCTAGGAACTCAAGGGGACTTGAGGTCAAGGAGCCGCCGGGACCACCCTCATGCCCAGCCCCCGTACGCGGTAGATGCATGTGTCGTCGCCCCACAGCGTGGCGTCCGCCACCGCGTACGGACCCCGTGCGTCCCGGCCGCTCTCCACGATGTCCATGTCCACCCGGATCAGCCGGTGCGCCGGGGTGATCTGGCCCCGGTACGTCCACGCCGTCTCCCGGTCCGGCAGCACCGGCTCGAAGCGGGGCTGCGGCACACCCTCGGCCATATCGCGTTCGAGCAGGTAGTACTGGAGGAGCTGGCACATCGCCTCGACGCCCAGGGAGCCCGGCTGCACCGGGTCCTGGAAGAAGTGCGCGCGGAAGAACCAGGCGTCCGGGCGCACGTCCTTCTCCGACCGCAGCCGCCCGAGCCCCGTACTGCCGCCGTCCGGCCAGTAACCGGTCACGCGGTCCAGCATCAGCAGCATGGGCCCCGGCAGACGCGGCTCTCCGCCGCAGTAGCGGTCCGGCCGGGTGGTCAGGTCGACGGCCCGGTCGCAGGGCTCGGCGAGGCGGGCGCGGTCGTCCGGTGTGACGGGGACGCCCTGCTGGTCCTCGAAGGCCGACCGGGGGAAGAACCCGAAAACGGTCTCCATCGCGAACACGGGCACGTCGTCCGCCGTACAGGACACCCGGAACGACTCGATGATCATCTCCCCGCTGCGGGAGAGCCGTGTCAGTTCGGCCCGGGTACGCACCGTGCGCGTCGCCGGGGTCACCTCACCGGTGACCCTTCCCGTCCCGTCGAGGTTGCGGAACAGCAGGTCCGCCTCCGTGGTCAGCGCGCTGCCCACGTACGAGGCGAGCCAGCCGCAGGGCTGCAGCGCGACCTCCATGAGGACGGCGAACGGCATGGTGCGGCCACCGCTCTGCTCGAAGAACCAGGCGTCCTCGGGCACGTCGTACTCCGCCACGACGCGGCTGCCCTCCCGCATCCCGCCCTGCGGCCCGTCCACCGAGACGATCCGGCTCATGAAGTGGTACGGCGGGCCGGGCAGCCGCGCCACGCCACGTGTGCCGTCGAAGGGCGCGTACATCGGGCCGAATGCCTCGCTCGGCCTGCCCCAGGCGCACGCCAGCAGCGAGGGGTAGCCGAACCGGAACCCGTCGGCCGCCGTGGCCACCGGCTTCTCCTCGCGATGCCCGGCGAGCCCGCCCAGCCGGGGGAGCGGCAGCGGGGTTCCACCGGTCTGCACGGCGGGCGGACCCGCGAGCCGCCACTGCGTCAGTGGCCAGTCCGGGACCAGCCGCAGGGCCATGCCGCGGCCCAGGAACGCCTTCGTCCCGTCCACGGAGCCCAGCACGTCGGCGTGGAGCGTGGGCACCGGACCGGCCGAGACCCCCCGTACGAGCACCTCGTAGACGACCCGCCGGTCCTCCGGGGTCGCCTGGCCCCGGCACATGGCCCGGCAGGGCCGACCGTCCACCGGCTCGAACCGCCAGCCGTCCCGCGCGACCGTGTACCCCATGGCCGTCAGATAGAAGGCCATGGCCTGGAGACCGCCCTGAAGCATCAAGGTGCCGGGCATGCACGGGTCGTTGTGGAAGTGCCCGGCGAAGAACCAGTCCTCCGGGTCCAACGAGGTCTCGGCGCGCAGATAGCCCCGGCCCCACGGCCCGCCCGCCGGGTCGAACTCACTCACCTCGTCCAGCAGCCGCAGCCGCTCCCCGTCGAGCCTCGGGGAGCGGACATGGGCGGCGGTCGCCTCCCAGCCGGGGCCGAAGCAGTCCGCCGGTCGCCCTTCCGCCAGGGCCCGCAGCGCCTCCGTGCCGAACCGGCTCCGCCCGCAGGGGACAGCCGGCGGATCGAGCGGCAGGCCGTCACCGGGCGGATGCTCCGACGGGTCCCACCGGACACCGCCGCTGTCGGCCAGCTCCGCCGGGGTGAAGAAGCCGGCCTGCCCCTCGCGGACGCTGAGCCGGAGCTCGCCGTCGACATAACAGTCGTAGTGGAAGAAGGCGAGCCGCACGCCGTCGGCCTCCGCATGGCCGTCGATGTGGATATCGAAGCGCAGGGTGTCACCGGCACCCGGTGGGGCACCGTGGAAGGTGACCTCGCAGCCGAGCAGCCGGTAGGCGCGCTCGCCCCGGTTCAGGAGGTCGGCGCCCAGCCAGCTGAGCAGAAGCAGATCGGCCTGCCCCGCCTCGATCAGCACGCCGGACGGCATGTGGCCCGTGGCGTCCAGGTACCAGCTGTCAGGCAGGATGTCGGTCTCCGTCCAGATCCTGCCGTCGGTGCGCACCGGTCCCGGCAGGGCGAGCGCCCCGGGCACCGCGTCGATGCCGGTGACCCGGTCGGCGAGCAGCATCGGCGGTCCGGGCATGCGGGTCTGCACCGCGTATCCGTCCTGCGCGGCGAACCGGGGGCCGAACAGGGCGGAGATCCTTCCCCGCGCGAGGTACTCCAGCTGGGCGCGGTCGAACGCCGGCCCGGGTTTCGGGTCCGACGGGTCCGGTACGACCGGTGGTTCCGACGGGTCCGGTACGACCAGTGGTTCCGACGGACGTGCCGGCCCTCCGGGCCCCGGCCGCTGAGGGGCCGGCAGCGCGAGGGGGGCGGCCGTGCGGCGCGCGGTGGGGGAGGCCGGGTGTACGGGGCCGGGGGCGCGGGCCGGTGTTCCGGCGCGCGTCAACGCCGTGACGGCCAGCGCCGACATGTGCAGGAAGCGCCGGTGGCTCTCGGAGTGGCGGGCCATCACCTCCTGGTGCAGCTCGGCGGCCCGCGATCCCAGCCGGGCGACGGCGGCCCGAGCGTCCTCGGCGCCTGCCACGGGGGAAGGCGCCGCACGGCCCGGACGGTCCTCCACGACGCGGGTCCGTGGCACCGGGGAGGCCGCCGGCCGCCCCGGCCCGGGGGCCGGAACCGGAGCCAGCCGGGGCGCCCGGGGAAGGACCGGCACCGGGGGCTCCACGTCGGGCAGAGCCGGCGGCGGGACCGCCCGCAGCGTCACGGTGGGACCGGGATCCGGGAGTTCCGTGGCGGCATCCGCGAGCCGGCCCAGCAACTCCTCGGTACGCACCGGCACTCCGGCGACGACCAGCTCGGCCACCGCGAGGCACAGCTGCCGCAGACCGGTGTCCCGCGGGGAGTCCAGGGCCACGGCCACATGCTCCCGGTCGCCCAGCACCCGCCTGATCCAGCCCGTGCACAGCTTCCGCGGCCCGTGCTCGACGAAGACGCGGATCCCGTCCGCCCACGCCTGCTCGACCGTGGCCGCGAAGTCGATCGTGCCCATGCCCTGAGCGGTGATCGCGTCGGCCGCCCGGTCGGCGGTCGGCACGTACGCCTGCCCGGTGGCCCCGCTGTAGAACCGCACACCGGGCACCGGCGAGGTCGGCCGGTGGTGGGCCGCGCGCCACACCTCGCGGACCTCCGCGAGCTCAGGTGCGTGGGCCGCCATGTCGTAGTCGAGCTCGACGGCGAACTCCGCGCCCAGAGCCGCCACGACGGCCGCACACGCCCGGGACTCGCCGCCGATGACGCACACCCCGGGGGCGTTCACCGCCATCAGATGGACGGCCGGCTCCCCGGCGAGTGCGGCGCGGACCACGTCCGCCCCGGCGCCGACCAGGTAGCTCGACCAGCGGGAGCCCTCGATGCCGTGCCGTTGCCAGTGGCGCCGCACCGCCCGGAGTTCACCGGTGAGTTCCGTTGTGAACAGGCCGCTGTCCCGGGTCGCCTCGTACAGCCCCGCGGCATCGGGCCAGGCACCCAGCGCGACCAGTGCGGTCGACTCGCCGGAGGAGTAGCCGAGTGCGGCATCCGGACGAAGGCCCAGCACCTCCCGGCTGAACACGGTGTGGCAGACCGCCAGTTCGGCGGCGGACCAGATCTGCCGGAGCACCCCGTGGCGCGGCCCGCTCCGGAACCGTGCGCCGGCGGCGCGGTGGGTGTCCCGTACGGCCTCGCCGAGCGAGGGCAGCGCGAGCATCAGCTCATGGCCCATTCCCTCGTACGCGGCCGAGCCGTTGGTGTAGACGAACGCCGTCTCCCCGTCGACCGGCCGGTCCCGGTACCGCACATCCGGCGGCCTCGCCCCGCCCTCGGTCAGCCAGCGGCGGGCCGCCTCCTTGCGCTCGGCCGGCACATGGCCGCCCTCGGCCACGAACGCCAGCCGCGCCGGCCCCGCGGTGGAGCGCACACCGGAGGCCAGTGCGGCCAGCACCTCCCGGCGGTCCGCACCGGAGTACACCTGCAGACCCGGGGCCCGCCCCGGCAGCCACGGCCGCGCGTCGCCCGCGCGCAGCCGTACGTTGACGGCGGGCCCCTCCATCGGTGTCACCGCGACCCGCGCGGTGCGGGGGACCGCCCCGGTGTCGGCCGGACCGTCCGGACGGGGCGCGGCGCGGTGCTGGAGGGCGAGCGCGGCGACGGCGACGGAGACCAGCCCGGACGCGGCGTGCGCGCGCCCGAAGGCCGCCGACGGGTCGAACACGGCGTCGGGGCCGTCACCGATGACCATGTCGGGCTCGGCGTCACATGTCTCGTCGAGCAGCGCGACGACCGTGTCGCCGTCCCTGCGCGCGGTGTCCAGGAGCTTGAGTACGAGAACGACGGCCGCGTCCCCCGGCTCGCTCCCGTGCCCCAGCTCCCGCACGGCCTCCCGGTGGACCGCCTCGCAGGACACGTCGGCGGCACCCACGAGCGCGGCGTCGGCCTCGCCCGCACGCAGCGCCCGGGCCGCGAGTTCCAGCGCGACCGGCCCGGACGCCTCCTCCGCCGACACCGTGTATCCGGGTCCACCGAGGTCGAGTTGGGTGCTGATGCGGTTCGCCGCGAGGTTGGGCATGCTCCCCACCACGCCCTCCGCCGTCATCGCCGGGGCGAACGCGTCCCTCGCGCGGCCCGCCGGCAGGACGCCTGCCCGTCCGCCCTCCTCCAGCCAGTGCGGCACCCGCCAGCGGGCACCCGCCCGCCCCACCTCCGGGTCCACGCCCATCCCGATGACCACCATGGTCCGCTCACGCGGAAGGCTCACCGTCCCCACCGCCTCCCGGGCGGCCTCCAGTACCAGGAGCTGATGGCGTACGGTCCGTTCCAGGGCCAGCGGCGGGAAGCACAGGCCCTTCAGCCCCACGGCGAACTCCTTGACGGGGCCGCGCCGTTCGCCGCCCAGGACCGCGCGGCGCAGGTCCTCGGCGGACGTCCCGTCGCCCACCCGGGCACCGATCGCGACGACGGCCACCGGCGCCCGGTTCCGTGATGTCCCTGACGCGCGCGCCGGCCGGGGCACGACGGACCGGGGCACCTCGTCCGGATGGTCCACGATCACATGGGCGTTGGTCCCGCCGAAGCCGAACGCGCTCACCGCCGCCCTCCGCGCGCCCGTCCACTCCTCCGGCTCCGCGAGCACCCGCAACGGGGTGCCCGACAGCGCGTCCAGCGGCCGTCGCCCGCCCAACGTCGCCGGACGCACCCCCGCCCGCAGCGCACCGAGCACCTTGAGCAGCCCGGTCATGCCCGCCGAGGCCAGCAGGTGGCCGACATTGGACTTCACCGAGCCGATCGGCATGTCCTTCGCGGCCCCGAACACCTTCGCCATGGCCCGCGCCTCCACGACGTCACCGACCGGCGTCCCCGTCGCATGGCACTCGACCAGCCCGACCGACTCGGGGGCGATGCCCGCCCGCTCGTACGCCAGACGCATCGCCCGCACCTGGCCCTCCTCGGAAGGGCTGATGAGCCCGGCACCACGCCCGTCGTTGGAGAGCCCCGCGCCCCGGATCACACCGAGCACCGGAAGGCCGGCGGCGCGGGCGTCAGGCAGCCGCATCAGCACGACGAACCCGGCGCCCTCGCCGTGCACCAGCCCGTCCGCGTCCTGCTGGAACGGGCGGCACCGGCCCGTACGGCTGGTCGCGGACAGCGCGCAGAACCCCACATGGAGGTAGAGCGGGTCGGGCCGGCTGACCGCACCCGCCACCATCAGGTCGGCCGTGCCGTCGTGCAGCCGGTCGCACGCCAGCTTCACCGCGTACAGCGAAGAGGCACAGGCGGCATCGAGGGACCACGCCCCCGCGCCGAGTCCCAGCGCCCGCGCCGCGAACGCCGCCGGCAGCCCCGAGGAGAAGCGGTTACGGGCATCGGGACGCGTACGGCGCGCACCCTTCAGCAGGGCGTCGCGCAGCGCCGGCCGCTGCGCGGACAGCCATACGTGTTCGGCGAAGGCGGCCCCGGACTCCGTCGGGTACGACAGGTTCCCCAGGACCAGCCCCCCGCGCGGCAGCGGACCGGGGCGGCCCGCCTCGGCGAGGGCCTGGCGCGCCCCGTACAGGACCCAGTGGAACAGCGGGTCCAGCGCACGGATCTCCTCCGGCGCGATCGCGAAGCCGCCCGGGTCGAAGACGGACCCGAACCCTTCGACGTAGCCGCCGACCTCGGTCCACGTGCGGTCCACGGAGTCGCCCACCGAGCCCATGACCTGCGGGCGCGGGATCCGCCACCGTCCCGCCGGGGCGGCCGACAGGGCGGTGCGGCCGGCCGCGATGCCTGCCCAGAACGTGTCCGGGTCCAGGGCGCCGGGCAGCACACAGCCCCGGCCGACGACGGCGATCGGTTCGAAATCCATACGGGTGCTCACTCGGTCGGCGGAGAAGGAGGCGGAAGCCGGGGAGGGGGTGCGGCTCAGGACGGGCGGCGGACGAGTTCCACGCCGATGAGTTCCAGCAGGACGCTTCCGTCGGCGCCGATCAGCGCGGCGTCGCAGCGCGCCCCGGTGTCGTGCGTCTTCCGCCCGCGCACCACACACCGGACCTCGCCCTCCACCGGACCGCGCCGGTGGACCCGGCACTCCGCGACCGCCATCGGCAGCGTCCGCGCCCCGAGCGCCCTCTCCGCCCAGAGCAGGGAGAGTTGCAGTGCCCCGTCCACAGCCGCCGCGTCCAGCGGCCCGTGCGCGCCGGCCCAGTCCAGAGCGCGCAGCCCCGCGACAACCGCCTCGGCACCGTGCTCCGACGCTCCGTTCACCGTGCGCAGGGCGTGGAACCGAGGGCCGTGGAAGAGGGCTGTGCTCTCGTAGGGACCGGCCGCGTCGAGCGGCTTCAGGGCCTCGGGGGTGTCCCAGGCGTCCGGAGCCGGCAGCTCGCCGGCGGTGTCGAGCACGGCCCGGTAGTACGCCGTACCGTCCTCGCCCCGCAGCTCCGCGTCGAGGCCCCGCGGCGCACCGGGCGCGCCCCGGCTGCCGAGCACGGTGAGCCGGTGGCCCGCCCCCGCCAGGTCCGGCAGGGCGCACGTCCGGTACACGCGCAGCTCCCGCACGACGAGCGGACCGGAGGCCGGGAGCCACGCCGCGGCGGCACCGGCGAACCAGTCCAGGGCCATCGCCACGGGCAGCACGGGGACACCGGCGGGCGCGTGGTCCGCCAGCTGAGGCAGCGCGTCCGCGCGGACCAGCACCTGTGCCCGGGACGCGTCACCGGCCGGTGCGATCGCCGCGGGGTCCTCGCCGGCCACGAGGACGACCCGGGGCTCACCGGCCGGGCCGGCCAACTCGGCGCTGAAGGCGGCGGCACCCTGCGCCAGGGGGATGAGCGGCACCCCGGACCGGCCGAAGTGCGCCGCGAGGGAGGGGCTGACCATTCCGCCCTGCCACGGCCCCCAGGCCACACACCGCACCAGGCAGTCGGGACGGCGGGCCTGTTCGGCGGATGCCACCTGGTGCAGCACCTCGTTGGCCATGGCGTAGTCGCACTGCCCCGGGTTGCCGAACACGGCGGCCACCGACGAGAACAGGATGATCGTGTCCAGCGGATCGTCCGCCGTCGCCGCCAGCAGGGCCCGCAGCCCGTCCACCTTCGTGGACATCACCAGCCCGGCCTGTTCGTCGCTCTTCTCGGCGATCCGCTTGTCGGCCAGCACCCCCGCACCGTGCACGATGCCGGTGACCGGACCCCATGCCTCGCGTACGTCACGCAGCGCCGCGGCCAGGGCGTCGGCGTCGCGGGCGTCCGCCCGGACGTACCGGACCGGTGATCCGGCCGCCTCCAGCGCGGCCAGCGTCGCCCGCACCTCGCGCGCGGCCAGGATCTCCCGGGCCCGCGCCGCGATGCGCGCGGGGGAGGCGTCCGTCCCGGCGGCGTCCGCGCGTTCGGCGAGCAGGCGGGTGAGCGACGGCTCGTCGGCAGCCGCGTCGAGCCCCGCGGGTTCGGCGCCCGGGTCGGTCCTGCCCACCAGCACGATCCGGGGACGGTGTGCCCCGGCCAGGTCCAGCAGGGCGGCGGCGGTCACCCCGCGCGCGCCGCCGGTGGCCACGAGCACCGACGCGGAGGAGATCCGGCCCTTCCCTTCCGGTGCCACCGGAGCGGGCACCAGGTGCGGGACGGCCCGTGAACCGTCGGCCCGGAGACCGGCCTCCTTGTCGGCTCCACCTTCGAGGAGTTCGCGTACGACCGCCTCGGCGACCTCCTCGTCGTCCCGGCCGCCCCGCTCGCAGTCGACGACCCTGCACGAGGCGCCGGGCCACTCCTTCGCCGCGGTCCTGACCAGTCCGGCGACCCCGCCCAGCCAGGCCCGGTCGCGCGTGCGACCGCCGAGCCCGAAGTCGCCCCCGGTGTCCTGCACGGCCACGAACACGACCTCGCCCCCGGCCGTTGCCCGCGCCGCCACCGTCCGCGCCGCGCGGAACGCCGACAGGTGCAGCTCCCTCGCCTCGTCCGGTGCGCTCGACGAGGTGAGCCCGCCCAGATGGATGACCGCCCGTGCGTCCGACGGCACCTCGGCCACGGCGGTGGCATCCACGCCGTGCTCGACGAGCTTCCGTGCGACGAGACCGGTCAGCCCGTCGGGACCCGCGCCGGTCACCACGACGGGCCCGTCCAGCAGACCCGCCGTCACCAGACCCGATGCCGGTGACTCCACCAGGCGCGGTACGAGCCGCGTCAGGGGCACGTCCTTCCCGGGCCGGGTGTCCGGGACGGGAGACCCGGCACCCTCCGGGGCGGCGGAGCCCGTGGCGGCCGGGGGCGTCGGCGCGGGGCCGGAGACGAGGGCATCGACGATCTCGCGCAGCGTGCGAAGCCGCCCCAGGCGACCGACGTCGCCCGATGCCACGTCGCCCACCTGACGGCGGACCGCCGACAGGATCTCGACCCGCTTGATGGAGTCGACCCCCAGATCGGCCTCCAGCTCCATGTCCAGGGTGAGCATCTCCGCCGGATAGCCGGTCAGCCGGGCCACCACCGACAGAAGTACGCCCTCCAGTTCGGACGACGACATGGCATGGGGCGCATCGGCGTCGGGGGAGGCCGGAATCGGAACGGCAGAAGGAACCATGACCGGGGCGGGAGCGGGTGCCACGGGCATCGGCGGTACGGGCACGGCCTCCGGCACCGGCACGGGCACAGCCATCGCGGGCACAGGCGCGACCGCCGGGAGCCGGGGAGGCGGGAGCGGTACGGGCACGGTGACGGCCTCGCCGGCGTCCGCGTCCCCACCCGGCGGCATGCCGAGCAACGCGGCCATGCTCGTCTCGGTCATCCGCAGAAACGCCGTGTGGCTGTCCACCAGCATGCGCTGACACGCCGCGTGGGCCTCCGCCGTCTGCCGGTGCACCTGCTCGACGGCCGCGTACACGTCCGGACCGAGGGAGGTGACGGCCTCGGGCACGGGGGCGGGGGCATCGGCGGCCCCGACGGTCCGCGCAGGCGCGGGTTGCGCAGGGGTGTACGCGGGCATGGGGGCCGCCTGGTTCTCGGGCTCGGGTGCGTACGGGGGCGACGGCCGGCGCTCCGGCTCGGTGGACGCGGCACGGGGCGGCGGAAGCTGACCGTGGTTGGCTCCGCTGATCTTCACCGTCATTCGGGGCTCGCGCTCCTTCGCTGAGGTTTCGGGCACGTCGTAGGGCGCCCAGAGAGCGCCGAGGTCGAGGGGGACACCGCGCACGGCGAGTGCGCCGAGCGCCGCGTGCAGGCCGCCGGTACCGGCCCGGCCCGGCCCGTCCAGGGACACGGCCGCGTACGGGCGGTCGCCGAGGATCTGCCCCGTCAGGACGGTCAGCGCGTTGCCCGCACCGACCTCGACGAAGGTCCGCACCCCGTTCGCGTACATCGCTTCGATCTGGTCCTGGAAGAGCACCGGCGAGGCGAGATGGTCCGCGATCCGGCGGCGCACCTCCTCGGGATCCGAGGGGTACGGTGCCGCGTCGGCGTTGCCGTAGACCTCGGTCCGGGGCCCCGTCAGCGGCACCGAGCGCAGGTACGCGGCCAGCGGCTCGGCGGCCGGGGCGACGACCGGACTGTGGAAGGCGGTCGACGTGGCCAGCCTCCGGGTCGCCACACCTTCGGCGGCGAATCCCTCCTCGGCGCGGGCGACAGCGTCGGCAGTACCCGAAAGCACCACCTGGCGCGGCGAGTTGTGATTGGCGGGCCAGACGTCTCCGTACGCTCCGGCGGCCAGTACCGCCGCGACATGGGCATGGTCCGTCGCGACCGCCAGCATCGCGCCCGGTGCGCCGGCCGCGTCCCGCATCAGCTCACCCCGGCGACGGGCGAGAGCCACCAGCGCCCCGGCGTCCAGCACACCCGCGCAGTGCAGCGCCACCAGCTCACCGAAACTGTGCCCCGCCACGCAGTCCGGGCGCAGCCCCAGCTCCCGCACCACCTCCAGCAGCGCCAGCGCGTGCACCGCCAGGGCCGGCTGCGCCCACTCGGTGGCGTCCAGCAGCGCCCGCCGGGCCGCGCGCTCCTCCTCGGTGAAGGCAGGCGGCGGGAACACGACCCGGTGCAGTGCCCGGCCGTCGAAGGACGCGCCGCCCAGCCGGTCCCACACGCCCTGCGCGGCCGGCGACAGCATGGCGACCCCGGCGCCCATCCCGACGTACTGCGCACCCTGGCCGGGAAAGAGGAAGCCGATGCGGCCGGGATCCGCATCCCCGTACGCACAGCGCGTTCCCTGCGGCGTGGCGAACGCCGTGCCGGGCCGCTGCCGGATCAGCGCGAGGGCCCGGTCGTACTTCTCCCGCAGATCCTCCCCGTCATGGGCGACGATCGCCAGCCGCACCGGGTCGGTGGGGGAGAAGGACGTGTGGCTCTCCCGCGCCAGTGCGGCGAGCGGGCGGCCCGCGTCCGTCGGTGGCGGCACGAGGGCGGCGGGTGAGTCCCCGCTGAACAGGACGAGTTCGCTCGGTGCCGAGCGATGGCGCAGGGCCACCCGGCCGCCGCCCGAGGGCACGTACTCCTCCAGCGTGACGTGGAAGTTGCTGCCGCCGAAGCCGAAGCTGGACACCGATGCCCGGCGGGGACGGCCGGGCGGCCGTACCCAGGGGCGTGTCTCGGTGTTCACGTAGAACGGGCCGTCGGGAAGCGCCGCCGCCGGGTTGGGGTGCTCGACCTTCACGGTCGGCGGCAGCACCTGGTGGCGCAGGGCCATGACGGCCTTGAGGAGCCCGGCAGCGCCCGCCGCGCACTTGGTGTGGCCGATCTGGGACTTCACCGAACCGATAGCGCACCACTGCCCGTCCGAACGGCCCGAAGCTCCGAACACCTCGCCGAGTGCCGCCAGTTCGGCCGTGTCGCCGGCCTTGGTCCCGGTGCCGTGCGCCTCGACCAGCTCGACGGTCTCCGGTCCGTAACCGGCGTCCTCGTACGCGCGACGCAAGGCCCGCGCCTGGCCCTCGGGCAGCGGGGCGTAGATCGCGGTGCCCCGGCCGTCGGAGGAGGTGCCGATGCCCCGGATCACCGCATGGACGCGATCGCCGTCCCGCTCCGCGTCGGCCAGCCGCTTCAGGGCGTACATGACGACGGCCTCACCCAGCATCGTGCCGTCCGCCTCGGCGGAGAACGGCCGGCAGTCACCGCTCGGGGACAGCGCGGGCGTCTTGGAGAAGCACAGGAACATGCCGATGTCGTTGCCCGTGTCCACACCCCCGCTGATCACCAGGTCGGCCCGGCCGAGCGCCAGTTCACCGACCGCCGTGGACAGGGCGGCCAGCGAACTGGCACAGGCCGCGTCCGTGGTGTGGTTGATGCCGTGGAGGTCGAACCGGTTGGCGATCCGGCCCGCGACGACGTTGCCCAGCAGACCGGGGAACGTCGACTCCCGCCACGGCTGGAACCGGGCCGAGATCCGGTCGCACACCGCCCGCGCCTCGGCCTCGGCGAACCCGCTCTCACGGAGCGCGGCGAGCCACACGGGGCGGTGCGTCCGTCCGTACATGTGCGGAAGGAGCTCCAGCGCCGCCGCACCGAGGACGACACCGGTCCGGTCCGGGTCCAGGCGCGCCCTGCCCCCGACGTCCGCCAGCACCTGGTCGGCGACCATCAGGGCGAGCAACTGGGAGGTGTCCGTCGAGGAAAGGACGGTGGGGGGAACCCCGTACGCCATCGGATCGAAGTCGACCTCCGGCAGGAAGGCACCACGGCGTGCGTACGTCCGGTCGGGGGCGGCCGGGTCCGGGTCGTAGTGGTCCTCCACCCGCCAGCGGGACGCGGGGACCTCGGTGATCAGGTCCTGTCCGCCGGACACGATCCGCCAGTACCCGGCCGCGTCCGTCGCACCGGGCACCAGGGCGCCCACTCCGACCACGGCGACGGGATGGCGGCCGAGAGGGGAGGAACGCACGGATTCTCCTGGAGAGGTGGGCTTCGGTACGCGGGGGCCGCTCATGACGGCTCGTACGGTGCGTAGGCGAACGCCTCGGGCGGCAACGGGACTCCATGGGTGCGCAGTTGATGGGCGCGCGTGAGCACGGCCGCGCCTTCGAGCAGATTGAGGGCGATCCCGACCACGGTCCGGTTCGCCGGATCGGCGAGCGGTGTGCCCGCCACCCACCGGTTGAAGGAACCCATCGAGGGACCGCACCAGATCTGGTAGTCGGTACGCCGCGACGCCTCGCCGTCGATCGCCCAGCGGCTCGAACTCCCCAGATACCAGCGGAAGACCAGGGCCATCCGGTGCTTGGGGTCCGCCTGGGCGCGCGTGATCTCCGAGGGGTCGCGCCGCTCCCAGAACGCCCGTGTGTGCTGCCAGACCTCGTCGAACGAGGCACCCAGCACCTCGCGTTCGAGCGCGGCACGCAGGGTGGGCGGGATCTCCTCCAGTGCGTCGTGCGCCCGGTACGCCGCGTAGAGCCTGCCGGCCCGCTGGGCGAACATCGTCCCCCGCGCGAGCACTTGCAGCTTCACCCCGAGCTCGAACATGTCCGCCGCCGGCGCCATCGCCACGTCCGCGATGTCGGCGTCGCAGAGCATGGCCTTGGCCTCGTCGGACAGCCCGGCCTCGACGGCGGTCTGGTTCACCGACCCCACGACCACGTACGACGCGCCGAGGGCGAAGGCGGCGGCCACCGCGTCGGGTGTGCCGAGACCGCCGGCCGCACCGATCCGGACCGGCCGGCGATAGCCGTACCGCGCGCACACCTCGTCGCGCAGCGCCGCGATCCTCGGCAGCAGGACCGACAACGGCCGGTTGTCGGTGTGCCCGCCGCTGTCCGCCTCCACGGTGATGTCCTCGGCCACCGGCACGCACGCCGCGAGCTCCGCCTCCTCCCGCGTCAGCCTGCCCTGCGCCACGAGGGAGTCCAGAAGTCCGGCAGGGGCGGGAGAGAGGAACCGCTCGGCCACCTCCGGCCGGGAGACCTTGGCGAGCATCCGCGTACGGCGGACGATGCCACCGCCCGCGTCCCGCCGCAGACCCCGGGCCGCACACCACACGACGGCCGGGGTCAGCTCCATGTACGCCGACGCGGAGACGAGGGGGACACCGCAACGGACGAGGAGTTCGGCGACACGTGACTCCAGCTCCGGTTCGGCCGGGGAGTGGATGAGGTTCACACCCCAGTTCCGCCGCTCGCCCAGTTCGTGGACGAGCGCGAGGACCGCCCGCTCCACCTCCGGGTACGCGAGACCGCCCGCGCCGAAGAAGCCCAGCATGTCCGCCCGCGCCATCGCCGCCACCAGGGCGGTGGTCGCGATGCCGTTCGCCATCTCGCCCGCGATGTAGGGGAATCGGACCCCGTGCGCCTCGCAGAAGGTACGGCCGCCGAGCCATTCGGGGTACAGCGGCGGCAGTGTCGCGAGCACCCGGTCCGGCGGCACGGGACCGCACGCGAGCCCCCGTTCACGCCCGTCCGGCCCGCCGACCAGATGGACGGGTTCCCGGATGCGCCGGGCACAGGCGGCGATCCCGTCGAGGGTGAAGGCATCCGGGGACACCACGGAGGAGCCGGAAGCTGCGAGGACGGACACGGAGAGGCTCCAACGGCACAGGGAGGCGGACGGGTCGGTGAGAAGGAGGGGCGGGCGGTCAGGTGCGGTGAACGGGCGGCGACACGTCCGCGGTCGCACCCGGGGGAGCGGGTACGGTCCACGGGCGTGCGGCCAGGCCGGCCCAGAGGTAGTCGGCACCCACCGGCGCGGAAGCGGCGGAGGGGCCCAGCCGGGCCCGGACCCGGGTGTCGTCGAACCGCCGCCGGTGCGCGAGGTAGGCCGTCATGCCCGGGTAGAAGTCGAGCAGGGATTCCAGGGCCGACGGGGTGTCCGGCGGGGCGTCCACCAGGTCCACGCTGACCGGGACCAGCCGTTCCAGCACCTCCACGACGGTCGTCACGGGCACATCGCGGTCGTGGACGACGTGGTACGTATCGACCCCGCCCGAGGGTGCCCGGCCGGCCAGCCGCACCATGACCTCGGCCGCGTGCTCCACCTGGAGGAGGTTGAGCCGGCCGTGCGCGTGCCCCACCATCCGGACCCGGGGCCGGGCGCCGGCGCGCAGGGCGGGGGTGCCGGGCCCGGGGGCGTGGTACGCGTCCCGCATGATGCGCTCGACGACCTGCAAGGGGTGCGAGGGGAGGTCGGGGTGCGGCGGCAGGTCGGTGACCAGGATGCCCGGCCGCAGCACCAGGGCCGGCCGGCCGTGTTTCTTCGACCAGGCGTGCACCAGTAACTCCGCCTCGTACTTCGAGCGTTCGTAGGCGTTCTCGAAGCCGTGGGCGTCGTCCAGCTCGTCCTCGTACGCCACCCCCTCACGCCGGGCCCCGGCCACGAACGCCGTGCTCACGTGGTGCACACGGGGCCGCAGGCGCCCCGCGGCGGCCAGCTCCAGGACGTGCCGGGTCCCTTCGACATTGGTCCGGCGCAGCTCGGGGAGGTCCCCCTCCAGGTTGATGCTCCCGGCGCTGTGCCAGAGCGTGCCGATACCGTCGGCCAGTTCCTGGAACGCATGCCCGGACAGCCCCAGGCCGGGCCGCGCGAGGTCCGTCTCCACCACCCGCAGCCGGCCGGGGAGGGCGGCGGTGAACGCCTCCGGAGAGCCGGTCAGTTCGAAAAAGCGGATGATGCGCCGCAGAGCGTCGCCCGACCCCGCGTGCGCCAGCACCGTCACCGACCGGTGTGTGTCGAGCAGACGACGCAGCAGGCGCAGTCCGAGAAATCCGGTGGCGCCGGTGAGGGCTACGTGCACGGCCAGGACTCCAAGGGCTTCGGAAGGGACAGCCGCGTCCCGCCGCGCGAGGCGGAGGGCGGGGCGCCGCCGGTGTGACGACCGGGGGAAGCGGGACGCGTCATGCCGTTTTGACGGTGCGGTCGCACCACGAGCGGTGCGTGCCACGGCCGGTCCGGCACCGTGCCGACGCTCCGGTCCCCGGCCCTCCCCGGCACGTTGATCTTCGGCGCACGGCACACCATGGCAGACGGGGGGCGAAGCGGAAGACCTCGATCCGGGCTGCTCACCCGAACGAATTACTCCCCGGCCACGGGCCGCGCACGCCAGTACGGAGACGCCGCGCCGCCCGTACCGCGCGGGATTGCGTGGCGCCCGCAGGGAGACGCGCGCTTGGCTCATCCCTCCTTCGAGGGATCTTGCGGGCCGCCCCGGGGCCGGTCGTCGCCCGCCGCCGGAGGGGCCGGCAGGCGTTGTGGCGCCTGCGCGGGAAGGGAGTCGATGCGCTGCGTCCATACGCAGGAGTCGTCGGCCGGACCGATGCGAGGCGGACGGTGCTCGCTGCCGAGGGCGATGCTGAGGCGCGCGGGCGAACCCACCGCCTCTCCTGCCGAGCCCCGCACCACCACCCCGCCCCGTCACGCATTGGAGTCCCCCATGTCCGCTTCCGGTCGGCCGACCTCATCGACGGAGCCCGCACCGCCCACCACGTCGGTCCCCTCCGCCAGGTCCGCGCCGTCGGAGCCCCGGCCCGAGCGGCCCGCCGCCCCGCCCCACCTGCCCGTCCACCCCGTGGACCGGGCCTTCCTCAACCTGGAGCGTGCACGCCCCGACGTACGCTGGGACGCCGGGGGCGTCGCATACCTGAGCGGGCCGCCCCCCGCCCTCGCGGACCTCCGCGCGTACTTCGGTCACCGCCTGCGCGCGCTGCCGCTGATGACGAGCCGTATCGAGGGCGGCCGGCGACCGCGCTGGCAGCCGGACGAGGGCTTCGACGTGGACCGGCACGTGCACGAGGCCGTCGCCGACGGGCCCGGCGGCTGGGACGCCGCCCTGCACACCGCGCTCAACGCCCCCTTCGCGCCCGGCACCTACTGGGGAGCCTGGCTGGTCCACGGCCACGATCCGGACGCCTATGCCCTGTGCTACCGCTTCCACCACGCCTGCCAGGACGGCGCGGCGGCGGCCATGACCTTCCGGGCCGTGCTCGGTGAGGGGGAAGCCTCCGGCAGGCCCGTGCCCGGCCCGGGGCGCCGGGCCGCGGTGCCCCGGCGTGCGGCCGCCGCCGTCGGGCTGGCCGCCAGGTTCGCGGCCGGCACGGTCACCGTACGCGGACACCGCCCCGTCGCCGCGTATGTGCCGACCGGGGAACGGCGGCTGTACCGGGGGCGCGTCGCCTCGGACACCCTCCGGCGGATCGGTGCGGCCCGGGACGGCTCGGCGCACGACGCGTATCTCGCGGCGCTCGCGGGGGCGTTGGCCGCCTGGGCCGACGAGTCGGAGGTACCGCTGCCCCGGGTCAAGGTCGTGCTCCCGGTCGACGCGCGGCGCCCCGACGAGGAACAGACCTGGGGGAACCGCTGCTTCGCCCTGCCCCTGGAACTGCCCGTGCGCCTCGCCCCCGCCGGCGCGTCCTCGGACAGCGACGCCGTCAGGCGGCTGGACCACGTGACGACGGCGACGCGCAAACTGCGCGGCGCCGCACGACGGCAGACGATCGTGGACCTGGTGCGCCACATGCCGGCCCGGCCCACCGAGTGGTACATGCGCCGGGTGCTCTCCCCGCGTGTCACCAACGTCATGACCACCTCGATGCCGCTCGCCGACCGGGGCGGCCTGGGCGAGACCCGGGTGACGGGCACCGCCCTGCTGCCGCTGCTCGTCCCCGGCCACCTCTTCGCGGTCGCGCTCTCGTTCTTCGGCGAGTGGGCGGAGGTGTCCGTCGTCGTCGACAGGGGCCTGCCGCGGGGAGAGCGCCTGCCGGAGCTGTGGGAGCGGGCCGTGGCGGAACTGGCGGAGGCGGCGCCGCGATGAGGCGATGCACGGCGGCGAGCCGGCGGCCCGCCCGGTCCCGTACACACCAGACACGACGGAGCAGCGCGATGGACGTCACCGATGTGCACCACTCCTACCGGCGGCACGCCGTCCTCCGGGGCGTCGGCCTCCAGCTGCGGCCCGGCACACTCGCCGGGATCGTCGGGGAGAACGGAGCGGGGAAGTCCACCCTGCTCAAGATCCTCGCCGGTGAACTCGCCCCGGACCGGGGAACGGTCCGGCACAGCGGCAGACTCGGCTACTGCCCCCAGGCCGTCGTGCTCGACGACTCGTTCACCGTCCGCCAGCACCTCGACTTCTTCCGGCACGCCTTCGGCCTGCCGGACCTCCGGCGGGCCTTCGAGGTGATGGAGATCCTGGGCTTCACCGAGTATCTCGACCACCGTGCGGGGCTGCTGAGCGGTGGTTCGAGGCAGAAGCTGAACCTGACGCTGGCGCTCATGCACGACCCGGACGTCCTGCTGCTGGACGAGCCCTACCAGGGGTTCGACTGGGAGACCTATCTGCGGTTCTGGGAGCTGGCGACGAGCCTGCGCGACGCCGGACGCTCGGTGCTGGTCGTCTCGCACCTCGCGTACGACATCGACCGGCTCGACCTGCTGTGGCGGCTGGACGGCGGGCGCCTGCACCTCCGCGACACGCGTACGGGGGCGACGGCGTGAGGAGGCACTGGTCCCTGTTCGTCACGGCGTCCCGATACGCGCTGACCGGCCACGCCCGCAACCGGTTCGCGATGCTGCTGGTGGTCGTGTACATCCCTGTCTGGATCGGCCTGGCCTATGTGGCCATCCCCAGCCGGCCGGCCCCGTTCCGGCTGCGGGCCACCGGCGAGATCCTGTCCCCGCCGGGCAACCACCTCACCCAGATCACCGGCGCGCTCAACGCGGTCACCCTGATCGCCGGTTTCATGATGTTCGCCGCCACCTTCACCGGGGGCGCCTTAGACCGCCGCCTGGCCATGGCGGGATACCCCCGGTATCACCTCGTCCTCGCCAAGCTCTCCGCGCTGACGCTGGTCTGTACGGCCGTCGCCGCGTACGCCACGGCTGCCGCGGGCTTCGCCTGGGCCCCGCGGCAGCCCCTGATGCTGGCCGCCGGGCTCTTCCTCGCCGCCCTGACCTACGGGGCGCTCGGCGTGGTCTTCGGATCGGTGCTCCGCCGCGAGGTGGAGGGGATGTTCGCCATCCTCATGATCAGCATCCTCGATGTAGCCCTGCAGAACCCGCTCTCCAGCTCGGGATCGGACAGCGCGGTCGTCCGTTTCCTGCCGACGTACGGGGCCGTGCAGGCCAGCATGTCCGCCGCCTTCTCCGACGCACCGGTGGGGGAGGGGCTCGCGATCCAGTTCCTCTGGCTCACCGGCGCCGCGTGCGCCGGACTGCTGGTCTTCCGCAGGCGCACCCGCGACGCGCTGCCCGCCCGGGGGAGGTCCGGCGTGCCGGCGCCCACCCGGTCCCCGGAGGCGGCACGACAGCCGTGACCTCCGAATACCGGTGATCGTTCTGTAGCCGTCGGGCGCGTACACGGCGCCCGCTACGACACCCCCCTCGCTCAAGGAGCACTACTCCCATGACCCTGTCGCGTACCGCCCGGAGCACCGTCCTCGCGGTGGCCCTCCTGTCCGTCTCCGCGCTGGCCTCCCCGTCCCCGGCCCAGGCGGCGGCCCTGCCGCCGGCGTGTCAGGAAGCGCTGCTGGAGACCTTCGACAAGTTCCCCGTCGTCGACTTCACGGTGCCGGACAAGGTCAAGAACACCATGCTCGGTGAGGTTCTCGGCCTGAGCGAGGAGGATCAGAAGGTGTTCACCGAGAAGGCGTGCGCGGCCTGGAACAGCTGGGCGACCGCCAACGGCCAAGCGGTCGCCACGGACCTGGACACGCGTTACCGCAACGCGGCGGGGCCGGTGTGCAACAAGTTCGCGAAGTCGTCCCTCGCGACGATCAAGAAGTACGCCCCGAACGTGCCCGCCGAGACGCGCGACCTGGAGAAGCTGGCCAAGCGCATCTGGAAGGACTCCATGACGAAGCTGGCCGCCAATGCCACCAACGCCGACTGCCGTACCGCGTACGACACGGCGAGGGCCGGCTGGTAACACGGCCCGCGGACCGTCGCGCCCGTGCCCCGCGTTCCGTACGGGACGCGGGGCACGGCCCCGAAGTCAGCAGGCGGCCGCTTCCTCGACCGTGGTGCGCACATACAGGACCGCGTCGAGTCCGGTGAGCTCCAGCAGCCGCTGGAGCTGGGGCCTCGGGGCGGCCAGGCGCAGGGCGCCCGCCCGGTGGGTGAGGATCAGCAGGTTCAGGAGCGAAGAATCCGCGAAGGTGATCCCGGAGGCGTCCAGCACCACCTTCGGATGGCGCCAGGCGGCGGTGGTCAGCGCCTCCTCCAGCCGCGAGATCGACTCCAGGTCGCAGGAACCCTGAGCCGCGACCACCCACACACCGTGGCGCTCGTACTCCACTACCACGGCCTGCGCCGGGCCGGGCCCGCCGGCCCGGTGCGCGCTGCCCCCGCCGACGCCGCTCACGCGTGCTGCCCAGCCGGCTTCGCCGTACGACACCCGTGACCTCCTGTGACTTCACCCTGTCAGTGATTACACGAAAAGTATGTCATGTAGTTGAGGGCGGACAAGCATGCGCGCTTAGATGGGATGCATGCCTGGAGCACCCGAATCCCACACCGGATGGACGTTCATCACCAACCACGCGCGCGTACTGGCGACGATCGCCGAGGGCTCGACCGTCCGGATCCGCGACATCGCCGCACGGTGCCGGCTCACGGAGCGTGCGGTCCAGCGGATCATCGCCGACCTGGAACAGGACGGATACCTCTCCCACACCCGGGAAGGGCGCGCGAACACGTACCGCATCGAAACGGACAAGGTGCTGCGTCACCCGGCCGAAGCCGGTCTCTCCGTCGCCTCGCTGCTCACCCTCCTCGTGCAGGACGAAACGGACCGCGGCAGAGACCGAGTGAAGGCTCCGTGAGGGTCCGGCGTCCGCCAGGTGGTGGGGCGGTGGTGATATCACGCTCCGTCACCGTGACGGGGGTGGTCGATTGCCAGCGAGGGCGGCGCTGCGGGATAGTTGCCGCACGGCAAATGCTTTTCCGTCCAGTTGGAAGGTGGTGCCGCTCGCCGCAGGCGGGTGCCCCCTCATGGCTCCTCCCCGAAGAACGTCCGTGACGAGCGCCGGAGAACGTCCGGCGTCCGGCGCATGGTCAACGGCCCCGCATCCGGTGCTCGAAAGCGCCGCGGACGGCGTGCTGACCGAGGTCAACCCCGCCGCCTCCCGGCTCCTGCGCGACGCGCGACCGGGCGCCAGGATGGCCGACGCGGCCCCCGCCTGGCTCGCCCTGGCGGACCAGGAACTGCGCGACCGGACCGTGAACCGGTGCGCGGACACCGACGGCGGTGCGTCCGGCTGGATCGGCGCCCGCAGCTTCGAGGCCCTTCCCAGCCGGGGCGAGAACGGGAACGTGGTGTGGTGGCTGGTCGAGGACACCGGCCGCAGGCGCGCCGAGGAGGCGCTCGCCACCGAACGCGAACGGACCGCTTTCCTCTCGGAGGCGTCCCACGTCCTGCTGTCCTCGCTGAACACCGACCGATGCGTGAGCGCCACCGCCCGGCTCGCCTCCGAATACCTCGCGGAGGCGGCGGTCGTCGTCTCGCCCGCCCGGGGCGACAAGCTCCCGCTCGCCCACGCGGTCGCCGGCCAGGACGCCGGGCGCGGACTCGTCGCGGCCGACCCGTGCGAACTGCCCGGCCTGGACGAGGCCCTTCAGGGCTTCCCGCCCGTGCCCTCGCGCTGGATCGACCCCGGCACACTGCCCGCCTGGATGATCCCCGCGGGCTACACCGGAACGATCACTTCGGTGGTCATCACGCCACTGCCCGGCCAGGGGGTCCCGGCGGGCGCCCTGGTCCTGCTGCGCAGCGGCGGCCAGTTCACCGAGAACGAGCAGATCTTCGCCCGGCTGTTCGCCGCACGGGCAGGTGCGGCCCTGTCCGCCGCCCATCTGTACGCGGAACAGAGCGCCATCACACGGACTCTGATGCAGGACCTGCTCCCGCCCCGGCTGCACCGCGTCAACGGGGTCGAGTTCGCGGGCGGCTACCGGCCGGCCGCCGCCCGGGAACGCGTCGGCGGGGACTTCTTCGACGTCCACCACTCCGGCGCCGGGGAGAAGGACTCCTCGCTGGTGATTCTGGGAGACGTGTGCGGCAAGGGGCTGGACGCCGCGGTGCTCACCGGCAAGATCCGCAACACCCTGCAGGCCCTCGTCCCTATGGCGGACGACCACCAGAAAATGCTGGGACTCCTCAACGGGGCGCTCCTCAACTCCCACCACACCCGCTTCGCGACCATGGTCCTGGCATCGGTGCGGCGGACGGACCACGTGGTGCGCCTGCGGCTCACCTCCGCCGGCCATCCCGTGCCGCTGGTGGTCCGGGTGGACGGCCGCGTCGAGGAGGTCGGCACCCACGGCACCCTCATCGGAGCCCTTCCCGACATCGAGTCCCGGACCGTCGAAACCGTGCTGCGCCCCGGCGAGACGTGTCTGCTCTACACCGACGGGTTCACCGAGGCCCGGGGCGGCCCGCTCGGCGACGAGATGTTCGGTGAGGAGAGGCTGAAGCGGGCGCTCTCGGAATGCGCGGACATGCCCGGTGAGGCTGTGGTCGAGCGCATACAGATGCTCGCCGCCCAATGGGTACGGGGCGGTGGCCACGACGACATGGCGGTCGTCGCGATCACCGCGCCCCGGACGAACCACCTCAGCGCGGTGGACGGACACACACGGGGCAGGTACACCGCATGACGGCCGTGACGGGGGAGCTGCGCGACCGGCTCCTGACCGCCGTGGCCCTGGACCGCGACGAGTTCGCCGCCGCCGGTCTCGTCACCGGCGCCCTCGACGACGGCACGCCCCCGGAATCGGTCCTCCTGGACCTCATCGCACCGGTGCAGGCGCGGGTGGGCACGGAGTGGGCGGCCAACCGCCTCACCGTCGCCCAGGAGCACGCGGCCAGCGCCATCGTCGAGCGGGTGATCACGGCGCTCGCCCACCACCCCGCCGCCCGTACGGAGCCCACCCTCGGCAGGGTCACCGTGGCCTGCGTCGAACAGGAGTGGCACTCCCTGCCCGCCCGGCTCCTGGCCGAGGTCCTCACCCTGCGGGGCTGGGAGGTCGACTTCCTCGGCGCCCAGGTCCCCACGCCCCACCTCGTCGCACACCTCCACCACACCGGCGCGGACGTGGTCGCGCTCTCCTCGTCCATCCCCACCCGGCTGCCCACCGCCCACGCGGCGATCACCGCCTGCCAGTCCGTCGGGGTGCCCGTCCTCGCCGGGGGCGCGGCCTTCGGACACGACGGCCGCTTCGCGCGCATGCTCGGCGCGAACGCCTGGGCCCCCGACGCGCGCGGCGCCGCCGAACATCTGGCCGCGGGGCTGGCCCCGCCCGCACCGGCCGGTGTACGGCAGCAGAGCGACGATCTGCCGCACCTGCTCGACCAGGAATACACCCTGGTCTCGCGTGCGCAGGGGCTGCTCGTCAAGCAGGTCCTGGCGAAGCTGGAGGACATGTTCCCCGCCATGGCCGCGTACACCGGACTCCAGCGCGAGCGCACCGCGGAGGACATCGCGCACATCGTCGAATTCCTGTCCGTGGCGGTCTACACGGACGACGACGAGCTGTTCACCACCTTCATGACCTGGACCGCGGACATCCTCATGGCCCGCCGCGTCCCCGCCCGGTCCCTGCCGCCCGTCCTGGACATCCTGATGACCGAACTCAAGGACTTCCCCCGGGCCGTCCGGCCCCTGAACCGGGCCCGGACCATCCTGGCCGACGCCGTCGCAGCACACCCGGGAGCCCACGCATGAGCGCCCCGTCCCTCTCCCTCACCGCCGAATCGGAGGACGGGGCCGTGCGCCTGCGCCTCGCGGGCGTCCTCGACTACGACACCAGTGACGGACTCGTCGCGCGGGCCGACGCGTGCGTCGAGGAGGACCCGCACGCCGGCGAACTGCACCTCGACTGCGAGAAGCTCCGGCTCTGCGACTCCACGGGGCTTTCCGCGCTGCTGATGATCCACCGCCGGACCACCGACCGGGGGATCACGCTCTTCCTCGACAACCCGCCGCCCTTCATGGAGCGGCTGCTGACCGTCACCGGTACTCGGCACCTGTTCGCAGCGGAGAACGAGCCGTCACGGCGGAGCCGCCCCGACGAGATCCGGGAGACGACCGACTGAGGCGCCGGCCCGCGCCTCACGGCCGCTCAGGGATGGGCGGGCAGGGCCATCAGCACCGTGATCCGTTTGCCGCCCGGGACCGGGCTGATGGACACCTCGTCGGCCAGCAGACGTACCAGCGGCCAGCCGTAGCCGCCGATCCTGGCCGCCCCCGCCCGCACCTGCGGCCCCACCTCCGGGGACTCGGCGGGCCCCTCCGTACTGGCGTCGCCGACGGTGATGCGCAGACCGGCACCGGTCACCACGGTCTCGAACGCGGTGAGTCGCCCACCGTGCCGGAAGGCGTTCGTCACCAGCTCCGACGTGACCAGCAGCATGTCGTCCACCACATGGGCGGGCCACTGCGCCACCACGGCTCCGAAGTGTGCCGCGAGCAGCTCGGACACGATGCCCCGCGCATCGGCCGCGTTCCGCGGTACGGCCGAGAGCCGTTCCGCCTCCCCTCCTGCCTCTATCGACACCCGGACACCCCCACGCCCCCGTGAACCGCCGCGCTCAGCAATGGAGCGCCGCTTCCACGTCGTCCGCGAACCGGAACGCGCCCGAGGTGCCGGTGACCTCGAAGAGCCTGCGGACGCCGGATTGCAGGGGACCGGCCAGGACGAGCGGCACCCCCGCCTTCGTGTGTTCCCGCTGACCGCCCAGCAAGGCGTGGAGCGCCGCGGAGTCGGCGAAAGCAACCCCGGACAGATCGACCACGGTGCGGACGCCGCCGTCCTCGACCGCTCCGGTCAGGGCGGACGACAAGTCACCGCTGCCCGACCAGCCGTCCAGACTGCCCCGGACCCGGATCAGCACCACACCGCCGGCCGTCTTCTCCGAACCGACCGATCGTTCATCTTCCGCCATGCGTCATATCTTCCTATGCCCCGCTGCCGGGTCGTCGTCCAGGGGCGGCGTCGCGCGTGCGCCGCCCCTCGCGCCGGGCGGCGCCGACCAGGGAGGAAGCGATACCCGTGCGCTCGCTGGAGCAGGTGATTCCGGCTCGGGCGCGTTCCACGTTCACGTGTCATGGGCATTTTCCGGTCAGCGGTCCTCACCGTTGAGAGGGACACTCACATGACGAGCCACGCAACCGAAGTCGACCTCGAAAGCCTCCTCCGCCGAGCCCTGCAGGCCACCCGCACGGCCGCGCGCTGGACCACCGGAACCGACGAGACGTGGTGCCGCGTCGCACCCCGGTCGGGAACCCGCCGCGACCAGGGCTGGAAGCTGCACCTGTCGGCGACGGCCGCCTCGGCGCCGACGGTCCTCGTGAACGCCCTGGACGTACTGCTGCCGGACACATCGGCGTTCAAGTTCGCGCGCTCGCTGGACCGGGTGAGCACCCTCAACTCCCGTGCCACGCCGCGCGGCAGCTCCGGCAAGTTCCTCACCGTCTATCCGCGCTCGGACGCGGACGCGGTCCGGCTCGCCCTGAACCTGCACGCCGCGACGGCCGGACTGGCGGGCCCGCGCATCCTCTCCGACCGGCCCTACGCCCCGCACAGCCTGGTGCACTACCGCTACGGCGCCTTCACCGGCCGGCAACGGCTGTCGGACCAGGGCCTGTTGATCTGGTACATCGAGGACCCCGACGGCAACCCCGTGGAGGACGAGCGCACCGGCCGCTACTCCCCGCCGCCGTGGGCGCAGTGCCCGTTCCCCGACACCGTGCCCCTCCCGCCGCCCGAGGCCGAGGCGGCGAGCGGCCCGGTCCTGCTCGGCGGCCGCTTCGCGGTACGGGAGGCGATCCGCCACACCAACAAGGGCGGTGTCTACCGGGGCACCGATGTCTCCACCGGCGCCCCCGTGGTCATCAAGGAGACGCGGCCCCACGTCGAGGGCGACGCCGCCGGGCGCGATGTCCGCGACTGGCTGCGCGCCGAGGCCCGGATGCTGGAGAAGCTGGAGGGCACGGACCTGGCCCCGGAAGCCCTGGCCCTCTTCGAACACGGCCAACACCTCTTCCTGGCCCAGAGCGAGGTCCCCGGCGTCAGCCTCCGTACCTGGGTCGCCGAGCGCTTCCGTGACCTCGGGGGAGAGCAGTACCGGCGCGAGGCCACGGCCCTGGTCGCCCAGCTCGTCGACCTCGTCACGGCGGCCCATGCCCACGGCTGCGTCCTGCGCGACTTCACCCCCGGCAACGTCATGGTCCGCCCCGACGGCGAACTGCGCCTCATCGACCTGGAACTCGCCGCCGACGAGACGGGCCCCTGTATGCCCACCCGGGTCGGCACCCCCGGGTTCAGCGCCCCCGAACGCCTGACGGACGCACCCGTGTCCGTGACGGCCGACTACTACAGCCTCGGCGCCACCACATGCTTCGTCCTGACCGGGAAGGTCCCGAACCTCCTGCCCGAGGAGCCCGCCACCAGAACCGACGAGGAACGGCTCACCGCCTGGCTGGACACCTGCACCGGACACGCGAAGCCCCCGGGCGGCACGGCGCGGATGATCGCCGGACTGATGAAGGACGATCCCGCCGCACGCTGGAACACCCTGCGGGCGCGCGAAGCCCTCCGCGAGCCGGAGACGGCCCGCCCCACGGGCCCCGCCCGGCTCCTCCCCGCACAGGACGAGGACCTGCACGCCGCCGTCACCGGACTCGTGAACCACCTCGTCGACTCGATGACCCCGGCGGACGACCGGCGCCTGTGGCCCGTCTCCACCGCGGCCGGCGAGACCAACCCCTGCACCGTGCAGCAGGGCGCGGCCGGCCCCCTGGCCGTACTGACGCGGTACTTCGAACTGACCGGGGACCCCCGTCTGCCCGAGCTGCTCTCGGCGGCGGGCCACTGGATCGCGGACCGCACCCACATGCCGTCCACCCGGGCCGGCCTGCACTTCGGGGACCTCGGAACCGCCTGGGCACTGTACGAAGCCGGAAGAGCCGTCGACGACCACGCACTCGTCGACCACGCGCTCGCCCTGGCACTGACACCGCAGGAACCCACGCTCCACCACGACATCACCCACGGCACCGCCGGCAGCGGCATGGCAGCCCTCCACCTGTGGCACCGCACCGGTGATCCGCGCCTGGCCGCACTGGCCGTCGACGCGGCCGACCGCCTGGCATCCGCGGCGCAGCGCGCTCCGTCGGCGGTGAGCTGGCCGGTTCCCGCGGAGGCACTCGGCGGTGAGACCGGCAAACGGTATCTGGGATTCGCCCATGGCTCCGCCGGCATCGGCTGCTTCCTCCTGGCCGGCGCGGTCGCCTCGGGACGCCAGGACCACCTGCGGCTCGCGGTGGAGACCGGCGAACACCTGGTGCTCAGCTCCGTACGTGTCGGGGAGGCCGCCCAGTGGCCCGCCCAGGCCGGCGACGAACCCACCGCCCCCTACTGGTGCCACGGCGCGGCCGGTATCGGCACCTTCCTCGTACGGCTGTGGCAGGTCACCGGCGACGACAGATTCGGGGACCTCGCCCGCCGCAGCGCCCTGGCCGTCACGGAACGCGCCTCGCGCGCCCCGCTCTCCCAGTGCCACGGACTGGCCGGCAACGGCGACTTCCTGCTCGATATGAGCGCCGCGACGGGAGATACCGCCTACCGCGCGATGGCCGCGGACCTGGGCCGCCTCGCCCTCGCCGAGGGAGCCCGCCGCCACGGGCACCTGGTCTTCCCCAACGAGTACGGGGACGTCTCGACCAGCTGGAGCGACGGGTCGGCCGGGATTCTGGCCTTCCTTCTGCGGCTCCGCCACACGGACTCCCGGCTCTGGCTCGCCCAGTTGCCGGGCTGAGCGGCAGAAACCCTGCCGCCCAACCACAAAGAAGAAGGAGAGAACCATGGAAATCCAGACCCAGGACCTCGAACTCCTCGCCCACCTCCACGCCCTTCCCGAGACCGACCCCGTCGGCGCCGAAGGGGCGGCGTTCTCCGCCACCTGCGAGTGCGTCGGCCTGCTGACGGTCCTCAACACGGTCTGCATCGGCATCAGCTGCGCCTAGGACCGGCATAACGTCCGGCCGTCGGCTGTCCCGGGACAGCCGACGGCCGGACCCCGACGTCGAACCAGAGGTGAGGACCGGACCATGCGACTCCACACCGGTGACGAGGAACTCGCCCATGAGCCCGCCCCCGTCCCCCGCACCACGCCCCGCCCGCCCGCGCCCGAGTGCGCCATCAGCACGCGCGGCCTGGCCAAGAGCTACCCCGGGCCGCGGTCCACCACCACCCGCGCCGTGAACGGCCTGGACCTGGACGTCGCGCGAGGCGAGACCTTCGCCTTCCTCGGTCCCAACGGCGCCGGGAAGTCCACGACCATCGCCATGCTGTGCGCCCTGGCCCGCCCCACCGCCGGACACGCCACGGTGGCGGGCGCGGACGTGCGTACCCAGCCCCACCAGGTACGGCAACGGGTCGGCATGCTGTTCCAGCAGAGCGCCCTGGACCCGGACCTGACGCCCGAGCAGAATCTCCACATCCACGCACGGCTCTACGGGTTGCGACGCGGCCACGCCCGGCAGCGCACCGCCGAGGTGCTGGAGGTCGCCGGACTGACCGACCGCCGGTGTTCCCCCGTACGCACCCTGTCCGGCGGGATGCGCCGCCGCCTGGAGATCGCCCGCCAGCTGCTGCACGCGCCGAGCGTGCTGTTCCTGGACGAGCCGACCACCGGACTGGACCCCCACGCACGCGCACAGATCTGGGACCACCTCCACGCCCTGCGGGAGCGGCACGGCAGCACCCTCTTCGTCACGACCCACCAACTCGAAGAGGCCGCGAACTGCGACCGCGTCGCCATCATCGACCGCGGCCGGCTCGTGGCCCAGGGCACACCGGACGCGCTGAAGGCGGCCATCGGGGACGACCGGGTCGTGCTGAGCACCAGCCAGGACGCGCGGGCCCACGACATCGTCCGCCGCATCGTGCCACCCGGACACACCGTCACCACGGACGCCGACGGGATCTGCCTGCGCGTACCCGACGGCAGCTCCTGGATTCCCCGCCTCTGCGCGGCCCTGGAGAACCACGGCATCGCGGTCCGCGCCGCATCCGCCACCCCGCCCACGCTCGACGACGTCTTCTTCCACCACACCGGCCGCAGCATCCACAGCGCCCAGCCCGGAGGCGGCCGATGACCGCGCTCCCTCTCGACGCGTCCTGCGCCCAGGACAACGACCGGCCGACGCGCCTGCGCCATGAACTGCGCGCGGTCCACGGCCTGATCCACCGCGACCTGCTGCGCCTGGCCGGCCAGCGCGCCCACACCGCGCTGATGCTGCTCCACCCCGTGCTGTACCTGCTGATCCTCGGAGGGGGACTCGCCGCCCTCATCCCCCACTCGGAGCTGGGGGTGGGCTATCAGACCTATCTCTTCCCCGGCATGCTGATGATGACCGTGCAGACGCCCGCCATCCTGGTCGGCATCCGCCTCATCACCGACCGGCAGAGCGGCTATCTGCGCGAACTCCTGATGGCTCCGGTCAGCCGCTCGACCCTGCTCCTGGGAAGCTGCGCCGGCGGCACCCTCGTCGCCACGATCCAGGGCGCCGTCCTGCTCGGACTCGTCGGCGTCGTCGGCCTGCCCTACGACCCGGTCCTCCTGGCGCTGCTTCTCACCGGGATGATCCTGATCTCCTTCACGATCACCGCCCTCGCGCTGACCCTGGCCGTGAGCCTGCGCAGACCCGAGACGTTCCACACGCTGCTCGGCGTGATGATGATGCCTCTGCTGTTCCTCTCCGGCGGCTTCTTCCCCCTCCGGAGCCTGCCCGGCTGGACCCACGTCCTGGCAGCGGCGAACCCGCTCGCGTACGGCGTGGACATGCTTCGCGACAGCATCGCCCTGCGGGCCCCGGGCGGGGCGGCCGTCGGTGGCATCACCTGGTCCGGCCACCCGCTCCCGCTCGCCGCGAAGGCGGCCCTGCTCCTGATCAGCGGAGTCGGCGCCCTGCTGTGGGCCACGCACCGGTTCGAACGCCAGGAGTGACCGGCCGCGCACCGGCGTTCCGCCGAACGGGTGGGTACGGCACCGCCCATGCGTGTTCTCTCCCTACGGCGCGGACCGGGGATGAGGATGTCGGCGGAATGGGTGCACCGGTCAATCACGGCTGAGAGCGGGTACGTCACGTGGCGGATGAAACAGGCTCGACGACGAGGGTCGACGCGTGGACGGAGATGAAGGACGCGATCACCACCAGGGCCGTTCTCGTCATGGTGGGTGTGCTGCTGCTCCAACTGGGCTTCGCTCTCTCGTACATGGGGGCGTTCCACGCTCCCAAACCCCACCGCGTCCCCATCACCCTGGTCGCCCCGCGCCCCGTGGAGGCCGACCTCGTCGCCCGGCTCAACTCCCTGCCCGGCGACCCGGTGCACGTCACCGCCGTGCAGGACCGCGCGCAGGCCAGGGCGCGGCTCCTGGAGCGGAAGACCGACGCCGCGCTGATCGTGGCGCTGACCGGGCGCACGGACACTCTGCTCATCGCCTCGGCGGGCGGCCCCTCGGCCTCGGACGCCGCCGCGAAGGTCGTGGCGACCGTCGAGCGGACGCAGAACCGCGCCCTGACCGTCCGCGACATCCGCCCGCCCGCCGCGGGGGACTCACGTGGGCTGTCGTCCTTCTACCTCGTGCTGAGCTGGACGATCGGCGGCTATCTCGCCGCGTCCGCGCTGAACATGGCGGCCGGATCGAAGCGTCCCACCCTCCGGCGCTCCATCGTGCGGCTCGCGGCGATGGTGCCCTACGCCTTCATCTCCGGGATCGGCGGCGCCCTCATCGTGGGCCCCGTACTGAACTGTCTGCCGGGCGCGTTCTGGGAGCTCGTCGGCATCGGCACCCTGGTCGTGTTCGCCTCCGGGGCCGTGGGGGTGGCCCTGCAGTCGCTGCTCGGCACGATCGGCCTCGGCCTGACCATCCTCATCTTCACGATCCTCGGCAACCCGAGTTCGGGCGGCGTCTACCCGGCGTCCCTGCTGCCGCCCTTCTGGGCCGCGATCGGCCAGGCCCTGCCGCCCGGGGCCGGTACGACCGTGGTGCGCAACACGGTCTACTTCGACGGCAACAACATCACGGGGGCGCTGTGGATCCTGGGTGCCTGGGCGTTCGCCGGGATCGTCGTGGCGCTCCTGGCCGCAGCCCTGGGCGACCGGCGGACCCGTACGGAAACCCGTTAGGCGACCGCAGCGGACACTGCTAGATTCGTCCCGGCCGTGCGAAAGAACGAGGAGGTGGTACCCGTGAACACAGTATCGACATGGGTGCTCCCCTCCGGGGTCACGGTCGGGCGATAGGCAGATCGCCCGGGAGCGCCATTCTGCGCACTCCCGAAAGGCACGATCATGCATTTCACCTCCGAGCAGCGCCTCGACGACGGCGTACTCGAACGCACCTTCACCCTCGGTGACATTCCCGGAATCCTCTGGACACCCGCATCCCCGTCGGTGTCCGCACCGGTGCCGCTGATCCTGCTCGGTCACCCCACGCTCGGCCTGAACACGATGTACCCGCGTCTGCTCGGCCGCGCCCGGCACTCCGCGGCGGAGGGCTTCGCCACGGCCACCATCGAACTCCCCGGCTGCGGCGAGCGGCCCCGGCTTCCCGCCCTCGACGAGGCTCGCGCCGACATGCGCCGGGCGCTGGAAACGGGCGAACCTCTCAGCGACGAGATCATCGACGCAGTCGTCCTCCCGCTGGTCGACCGGGCGGTGCCGGAGTGGCAGGCCGCCCTGGACGCGCTCCTCGCCCTGCCCGGGATCGACGGGCCGGTCGGATACTCGGGGGGAGTGATCTCCATCGGTGTGCGGCTGGCGCTGGTCGAGCCGCGCCTCGCGGCCGCCGTCCTCTTCGCCGGAAGCTTCGTCCCGCGCGCCACGTTCGAGGAGGCCCGCCGGATCACCACTCCGCTGCACGTCCTGTTGCAGTGGGACGACGAGAGGAACGACCGGCAGGCGTCGCTCGACCTGTTCGACGCCTTCGGCACCGAGGAGAAGTCCCTGCACGCCCACATGGGCGGGCACACCGGTGTCCCGCAGCACGCCGGTGACCCCGCGGTCCAGTTCTTCACCCGGCACCTGAAGAAGTAGGAAGGACCCGGACGGCACGGCAGCCGGCCGTGCCGTCCGCCCTCCCGCGCGTGCCCCGGCACCCTGCCCCGAGAGCGCGCCGGGCAGACCCGCCTCCGGCCCGTGGCCCGGTGCCTAGAATGGGCCGACATCAAGGATCCAGCTGTCTGTCGGCGGTTGTGAGTGGACAGGAGCCGGACTGTGACCGCAGAGGCCGAAGGGGCGGGTCAGCACGGTGAACCGTCCGCCGCGGTCCTCGGCCGGGCGTCCGAGGCATTCGGCCTGCTCGCCTCGCCCGCACGCCTGCACATCGTCTGGATCCTCGCCCACGGCGACTGCGACGTCAGCGGCCTCGCGGAACGGGTCGGCGGTGCGCTGCCCGCCGTCAGCCAGCACCTGACGAAGCTCAAGCTCGCCGGGCTGGTGAGCTCCCGGCGGGAAGGCCGCCGGCAGGTGTACTACGTCGACGACACGGACGTCGTGGCCGTCGTGCGCCTGATGATCGGACAGCTCGCGGCGCAGGAGGGCGCGCCGGTGCGCCGGCTGCACGGGACCGGTGCCTGACCATCTCGCGGGCCGACCGCCGAGGGCACCGGCCGCCCATGCGGCCACCGTGCTCCAAGTCCTGCGCACGCTGAACACCTCCCCGCGCGGGCTGACCGACGACGACGCGGCGGTCCGCCTCGGCGTACACGGCCCCAACACGCTGCCCGCACACCGCCCCACGCCGTGGCCCGTGCGGCTGGCGTACGGCATACGCGACCCGTTCACCGGGGTCCTGCTCGCCCTCGGCCTGGTCTCCGCCGCCGTCGCGTCCTGGGGCCCGGCCACCGTCATCGTCGTCCTCGTCGGGGTCAGCTGCGTCCTGCGGGCCCACGGGGAACACCGGGCGGACCGGGCGATGGCCCAGCTGCGGAAGATGGTGGCCACCACGGCCGCCGTACAGCGCAGGCCGCAGCCGCACGCGGTGCCGGCCGTACGCGAGGTGCCCGCCGGCGACCTCGTGCCCGGGGACGTCGTCCGGCTGGTCCCCGGCGACCTGGTCCCGGCCGACCTGCGCCTCCTGCGCACCCACTACCTGCGCGTCGACGAGTCGGTCCTGACCGGGGAGTCGGAACCCGCCACCAAGGAAGCCCGCGACATCCCGGCCGACGACGCGTCCTTCGCGCGCGGGGACCTGTGCTTCCAGGGCAGCACGGTCGTCGCCGGCAGCGGCACGGGTGTCGTGGTCGCCACCGGTGCGCACACCCGGTTCGCCGGCGCGCATGTGCCGGCGGGCCCGCCCCGGACGAGCTCCTTCGACCGCTCCGTCCGCGGCATCGCGTGGGTGCTGATCCGCTTCATGCTCCTCATGCCGCCGCTCGTGCTCATGGTGAACGCGGCGCTGCGCGGGCGCGGCCTGGAGACCCTGCCGTTCGCGGTGGCCGTGGCGGTGGGACTGACGCCCGAGATGCTGCCCGTGGTCGTGACCACCTGCCTGACCCGTGGGGCCGCCCGGCTGGCACGCGCCCACGGAGTCGTCGTCCGCAGACCGCCCGCGCTCTACGACCTGGGCGCGATGGACGTGCTGTGCCTGGACAAGACGGGCACCCTCACCCAGGACCGGCCCCAGGTCATCGACGCCGTCGACCCCGAGGGCCGTCCGGCGCCCGGGGTGCTGGCCTGGGCGGCGGTCAACGCGTGGTGGACGTTGCACCTCGCGGACCTGCCCGCCCCCGACACGCTCGACGCGGCCCTGCTGGACGCCGGCGACCCGGGGGAGGCCATGGCGTACGAGCCCGTCGCCGCGCTCCCCTTCGATGCCGCGCGCAGGCTCTCCACGGCCGTCGTCCGCGCTCCCGACGCGCTCGGCCGCGACGTGCTCGTCGTCAAGGGCGCGGTGGAAGCGGTCCTCGAACGGTGCGCGCTGGGCGAAGCGGAACGCGAACGGCTCCTCGACCAGGCCGCGCACCTGGCCGCCACGGGCGTACGGCTCCTGGCCGTCGCCACCGGTGAACGCCCCGCGCGGGGCCGCCCGTACGGTCCGGCCGACGAGCGGGGCCTGGAGTTCCGGGGCCTCGTCACCTTCCGCGACGCCCTCGCGCCGGGCGCCGACGACGCGCTCGCCCGTCTCACCGGACACGGGGTCGCCCTCAGGGTCCTCACCGGCGACCATCCGGCCACGGCCGCCCGTGTCTGCCGCGACCTCGGAGTGGAACCGGGCGAGGTGGTGGACGCCCGCACCCTGGGGTCCCTCGACGACGGACAACTGGCCGCCCTGGCGGACCGCTCCACGGTGTTCGCCCGGTGCGGGCCCGAGGACAAGGCGCGGATCGTGACCGCGCTGCGCGCACACGGCCGCACGGTCGGCTTCGTCGGCGACGGCGTCAACGACCTGCCCGCCCTGCGCGCCGCCGACGCCGGGATCTGCCCGTCGACCGCGGTGGGCGTGGCGCGGGAGAGCGCGGACGTCGTGCTCGCGGACCGGGACTTCGCGGCACTGGACGAGGCGATCACCGCGGGGCGGCGCGCGGGCGGGAACATCGCCTCGTACCTCCGCATCACCCTCTCGTCGAACCTCGGCAACGTGATCGCGATGCTCACCGCGGGCCTGCTCCTGCCCTTCCTGCCCATGCTTCCCGCGCAGGTCCTCGTGCAGAACCTCTGCTTCGACGCGGCGCAGCTGGCCCTGGCCCACGACCGCCCGGCGCCCCGCCTCCTCGCGCGGCCCACCGTTCTGCGGTCCGCCCCGTTCCTCCGGGTCGTCACCGGTTTCGGCCTCCTGGGCGCGCTCGCCGACCTGACCACCTTTGTGCTGCTCGCCCTGACCGCGTCGGCCGCGCACGACGAAGGCGCCTTCCACACGGGATGGTTCACGGAGAACCTGCTCACCCAGAGCCTGATGATGCTTCTGCTACGCACCGGGACCCGGCCCGCGCCGCGGATTCTGCGCGTGGCCGCCGCGGTGCCGGCCGCGGTGGGCCTCGTACTGCCGCTCACCGGGCCCGGGGCGCGGCTGGGTCTGGAGCCGCTGCCGCTGCCCGCGTACCTCCTGCTCGCAGCGGTGCTGGGCGGATTCGCCGCGGTGCTCGGACGCCTCACGCGAGGCTGCCGTCCGGGCCGGCCGCCGGAGCGCCCCCGAACGAAACTTGTACAGTTGCGCAATACGGCAATCAATATGGTTGTGCGAGCGTGCCGGCGCACGCGCGGGCGACCGGGGCAAAGGAAAGAGGTGGCGTGATGCTCCGCAACGGCCTGGAACCGTGGCACCTGCTCATCGTGGCGCTCGTGCTCATCCTGGTGTTCGGCTCGAAGAAGCTTCCCGACATGGCGCGCTCCCTGGGCAAGTCGGCCCGGATCCTCAAGAGCGAGGCCAAGGCGATGAAGGCCGAGGCGGGAGGCGACTCCGCCGCGCCGGAACACCCGTAACACGCGTGTGGAGGAGGGCCGGGGCGGTGTGCCCGGCCCTCACCCGTGCGGCACCTCGCTAACCGTTCCGCGCGTCCGCTTCGACGTGAGCGAGGTGGGCGGCGAGAAGTTCCTCGAACGCCGCCCGGTGGTCCGTCTGGAGCGGCCGGAGGCCACGCGCGAAGTGCGCCAGCGCGGGGAAGCGCTCGGGGTCGGCGCCCAGCACCGACACACGGAACAGCTCCTGCCCCTGTTCGCGCTCCTCCGGGGTGACCGTGGCGGCGCCGGCCTCGGAGGTGATCAGTGCGGCGATGAGAACCGCGATCCGGTGGTAGTGCGCCGGGATCTTCTCGTCGGGCAGTCCTGAGGCGCGCAGGGCCTGCAGCACTTCCTCCACGACCAGCCGGGACCCGGCGCCGCCCGACACATAACGCCCCCAGACCGCGGCGAGCTGCGGCTGCCGGCCGAAGGCCTCCCGCACGCGCAGAGCCAGGGCCGTGATGCGCTGCTTCCAGTCACCCTCGGGGCGATGGCCCTCCATCGCGGCCAGAAGGACACGGTCGGCGACCGCGCGCAGCAGCTCGGTCTTGCTGCGGAAGTGCCGGTAGAGGCTCGACGAGTCCGTCCCGAGCACCGCCGCCAGTTTGCGCACGCTGAACGATTCCGTCGCGCTCGTACGCAGCAGCTCGGCTGCCGCATCCAGGATCTCTTCGGTCGTCCAACGCCTTCGGCCTGCCATTTCGCCCCTCTCGACGGGTTCCAGCCTAGCCTATGCACTTGGTGTTGCACGCACCGCGTGCATAATGAGGACATGAGCTTGCCGGGCGGCCCGGCAGGACGTGGTCCGGCATGGGGAACCACAGCCGGACCCGGGGGTTACGAAGGGACGCACGACGTGAAGAACCCACTGGATTCCGCGGCGCTGGACGCGGCCATCGACCACGTGCACCGCGCCGGTATGCCGGGCCTGTTCGCCGAGGTCCGGCACGGCGACCATGTCTGGCGCGGCGCGGCCGGGGTCGCCGACACCGCCACCGGCCGGCCCGTCGACGCCGGAATGCGCCACCGCGTCGGCAGCGTCACCAAGACGTTCACCGCCGCGGCCGTTCTGCGCCGGGCCGAGAGCGGCCGGATCGGGCTCGACGTACCGATCGGCCGCTACCTGCCGAAGCTGGTCCCGGGGGAGCGGGGTGAGGCGATCACGGTCCGGATGCTGATCAACCACACGAGCGGCCTCGCCGAGTACCTTCCGTACGCCTACCCCTCGCTCAAGGCGTTCCCGGCCCTCGCCGAGACCGGGGCGCAGAGCCTGGACGACCACCGATTCACGCGGTTCGACCCCGAAGAACTCATCGCACTGGGAGTCGGCGCACCCGCCGTTGGCACCCCGGGCGGTGCGCCGGGGCTGTACTCCAACACCAACTACCTGCTCCTCGCCGAACTCCTGGCGGAGGTGACCGGCACCACGGCCGAGGAGTGCATCACCCGCGACGTCATCGAGCGCGCCGGACTCAGGGACACCACGTTCCCCACCGGACCGGAGATCGAGGGACCGCACTCACGGCTCTACGAGGCGTGGTTCGGCAAGATCGACCCGCCGCGCGACTACAGCGTCTTCGACATGTCGTGGACGGGCCCGTCGGCCTCCCTCATATCGACCGTCGCCGACCTCAACCTCTTCTACGCCCAGCTCATGGCCGGAAAGATCGTCGGCCCGTCGTCGCTGGAGCAGATGAGGCGCACCGGCCCGGTCATCTCCCAGGAGGGCAAGGTCATCGAGTACGGTCTCGGCCTGCACCCGGTCGAGGCGCCGGGCCGGCCCACTTTCTGGGGCCACGGCGGAACAGTCTGGGGCGGCGGAACCCTGGCCATGACCCGCGCCGACGGCGCACGGCAGATGGCGGTCGCGGTCAACCTGCAGAGGTGGAACACGCTCGACGCCTCGGGCAGGCCGCAGCCCCATCCGATCGACGCGGCGCTCGACTCCCTGTACCAGGTGGCGATGTACGGCTGAGTCGGGCGGGGGAGGGGGGTGTGCGCGGGAACCCCCGCGCACACTCGCCCGCCCCCCGCGGTCAGCGGCGGGTGCGGCGCCGGTAGTAGTGCGCGGTGACGAGCGCGAGCAGCGGCCCCCAGGCCACGATCGGCACGTAGCAGACGGTCATCACCCACTCTCCCCACGGGGTGATCGCCATGTCCGCGTGCAGGGTGGTCCATACGAAGAGCACCCCGTACACGGTGCAGGCGAGCGAGCCCAGCGCCGCCGGGACGGCCGCCGCGAGCACGGGAACGCGGCGTCCACGCAGGAACGGCACCCACCGGGGCCACACCTCGCCCCACGGCCGGACCAGTCCCAGCGTCAGGAACGCCAGCGCCTCCTGGAACACGGACAGCAGCGGCACGAGGAGATACCCCCAGCCGGGAACGAGCATGGCGTCGTACTCGGACTCGGCGAGCCCCAGCGGAACACCGGCCACCACGGCGAACCGCCACAGCGCCGACGGCACGGAAGCCCACAGAACCGCGGCGGCCGTGTGCCGCGCCCACGAGGGGACGGGCGCGGCGGTGGCGGGACGTGCGGGGGCGAGTGGAAGCGTGCTGGCAGTCATGGGCCCGGCTCTCCGTGTGGACGGTGTACGACAACTCCGAGGCTGTCAGCAGCCGTTGGGCACCCGCATCGCACTCGAGGGCGGCCGTGTGTGCGTCCGGCGGAGCATGCGTACACGGGGGAGTAGCCCATGCGGGCGAGAAGCGGTCGTACTCCGCTCGGCCCCTGGGCCCAGGGGCCGACGGTCAGGTGACGTGGTGCCGGTGCAGGGGACCGAGCACGCGTAACGCGTCCAGCACCGTCGTCCCGCCGGGCGGAGGAGTGAAGATCCGCAGACGCTGATCCACCGCGGGCGTCGCCAGCACCTCGCAGTCCAGCTCGATCCTGCCCAGTGCGGGATGCACGAGCCGGTACGGATGCGACCGGCGCACGGCGACCTCGTGCCGGTCCCACAGCGCGGCGAACTCCGGACTCGCGGCCCGGCACCGCGCCACCAGCGCGCGGGACGCCGCGTCGTCGCCGCGACGGGCGGTCGCGGCCCGCAGGTCGGCGACCAACTCCCGCGCCTGCTGGGCGTGTTCCTCGTCCGCGAAATGCCCGCGGACGCCCGGGTCGGAGAACCAGCGCAGCACGATGTTGCGGTCCTCCTCGGCGACCGTGCACACGCATCCGAACAACGCGAGCGCCAGGTCGTTCTGCGCCAGCAGGTCACCCAGGTCGCTCACCACCTGCACGGGCACACCCTCCAGGCGGTCGAGCAGATACCGCAGCCCCGGGCGCAGGTAGGCGCCCGCCCGCGCTCCCTCCGGCGGACGGTGGCCGGCGAGCAGGTACAGATGGTCCCGCTCGTCCTCGGACAGCCGCAGCGCGCCCGCCAGCGCGGCGAGCACCTGGACCGAGGGGCGGGGGCCCCGGGCCTGTTCGAGCCGCATGCAGTAGTCGGCCGACATCCCCGCGAGGACGGCGACCTCCTCGCGCCGCAGGCCCGGAGTCCGCCGCCGCCCCGGCCCTTCGGGAAGCCCTACATCGCGTGGTGTCAGGCGCTCCCGCGACCGGCGCAGGAAGTCGGCGAGGTCTGCACGCTTCAGTGTCATCTCGCCCCCAGGGTAACGGTGTCGGGCCCGTACATCCTGGGACCGCCGGTCCTAGGGCAACCGCTCCGCTCCCGGTACTCCGCCCACGGCGGCACGATCGGCGCAGAGCCCGTCCGGGGCCTGACCGACGAGAGGACCGGTGGTCGCACCATGAGGGAATCCCTGCTGTCCGTACCGGGCGCACGACTGCGCCACACCGTCCGAGGAGAGGGCCCCGTACTCCTGCTCATCGCCGGGGGACCCCACGGCATCGATGCCGCCGAACCGCTCGCCCGCCACCTCGCCGACCGGTACACCGTCCTCACGTACGACCGGCGCGGGCAGTCGGGAAGCACCACCGACACCCCCGCGACGACCATCGCCGCGCACGCCGACGACGCCGCCCGCCTGCTCCGCGCCCACACGGAGCGACCCGCGCTCGTGCACGGCACCAGCCTCGGCGCGCTGATCGCACTGGAACTGACCGTCCGGCACCCCGAGCAGGTTGCGACGGTCATCGCGCACGAGCCCCCCGTCACGCAGCTGCTCCCGGAACCGGACCGAGCGCTTGGGCAACTGATCCGCGTCGAGGAGGCGTTCAGGTCGGAGGGTGCCGACACCGCCATGCGCCGATTCGCGGCCGGCCTGGACATCGACCCGAACGACCGCGAGCCGGACGCCCCGGTGCGCGCTCCGGGCCCCGACCGCCTGCGGAACGCCGAGCACCTCCTCACGTACGACCTGCCGGCCATCAGGGCACACGTCCTCGACGTTGCCGCGCTCCGGGGTTCACCCGCTCGCGTCGTGGCCGCGGCTGGTGAGAAGTCGGGCCATGTCTGGGCGCACGCGTGTGCCGCCATGCTGGCCGACGTGCTGGGCACACGGCTGGAGCTGTTCCCGGGCGGCCACAACGGATACGTCTTCCGCCCACGGGGAACGGCGGACCGGATCCACGCGGTGCTCCGCGCCGGGAACGGCGACGACCGCCTCGATCGCACCGGCCGCGCCGAGTGAGCCGCGCCCCGCGACAGCACAAAGGCCTCCCGGTCCGTGCGCGGTGCCGGTGGCGCCACGTCGGACCGGGAGGCCCTCGTCGCTCAGGTGACTAGACGGTGGGGGAGGCGCTGAAGTTGGTGTTGCGGTAGCCCTTGCCGTCGTTGTTCCAGTCGAGCTGGATGAAGCCGTCGGCGAGGTAACGGCCCGAGCCGGCCTTGTACTTGATGGTGCCGGTCGTGTAGCTGCCGTTGCCCCACGTGTTGCCGTGTTCGAGCTTGTACTCGAGGCCGGTGTAGTTGGCCCACTTCTTCACGGGGTCGCTGCCGGAGACCGACTTCTTGACCTGGAGGTGGAAGCGGGCGGCGTCGAGCGTGTCGGTCTGGTTGACGTACCAGACGGGCCCCTCGAACGACACCTTGGCGTAGGCGTATATGTAGCCGCCGGAGCGCTTGGCGCAGAGCTTGACGTCGAAGTTGTAGTTGTCGGTGCCGGGACCGGAGTAGGCCGGGTTGTCGACGGAAGCGCTGCTGGTCTTGCAGTGATAGCTCGCCGCGGACGCGGTCGTCGCGGTGGCGAGCGTGGTGCCGGTCACGGCCGCGGCGGTGACGAGGGCCGAGACGGCGACGCGCTTGAGTCGGGGCATAGAGGCTGTTCCTTCGGGACGAGTACGTGTGGTGCGGTGCCGGACCGGTCAAGAACACCTTTCCTCGCGCAAAGGCGGACGGATTCCGGACCGGCTCCCACCTACTGCGACGCAGTGCAGGCCGCAGTGGTTGCGGTGCGCCCGGAAGACCTCAGGGGTGCGGGGTTGGGGTGTGTCGGCGATGCGTGCGCGAACTCGCACCCCATCGTGAGGGTGTGTGCGGGCGGACGAAATGCGGGCGGGCCGCGACGACTTCCGCCCGTGCCGTCGCTTCGGTGCGCGCTTGCCGTCCCCGGTGTGCACGGGCGTTGACAGGGCATCACACCCCTCCCATGATGGGAGCGCTCCCACGATCGGCTGTCCGGGCGGCACGGACCGCCGTACGCCGCCCGTGCCGCCCAGATCCCAGGGAGGATCCCCCATGGCGCCATCGCACCGACCCCCGCATCCGGCCGGGAGAGGGTTACGCCCGCTCGCACGGGGCGCCGCCGTCCTGGCCGCCTCCCTGGCCCTGCTGTCCTCGCTGGTGGGCGTTGCCCCCGCCGCACCGCAGAGCGCGGACGACGCGGACGTGGACGTCCGGGTGAACGCACAAGCGGCCCTGGGCACGCTGACCAGCGAGGCCCGTGGAGTCAACACCGCCATATGGGACGCGCACATGAACGACCCCGACGTGGCCGGCCTGATGAAGTCGGCCGACGTCGGCGTGATGCGGTACCCGGGAGGTTCGTACGCGGACATCTACCACTGGGAGACGCACACGGCACCCGGCGGATACGTCGCCCCGGGCACCGGCTTCGACGCCTTCATGGGCACCGTCCGGGCCACCGGGGCGCAGCCCGTCCTCATCGCGAACTACGGCTCCGGCACACCCGAGGAAGCAGCCGGCTGGGTCAGGTACGCGAACATCACCAAGAAGTACGGCGCGAAGTACTGGGAGATCGGCAACGAGATCTACGGCAACGGCCATTACGGCAGCGGCTGGGAACACGACGACCACGAGGACAAGAGCCCGCAGGAGTACGCGCGCCAGGTGCGCGCGTACGCGGCGGCCATGAAGGCCGTCGATCCGACGGTCAGGATCGGTGCGGTGCTCACCACCCCGGGCGAGTGGCCGGACGGTGTCGTCGGCACCGGAGACTCCGGCGACTGGAACCAGACCGTGCTCCCCGCCGTGGCCGACGTCGTCGACTTCGTCAGCGTCCACTGGTACGCGGGCGGAGCGGACACGACCGCCGAGGACGCCATGACGCGGCTGGCCAAGCTGCCCGGCGAACTCCGGGAGGTGCGCCGGCAGATCGACCGGGCGGGGGGCGCGGACTCACCGGACATCGAGATCGCGCTCACCGAGATCAACACCAACACCGGAGGCGCCCGGCTCACCGCCCGCCCCAACGGCCTGTTCGCCGCCGACGCGTTCATGACGGCCCTGGAGAACGGCGTGTTCACCGTCGACTGGTGGAACACCCACAACGGCGCCGGACAGATCACCACCGTCGACGGGGAGACCGACTACGGCGACATGGGGATGCTCTCCAGTGGCGCCTGCACCGATGACGTCTGCGAGCCGGCACCGAACACCCCGTTCCATCCCTACTACGGCATGAAGATGACCGCCGAACTGGGCACCGCGGGCGACACCATGGTCGCCGCCGAGTCCTCCGCCCAGGACGTCTCGGCACATGCCGTGCTCCGCCGCGACGGACGGCTGAGCGTCATGCTCGTCAACAAGGACCCGGACACCGCACGGACCGTGGACCTCGACTACGCGGGCTTCACCCCCTCCACCACCGCGCCGGAGGTCAGCCGCTACGCGCGGGGCGACAGCGACATCACCGACGTCACCGACGGGGAGGCGTCCGCGTCCCGGGTCACCGTGCCCCCGTACGCACTGCTCACCGTGACCCTCGAACCGAAGGCCGGGACCGGGCCGGGCGCCTCGGCGGCCGGTGCACCGGGGACGCCGCGGCTGGAGGCGGTGACCGACACCACCGCACGCCTGTCCTGGAAGGGCGCGACGGGCGCGACCCGCTACCTGGTCCAGGAGCGCGACGGCACGCACACCCGGCTGGTCGGCGAGACCACGGGCACTACCGTCACTCTGCGGAACCTGCCACCGGGCAGCAGCCACACGGTCAACGTGCTGGCGGCGGACTCCTCGGGGCGGGCCTCCGGCCCGTCAGCACCCCTGACGTTCAGCACCGGCACCCCGTCGGACGCGGCCTGCGCGGTGACGTACCACCGCGACACCAGCTGGGGCAACGGCTTCGTGGCCACGGTGACCGTCCGGAATCTCTCGGGGACGCCGGTCACCGGCTGGACGGTGGACTGGGACTGGGCGACCGCCGGCCAGTCGGTGTCCTCGGGCTGGAACGCCTCGTTCGACCAGACCGGTTCCCACGTCCGGGTGACGGCGCCCGAAGGCGCGGGACCATTGGCCGCTGACGGTGGTTCGACGGCGTCCTTCGGCTTCGTCGGCGCCAACGACGGGCCCAACCCCGACCCGGCCGCCTTCCGGCTGAACGGTGCCGTCTGCTCCGGCGGCTGACGAATCCGTACACCGGGATGCCGGCACCCTGAGCGAGCACCCGCGCGGCGACAGGACGTCACCGTTCTGCCGCCGCGCCCCTCTCACCCCTCGTAGTCCTCGACGAGGCGGCTGATCACCCCGAGCAGGATGTCCGCGCGGTGCCGGTCCTCCCGCTGTTCGCGCAGGGCCTGTTCGGTCGTCCGGAGCCGGTGCCAGGCGGCCGCGTCCCGGTCCATCACCCGGTCGACGAGGGGCGAGGAGACCAGCTCCAGGCACTCGGCCAGCCGGCGCCGGGTGGCGGGCGCCGGAGGGTCCGGCCGGGGCTCGGCGAACCCGTCCGTCAGGTATCGCGCGGGATCGCCGAGGCTCCATCCGGCCACCGCCCCCTCATGGATGAGGAGGGCCACGTCGGGGGCGATGCCGAGCCGCGCGTCCATGTCCCGGCCGACGAGGCGGACATCCCCGAGGCAGCGCAGTTCGGCGGCCCCGGAGTCGCAGTGGAAGACCGTGGTGCCGGGCATGGCGAACTCCCGGGCGGCGTCGGCGCGCAGGCCGCCCGCCCGTGCCGGCGGCTCGGCGTGAGCACCGCGCCCTCGCGGCGGGGCCACGGACTCCGCAGGCACGGAGAACGTGAGACCGCACAGGTCCCGGCTGTCGCGGTCGAAACGGACGTGCTCGTCCTGCGACCACAGCCACTGCGCGCTGCCGAAGGTGTCCGGCAGCTGCCGCTCGCGGCCGGCCGGGTCCGCGTACCCCGCGACGATCAGCTGGAGATCGCGGAAGTCGAAGCGGGGGGCGAACGGGAGCGGCCGGTCCGTCGTCTCGGCGGTCATGGCATCGCCGACGGTGACCCTCACCGTGTGCGTCGCCTCATCGGATGCGCCTGGCAGGCGGCATGAAGCCGCCCTTCGTGTCGGGGATCTTCCCGTTCACGATGTCTTCGTGCGTCACCGGGGGCCCCGGGTCCTCGGGCGATCCACCCACGGCATCGGCTCCGCTCTGCCCCTTCTTCCCGGACGGGCCGTAGCCGGTGATGACATCACCCACGCCGGCACCCGGCCCCTTCGTGACCACGATGTCCTCGCCCTTGCGGAAGATGAGGTTCCCACGCCCTCCCTGGGAGAGGTACACCGCGTCCGGGCTCGTGAGGATCTCCTTCACGCGTTCGTCGCTGAAGTGGGGGTGGTAGTTGCCCGACTTGCGTACCTTGCCCTCCGCGGCCCGCTCGGAGATCTTCTCCGCGTCGCTCACGGCCTTCGCGTCCGGGCACTTCTTCTTGTCCGCGAGCAGTCCGGCCCAGGTGGACGAGCGGTGGTGCACGAGGACCGCCGCGTGCATCCGCCCCGAGACGGCCCCGCCCGGACGGTAGGCCGTGCCGGAGACGGAGCCGCCGGGCCTGCAGCCGGCGTCGTCACGCTCCTGACGCACCTTGTCGACCAGCTTCTTGACCTCGGTCGTGGCCAGTGCACGGGCGGTGATCAGGGTGTCCGCGCGGTAGGGGATGCGGTACTGGACCATCCGGCCGCCACTCGCCCGGGAACGCGCCCGCGCCTCGGCCTTCTTCTGCGCCTCGACCGAGGCGAAGGTCGGCCCGGCGCCCGGGTTGGAACAGGACAGGCTGCCGGAGACGCTGGTTCCCGTGACCGCGAAGGAGCTCTGCGGGCTGGTGCACCGGCCGGCGGGCTTGCTGTCGATGCTGAAGGAGGCGGTCATCACCGCCGTGACCTTGCCGCTCATCAGGCGGCTCTTGGCGTCCGTGGTGATGTGGCCGGCGAAACTGTTCCTGGCGGTGCACCCACCGGAACCGCACTTCACCGTTCCCCCACCGCTGAGGGTCAGGGTGATGCCGCTGTCGGTGGCGTTGTTCAGCTCCTTCGTCTGCTTCTCCAGGGTGTCGAACATCGGGTCGACGGCGTCCTCGGCGACCGGTGTCAGGTCCAGGCCGTCGGAATCGCTGTCTTCGAGAGGACCGTCCGTCACTTCGGGAGCCTCCACGGGCTCCTCGTCGTCGTCGGACACCTTCCGCGCGGTGACATGCGTCAGCCGGACGGAAGCGGCATTGGCGGGGCCGACGGATGTCCCGTCGGAGGCCTCATCGGACGGGGAAGGGCCGTAGGACTCCAGGCGCAGCACCCGGTGGGGCTTCTTCTCCGTGACGAGCAGCCGGCCCGCGGAGGTGTCCACCGCGAGGGCCGGTGTGCCGTGGACGGCGAGCGGCTTCGCGGACCCGGTCGGTGCCGGTGTGTCCACCAGCCGGTCAAGAGCCTTCGAGAGCGCGGTGGCCAGGTCGGGCGGGGACGGCCTGTGCCCCACCACTTCCCGCGTCACGCTGTCGCTCTCCTCCGCGGCCGCCCACTTGCCCGAGGTGTCCCCGCCGGACCCCGTGCCGGAGCCGGCGTCCTTCTGCCGGGTGAAGGTCCTGCCGCCGATGTGCAGGACCTCGCGGGCCAGGTCGGTGTCGCCCAGGCCCAGAGCGCCGAAGCGGCTGCCGGAGGCCGTGACGGTGACGTCCCGTTTCATCAGGCCGGTGGCGGAGTCCTGGTACCGCAGGCCGGGAGTGTCGGCCAGTGCGGCCACGGCCTGCCGGAACGGCCGCAGGTCCCGCTTGGCCTCGGGCTTCTCCGAGCCCGGACCGCCGTTCCAGGCCAGCAGCCCGGCCACCAGTCCCGCGGCCAGCACCCCGACACCGCCGAACAGCAGGAGCCGCCCCCGCCGACGGGCAGGCGGAGGCGGAGGCGTGGGCCCGTACGGGCCGGGCGGAGGCCCGTACGGCGAGTGCTGCGGCGGAATGTACGGTGCGCCCTGCGGGGGATACGGCCCGTGGGGCGGCGGCCCGAAGCTGCCGGATGGCGCGGCGTAGGCGGAGTACGGGGGCGGGGCGTCCGGCGGAGGCGGGGTCGGTGGCCCGAAAGTGCCGGCCGGCGGTGTGTAAGGAGGTGCCTGCGGTGGGCGGTCCGCGGGAGGCCTCTGGGCGTCTTCGTACTCCGTCAAGATGTTCCCCCGTGTATGTCCGCAGGCCGCCGCCGGCAAGATCCGATCGCTACAGGGACAGTGTGGAGGTGACGCGACCTCACGCGCTGCTGCTTTTCGGACGTCCGCCCGCAGGGGACACGCCGGTGAGGGCACTGCCCGCGCCGGGCGCGAATCTCAGAACCCTCTGATGGGGTGACACTACCGTCCGGCCCATGGTGCGACTACCTCGTCCTGGGGCGGGGGAGTGCGCCGGAGACGTCGTTCACCCGGTATCCCCGGACTTCGCGGCCCGCACCGGCGTACGCGTCGAGTACGGGACGGAAGCAGTCAGGATCTCCCGCACTGTACGGTTTGCTCGACCAGGTGGCGGGGGCGGCCAACCCCGTGGTCACCCTCAACCGGGCCGTCGCCGATCTGCGGCCAGTCCGTGTCCTCGGCGCGTGCCGCGTCGTCATGCAGCGCCGCGATGGCCGCCTGGATCCGGTACTCGCCCGGACGACCGCCGCCCAGTGTGCTCGCGAGCAGCGCGGCCCCCTGACCGATGAGCCGGCGGTCCCAGCGGGTGCGGTCCTGCTCGGCCAGCGGGACCAGCTCGCCGTCGGGGCCGGTGCGGGCGGGGCGGCGGGCCTCGGTGAGCAGCATGAGCGCCAGCAGCGAAGTCGCCTCACCTTCCTTGGGCAGGGCACGGTGCACGCCCCGGGTGAGCCGGATCGCCTCGGCCGCCAGATCCGCCCGGTGCAGCACCGGCCCCCGGGTGACCGCGTACCCCTCGTTGAACATCAGGTACAGCACCCGCAGCACCGAGCCGAACCGTGACTCCCAGCCCTCCGTACCCGGTCCGGGTACGTCGAAGGAGGCGCCCGAGGCCTTGAGCCGCTGCTTGGCACGGCTGATGCGCTGCGCCATGGTCGCCTCGGGCACGAGATACGCACCGGCGATCTCGGCGGTGGTCAGTCCACCGACCGCCCGCAGGCACAGGGCGGTGGCCGATGCCGGGGTGAGCGCGGGGTGGCAGCACATGAACAGCAGCGTCAACGAGTCGTCCTGCCCGACGGCAGCCCCGGCGGCCGGTTCCCGTGCGACCGCCTCCTCCCGGCGCCGGCGCGCGAGTTCGCTCCGTACACGGTCTGTGTACCGGCGCGTCGCGACCTGGATCAGCCGGCCGAGCGGGTTGTCGGGCACCCCGTCGGCCGGCCACGAGCCGGCCGCGCCGAGGAGGGCCTCCTGCACGGCGTCCTCGCACGCCGCGAAGTCCCCGCGGCGCCGCACCAGCACGCCGGGGGCCTGCGGCGCGAGCGTGCGCAACAGGTCCTCGACGTGGTCGGATGTGCCGCTCACAGCTCGCCGTGCTCGTCGGCCATGACCTGCCGCACCTCGACCGGCTGCCGGGTGGGCACTCCACCGGGGCCGGGGACGGCGGAGATCCGGGCGGCGATCTCCAGAGCCCGTTCCTCCGACTCCACATCGAAGACGTTGAGGCCGGCGAGGACCTCCTTGGACTCGGCGAACGGCCCGTCGGTCACCACCGCCGGAGCGATCCCGTCCGCGCGGCCCGTGCGGGCCAGCCGGGGATCGGCCAGCGCCATGAACTGGATCATCTCGCCGCTCTCGGTCAACTCCTCGGTCAGCAGGGCGTAGTAGTCGAAGTGCGCCGCGATGTCACCCGGCTGCCAGGTGTCCATCGGCTCCTCGAAGACCGTCGTGGTTGACCAGCAGCGCGAACTTCGGCATTGCGTACTCCCGTTGTCAGTTGTCGCGGACCCTCACGGCGCCACCCTCCCGGTGCGCCCTCACCCCACTGTCGTCACCGGCCCCGGGTTCTCTGCATCCCCGGCGCGGAATCCTCAGTGGAGTGGGCCGGTCTCCTCGGCGCCGTAGCGGGCGGCGGCCTGACCGGTGGTCAGGGCCCAGTACCGGTCACCGAAGGACCAGTGCCACCATTCCGTCGGGTAGTTCACCAGCCCGGCGCGGGTGAGCACCGAGCCGAGGATCTCCCGGTTCGCGCGGGCGTCCTCGCTGATGTTGAAGGCATCGGTGTAGCAGGCGCCCTCGCTCTCCTCCGGGTCCGCGTTCATGCGGGTGCCGAGGTCGAGTTCACGTCCATCGGCATCGGCCAGGGTGAGGTCGACGGCCGCACCGGCACTGTGCGGGGCGATCTCGGGAGGGGAGACGTAGCGGCTCGCCGCCGTGTGGACCCGCTCGGCGCTCCACCCGGGGTTGTCGGCGCGGAGCCGGCCGGCGTACTCCTCGAAGTACCGGCGCTGGAGCGCGGGCGGCCGGTACCCCTCCACGAACAGCAGCCGCAGTCCTCGCGGAAGCGTCGCCTGGGCTTCGAGGAGCCGGTCGGCCACCCCTTCGCGCAGGTGGGCGAAGGTATCGGCGGGGTCCTGTTTCCGCCGGTCGACGAGCAGCGAGCCTTCGGTGCGCACATCCACGAGAGGCTCGCCGCACTCGCGTACGGGTATCGCGGCGACCTGGGCATCCGACATCAGCACGATCTCAGTCATGCGTGTGATCATCCCGCACACCTCGCACGAGGAACCTCCCGGATCAGCGGGTTCCGGCGGCGTGCCCGCTCCGTCGCGTCAGCACGAGCGGGGTGCGGACCGGGCCGGACCGGTGACCGGGTGCCGCCGATGGGGAATGCTGGGGCCATGAGCGAAGAGACCGAGGCGCTGGCGAAAGCCCTCATCGCACTCCGTGCGGCCGAGGGCATCTCCGAGGGAGATCTGGCGCGTCGTACGGGGTTGAGCCGGGCGACGATCAGGTTCCACGAGAGCGAGCGCGGACAACTGCCCCTTCCCTTCGCCGCCCGCCGCTTCGAGGAAGTCCTCGGCTGGGCACCGGGCAGCATCCCGACCGCGTCGCGCGAGACGAGGGATCTCGAACTTCCGCCGTACCCCGGTACCGTCGAGGGGCACGCCGTAAGGCCCTGATCCGGTCACTGACCGAGTTCGGCCCGGCGAAGGCCGCCGAACACCTCCGGGGTCGTCCACGCGCGCAGCATGGCGTGCACCGTCGTGCGGAACGCGGCCCCGGCGGTGGCGGCGTCGAGGGCCCCGGCCAGTTCGAGGGCGACAAGTCCGTGCAGGGTGGCCCAGACCGACAGGGCGATGGCCGTCGCGTCGCCGGCGAGGACGGACGCCGTGAGGGCGCGGTCGATCGCCGCGAGGAGCGGGCGGACCGGGTCGCCGGCACCGGCCTCGCCCGACGGGTCGAAGGACTGCACCCCACCGAAGAGCACCGTGTACAGGTGGCTGTGTCCGCACCCCCAGCGACGGTAGGCGACGGCCAGCGCGTAGAGGTCGGCGAGAGGGTCCGCCGAGGTTTGTACCGCCGACAGATCCTGGAACAGGCCGGTGACGGCTCGGTCGCGCACCGCCCTGATCAGCCCGTCCTTACCGCCGAACAAGGAGTACACCGCCGTCGTCGACGCGTCGGCGGCGGCGGCCACGGCGCGGACCGTGACCGACTCGCGCGGACGTGTGGCGAGCATCTCGGTCGCGCACTCCACCAGCCGCTCTTTGACGGCTTCGTCATTCGTTCTCGGCCTACCCACGGGCAGCAGCCTACCGCCCTCTGATAACGTCGTTTTGAAACAGCGTTCCGAAACCATCGGGGGGTCCCGTCATGCCCACGTTTGCCATGCCCGCGTCCGTCATACGTTCCGTCCGTTTCACCGGACGCCTCCTGCTGGCCCTGGTCGCCGTCGCGGCGCTGCTCATCGTCTTTCTCGCGTCGATCGCCCTCACGGACGGGGCGGGTTCGGGGGTCGCCGCGTGGCTGACGACCCTCGGGGCCGGGACGGCTCTCGCCCTGTGGTGGGGCCGGCGCCGCCCCTGGCCGGCGCGGCTCGTTCCGTTCCTGCCGGTGGTCGTCGCCGCGGCGCTGACGGCGACGGTCTGCTTCCCGGCCGTGCCGACGGCCCGGCGGTACCCGCCGGCCCTGCCCTTCGTGGCCACGCAGCACTGGACGCTGACCACAGGGAGCCGGGTGGCGGTCTACCACTATCCGCCGGCGCACCCCGGCACCCGCCGCCCGCACCCGCTGGTGTACCTCAACGGCGGACCGGTCCGTGGCATCTCGGTGCTCGACCACCGGTTCCTGCGCCTTCTGGCCCGCGAGGGCTACGACGTCTACGCCTACGAACAGGCCGGCGGCGGACGGAGCGACCTGCTCCCCATGAGCCAGTACACGATCTCCCGGTCGGTCCGCGACCTCGCCGCCTTCACCGACCGTCTGAACAAGGGCAAGGCCGACGTCCTCGGCTTCTCCTCGGGCGGGGCCGTGCTCACCCGGGCCCTGGCCGATCCGGACGTCGCCGCCCGCCTGCACCGGGCGGTCATCGCCGAGCCCGGCCCCATGGACGGCCCCACCGCGCACCTCGCCGGGCACAAGGGCCGAACCTCCGCACGCGGCCTCGCGCCGGACCCGGCCGGGCCTCGGTCGACCCACGTCCCCCGCTACGCCGTGGCCTTCGGCCTCATGCGGCTCGGACTCCTCAGCCCCGACACCGGTCTGATCGGACAGGCCGAAGGCGTCAACGCGTTCACCGCCGCGGACCTCGGCAGCGACACCGCCTCCGCGTACTGCGCGCGCGACGCGCACCGCATCCCCGCGGAGGACACCCCGCGGAACTTCTCCTTCAGCCCCGCCGCCAGCCTCCGTATCCAGCAGACCGTCAAGGACTCGCCCTCCATCGCCGCGCGACTGCGGAGCTCCCGCACCCCCGCGATGCTGATGATCGCCGAGTGCTCCTCCCAGATCCGCCAGTGGGAGACCGCCGTCCTCGCCAACGACCCCGCGATCCGGCGCACTCAGTACATGCCCGGAGTCGGACACCACATGTGGAACGGCCTTGACGACAACAACGACCGGGCCGCCGCCGTGATCACCGCGTTCCTTGAGGGCAGGCCGGCACCCCTGCCGGACTACCCGGCCCGCGACGACATCCCCGCCTTCCTGCACGACCGGAAATGAGAGCGGGCGCGGGCCGGAAACGCCGCAGGGCCCCTTCCCTCTCGTGCCGTTCCTTCGCCGAACCGGGCGCAGGGGAGCCGAATGCGGCGTTGAATCCCGGCCCCGCACCCTGCATGGTGGTCCTTGCCATCGAGGGTGGGGGAGGGCATGTGGAGGAGTCCCGGTGGGAGCAGCGTCGTGTCTCGGTCAGCGGCAGGACCTTACGGTGGCCACGCGCCCTGCTCGCCTTCGCCCTGGTGGATCTGGTCTGGGAAATAGTCAAGTCGAACCTCGACACCGGCGTTCGTGACGGCTGGCCGTGGCGGTTGACCGTACTCGACGCCTCGACGTGCGCGGCCGTGGTCGCCCTCCTCACCGGCATCGTCCTGACCCGTACCCAGCTCTCGCAGACCATGCGGCCGATCCTGAGCTGGTCCGCGGTCGCTGGGAACAGCGACCGGCTCGACGACTCCCGGCGCACCGTGTACCTGATCAACGCGGGAGGCGGCAGGTCAGTGGTCCACTCCGTCGCCTACCAGGTCCGGCCATCCGCACGGTGCCCCGAGCCCGGCGTTGTTCCCCCGGGCTGGATGCCCTGGCAGACCGCCGTCGACTCACTGGCGTCGCTGGGCCTCGACTGGAACGAGGACGTCTTCCTTCTGCACCTCGGCAAGGGAGCGGCGATACCGATGACCAACACCGGTACAGACGGAATGGAACTGCTGGCCCTCGGCCACAAGGCGCTGGAACGGCTCGCGGCCCTGGACGTGCGCATCCAGGTGGAAGACGTGCTGGGAGACGTCTACGAGCGACAACTGCAGTGCGTACGTCCGGCGGGCACGTCATCCCGGCCCGGCCGCCGCTGAGTCGGTCCGGCCCTTCCCGGCCTGCCGGTCCGGCGGTCGCCCGTGGCACCGTGCACGGGCGACCACCGTCGTCAGTAGTGGCTGTTCATCGCGGCCCGCACCTCGGCAAGGGTGGTGTCGGCGACAGCTCTCGCCCGCTCGTTCCCCTCCCGCAGTGTCCGGCGGAGGTGTGCGCGGTCGCGGGCGTACTCGGTGCGGCGTGCCCGGATCGGGGCCAGATACTCGTTGACCGCCTCTGTGACGGTCCGTTTGAGCGCCGCGGCTCCCGCGGAGCCGATGTCGTCGGCCAGTTGCTGGGGGGTGCGGTCCTGGCAGAGAGCGGCCAGGAGGAGGAGCGAGGAGACCTCGGGGCGGCCTGCCGGGTCGAAGGTGATGTGGCGCTCCGAGTCGGTCTTGGCTCCCTTGATCAGCCGTGCCGTCTCGTCGGCGTCGGCAGCCAGACCGATGGCGTTGCCGCGGCTCTTGCTCATCTTCGTGCCGTCCGTGCCCAGGAGCAGCGGTGCGGGTGACAGCAGGGCCTCGGGCTCCGGGAACACGGCGCCACCGGCGCCGTAGCGGTCGTTGAAGCGGCGGGCGATGGTGCGGGTGAGTTCCAGATGGGGGAGCTGGTCCTGTCCGACCGGGACCAGGTTGGCCCGGCAGAAGAGGATGTCGGCGGCCTGGTGGGCCGGGTAGGTGAACATCAGACCGCTGACGGAGGACTGCCGTGAGTGGGCGATCTCGTCCTTCACCGTGGGATTGCGGTTCAGTTCGGCGACGGAGACGAGGCTCAGGAAGGGCAGCAGAAGCTGGTTGAGGGCGGGGACGGCGCTGTGCGTGAAGATCGTGCTGCGCGCGGGGTCCACTCCGATGGCGAGGTAGTCCAGGACCAGCTCCTCGACATGCCCGGTCAGGTTGTCCGCCACATCGCGGTCGGTCAGGACCTGGTAGTCCGCGATGATCACGAACATGTCCACCCCGAGGTTCTGCAGGCGAACCCGGTTGTGCAGGGTGCCGAAGTAGTGGCCCAGATGGAGGCGTCCGGTGGGACGGTCCCCGGTCAGTACGCGGAACCGCCCGGGATCTTTGAGGATCTGCTTCTCCAGCACCGCGCTGCGCGCCTGCGCGGCGGTTGTTCCGAGTGCATCGGCCGACGGTTCGACGGCAGGGGCGTCGGGGCTCGGGCTCGTCGGCTGAGAGATGGTGTTCATGAGGTCTCCTGGTGGTCGTATCGCCGTACGGACGACACGCCCCCCTCGATCCAGGGAACACAAAAGGGCCGTCCATCCGAACGGCCCGGTCATGCGTGAGAGGTAGCCGCTCCTACGAGGAGCGCCACCAGCCAAGACACGACGAGAGGTACATAGCGCCATCGTAACCGACCGGGCTGCCGGCCGGCCGGACTTTCGGGGCAGCGGGCACGCGGCCCCGCGGACCGTGAGCCGGCCTTCCCGGCATCCGCCTCGGCAGTGAGCCCCCGTCCTCCTGGCCGCGGAGGCCGGGGGCGCTGCCGGTGGTACGGCTCAGGTCTGGCACTGCGCGGTCGCGGCGCTGCTCCAGTTGGACCAGGCGCCGCCCGCGGGCCGGACATGGACGCGGATCTCGACCTTGACGTTGAACGGCCCGCAGGCGCGGTCCGTGGAGCCGATGGCGACGGGGCCGACCGTGGACCGCCGCTGGACGGCGGTACGCCCGTTGCCGACCTTCACCCAGTGCCCGCCCGAGACGACGCGGAAGTACGCCTCGTACTCGACCCACGAGGCGTGCGGGCGGGAGTTCGTCAGATAGGTGTGCGCGGTGATGTTGCGCATGAAGACCTTGCCGTCCTTCCACCGCTCCGCGCTGATACAGCCGTTGCCGGAGATGCCCTGGGTCGAAACGGACCCGCCGCAGGCGATGGCGGCGGCGTGGGCGTCGGCGGGGAGGGCGAGTGCGGCAACGGCGGCGGCGGCCACGACAGTTCCCGTGCGTTGGAGCATGGGGGTGTTCCTTCGGGGTGAGTGCGGTCGGCGAGGGGTGTGGGAGGGGGCCGATGATGTCTGTGCGTGGGACGGGGTGTTGCCGTCCGTGTCGATGATGACGTCCGAGGGGTCCGCCATGACGTATTTGCCGGGATCCGCGCGGGGCCGTGTCGGCCGGACAGGGACGTGACCGCGTTCGGTCCGGACGTGGGATTCGCGGGGCGCGAAGGGTGTCGCAGTCGTGCTACTCAGCGGTAATCTTCGGCTCCGTCCGCGACTTGGGGGAGTGGTATGGGCACCGTCACGACGTTCGATCCCGTCACCGAGCACGAGAGGACCCGCGCTGCGCTGGCCGCCGCGGCTTCACGTCTGGTCGCGCTGCTGCGCGCCGTGCCCGACCAGGACGCAAGGTCGGGTGTCCCCGAGTGGACGGTCGGCGACGTCGGTGCGCACCTGGCGTCTGTGTACCTCGCGTACACCGCCCTCGTCTCGCCCGACGACGCGGTGGAGTGGGACGACGTCCTGCCGTCCGGCGAGGGCACGTTCGTCGAGCGGATCACCGCGATGAACAGCCGCTCCGTCACCCTGTTCGGGCGTGAGGAACGTGCGAAGGTGCCCGACTTCGTCGCTGAGCGGGGCGAGACGTTCCTGCGCGTCACCGAGGGCCTTCCCCCGGACACCCCCGTCTCCGCGCCCTGGTACGGCGAGGTGCCGTTCACCCTGGCGACGGTGACCGGACTGCTGCTCAGCGAGACTCTCGTCCACGGTCTGGACGTCGCGCGCGGTGCCCGCCTCCCGTGGTCGATCGGCGACGACGAGGCCGGCCTCGTCCTGGGGCAGTCGATGCCGACGATGATGACGGCGGCCCTGGACCCGGTGGAGTCGCGGGGCGTGCATATCGCATTCGACCTCGCGGTCAAGGGCGGCCCACGCCTCGCGGTCGTCGTCGACGACGGAACGGTGACGGTGACCCGCGACGCCCCGCCGCGCGCCTACGACTGCCGGATCGTCGCGGCACCGGCCACCTTCCTCCTGGTCTCCTTCCGACGTACGCCGATCTGGAAGGCGGTCGCGAGCGGCCGGATGCGGGCCGGCGGTCGCAAGCCGTGGCTGGCCGTGCGGCTCGGCCGGCTCGTCGCCGGCCCCTGATCCGCACCGCGCGCCGTGCGCCTTCGGAGCAGGCCCCGGCCGTCCGCCGGACGGTTCGGCCCACACCGCCCTTCCGGGCATCACGCACATCTCCGAGCGAGAGAGGGGCGACCCACGATGGCCCATACGGCCGATGGGCATGCGGACCGGGGCGCGCCCGGCGTATCGAGTGGCGCGGTGTGGCTCAAAGGGCAGCTGCTGGACATCGCTTCCGCGCTGCGTCCGGCCCGCGGCCCCGTCGTGGCCCGGGAGTGGACCGATTCCGTGCGGCTCGGTGATCCCGCACCGGTCGGGTACCGCTCGTTGTTCCTCGTGGGCATGAGCGGGGACGGCAGTCACGCGCCGTCGAGGTTCGGCGAGACCGTGACCGCCTTCGCCGAGGCCGGCTGGGAGGTGCGCACAGACGCCGCGGATCATTACGGGGAGAGCTGGGCGACGGCTCGCCGCGAAGACTTCGAGGCAAGGGTGTACGAAGGCAGCGGATCCGGAATCCTGACTCTGACCGGCTGGACGCCGGTGGTGTACCTCGCACGGCAGCTGGGCCAACCGCCTTGCACACGCAGCACCGCCGACGGTGTGCTGTGTGACGACTGCCACGGCTGGGGTGTCTGCCTGATGTGTGAAGGCAGGCCCTACCGCCGCTACGAGCGGTGCTGGTGTGCGGGCAACAATGCCGGTCCCGGCAGGTGTGTGGAGTGCGCGGGGAGTGGACTGCGGACCGTCGCGACCGTGCCGTGGTACCGGCCTCAGCAGAGGCTGACCGGTGTGGACCGCGAGGACGTCCTCCCGCGTCCGAGGGCCGAAGCGGCACACGATTCCACCCTCGGCGCGTTTGCCGACGTCGCCCGACGCGCCTGCGCCTGCGGGGAGGTCTGCTGCTTCTGGCGCAACGCCGTATCCAGGGAGGACGGCCATCTCCTCTCCCTGTTCGCCGGAGCCTGCCAGGGATGCGGCGAACCGCGCGCCTATGCGTTCACGCTTCCCCTGCCGTGACCACGACCCCGCCCCGGTCGCTACACGCCGAGCTCCTCACACAGCTGAACGTACGTGTCAAGGTAGTCCGGGTGGCTCCGGAACCGGCCGAGGCCGATCACGTCGAACTCATCCCTGTCGGAGGCCGCCCGCACACCGAGGGCGGCAAGTGCCTGGTTGATTGACGCCTGATCAGGTGTCAGCCGGTCCTCACCTTCGAACGCGACAGCGCACTGGGTGCCGATCCCGCCGAAGCAGTCCGTCTCGATGATCGCGAACCGCGGCCTGTCGGTCCCGGTGATCTCGCACACGAGGTCCCGGTTCACCGACAGATCTCGACCGGCCTCACGGACGCCACCGGTGACGGCATCGGCGTCCTCGCCGTCCTCCGCCTCCGAGCCGCCCTCGGCCGCGAACCAGATGTCCGCGCCGCCGGTGTCGTCCAGCGTAGGTTGCCCCCGGTACGGCCAGCCACCAGGCACTGAGCTGCGTGTCCGGCACGTTGCGTACATTGCGGGGAGTTTCGCCCCCCACCAGTCGGCCCACCGGCAGTGGTCGCTGCGGTGCGAACTGGGCTCCGCCTCAGTGGAGTCAGCCGTCGAAGGGTGAAGGGGGGACCTCGGGCGCGACGGATGCGGTGGCCAGGGCAGCCGTGCCCGGGTTGATCAGGCCGCTGAGATCGCGGAGTCGGAGCGTGGCGGAGCCGATTTCGCAGCCGTAGGCGAAGAGATAGTAGGGCGGGAAGTCGACGACGAGTTCGCCGCCGTACTGGAAGCCCATCTTCATGGTTTCCTGATAGCTCATGGGCGTGGCCGTGCTCTTGGGCGTCTGACCGCCGGCGAGGAGGGTTTTCGCGTCCGTGGTGCAGGACGTGCTCGTGCCCATGATCTTGGGGGCTATCAACCTGGCCAGCCTGGTGGCACCCGCGGTCCGCCGGGCTTCGGGAAGGAGGATCCGATTCTTGTCCAGGATTGTCCAGGTGCCCGTGTCGATGTTGATCCAGTCGTCGACCAGCCCGCCGTGGGAGCCACCGACATATTGCTGACCGGTGAACTGGATCACGGCCAGTCGGCCCACCTGGTTGATCCTGGGCAGCTCGGAGAGGGTGAACGTCGCGCCCTGAGCCATGTCGTTCGTGGTCTCGTCGACAGCGGCGAGGAAACGCTTCACGTCGTCGTCGATGCGGCTCCTGAGCCGTGAGTTGAGCGCGTCGACCGACTTGTTCGCCGACCAGAAGACCGGCAGGGTCGCGTCGACCTCGTACCGCACACCTCCTTTTCCGGTCCCGCTGCGTGTGACGCGGGTGAGGCAGCTGCGCCAGCTCGCGGTGGAGAATGCGAGCCGGACCTTCGGCGCCGGGGCGGTGACCTTGTCCGGTGCGGCGGCGCACCAGGAGGACGGCTTGTCGTCGGACGGGCTGGGGCTCGGTACGGCGGTGGACCGCTCCGGAGCGGCAGTGGAGGCGCCGGTGCGCGGGGTGGCCGATTCCGGAGCCGTGGCATCCCGCTGTCTCGCCAGATAGCCACCCAGTCCCGCCAGAATCACGGCGACGACCAGTACCAGCGTCATCCTGCGGTTTGTGCTCATGCCGGTCGGCTTCACCCGCTTCCCGCCTACTTCGCCGTAGCGGATGCGCTGACCTGGTCCAGCCAGACCTTGCACGGCGTGCCGCATATCTGTGCCGTCGCGTCCGCGCTGTCCGTGACGCTGAAAGTGCCCTGGTAGTCCGTGTCGAGCGCTTGGTCGTAGGCCTTGGCGATTCCCCTGGTGTGGAACGGCCGGGATCCGTTGGTCACCGTCTGTGTGGTGCGCTTGCCGTCGATCACCTCGTCGAGAACGAGGTCGTAAGTGATGTCCCATGTGACGGTCTGGAAGCTGAAGCCGAAGTTCACGATCTCCCCCTTCTTGACGGAGACCGAGTGGCCGTCGAAGTAGCGGCTTCCGAACCCCTTGTCACGGGGATCGACGTTCCGGGGAACGGGAACCGCTTCGTCGAGGTTGAACCCGATCCGGATGTTGGTGTCCTCACCCTGGGACGGGTAGACGAGCAGGGTCCCGCCCGGTGCGGGGATGGCCTTGCTGCGGACCTTGATATGGATGCCCGTGATGTCGACGGTGTGATGGCGGTTGCCCTCGAGCGTCACCAGTGTGGTGGTCCCGTAGGTGTCCACCTCGTCGGACCGCTTCGACATGATCGCGGCCACCTGGTCGGCGGGGAGTGTCTGTCCGGCGCTCAGCGGCCTTCCCGGAAAGAACCACGCCCCGTTGTGGTCAAGAGCGCTGTCATCGGTCTGCACCGTGACACTCAGCGGCGGGCCACTGGCGAGCGCGTCCCTGACGTCGGGGTCACCGGCGAGGTAGTACACCACGCCGAAAGCGACGGCAGAGGCGCAAGTGATCGCACCGGTCCATTTCGCCCGGTGGTAGTGGTTCGTGACCTGCACGGTGTCCACGTCCCCCGCAGCCACGGTGTTGACGCTTCCTCTGCCGGAGCGGACCTGCTGACGCACCTCCGGGCGGTTCTCACCCACCGACCGCTACTCCCTCTGCTCCGGCGGGAGCGCGACGCTTCCCCCGGCCACGATGTTCCGGCTGCGACGGCCCGACTTCACGCGCTGATCGAGCGGCGCCGCCGAACGGCGTCTGGCGCCCGGCAGCGGCGCGCTCGGCCCGTCGACGCCGATGTCCTCTCGGGCCACGATGTTTTCGCTGTTCCTGCCTGCGGTGACATGCTGTCTGCCGGCCGACGCCGGGCCGTTCCCGGGGCGGGACGTGCCGCCGCTGCTGCGGATCCACTCGAATGCGCTGGCCGCCAAGCCGCTGAGGAACACGGCGACCACCATGGCCACTGCCCAGCGGTCACTGTCGGCACGAGGGGTCCAGGAGAACCTGAGTGTCATCACCATCGTCGTGCTGCCCGAGAAGACGAGGACCGGGACCGCTACCCGCCATGCCACCGACCGCCAAGACCTTGCATCGAGGTCACTCATGACGTGAAGATGCCCATCCCGCAGGCAAGTTGAACGCATAGCAAGATGAGTGCGGTGCTTACCCCGGGCGGGCTCCCGGGTGCGCCGTCGCCCGACGGGCAGGCATGGCAGGGCGTCCGTGACAGCGTGCCACAGCATTGCTGCGTACGCTGCCGGCATCGAGGAGTTTTCGAGGGAGAGCCGCGGATGACTGAGAAGGCGTCTGTGCCCGGCCCGCGCCGGGACCTGCCGATGCCCCACGACCGGCTCGTCCCGGGCCGGCGCCACACCTCGCCGCGCCAGGGTTTCCCGCAGCCCCTGCCGCTCGGGACCGTGAACGGGGAACACCGCCGCGCGCACCGAGTGCGGCCGCACATCGCGGAAGACGGCGCATGACGGGGGCAGCACCGCGGCCGGTGGGAACGCGGAACACGCGCCTGATCGTGGTCCGCGGCAACAGCGCCTCGGGCAAGTCCTCCGTCGCGGCCGGTCTGCGGGAGCGCTTCGGGCGCAACCTCGCCGTCGTCGGCCAGGACAACCTCCGGCGCATCGTGCTGCGCGAACGCGACCGGCCCGGCGGAGCCAATATCGGCCTGATCGACCTCACCGCCCGTTACGCCCTGGACAACGGCTTCCACGTCGTCGTCGAAGGCATCCTGTACGCCGACCGCTACGGCCCCATGCTCCGGGACCTGGTCCGCGCCCACCGTGGTGTCTCGCGCTGTTACTACCTAGATGTGCCGTACGACGAGACGGTACGCCGGCACGCGACGAAGCCGGATGCCGAGTACCTCCGGCATGTCACCCCCGGCCATCTCACCGACTGGTTCCGGGAGAAGGACCTGCTGCCCGACTCCCTGGAGACCGTCATCGACGCGGACAGCACACGGGACGACACGGTCGACCGCATCCTCCGCGAGAGCGGCCTGGACCGCATTCAGCCGATCGACCGCTGACGGGTTCACCCGGATGTCGCTGAACGGGGGTGAGCATCGGCCACGCGGTCGGGTTCGGTGGCGTAGGACGCGAGACGGTCGGCGAACGCGGCCACGAGGTCGCGGAGTTCGGCGGGGCGCTCGATGACGAACGGTCGGTCGAGCGAGGCGAGTACGGGAGGCAGCCAGTCGAGCCGCTCCGCCCGCAGCTCGACGCCCAGCCAGCGCGGGGTCCGGGCGTCCTCGCCGGCCGTGGGTGCCTGCGCCTCCAGCCTTGCGACGCTTGCCGGAAGGCCGGCGCGGATCTGCTCGACCGTCCCGTGGATGCGCAGGACCACCTCATGCCGGTATTCGGCCGAGGCGAAGCCCGACAACACGTGCTCTGCGGGATCGAAATCCACGGGCGCTTCGAACGTGTCGGGCAGGGCTCGCACGTATGCGATGCGATCGAGCCGGAAGGTCCGGTTCTCGCCGAGCCGGGCGTCCTCGCCCGTGACGTACCACCGGCCCCCGTGGGCGACGATCCCGTACGCGTGCAGGGTGCGTTCGCTGTGCCGCCCCCCGCGGTCGGCATAGCGGATCGAGACCGCCCGGTGGTGGCGCACCGCGTCGGCGATGGTGAGCAGGACCTCGGCGTCCGGAGTGTCGAACTCGCCGGGCTGATCCGTGAAGGCGAGGTCCTCCAGGAGTGCGTCGAGCCGGCGGGCGATGTGCTTGGGCAGAACGCGCCGGATCTTCGCCGATGCCGTCTCGCTCGCCGTGCGCTCCGTCGCCGTCAGACCTGCCCGGCGGCCGGCGACCAGGCCGAGCAGCACGGCCAGCGCCTCGTCGTTGCCGAGCATGAGAGGGGGCAAGCGGTACCCGGGCGCCAGCCGGTAGCCGCCGTAGCGGCCCCGCACCGATTCCACGGGCACATCGAGGTCGATCAGCTGCCGCACGTACCGGCGCACGGTGCGCCCTTCGACGCCGAGCCGCCCGGCGAGCTCGGCCACCGTCCGGGTGCCGCCCGACTGCAGCAGTTCCAGGAGCGTCAGCACACGGCCGGTGGGACGGGACATGCCCGCAGCCTAACGCGCATACAGGACCGATTCTGTCCAGTATTTCCCCTAGCCTGCGCCAGGTACCCCTTCGGAACAACCCAGGAGATTTCCATGGAACTCGTCTCGATCCGCATCATCACCGGCGATGTGGCGCGCCTCGTCGGCTTCTACGAGCGAGTCACGGGGGCGCGGGCGACGTGGGCGAACGAGGACTTCGCCGAGCTCAGGACGGCGGGTGCCACCCTGGCGATCGGCAGCACCCGTACCGTCCCACTGTTCGCCCCCGGCTCTGCCCGCCCGGCGGACAATCGCAGCGTGATCATCGAATTCCTCGTCGATGACGTGGATGCCGTGTACAGGAATCTGACCGGCTTCGTCACCGACTTCGTCAACGAACCCACCACGATGCCCTGGGGCAACAAGGCCCTGCTGTTCCGCGACCCCGACGGAAACCTCGTGAACTTCTTCACCCCCGTCACCCCGGCGGCTATCGAGAAGTTCGCACGCTGACGCCACGCACAGCCGCGCACGCCGAGGCGCCTTGTGCCTCGAACGCCCGCCCCAGCGGGCTGACTTGAGCCGATCGAAGCGACCGGTGCGCCACACCGCGGCGAGGGTGAGGTCCCCTTGTGCCGCGCCGTCCAGGTGTAGTGGGGTGGCCGCCATGAAGATGAGAAGCATGGCGGCCCTGACCGCGATCCTGGTCGTGGCCCCCCTGATCGCGGTGACGCCCGGTCCGCAGGCGGCCGCTCGCACCCGCCCCGGCGACTCGGCGCGATCCGCCGAATCGACGCTGGTCGGCGGCATCGACCTCGACACGGTCACCATCCCCGAACTGCAGGCCCGTATGTCCCGCGGGGCGCTGTCCTCGGTCCGGCTGACCCTCGCCTATCTGCGCCGCATCAAGGCCGTCGACCCCCGGATCAACGCGGTCCTGCGCACCAGCCCGACAGCTCTGGGGCAGGCGGCGGCCAGCGACCTCAGACGCCGTCTCGGCAGGTCCCGCGGCCCGCTGGACGGCATCCCGGTCCTGCTGAAGGACAACGTGAACACCCGCGACATGCCGACCACCGCCGGCTCGCTGGCGCTCGCCGGGAAGCCGCCGAAGAACGACGCGGAGCTGGTCACGAAGCTCCGGGCGGGCGGCGCGGTGATCCTCGGCAAGGCCAATCTTTCCGAGTGGGCCAACTTCCGTGCGGCGAAGCCGACATCCGGCTGGTCGGCGGTGGGCGGCCAGACGCACAACCCGTACGTCCTGGACCGCAATCCCTGCGGCTCGTCCGCCGGATCGGCCGCCGCGCTCGCCGCCTCGCTGGCGCAGGTGGCGATCGGCACCGAGACGGACGGCTCCATCGTCTGCCCCGCCGGGATGAACGCCGTCGTGGGCCTCAAGCCGAGCCTCGGCGTGATCAGCCAGTCGGGCATCGTCCCGATCTCCGCCGAACAGGACACCGCGGGCCCCATGGCCCGTAACGTGATCGACACCGCGCTCACCCTGTCGGTCCTCAGCGGCGGTGACACCGCGCAGGTCGGCGCCGGCCCGGACCTGGCGGAAGCCGCGGCCCGTCCCGGCGCACTGCGCGGCAAACGCATCGGCCTGTGGCGGCTTCCGGTGCTCGGCACCGAGGTCGACGCCCTCATGACGCGCACGGCCGATCGGCTGCGAGCCGAAGGGGCCGAGATCGTCGAGGTGGACCTCCCGTACCAGGAACGGCTGGCCGAACTGGAATTCCCGGCGCTGCTCAGCGAGTTCCACCGGGACATCGACGCCTACCTCGCCACCCGGAACGGCCCGCGCGATCTGGCCGGGCTGATCGAGTTCAACCGGACCCACCCGCAGGAACAGACCTGCTTCGCCGGACAGGAACTCTTCGAACAGGCCCTCGCGGCACCGTCCACCACCGATCCGGAGTACGTGGCGATGCGCACGGAGCTGGCGGATCTGTCCCGCCGGTCCATCGACGAGGTCATGGCCGCGCACGGTCTGGACGCCATCGCCTCCCCGGCGAACCCGCCCGCGTGGACCACCGACTGCGGCCGCGGCGACAACGACGTGATCCCGTCGTCCACCCCCGCCGCTGTCGCCGGGTACCCCTCGCTGTCGGTGCCCGCCGGATTCGTGGGCGAGCTGCCGGTGGGGCTGCTCCTGATGGCCGGCGACGGCCAGGACGCCGACCTGTTGTCCCTCGGCGCGGCGGTGGAGCACCGGCTGGACGGCAGGCACGCGCCCCGGTACCTGCCCACGGTGCCGACACCGCGGTAGCGGTCCGGGGTGGGACCGGATACAGCATGATGGCTCCGTGGAATTCGAGTCGCACCGGGGTGAGTTGGTGGCGTTCTGCTACCGGATGACGGGATCGGTGCACGACGCCGAGGATCTGGTGCAGGAGACGCTGCTGCGCGCCTGGAAGGCCCGTGACCGCTACGACCCCGCACGCGCGGCGGTACGGACCTGGCTGTACCGGATCGCGACCAACGTGTGCCTCACCGCGCTGGAGGGCCGCGGGCGCCGTCCGCTGCCCTCCGGGCTGGGCGCACCGAGCGGCGACCCCGGGGCGCCCCTGACTCCGGCCCCGGACGTGCCCTGGCTGCACCCGTTCCCTGACGCGCGGTTCGACGTGGAGGCCAGGGCCGACCTGAGACTGGCGTGGGTGGCCGCGGTGCAGGTGCTCCCGGCGCGGCAGCGGGCGGTACTGGTGCTGCGCGACGTCCTGCAGTTCACCGCCGCCGAGGTCGGCGAGCAACTGGGGACCACGGTCGCGGCGGTCAACAGCGCGTTGCAGCGGGCGCGCGCCGCCCTTGCCGACGTGGGCGACGCCGGTGAGGTCGGCGAGCCCGACGATCCCGAGGTGCGCGCGGTCATCGCGCGGTACATGCGGGCGTTCGAGGCGGCGGACGTGCCCGCGCTGGTGCGGCTGCTGGCCGACGACGCGGTGCTGGAGATGCCCCCGGTGCCGTTGTGGTACCGGGGCAGCCGGGACTACGGCAGATTCATGGAGCGGGTGTTCCGGATGCGCGGCAGTGGCTGGGGCATGCGGGAGCTCACCGCCAACGGACAGCCCGCGCTCGCCGCCTACGCGCCGGGACCCGGCGGCGGGCACCGGCTGCACACCTTGCAGGTTTTCACCGTCACCGAGGGCCGCATCGCGCGCAACGTCGTGTTCGCCGATCCGCGCGTTTTCGAGGCCTTCGAGCTGCCGGGAGAGATTTTCCTGAACGAGTTCGGCCGGCAGCGATGAGCCGGGGCGGTGCGGCCGGTACATACCGGTGAGCACCGAACCGAAGGAGTCTCCTCATGAGCGTCATCGTCATCGAGTTCATCACCCTGGACGGCATCGTGTCCGACCCGGACGGGTCCGCCGGCACGCCGCTGGGCGGCTGGGCCTTCCGGTACGGCCCGGAGGCCGTCGCAGGGGACAAGTTCCGGCTCGGGAGCACGCTGGACGAGGGGGTGCTGCTCCTCGGGCGCGCCACCTGGCAGCTGTTCTCGCGGATCTGGCCGGGACGCGACGACCCGTTCTCGGCCCGGATGAACGCCGTCCCGAAGCTCGTCGCCTCCCGCACACTGCGCGACGACGACACATCGGCATGGGCGAACTCCCGGCTGCTCGAAGGCGACCTGGCCGACGCCGTCGAGCGCGAGCGGCGGGACGTGGTCGTCACCGGCAGTCTGAGCGTCGTGGACCGGCTGATGGCCGCGGACCTGGTCGACGAGTACCGGCTGCTGACCTTCCCCACCGTCCTCGGCACCGGACGGCGGCTCTTCCCCGTCGAGGGCCGCCACGCAGAGCTGGAATGCCTGGCCGCCGAGCGGGTCGGCGCCGCCGTCCTCACCCGCCACCGCAGGGCCGCCCGATGACGGCCCCCGTCGCGCGCGGGACGCGCCGGGGCAACGGGTCCGTCAGGCCGAGGACAGCTGCTCCGCTATCTCCTTGACCCACGCGGCGCTCTTCGCCGCGTCGTTGAGGGAGTCGGCCCACTCCTGTGGGGTCTGGCGGTGGTGGGAGGGGCCGGCTTTCAGAGCGACGAGGAGGGCCCTGGCCGAGTCCCGCATGGCGGCCGATGTCTCGCCGCTTCCGTCGATCTCCGTGCCCGCCGCCAGCCCGTAGATCTTGCGCGCCATGGCCTGGCGTTCCCCGTTCTCCACCTTCTTCCAGAACTTCAGGGCCTCCTTCAGCGCATCCGGCCGGGAGGCGGGCGCGGCCGGGGTCTCGTCCGCCGACCAGCGTTCCGGGTGGCGGGCCCCCTCGTAACGTTTCATGCCCGCGCGGCCGGCCTTGTAGGCGGTGACGCCGAGGATCAGGCCGGCTGCCCCGGCGGCCAGGCCCCAGCCGACCGGATTGCTCGCCAGTCCGGCTCCTCCCGCCGTGGCGGCCACCGCCGTCACAATGCCGCCGGCGGCCTTGGTGGACTCGCCCACGGCGGTGAACGCCTGCTTGCCCAGCTTGTTGCGCTGCTTGCCCAGCGCGTACCCGTGCACGGTGTTCATCGTGTTGGCGTCTTCGGCGCGCCGGATGTCGGTCGCCGCGTCACGAGCGGCGCCCGTCGCCGCCCAGGCCGCGTCGATGGCGTCGGAAACGCGCGCCATCCGGTCCTCGCTCTCATGGTCCCAGTGGCCGTCCAGCGCGACGTACGCGTCGTCCGCGGCCTGTTCCGCGTCCAGCCGTGCCCGGTTCAGCCGGGCCATGGCCCCCTCGTCGGTGCGGTCGTGCCGTTCGAGCTTCTTCAGGGCGCGGTACTTGCGAGCGGTCAGCCCGACACGCGTCGCCGCGCGGGCGCCCTTCACCGCTCCGACGACGCTGGAGCCGATACCGCTCGCCTCGGACGCCGTCGCGGCGTGCGCCGCCATCTGCGCCTTGGTCAGTTCCTTCGCGATGCCGAGGGCGTAGTTCCCCGCGCCGGCGGCGCCGATGACCGCGTCGGCCGTCTTGGAGTTGGCCTTCTTGTCCGCCGTGTGGAACGCGGCCCCGTCCTTGTGCTTCGTGGCGTCCTTCCTGGCCTTGACCGCCTCCATACCACTGAGCACGGCGCCGGCGGTCTCCGTGACGAGGTTCTCCGACGCGGCGGCGGTCCCGGATGCGCTGGTGGAGTGTTTGAGGCCGTCGCTCGCCGTCGCCGAGGCCTGCTGGGCGAAACCCGCGTTGGCGGGGACATGGACGCCCTTGACGAAGGTGTCGATGAGTTCGAGGTTCTTCTTGAGTTTGTCGAGGATCGCGGCGATCCGGTCGCGATAGCTCTTGCGCGCGGGGGGCGGGGCGGCGTTCTCCGGTTGATTCCCCCGGCCGTTCTCGCCCGCGCGCTGCACCGCCACGATCGCGGCCCGGTTGCCGAGGCTCGACTGAATCGAGAGGAGGGGGTGGTCCGGCGACATGAGGGACGGCGCTCCGGTCCGGCTCCGGTCCCGGTGCTGCCGGGCCTGGGGCAGGACTGTCGCCGGCTGCCGAGTCGGGGTGCGGTGGACCGGGGTGCTCATGACGTACCTCTCCTGGGCCGGACCGGGCGAGTGGAGAGTAGTCAGGCCGGGCGAACAACAGGGGTACGGGAGAAGAACCCGGCGACGGCGGTCCCGGCGAAAGCCGCCCGCCGTTCCGGTGTATCCAACTAGTGTGCGATGCATGGAGGAAACCGAGACCCCGGCCACCCCCGAGCCGTCCGTCCTGCGCGGCCCACGCTCCCCCTACACCGCGGGCGACCGCATCGAGGTCCTGCTGGACCGGGTCGCGGCCGAGCACCCCGACGCACCGGCCCTGCGCCACCGCGACGGCACGCTCACCCACGCCGAACTGGTGGCGGCGGCCAACCGGATGGCCGGAGCCCTCACCACCCGGGGCATCGCACCCGGCGACGTGGTGGTCGTCCGCACCGAGCGCACCCCGGACACGGTCATCACCCTCCTCGGCCTGCTGAAGGCGGGCGCCGTCTACGCGTGCGCACCGGTGGACTGGCCGGAAGCCCGGTGCGCCCAGCTCGTCCGGCAGACCGGCGCCGCGCACCGCCTCACCCCGCACACGATCCGGGAGCTGCGCGCGGCGAGCGCGTCCCACGCGCCCCGCACCCCCGCGCCGGCCGGCACCGGAACCGACGCGTTCTGCGTCTTCCTGACCTCGGGAAGCTCGGGCACACCGAAGGCGGCACTCGCACCGCACCGGGGCGTCGCCCGCACCGCGATCGACGTACGACGCCTCCACGACGGCCCCCTGACATCCCTTCAGCTCTCCTCGACGGCCTGGGACGTCTTCGCGCTCGAACTGTGGGTGACGCTCATCAACGGCGGCACCTGCGTGCTCTTCGACGACACGTATCTCACCGGAGCGCACCTGCGCGAACTGGTCCGCGACGGCGTCACCGTCCTCTCCGCCGCCACCCCCGTCTTCGCCATGCTCGTGGACGACGACCCCGGATCACTCGCGGGTCTCACCCTGCTCTTCGTCGGGGGCGAGCGCCTCTCGGCGGACCACGTACGGCGCTGTCTGCTCGCCCACCCCGGCCTCCGGCTGGTCAACGCGTACGGGCCCGTCGAGAACACCATCAACACCACGCTCTGGCCGGCCAGCGCGGACAGGGCCGGCGACGACGTGCCCATCGGGACCCCCGTGACGAACACCGACATCCACCTCCTGGACGAGCGGCGCCGTATCGTCCCCGTCGGAGAAACCGGCGAGATCGCCGTCAGCGGGGACGGGGTGTCTCTCGGCTACCTGGGGTCCGATACGGAGACCGCCCGGCGCTTCGTGACGATCACCGACACGGACGGCGCCACCGTACGGGCGTACCTCACTGGCGACCTCGCGAGGATCGGGCCGGACGGTGAACTGCTCTTCGCGGGCCGTGCGGACCGCCAGTTGAAGGTGCGCGGGCTGCGGATCGAGCCCGAGGAGATCGAGCGCATCGTCGAACGGGTGCCCGGAGTGGGGCGCTGTGTGGTGCTGGGGCTGCCGCTCGGGGCGCCCAGCGCGACCAGGACGGCGGCGTTCTACCGGGCGCCCGACGGCACGGTGCCACCCGCCCGGGTGCGGGAAGCGGTGGCCGAGGCGCTGCCCGCGGGGTTCGTCCCCGATCTGTGGTTCGCCGTCGACGAGTTCCCCCTCACGGCGAACGGCAAGGCCGACCAGCGGGCGCTGGCCGCTCTCGTGGCGGACCGTGAAACGGAGCACGCCGGCGGGCCGGTGGACGAGGGCGGGACGGGTGCGCGGGCCGGGCAGCCGGACGGCGAAGGGCTCACCGAAGCCGTGCGCGCGGTCGCGTCCGGACTGCTGGGCTACCCCGTCGGCCCCGGCGACGACCTCTTCGACCGGGGCGCCACCTCACTGACCGCCATGCGCCTGGCCACCCGGCTCGGCCGGCTGCACGCCCGGGGCATCGGCCCGGCGGACATTTTCCGGGCCCGCACACCTCGCCGCATCGCCGGACTCCTCGCCGACGCCCCGGCCGCCCCGGCACCGGACGACGGGGGAGCGACGGAGGCGGACCCCGGCCCCGAGACCGGGTACGTGCCGAAGGAACTCCCTTTCATCTTCGGCAGTTTCTGGACGGCGATGCGGGGCGGCAGCCGCCTCGACGAGGCCGTGGTGCCCGTGGTCTACCGGCTGCGCGGCAAGACCGACCCCGCCCTGCTGGCTGCCGCCCTGGACCACCTGGTCGCCCGTCACGAGGTGCTGCGCGTCCGGTTCGGCGACGACCCCGACCGGCCATCGGTGCGCGTCCTGCCGGCGAGCGAGGCGAGGGGACTGCTGCGGCGGCACGGTACGAGCGCCGACCTGGCCACCGCGGAGCACGCGGCCACCACGGCGGCGATGCGCCCCTTCGACCTGGCGGCCAGAAGCCCGATCAGGGCCGAGCTCTTCCCGGTGGCGGGCAGCGACGACGCGGTCCTCGCGATCAGCGCCCATCACATCTTCTTCGACGGCTGGTCGGCGCGGCTGTTCAGCGAAGAACTCGCTTCCACCTACGCGGTGCTGGCCGACGGCCGGATACCTTCGGCCGCGCCGCCGCCCTCGTACTTCCGTATCATCGCCGCCCACCGTGAGCAGCACCGCGAGCTGCTGCCCAAGGCGGTCTGGGCCCGGCGCAGGAGGATGGCCGACGCCCCTGAGCTGGCCTTCCCCCTCGCACGGGACGGCCTGCCGTGGACCGGGCCCGCCGCCGAGGTGCCCCTCGCGATCGACGCGCGGATGCTGGCGGACGTGGGCGCGGCGGCGGCCACCGTCCACGGCACGGCCATGTCGGTCTTCTACGCCGCGTACGTCATGCTGCTGCGGTCCTGTACGGGGGCACCCGACCCGGCGGTCGCGGTCCCGGTGAGCGGCCGCTACACCGAGGACGAGAGCGGGCTCGTCGGCTGCATGGCGGGGCTGCTCCCGCTGCGGCTGCCCGCCACGGCCACGAGCCCGGCCGAGCTGGCCGTCGCGGCCGCCGCCGAACTGCGGACGGCGATGCGGCCGCCCCTGGTGCCGATGGGGGCGGTGATGCCCGAGCTCCCCGCCGGACACCGGCGCCACCCCCTGCTGCAGGCGTATCTGCTTCAGGAGGAACTCCCGCCCACCACACTGCGGTTGGGCGAGGCGGATGCCGAGCTGATCCGGATTCCCTCGGTGAACGCGGGACCCGAGCTGACTGTGGAACTCTGGCCGCATCCGGCCGTCGGCGGCGTGCTGCGCTACCGGACCGACGCGATTCCCGCGGCCGACGCGCGCGCCCTGGCCGACGCGTATGTGGCCCATGTGGCCGAGGTCGTCCGGGCCCTCGGCGCCGACTTCTGAAGCGGCCGGCCGCCATCCGCCGGACGAGCCGCCGTTCTACCAGGTGACCGGCAGCGCCTCCGGGCCCAGAGCGGAGCGGCCCAGCTTCCACGGCACCTCGTGCTCCGGAACAGCCAGCGCGAGGCCGGGCAGCCGGGTGATCAGTGCCCCGATCGCGGCCCGCAGCTCGATCTGCGCCAACTGGGCACCCAGACACCGGTGCGGGCCGTAACCAAAGGCCAGATGACGGTTGTTGACCCGGTCGAAGTCCAGCTCCTCCGGGTTCTCGAACACCGATTCGTCATGGTTGGCCGAGTCCGCCTGCACCACCACCGCCTCACCCGCCCGCACCAGCCCGCCACCGAGCCGTACGTCCTGCGTGGCGATCCTGGTGAATCCGGACAGCGTGCCGATCGGCACATAGCGGAGCAGTTCCTCGACCGCGGGTTCGAGCAGCGCGGGGTCCGCACGCAGCCGCTCCAGATGCTCCGGATGGGTCAGCAGCGTGTAGACGAAGTTGCCCAGCTCATCCGTCGTCGTCTCATGACCTGCCAGCAGCAGAGTGACGGCGAAGCTCACCAACTCCTGCTCGCTGAGCCGGTCTTCGTCGTCCCGCGCCCGGACCAGCGTCCCCAGCAGATTGTCGGAGGGGTTCTCGCGCTCGACGGCGATCCGTTCCGCGAGGTAGTCCCAGGGCAGCCGGCCCGCCCTGCGCATCTTCGCGACCGCGTCGGCCCCGGTGGAGCGCATCGCCTCCGACCAGAGATAGAACAGCCGCCGCTCGGCGAACGGCACCCCCAGCAGCTCGCAGATCACCAGCACCGGAAGAGGCCTGGTGAGACCCGCCACAAGATCGGCCGACGGGCCCTTGGCGACCATCCGGTCGATCAACTGACCGACGAAGGACTCCACTCTCGGCCGCAGCTCGCGCATCCGCCGAGCGGTGAACGCCTTCGCCACCAGGCGCCGTTGACGGGTGTGATCGGGCGGGTCCATCGTCAGGATGCTCGACACCTGCTGCACCAGCGGAACCAGCCGGGGCACGTCCTTGCCGAGCGTGGCGGCCCTGCTGAACCTGCTGTCGGCCAGCACGGTCCTGACGTCCTCGTACCGGGTCACCAGCCATGCCTCACCGCCGTACGGCATGGTGATCCTGGCCAGCGGCCGCCGGCCGCGCAACCGGGCGAACTCGGGATCGATGCGCACACCCCGCGGCGGGTGGAAGGGGTAGGCGACGGCGGCCTGCTCACCGGTCGTGGTCATCGGGTGGTACCTCAGTCCCTCTCGTACGGATGGCGCGAATGGAGGCCGGGACCCGTCAGGGGAACGGGTGCGGAAAGGGGTTGAGGTCCCCGCCCGACGACGGCGGAGAGGGATCACCGAGCAGCCGGGGCACGTCGAACAGCCGGGGCAGCCCCTCCACCCTGCGCATCCCGTGCCCGAAGGTCATCGGCAGCGTGCCCGGGACGATCACCTTGACGCAGGAGAGCCCCGCACCCTCCTGCTCAGGGGTGGTCTGGTCGACGACCAGCACATCGAGCCCGGTGTCCAGATACCGCCGCACGGTCCGCAGGACGTCCTCGGTGAGGTCGGTGGGGGAGACGGGGACACTGCGCCGCACCATGGCGGGAAGCGTCACGCTCCGCCCCGATGAGAACAGGAACTCCAGCCGGGAGAAGACCGAGGCGTCCGCGTACAGCAGCGAATGGTCACCCATCGTCCGTACGAGCCCGGAGTCCCCCGCCATCTCCGACACCCGCGCACGCTGCCCCGGGTAGGCGCGGTCGACGCTCGCCAGGATCGGGCCCAGCTCGCACAGGGCGTTGAGCACCGCCCGCTCCGGGTCGATGTGCGATCCGCCGGCACACAGCGCCCTGGCCCGACCGGGGTCGTCCGTGCGGTCGACGGCGATCGCCCACACACAGGGGATCCCCTGCTCGACGGTGGTGTCCAGGACGGTCACGGTGCGGTCCGTCTCCTCCTCCAGATGCGCCGCGAGCAGCCGTACCCGGGGGTCGGCCGCCGACGCGAGGTCGACGCGGGGCAGCGGCCTGCGGGCGTACCACGCCATCAGGAACGCATCGCGCTCCGCCACCTCCAGGAGCCCGTAGAGAATCGCCTCCTCCCGGCAACTCCCCAGCGCGCAGCCGTTGGAGATCTCGTACGCGAGCCTCGGCTCGTCCCGGTGCAGCACATGCGCGCCGTAGTACGCATACGTCTCCGGTACGAGGACGGAGCGGCCCCGGGCGAAGGAGTGGGCCCACACCCAGCGCAGTTCGAGGTCCTCGTGGAAGGGGACGAAGGGGAAGCCGGGCTCCGCGTAGCGCTCCGCGCCGTACAGCCCGAGCGACGGGGGATGGACGGCGTCCTCGCGCAGCGCGCGGTAGGAGCCGCGCACGGTGGTGCGCCGCCCGCCGGCCTGCAGCCCGCCCCACCGCTCGACCGCCTCCAGGACCGCCGTCAGCTCGCTGGCCCGGTAGGTGTCGCTCCGGCCCCAGCCCGCCTCCTGCGCCGTGGTGCCGCGCATCGCCAGCGGGGCACGGGCGACCGGCAGCCCGCCCTCGTCACCGGTGCGGACCTCGCCGATGAGACCGGACTCCGAATCGACGAAGTGGCCGAGCAGCGAGCGGTGTTCATGGCCGGCCGACCGCAGCCGGAAGGCGCCGGGGTGGGGCTTCGTACGTGGCTCCGGCACGATCGTGGCCCGTTTTGCCGTGTCGTCGGGCAGTACACCGCAGTGGGGGCAGAGCGGGTCGGCCAGCACCCGATGCGTGCGTACGGTGAGATCCGCGAGGGCGACCCGCAGGAACGCACCCCTGGTGCGCGGTGCCCCGCCGCCGGACAGGGCGGCGATCTCCGCGGCGACCAGGGCACCGACGGCGTCGGCGGCGAAGCCGTTCAGCGCGGAGGAGGGACGGCTCGCCAGGGCGTCCCCGTGCCGGGCGCGCACCGCGGCGCGCCCGGGGTGGTTGCGCTCCCGGCGCAGTGCGGCGCAGGTCCAGCAGCCGGGGATGCCCGGTGTGGTGAGCGGTCCGATCACGACGTGGCCCGGCTCGGTTCCGATGGGCAGCACGGGTACGGAGAGGTCGCCCGCCCGTGCGAGCGGGTCGGACTCCCAGGCGTCCGAGACGACGACCACGGCCCGCAGGCCGGCCGCAGGGGACTCCGACTTCGTGAGTGCGGCGTCCACAGCGGTACGGAGCACGCCGTCGCCGACGACCCGGACCGGGAGCAGGGGCTCACGCATCGACCAGCACGACCTTTCCGACACAGGGCAGGATCCGGCCGAGCGCCGGATCGTGGTCGAGCGGGACGAGCACGGGCTCCCGGCCCGAGCGCCGCAGCGCGGCGACCGCACCGGCGACGATGTCCTCGCCGCCGGCAGCGCGGGCGGGGGCCTCGGCCGTACCGATCCCGGTGAGGAGTGCGACAGGCGCCTGCCCGGACTGCACGGCGACGAGCAGTTCCGCCAGCACGTCGCGGACGGCATCGGCGCGGCGCGGCCGGCACACCAGCTGATGGACGGCCCCGTCGACGACCGCGGCGACGGCCGGGACTCCGGCGGCCGCGGTCACATCGAGGAGCCGTACGTCGAGCCCGAGCACGGCGAGAAGACGCAGCCGGTGGGCCGCGACCCGGTCTTCGTCGCGGCCGGGCGCGGGGATCGGGACGCCGGCGAGCGGCCCCGGGGCGGTAGCGGGAGCGACGCCGGCGCCCGGTGCCGCGACCGCACCGGCGATCAGCTCCTGGCGACAGCGGGCGAGCAGCGCATCGGTGACCATCTCGGGCCAGTCGAGGCCGACGCCCACCGGCGCGGACTCCAGGGCGGGTGCGTCGACGCGGCACGGTGCACCGTCGCGCAGGCGCAGCCCCCAGGCCCACGGCGCGTCGAAGGACAGGGAGCGGTGCACGCCGAGCGCGAGCATGGCGGTCCTGTGCCGAGCCGTGGCGAAGTCCGCTCCCCATGCCGACACGGTGACCGTCCGGCCGGGAGAAGCGGGATCCACGACGACGGCACGCGTCCGGCGCAGCGGAACCTGCGGAAGGTCGTCCTCGCCGAGGCTCAGGACCACCCCGAACCGCGCGTCGATGGCCGTCACGACCCGGGCGGAGAACTCCTCCTCGCCGCACCGGGGCTCACCGCGCAACACCCGTACCGCGTCCTCGAACGCGGCCGGGGAGCGGGGCCGGCCGGTACCGGCCGGCGGCGTGGGAAGGACGGTGTGCCGGGTCAGTTCCAGGGTGTCCAGGTCGAAGGAGCCGAGCCGCGTGTCGCCGTGCGCCTCCCCGGCTGCCCCGGCCTCCCCGGCCTCCACGAGCCGGAAGAGGCGGAAGGCGAGGTGGTTGGCGAGGACCCGGCAGGCGGCGTCCGTCGCGGCGGGCTCCGGCGCCACCTGGAAGCCCCGTCGTTCGGCGGGGAGCATGCGCTGCCACACCGCATCCCAGTCGAATCCGTCGCGCGGAGCGATCAGCGCGCACGACCCGCCGAGCAGCACCTGGACGAGAGGGATGCCGCGTGCGGCGCACTCCTCGGCGGTGCGACGGGCGCCGGACAGCTCCCCGTGGCCGAAGAGGTGCAGGGCGAAGCCGGTGCCCTCCGGTACCCCGGCGCCCGGCGCGGCGGCGATCACCTCGCTGACGTCGCTGTGGGCCAGGGCCCGCACACAGGCGTCGGCCACCGGGCCCGCGCCGATGACCAGTGCGGTGCCCCCGGTGAACCGCGCACCGTCCCGCGCGGGGCGATGCGCGTCGTACACCAGACCCCGCTCGCCCAGTACGCCGATCAGCTCGGTGACCACCGTGCGGTGCCCGGCCGGCAGCGAGGCGGTCAGCTCCTCGACCGTGCGGCGTCCGTCCAGCTGCGGCGCGAGCCGCTCCACGAGGGCGGCGACATGTGCCCCCTTCAGCGTCAGCTCGCCCGCGGCGCCCATCAGGGCCACCCCGCCGGGCACCGGAGCGAAGAGGACGTCGTCCCCGATCCTGGGCCTCATCCGGTCTCCTCGTGCGTGGTGCGGGGGCGGCTGCCCAGCGCGAACTCCCCGACACTCGTCTCCGCCAGGGCATCGAGCCCCGTCGCGGCGGCGAACGCGTCCGAGTCCCCGACACCCAGGGCGCACGGGGCGAGCCCCATGGCCGTCGCCGCGAGATACATGTTCTGGTAGTGGACGCCGACGTGCTTGAGCGTCAGCGCGTACGCCATCGCGCGGTACTTCCACGCCAGCCGCCCGAACCTGCTGGCCAGCACCAGAAGCACCTGCGGGGTGGCGCCTCCCGTCATCCCGGCGGCCGAGGCGTCCAGCAGACGGCGCACATCCCCGGTCCTCGCGGGCACCCGGCTGAGCCGGTGGCCGTACGGGTCGTAGTGGTACAGCCCGCTCTCCAGCCCGCGCACCCGGTGCACCAGCGGATACAGCTCCAGCTCATGGGCCGCGCCGCCGCCCGGATGCGGCCGGTCGGAGACATCGAGGCCCTGGTCCGTACCGGTGGCGCGCACCCGTGCGGTCCGGAAAAGGAACTCGCCCAGCTGCTCGGCGGTGAGCGGCTGCGCGTCGTCGTAGGCGCGCAGCGAGCGCCGGTCCTCCATGACGGCGGACAGCGGCGGGTCCTGGGCACGCAGCCGCAGCGGATCGGGGCGCGCCAGCCCGATCTCGCCCGACGTCCACACGGGATGAGCGCCCGGGGGAGCGGGGAAGGTGCCGCGCGCCCAGTAGGTGCCGCCGAAGTCCTCGCCCATCCGGTGATCGCGCCGCAGCCTGCTGCCGTGGTGGAAGGCCAGCTCGTGCGGGCTCCACTGGGCACCGCCCAGCGTGCCGGTCTCGGAGGCGGAGGCGAGGAAGCCGCCGTCGGCCAGGTCGTCGAGCAGCAGCTCCACCAGTGCGGCGGGGAGACCGGGACCGGCCGGGGACCGGGACCCGGCCGTGACGACCGTCTCGACGAGCCGGCTGTCGTACAGCCGCAGGACGCACGAGGCGACGGGCGACTCGACCACGAACGCGTCACCGTCACGGCGGACCGCGGCGAAGCGGGAGAGCCTGCGCGGCTCGGCCGGCGGGGCGGGCTTCCTCGGCGGCCACAGGTGCCGGGTGGTGAACAGCACAGTGCCGTCGCCGCCGACGACCGTGCTGATCAGCCAGCCGCCCGCGCGCAGCCGTGTCAGCAGCTCCGCCGCCTCCTCGGCCGGACAGAGCGGGACGAGGTCCTCGGGCGCGGTGTCCGCCGACAAGGTCCGCAGCGCGGCCCGCTGTCCGTCCGAGAGACGGCCGACCGGCCCGACGTGCGGCCAGGCGGTGAGCGCGGTGACGCCGGTTGTCGAGCGCACCGCGCTCACTCCGTCGCGCAGCCGCACGATCCTGCGGACGCGGGCGCCGCTCATGAGAACACCGGCTCGCCCGGGGCGGGCAGCAGGACATCGGTGGCGGGCACCCCGTACAGGTCCTCCGCGGTGTTGGCAGCGAGATGGCACAGCAGGAACCGCTCGACCGGGGAGAGCCCGAGCCGGGTCAGGTGCAGATACGTGTAGTTGAGGGTCAGCCGGTACTGGTCGAACCAGAGCCGGTCCACCTCGATGCCCTCCGGCCGCCGGTGGTTGTGGAACGTACTCCTACGGGCCAGCTCCGCGACCTCCGCGTCGTCCAGCGACGTCCGCCCCGCCCACGGGGGATCCATGGAGAGGTCACCCGCCGCGATCAGAGCCCGGCCGCGCCGCAGCACAGGGTCCGCCGCGGCCAGCCAGCGCGGCACGAGGCCGGACCCGTGGGCGCCCGCCGCCTCCCCGGTGGCGGCGCCCTCCACCGCCCGGAGTACCGCCCGCACCCGCGTGGCCAGCAGGCCGGAGTGCGCCGCGTAGTGCCGGTCCCACGCCTCCCGCAGCCCCTCGGCCTCCGGCCACCAGGACAGGAACGCCTCCGCGTGGGACCGGAACGAAACGAACCCCTGCCGCAACTCCACACCGGAGAGCCCGTGCGCCGAAGCGATCATCGTGTCGAAGGCGAGCCCCGCCAACTGCGCGCCATCCCGCAGCCGTTCGGTCATCTCGAAGGCGAAGGGCGTCGTCTCGTTGTAGAAGTCCGCGAGCAGGTCCGCCGCCTGCGGCCCGCCGTGGACATGCAGCCTGCGATCGTACGGTGCCTCGAGGACGGTGTTGTCGGGGAGCAGCGGGGAGAGCGGACCCGCCTCATGCTCCAGCCCGGCAAGACGCTCGTGCTGCGCGAGCATCGCCGCCGTGTCCACCACGGCCGTCGAGGGATGCGCGGCCAGATGGCCGCGTACCAGCTCGTCGAGCGCGGGCAGCACCAGTGAGTCGAACACCTCCGGCGCGGCGTCCACATGGAGACGTACGTGCGGTCCGCGCAGCCAGTGGAGCAGATAGTGGACCCCGTTCACCCGAGGCGCTATCCGCTCCACGAACGGCCGCACCGCGTCCAGGAGCAGCGCGTTCCTGTCCTGCTCGTAGTAGTGGACGTGAAAGCTGCGCCACATCATGCCCCCTCGAGTGCGGCGGGCTCCGTGATCGCGCGGGCGGCCAGATAGCGGAGCGATCCTTCGGCATCGATCCGTACACCGATGCGGTTGGCGAAGAGGTGCGCGCACAGATCGGCGACGCTCTCGGCGGACGGCGTCGCGCCACCGTCCTCGTCATGGTGCGTCCGCAGCAGGTCCACGACCCGCGACACCGAGGAGGCCCACTGCCGGAGCGTGCTCCCGGCAGGCAGCTTCCGCCACCCCTGTGCCGCTGTGCGCATGCGGGCGGCCAGGGTGAGCACCTGCGTGCGTTGACGCTCGTACAGCGCCCGTGCGTCGTCGGCGGACGGCGGCGCCTTGGCGAGCTGCCGCCAGGCCAGAGCGAGTACGTCGTCGGACGCGAGGAACCAGGCCAGCATCACGTAGCACAGCACAGCGGTCTCACGCCTGTTCCGGCCCGGCTCGGTCCGCAGCACGGTCAGTGCCAGCGCGCTGGACTCGACGAAGTGCTCCTCCACCGCCTCGATCGCCTTGCCACTGCCGTACCGGCCGTACTCCCGCGCGTACGGGATGAACCGCACGGAGTTGTTGGGGTACATGAGCTGTGTGGGAACCACGCCCTCCCAGGCGCCGATCTCCCGCGCGGAGCGCAGATACGCCTCCTGGCCGAGCACATCGGGTGCGGGGTACCGGCCGAAGTGGGCGCGGACCCTGTCTTCGATCAGGCGGGCCGTCTCGGCGGCCACCGACGGGTCCCTGGGCAGCACGCGCAACCGGATGTGCGGGCCACCGTCCCAGTAGCGCAGGAAGAAGGAGTGGTCGGCGAGCGAGCGCACCCGCAGTTCGTCGACGAGCGGGCCCACGAGATCCACCAGCACCGTGCTGAGATCACCCTGGTGGAAGAGATGGGCACTCAGCCATCCGCCATCTCCTGTCCACGATTCCTCGCTCATCGCCCATCCTCCGACGACAGTTCGACGACGCACTCGGTCACCCTGGCCTCGCCCCAGACGGCGGCGGTGGCCGCGGCGGGGTCGGGCAGCGCCTCCTCGAAGGCGACCCGGCCGGTGAACCCCTTCGTCATATGGCGGAACACGGCCAGCATCGACACGCTGGAGAGATCGAGGTACATCGGCTTGCGGGACTTGGCGAAGACACTGCTCACCCAGTCGCCGTCGCTCGACCGGAGCCGTACGAAGCAGCGCCGGGGTATCCCGTGCGCGCGCAGCCAGCGGGCCAGGCGCAGCAGGTGTTCCGCATCCGGTTCGCCGGGGCGCTGCACCGGCACCAGACCGGCCGGGGCCGACCACTCCGCCCGCTGCACCACGAGCCGCCCCACCTCGACGCGCGGAACCAGCTCCACCTCGGGGGACTCGGCGGCGGAGGCGGGCTTGAGCAGCGAAAGGCTCGGGTGCAGCAGATACGACTGGCCGAAGGCCGCGAGCATCAGCCGGGCCGCGGGCGGCAGCAGCGGATCCGCCATCATGCCGAGGTGCGCGGGCCGGACCGGCAGGTCCCGGCTGCCGGAGACGAGCTCGAGCAGCCCGCTGGACGGGTCGGTGCGCACGACCAGATCACCGAGCGGAATGCGCTCGGCCGCCGGGCGGGTGCTGGTGGTGTACGGATAGTCGATCTCGTACGGTGCGACGGGGTCCCGCAGATTGACCGAGACACCGAAGGTCCCGGACAGCTCGGCGAGCAACGGCCCCTGTCCGGGCCCGCCGTCGTCCGGCCGCCGCGCCCCGGGCAGGTCGCCGCCCGCCTGGGACAGCAACCGGGACCACCGGCCCTGCCCCTTCCCGAACCCGCCGCTGACGGTATTGACGACGGCGCGCAACGGCCCGCCCTCCTCGCTCTCGTCCAGGAGCTGGAGGTAACAGCCGACCGACCCAGGGGTGCGCACCCACGCCGGCCGGTCCTCGGTCAGCTCGACGAGGAGCTTGGGGTCGGTACGGATCACCGTGCCGTGACGTTCCCCCGAGAGCACGGTCGCCACCGACTGCCGGCGCAGCCGGTGCAGCAGAGCGAGTTCGGGCACCGGGCTGCGCTCCAGCGCATCGGCCGGTACGGGGCTGCTGAGCTGGAGGTACGGACGCAGGGGCCGCAGCCAGTCGGGGCACTCGTCGTCGGGCAGGGCCAGGTCGGCCTGGACCGCCGCGTGGAGTGCGAGGAAGGACACGGTCGCCGCCGCGCCGAACCGGTGCTCCGCGTACCGGGCCAGGGCCAGCCGTACCGGCAGCATCCGGTCGTGCAGCCCGAGCCAGCGGCGCAGCACATCCAGATCGTCGAGTACGGGCCGCCACGCGGCCTTCGACGCGCTCAGCCGCCCGTGCGGCACCACGGCGTTCTCGTGGAAGGCGATCTTCCCGAGGGTCGAGGACTCCGGCCAGTCGAGCCCGAGACCGGCGCCGATCTCCGTGAGGAGCCCGGCGATGCGGGACTGCTGCGCGCGGTAGCCCGTGATGTCGTCGGGTGAGGTCCCCCGCTCGAACTCCCTGTGCAGCAAGTCGAGTCGGCCCAGGAGAGGCGTGCCGGGCCGGACGCGGCCGAGGTGGGTGATCAGGTCGCCGAGCGGGGTCCGGGAGTGGTCGGCGACCGGGGACTCGTACTCCAGCACTCCGAGCCGCACCAGGTGCCCGCAGAAGGCCGCCACCTCCTCGGGCCGCTTGCCCGCGCGCTCCGCCAGCGTCTCCCGGAGCTCCGCGGACGTGCACCCGTCGCCGACGATCCGCAGACACGCCGCGACCTGCGGGGTCGCCGGGATCGTCACCAGCGACTCCGCGGGCCTGCGGCCGAGGAACGTATAGCGTCCTTCGCTCTCCTGGAGGCTGGGGTTGCGGCGAACCCTCAGCCCCGCCCCGGCCGGGTCACGCTCCAGCAGCGCACGCAGGACCTGCTCGACGACCAGCCGGTCCAGTTCGAGCACGCACCCCAGGCCGCCCCGTCCGTCCGAGGCGAGCGCGGTGCGGGAGTGGCCCTCGTGCCACAGGCCCGCCGCCGTGGCGGTGAAGGTGCTGTACGGACTGGTCTTCGTGGCGGCGCGGGACACGAATTTCGTCAGTCCGATCGAGGTACGCCGCCTGAGCGGCGAAAGCCGGTCGCGCTCGGCGCGCAGCAGCTCGTCGAGGAGCGCGGGGCTGGCCTGGGACAGCGCGTGCCGGAACGCGGGGAGCGCGGCGACGCGTTGCAGGTTCCTGCCTTCGTCCGCGCCGTCCGCCTCCATCGCCGACGCGAGCGCGCTCACCGTGCTTTCGTGCAGATGTCTACGGTCGAGCCATTGCAGAACCCGTAAGGAAACCGTGGAGGGAAGGACTTTCGAAATCTCGTCGGACCATTCACTTTTCGCCGGGAATCGGCCGCGGTGAATGCATCGCCGCAGAGCCACCAGGCGTGGTTTGAGGGCGGGTTCGGAGAGTTCACCGATCGCGGAGAAGAGCAGGTCGCTCAATTCCTCGGCATCCGCCGAGAGGGCTTCTTCCAGCGCCAGGACCTCCTCGGCCAGACGCCAGGCCCGCCCCGGGGTCAGCTGGTCGACGACGGACACGGGAAGTCCGCCCACTCGCGCGAAGAACAGTGTTCCGACAGCGTACGAAGTCACGCCACACCCTTGCCCGTAGCCCGCGTTCAGTCCCTGACGTGGATCGATGAAGCCGTGGGTGCCGGGACCGCGAGATCCCGGCACCCACCCGCCGGCTACGGCAGGGACGAACAGGAGCTGCCGCAGCTGGGCGCCGAAGCACCGTTCTCCGCCAGGCCGTGACCGCTGGTGAGGGACTCGACCGTGAGGCCGCTGTCCGCCAGCTCGAACACGTCCGCCGGAATGTCGTCGAGGTTGAATTCGAGGTCGCCGAGGTCTTCCATGGGAACTCCTTTCAGGAAACGAACATGAATTCCGCCGACTTTTCGGCGGCAATTCGGAACGCTACCCGGCGAGTTGAGGGGAAGACACAGTTCCGCAGGGATCAAGATGGCAGGAACATGCCACCATGAATGGGGAACCACCGACTCGGCAGGACTGCCGCGCCGGACATACCCGGGCATCACACGAATCAGGGGTTTCGCGTGATGAGCAAGCGCGGGCCTGCACCGGTGGCCGGCCGTCCGGATGCGACGGACGACCGGTGGCAACCCGGTTCCGCAACGTCAATCGGCGTCCCGACCGGCCAGGGGCGGGCGGAAGCAGGCGATCACCATCTTGCCGTCGTCGCAGGGGTGGGCCTCCCAGCCGTCGGCCAGGGCATCGACGAGGAACATGCCCCGGCCGCCCGGCCTTTCGGAACTCGGCGGCTGCGGTGTGGGCAGAGTGGCCGAGGAGTCGTGGACGGCCACGTGCAGACAGCACTCGTCCCAGGTCATCACCAACTGCGCGCTGCTGCCGGCGTGGACGTGGGCGTTGGTGACCAGCTCCGAGACGGTCAGCAGTACATCATCGACCACGTCCGGGGCGCCCGCGGCCCACGGAAGTGTCTCCAGGTGGCCGCGCGCCCATTCCCGCGCGGCCTTCACCTCGCTGTCCAGAGGCAACGACCGCGCCCAGCCCACGGCGCGCAGCGATTCCCCCATGACGGTTCCCTCCATCGATCCGGCACCCATGTCCCGCGTCTACCCCCGACCGGAGCACTGACGCGGCACAAGTCCTGCCGGCACCGGACTTCGCACGGCACCCGTCGAGACCGCCCGGCATCCCGCCCCGCGACCGGCGCTGCTCCCGGCTCCGGCGGGTGGTGCCCCCACGACGTCCGGGCTACAGGCCGCGGCAGATTTCGCGAGCCCGGTCCAGATCCTTCTTCACCGCCGCGTCGAAGTCGAAGACCCGGGCGTGGCGGTCCTGGGACCGGCGGATGGTCCGGGCGAGCTCCTTGTACGTCGCGTCGCCCGCTGCCGCCGACGCGGACAGCGCCCCGGCGGCCGCGTACCGGTTGATGGCGACCTCACCGGCGGAGCCCTTCGCTATGTACTTCGCCGGGTCGAACCCGTCGAGCGCCTCGCAGGCCGCATGCGCGTCCGCTGCCGGGGTTCCGCCGGCAGGGGAGGCACCGGAGTCGCCGCTCACCGCCCATGCGGCGCCCATCCCCGCGGCGCCGAGCACGAGCCCGGCGACGAGGCAGAGCACCACGGTCCTCGTACGGGTTCCGTGCTCCTCGCGGGACGTCGGGACAGGCGCTGAAATGGGAGTTTGCTGTGGCTGCATCGGCCCAACGTAGCGCGCCCTTCCGGACACGTGCGACGTCCGGCTGGGTTACTGGTGCCGTTCGGTTACAGGACCGCCATGTCCCACGTCGCTGATCTGTACAAGGATTCCAGGCATCGACACTCTCACCCGGATCAGTCGTCATGTTCACCTGGTCCATCGGGAACGTACGGGGGATTCCATGCGCCGTTCCATCGCGGCTGCCGCCGCAGTTGTCACGCTCACCGCCACTCTTGTGGCATGCGGAGGTTCGGACGGAGCCGGCGACAAGGCCGGGCTCGCGCCGCCCACGAAGGGCACCGGCTCCAGCAGCACCGCCCAGCCGGCCGGCGGGCAGTCGTCCGGCGCCACCGCTGACAGCACCCCGGCACTGGTCGGCAAGCTCGGCGACACTCTCAAGCTGGTGGGGATGCCGGGCAGCCTGAACGGCACGGGCACCATCGAGGCCGACTTCACGTTGCAGAAGTTCGAGAACCACGCCAAGTCGGCGATCGGCGTACTCGAACCGGCCGCCGGCCACCGCCTCGTGGCCGCCGAGTTCACCGTCCTCGAAACCGGCACCGGCACCTACCAGGGCAGCGGGTACGCGGAGGCGATGGCCTACGACGCGAACGGGCAGGGATATCAGGGCAAGCCCGGAGCACCCACCGTCGGCGAGTCGCTCGGCGGCCTCCAACTGATCGTCAAGCCCGGTCAGCGGGTCACCGGCTGGATCGTCTTCGAGGTGCCGGAGGACGCGAAGATCACATCCGTGACGTACCTGATGGAGAAGGCCGGGCCGGACCCCGAACGCACGGGCAAGTGGACCCTCGACTAGGCCGTCCTCCCAGACCTCACTGATCTCCCCGGCCGGCCGCCCAGATGGTGAGGTCGCCGAGAGCCCGAGCGCTGTCAGGTGCCCGCCGTCCGCGCTCCCAGCACCGGCAGCAGCCGCAGCTTCTCGTCGTCCGCCGAACCCGGGGTCGCGGTGTACACCAGCAACGTCTGGTTCTGCTCCGGGTCCAGCAGAACCTGGCACTGGAGGGTGAGAACGCCCAGCTCGGGGTGGCGTACCAGCTTGGGGTCCACGCGCGGTACGTCGATCTCATGGGCGCTCCACAGACCGGCGAACTCCGTGCTGCGCTCCAGCAGGAGGTCGCGCAGGTGCTCGGCGCGGCCGCCCGCGCCCTGCCGTGAGTAGGCGGCGCGCAGACCGGAGGCGAAGAAGCGGCTGTGCAGCGGATGGTCCTGCTCCGGGTACAGCAGCCGGGCTGCGGGATCGGTGAACCAGCGGTAGGTGAGGCTGCGTTCAGGTCCGGTGAATTGCGTCTGGTCGCCGAGGAGCGCGGTGGCCGCCGGTGTCTGGGCGAGGGTCTCCGCGACATCGCTGACGACCTGTGCCGGGGTGTCGTCCAGCCGCCCGAGGATGCGCATCAGGCCGGGCGTGATGTGGTCGGAACGCAGGTTGCCGGGGCGGGAGGGAGTGTTGTGTCCGGCGATACGGAAGAGGTGGTCGCGCTCGGCGAGGGAGAGGCGCAGACCGCGGGCGATGGCGGCGAGCATCGGCTCCGAGGGCTGCGGCCCGCGCTGCTGCTCCAGTCGGCCGTAGTAGTCGGTCGACATACCGCTCAGCGCCGCCGCCTCCTCCCGGCGCAGGCCGCGGGTGCGGCGGCGCGGTCCGCGGGGCAGCCCCACGTCCTCCGGCTGCAGGGCTTCGCGCCGGGTGCGCAGGAAGTCCGCGAGTTGTGCTCGGTCCACGGTTCCAGTCTCCCTCGTGTTTCCGGTGCCCGGGGTCCGGGGCGTGGTGGTGGAGGTGTACGGCCCGGCCGGGCGGGCCGGGCCCTTCAGAGCAGCATGCCGCCCGACGCCTCGATGCGCTGCCCGGTGATCCAGGAGGTGCCCTCGGTGAGCAGCGCGGCAGCGGCGGCGCCGATGTCGTCGGGCTCGCCGGGGCGGCCCATGGCGGTGACGCCGCTGAGCATGGAGCGCATCCCCTCGTCGTCGCGGACCCCGCCGCCGCCGAAGTCGGTGCCGGTGGCACCCGGTGCGAGGGCGTTGACCGCGATGCCGCGCGGACCCAGCTCCTTGGCGAGGTAGCGGGTGAGGATTTCCACCGCCCCCTTGGCCGCGGCGTACGCGGCGGTCGGTGCGGCGATGAAGCGGGTCAGGCCGGTGGAAACGTTGAGGATGCGGCCACCGTCCGCGATCAGGGGCAGCAGGGCCTGGGTGAGGAAGAAGACGCCCTTGACGTGGACGTCCATCAGCCCGTCGAACTGTTCCTCGGTGGTCTCCTCGAACGGTGCGTGCACTCCGTGTCCGGCGTTGTTGACGAGGATGTCGAGGTCGTCGCGGCCCCACTCCCGGGCCAGGGCCTGACGCACCTGTTCGGTGAAGGCGGGGATCTCGGCCGTGTTCCCGGTGTCCAGCCGCAGGGCGACCGCCGTGCGGCCCAGCTTCCCGGCCTCCTCCACGACGGCCTCGGCCTCGTCGGCGTGCGAGCGGTAGGTGAGGATCAGGTCGGTACCGGCCTCGGCGAGGTGCAGGGCGGTGCTGCGGCCGAGGCCCCGGTTGGCGCCGGTGATCAGGGCGATGCGGGTCATGGTGGCTCCATTCGGGTCGAGCGGGCGGGTGGACCGGCCGGTCCGTCGCCGCCTGCCCCTCAACAATCGCGCGGCCCGGAGACCGGATGAAGGCCGCGGTTGTCCAGGGATCGCGGATCCCCCCTTCAGCACCCGGCGCGCCGGGCGGGCTGCCGATCCGCCACGGGACCCGGGCGCCTCGTGGCGCGTACACCCCGCCACATAAGCTCATGCGAGGGGAGACCTCGCATGTGGGTGGGTGAATCTACTTCGAGGAGCCGAAGGTGACCGGAACGGGCGCGCGGTGGCTTGCGGGCGCGCTGATCATGGCCTGCCTGCTGCTCGCGGGCCCCAGCGCGTCGAGCAGCGTGTACCCGGCCGGGCCGCTGCCGGCCGGCGCCCCCGAGGAGGTCGTGCCGAACCGGGTCATGACCTGGAACATCTGCAATCCCTGCAGGGGAAGCGGGCGGAACGGCGGCAGAGCGGCGGAGATCGCCACGTACGCGCCGCAGGTCATCGGCCTGCAAGAGGCGTGCGTGGGCGATGTCGAGAGGATCCGGGACTATCTGCGGTACCGGTACGGGCTGGTCTACCACGTCGAGTACGGATCGGTGCTGCCGAGTTGGAGCCGTTGCGGGGGAGTGCCTTGGAGCCCCGGGGGCTTCGGCCAGGCCATCCTCTCCGCCGCCCCGATGACTGACCCTGTGCATGTGGAGTACCCCGACGGCGGTTCCGAGGACCGCGGGTACATGGCCGTCACGACCCTCGTGGACGGCCGGCGCGTCCGGGTGTTCAACACGCACCTGGCCGAGCGGCGTCAGGAATCGGTCCGCGCGGAGCAGACCGGCGTACTGGCGAAGGCGGTCGCCCGGTACGACCGCACGATCGTTCTCGGCGACTTCAACGCGGTGCCGGAGGCCTCCGAACTCACCGTGATGTGGGGCCTGGCCAGGGACGCGGACCCCGATTGTGGTCCCTCCGGGGCCGGCACGTGCGGGCCGACCACCGATTGGCGCAGCAAGTTCGACTACATCTTCCTTCGCGGCTTCGATCCGCTGGCGCAACGGGTGCATCTCACCCCGTACTCGGACCACGATCTGGTGCAGGCCGATCTGAGGTGGACGTAACGAGGCACGGCGCTGCCGGTCCGCACTGATCCCGGCCTACGCTTCCTCGACAGCCGTCGAAGGCGGCGGGTCACCGAGAGCAGACCGGATGTGCGTTCCCGTTGCGTTCAGCGCGGACGGACCGTCGTCGGCACACTGTCGGACCTCGGTGCTAGAGATGGCTGCCATGGGAGATCCAGCAGACGTACCGATCAGCGCCGCGACACACTTCCAGGCCGGATGCCGCATCCTGGAGGAGGACGCGCCGGGTGGCTGGGGAGCAGCCTCTGCCCGGTTCGAGCGGGCCGCGGCCGGATCGGACTCCGAGATGCTCTGGCGCATTGCCGACGCCTGCCAGTGGGTGCCGTCCCTCGCTGCCCATTGGATGAGCCGCGCAGTGGTCTCCGAGAGCGAGGCCGGCGGGATCGAGGTGGACCCGGGCACGCTGTGCGTCTTCGGCGGGGAGAACGAGGATGTGCTCGGCCAGGCCTTCCGACTGCAAGGGGCTGGTCATGCCCTACATGGCCCGCACCGTTCTGCGCATCGTGCGACAAGAACTGCGGAACGTGGGCCTGTACCGGGCGCGGCTGTTCACCCCCCAGCCGAACTCGTCGGCCGACGGCGGGCCGGTCTGACGCTGCCGCGGCACACGTGAGCGCGACCACCGCGCGTAAGCCGCTGCCGGAACCCACCCCCTGCCGGCACGGTCACGCGGATCAGTCCCGATCGGTCCGCGGCCTCAGCCCGTCCAACACCAAGCGGAAGAGATGTTCCCGGCGCTCGGTGAGTGTCGGGGCCTGGTCCGCGATCCAGCTGAGGGCATTGGCCAGCGCGAACAGGTCGATGGGTGCCACGTCCGGCCGGATCCGCCCCGATTCCTGAGCCGCCTCCAAGAGCCGGCCGCCGGCCTGACGCATCGTCAGGCAGTCTGCGTGCAGTGGTGATTCTGGATCGTTGAGGGTCGCCATCAGGGTGGCCGGCAGCCCCTGGTAGGCGCCCGCGCCGAGGGTGAACTCGTAGAGCCACTCGGTCAGCGCGCGCTCGGGCGGGGCGGTCGCGGCCAGCACATCGGCCCGTTCTGCGAGGTTCGTGAAGCGCTGGTGCAGCAGCGCCTCCAGCAGGGCGTCCCGGTTCGGGAAGTGCCGGTAGAGCGTGCCGAGACCGACCCCGGCGCGCCGGGCGATGTCCCGCAGGGAGGCCAGGGTTCCCTGTTCGGCGACGGCCTCGGCGGCCACTTCCAGGACACGGTCACGGTTGCGCTGCGCGTCGGTGCGCGGTGCGCGCGGTTTGCCGGGGTGCGACTCGATGGGCATGAAGGGATCCCTGCCGTTGACAACCGGAACACTGCTCCGGTTATGTGTTCCGGAACAGTGCTCCGGATTCTATCCGGAGTGTTTCGCACCAGCATCTGGGGAGGGGCCCATGGGTACGGAAACGATGCGTGCTGTCCGTCTGCACGCCTTCGGCGGTCCGGAGGAACTGGTCTACGAGGAGACTGCCCGGCCCGAGCCGGGGCCGGGCGAGGTGCTGGTGCGCGTCCACGCGGCGGGTGTCAACCCGCCGGACCGGTACGCACGGCGCGGCTTCATGAACTTCCCGGCCGAGCTCCGGCCGGACTGGACGCCACCGCTCATCCTCGGCAGTGACATCTCCGGCGTGGTCACGGCCCTCGGCCCGGGTGTCACCGAGTGGCAGCCCGGCGATGAGGTCTTCGGCCTGGTCAACTTCCCCGGCCGTGGATCCGGCTACGCCGAGTACGTGGTCGCACCCGCGGCCCACCTGGCCGCCAAGCCGGCCGTACTCAGCCACACGGAGGCCGCCGCCGTGCCGATGGCCGGGCTCACGGCCTACCAGTACGTCTTCACCCACCTGCGCGGCCGTACCGGAACCACCGTCCTGGTCAATGGAGCGGCGGGCGGAGTCGGGCACTTCGCGGTGCAACTCGTCCGGGTGGCCGGCGCGAAGGAGGTGATCGCCGTCGCATCCGGGCGGCACGAGGAGTTCCTGCTGGGCCTGGGCGTGGACCGGTTCGTCGACTACACCCGGACACCTGCCGGGGAAGTCGTCCGTGACGTGGACCTCCTGATCGACACGGTCGCCGGTCCCGATGCGTACCGCCTGCTGCCCACCATGCGGCGGGGCGGCCGGATCGCGCCCGTCTTCCTGGGGGACTACCAGCGCGAGCGCGCGGCCGAACTCGGCATCGTCTTCAACGAAACCATGTGGCAGGTGCGTTCGAGCGGTGCGGATCTCGCCGAACTGTCCGCTCTCATCGACGCCGGGCACGTGCGCGTCGCCATCGACAGCGTTTTCCCCCTGCGTGACGCGGCCGGGGCCCACACCCGTGCGGACAAGGGCCACCTCCAAGGCAAGATCGTCCTGAACGTCGAGAGCCAGGGCGCGTAGGTGCCGGCTGCCCGGACCGGATGCCACCTCCGCTCGTCAGGTGGCATCCGACCGGCCGGGCGCCGGAACCGACTACGCGATCCGGGTCAGCAGCCCGGCGTCGATGACCTCGGCGATATGGGCGGCGCCGCGGCTGTTCTGGTGGATGTGGTCGGTCGTGAGCAGGAGACCTCGCCGCTGCGAGATCGTGTCGAGGCTGCGCCGCAGCACTGCGCGCTGGCCGAGGACGCCGAGGGCCGCTGCGGGAGTCACCTCCCGGTACGGAATCGGCGGCGGATCCGCTTGGCGCAGTTCCTCGGTCTGGCGTTCGTGGAGCGGAAGACAGGTCACCTGGTGGGTGGCGGCGATCTCGGCGATCATCCGGCTGTACGCCCGTGATGCCTGCGCCGCCGTTCCGTCGAGTTGTTGGCCGAGTACCGGTAGCGACAGCAGGCCGATCGTCGCGTCGGTCTCGGCGCGCAGCCGTGCGACGACCGTTCCCAGGCACTGTTGGAACCAGCCCGCCGACGGGCGGTCGGGGAGGTTTTTGCGCTTCATGGCCTGCTCGACGGGGTAGCCGGCAAGGCTCGCTCGGGCGTCGTTGGTCCCGATCAACACGGTGATCACATCGGGCGGGTTCGTGACGACGGCATCGAGGCGCTGCAAGAGGTTGTAGGCGAAGTCGCCGTTGGCGCCGAAACGGACCGGCCGCAGGTCACCGGCAGGGTGGCGTTGTCTGAGAAGTTCCAGGTAGTCGACGCTGAACTGTGCTCGGGTGAGGCTGTCGCCGAGGCACGCGATGCGTGTCGTCACGATGCTTCCTCCGGGCCGGGCGTGCCGGCATGTCCGGTCGGGTGGGTATCGGTCCGGAGGCGGTGGCCGGTGCCGCGGGTCGCGGTGACGGCCAGGATGGACGTCGGCCCCTCCATGTCGACCGCGTGCCACACCCCGGCCGGGTTGATGGTGGCCTCACCGGGTCCGAGCAGAACGCGCTCGGGCAGCCCGTCGACCTCGCGGGTGACCGTCACGGACCCGGTGAGGCAGACGACCAGTTCGTCACCCGCGGGGTGGTTCTCCCAGTGGTCGCCGGGCCCGTCGCCGTCGAAGATCATCACCATGCGGCCCTCGGCGCCGTCCGCCGCGACGGCGGCGCTGTAGGCCCGGAGCACATCCGGGTCCCAGGTGAAGCCTTCGACGGGTTTCGCTCTCGATCCCAGTCCGAGGTGTACGGGGGTGGTCCGCAGGTCCATGGCATGGCGTGGGTCGTTGACGAGTCTCATGCCGACGATCGTCCACGTCGGCGTGCGGGCGGTCTTGAAGAAATGGGAAGAGAGGCCGTCGCGACGGGCGGACGGTCGTCGGCTACCCGGCTCCGAGGAGGACTTCGCCGCGGCGCCAGGCCGCTGGCGGCCGGCCGGTGAACTCGCGCCAGTCCCGCACGAGATGGGCCTGGTCGGCATAGCCCGAGACGGCTGCCACATCGCTCCACGGGAGCGGGTCCCGCGCCGCAGCCAGTTCGTGCGCGTGCTCGAAGCGCAGGACTCGGGCGAGGGTCTTCGGCGGCAGGCCCACCTCACCGAGAAACCGCTCGGTGAGGTACCGACGGCTCCAGCCGAGTTCGGCGGCGACCGCACCGACCTGGACGCAACCCCGCGCGGCGACGAGGCGGCGCCATGCCTCGGCCACCTCGGGGCGCACCTCACGCACTTGTTCGCCACGGCCGACAGCTCGCAGGAGCAGTTCGTCCAGCGCGGTGAACCGCGCCGCCCATGTTGTCGCCGAACGGAGCCGGTCGACCAGCTCGGCGGCAAGCGCTCCGAGAAGCTCGTCGAGTGGGACCAGTCGGTGGGCGAGCTCGGCGGCGGGCATGCCGTAGATGGCTCGGGCCCCGAGCGGTGTCAGCGACACCTGAACACCGTGCTGGCGTCCGTCGTGGTGAAGGGCGACGGACCGGCACATCAGACCGCCGGCCACGCTGCCGAATCGGGTGACCGGTGCCCCGTCGTCAACGCCCGCCGCCACCTCCAGAGGATCCGACAGGCTGATCACCGCGGTGAGCGCGCGGCTCGGCGGGCCGCGGTGCACCCCCGCAGGGAACCCGCGGAGGTCGAAGCCGACATACGAGTCGACGTACTCCCGCAAGGCGGGCGCCGGACGCGCACCGGTCCCGGTGGCCGTGTGGTGCTCCATTTTCGTCAGTGTACGAGCCGCCCGGCCAGGAGGATCGTCCTCCCAGGGCTGATCGCCTCGTTCGCGGGGGGCTGCTGAGGGGTTGTCAGGGGCGCGCACAGGGCCGTGCCTGAGAACGCCGGCCACGACGGAGTGCGGGGGACCGCTCAACGGGTGCGTTCGTAGTGGCGGCGCGCCTTTTCCCGGTTGCCGCAGACGGCCATCGAGCACCAGCGGGCACGGTTGGCGCGGCTGCGGTCGATCAGGAACAGCCTGCACTCGTCGTTGGCGCAGGGGCGCAGCCGGCCGGGCAGTTGCTTCTCGGTGGCCGCCCAGGCGAGAACCACCTCGACGGCCAGCCGGGCGTGCGGGGGAGTCCTGACCACCCACCCCAGGCCGTCGGAGGTGATTTCCGGAACCTGGTGGACCCCGTCGAGCAGCGGGCTCAGCGCGGTGGGCGGGCTTACTCCGCGTACCACGTCCCGCAGGATGTCCCGCGTCCCGCGCAGCAGCGCCAGCTCCGCGAGGCTGCCTTCGCCGCCGTGTTCCCGCGCCCACCGCCTGCCTTGGGCCGGGTCGCGGAGTGCGTCCTGTTCCTCGCCGTTGACCAGCGGCCTGCTGTTGAGCAGGTCCAGCAAGGTGTCCATCGGCTACCGCCCTCCTTCTAACCTGATCCAGATGTTTGACAGGTTAGCTCGCTCCGTGCTTGCATGGCGACGAACTAACCGGATAGATGACTTTAAGGGGTTAGGTATGAGCTCGGTACACCACCGGACCGCCACCGTCGACGGTCACGAGATCTTCTACCGCGAGGCCGGCCCCGCCGATGCCCCCGCGATCGTCCTGCTGCACGGATTTCCGACCAGCTCGTTCATGTTCCGCGAACTCATCCCGCTTCTGGCCGACGACTACCACGTCATCGCGCCGGACCACCTCGGCTTCGGCCACTCCGACGCCCCCCTCGCAACGGAGTTCACCTACACCTTCGACGCCCTCGCCGAACTCACCTCCCAGCTGCTCGACCAACTGGGCCTGGACCGCTACGCCCTCTACGTGCAGGACTACGGCGCCCCCATCGGATGGCGCCTCGCACTCAAGCACCCCGAACGGATCTCCGCCCTCGTCACACAGAACGGCAACGGCTACGAGGACGGCTTCATCGAATCGTTCTGGACCGACGTCTGGGCCTACGGGGCGAACCCCGGCCCCGCCACCGAACCCGCCGTCCGCGTCGCGCTGGACATCGACGCCATTCGCTGGCAGTACGTGCACGGCGTACCCGACCCCAGCCTGGTCAGCCCGGACACCTGGGAGCACGACTTCGCCCTCGTCTCCCGCCGGGGCAACGACAAGGTCCAGCTGGCGCTGTTCCGCGACTACCGGAACAACCGCCCCCTCTATCCGCTGCTGCACGAATTCCTGCGCACCAGCGAGGTCCCGGTGCTCGCCGTGTGGGGCCGTAACGACGAGATCTTCGGCCCGGCGGGCGCGCGTGCCTTCGCCCGCGACGCCAAGGACGCGGAGGTGCACCTGGTCAACGGCGGCCACTTCCTGCTGGAAAGCCACCTGGACGTCGTGGCGGGTTACCTCCGGGGCTTCCTCGGACGGGTGCTGCGATAGCTGGAATCCCCGGTCAGAGGGCCCGTACGGCTTGCCTCCACACACACCTTCCGCTGTTTGCACCCTCGGCAGACCCATTCCTGAAACGATCTGGCCAGACGTGAGCCGAGGGCGCGCCGGCGTGATCGTGCGCGCGGTGCGGGAAGGGGTTGGCGGTGCACCGAGGGGATGTGCTCGATGGCAAGTATCTGCTGGAGGTACGGATTGGCCGAGGCGGCATGGGTGAGGTGTGGTCGGCCCACGACCGGGAGCTGGACCGCCCCGTCGCTGTCAAGATCATGAACGCGGACGCGGAGGTGACCGCTCGGCTACGGCGGGAAGCGCGTACGGGCGCCCAGTTGCAGCATGCCGGCATCACCGTCGTGCACGACATCGGAGACCATCAGGGGAACCCCTTCTTCGTGATGGAGTTACTGGACGGCACCGACTTCCAGAAAATGATCAAGGCCAGTCCAACGGGCCTTCCGGTCGTGAGCGTGGCACAGCTGATGGCGCCGGTGGCCGACGCCTTGCATCACGCGCACGGCAAGGGGGTGGTGCACCGCGACATCAAGCCGGCCAACCTGATGGCATTGGCCGACGGCGGGGTGAAGATCTGTGACTTCGGGGTGGCTCGCTACAGCGGCGCCACCCTCGGCCTCACCGCGCCCGGCGGCGTGCTCGGTACTCCCGCCTACATGGCACCCGAGCAATACGAAGGCAAGAATGCCGGTCCCGCCGGCGACCTGTACTCCTTCGGCGCCACCCTGCACGCGATGATCGCCGGACGACCGCCCTTCCCGGGTCCGTCACTTCCCGAACTGATGCGCCAGCACCTCACCCAGCCCCCGCCCCGCCTCACCGGACTCCGGCCCGACATCCCCGCCGAGCTCGAAGACCTGGTTCTGGAACTGCTGGCCAAGGACCCCGCAGGCAGGCCCGCGTCCGCGGCTCACGTGGGCGACACCCTCCGCGCGCTCACCGGCGACGTCCCGCCGTTGATGCCCCCGCAGGACGCCCGGCGTCCGACGGGTGGGACCCCGCTCCTGCCGATGCCGCCGGCGGAAGAGCAGAGACTTCGCTCCATCAACAGTGACACCTCCACCCAGATCGAGTTCGTCAACCAGCGCGGCGACGCCGTACGGGTCCACTGGCTCGACTACCAGGGCTCCCGCACCTTCTACACGCAGCTGGACCCAGGCATGTCCTACATCCAGCCGACATACGTCTCGCATCCATGGATCGTCACGGACACAGCGGAAACCCCGATCGTCGTCTTCCAGCCGACCGCAGCACCGGGCCGGGCGACCATCTACTGACCCCCTGTCACTGCGGTCGCCCCCGACCGACCACATACGGCTGGTGGGGGCCGCAGCGGCCCCCACCAGACCGTGCAGCTGCGCCGGCCCCCGTCCTGCTTCGAGGTCGCAACGACCCGATGCCGGTGCAGACCATCCCTCCAGGCCCTGGGCTGCCCGTCGGCCCGTCCGCGGCGCCCGGCCGTTGGCCAGGCCCTCCGGATCCAGCGACAGGGACACGGCGGCCGTCGCGCCGACATCCGCGAGGCTCTCCGAGTCGGGCAGCAGCTCCACGCCGTCCGCGCCGGGCCGGTGGATGAGCGCGGGGACGTACGCGCGGGTGTGGAAGGCCTGCCCGGCCGTCGGGCCGTTGCCGTGGTCGCCGGTCACGATGAGGCGGTCGCCCGGCGCGTCGAGCAGAGCGACGAGCGCGGCCAGGCCGGCGCCGGCTTGCTCCAGGAGACGTCCGTAGGCGCTCGGCGTCCTGCTGGTGCCCGGCCAGGTCCGTCTCCTGGATGTGGGACACCACCAGGCCGACGGATGATCCGGCCGGAGCGGACCCGACGGCCGCGGCGCCGGGTTTCCCTAGCCGGACACGGGGGTCAACTGCTCATCCGCCCACTCGGCGAAGGTCGTGACCGGGATGCCCAACTTCCGGGCGAACTCGGGCCGGGCAGGCTGGAGGACCACGTTGTTCCACTCGTGCCCGGCGCCCCACTTCGGCATCCCCGCGGCGAGGGCCTCCACGACGTTCATGGAGGGCGCCGTCACGGGCACGCGCCAGGCGCCGGACAAGGTCTGCGCGATCTGATCCATCGTGCGCAGGTCGCCGGCCAATTCGAGTTCCACTTGGTGGAACCGGTCGGGATCCCGCAGCGCGTGCGCCGCGGCCGCACCGATGTCCCGCACGGCGACCAGTGCCAACGGGGTGTCCGGCTTCAGCACCGTCATCAGTCCGCCGCGTGGCCCTGCGGGTGCCAGCAGGGGCAGGTTCTCCATGAAGAAGGCCGGCTTGATCACCGTCCAGCGGGCAAAACCCGCGCCACGCACCGCCTCCATGATCGCCTGCTTCGTATGGAAGTAGTCCGCCATCGCCGCCCAACGGCCCTCGGCCCAGCCGGCGGCACGGGTGTGTTCGCCGACCCCGCTGGTAGAGGACTGCACGAACTGCCGTACTCCTCCGGCCTTCGCCGCGTCCACCAGGTTGGTGGCCTGGGCGAGTTCGCCCGCGAAATCCACGCTGGTCCCGGTCATGGGCGGCATCTGCACCGAGAACACCGCACGGACGCCCTCGATCGCCGGATCGAGGGAGGCCCGGTCGGAAAGATCCGCCCGCACCAGTTCGGCGCCCAGCGCCTCGATCGCTCGGGCGGGCTTCGAGCGTGGATCGCGTACGAGCGCACGTACGGGCACCTCGGCGGCCAGAAGCGCACGAGCCGTGGCCCCGCCTTGCTGACCGGTGGCACCGGTGACCAGGACGACATCGCTGCTGACGGGCATGGTCGCTGCTCCTCACGGATCGGAGACATAAAACGGCGGGGCCCGCCGTTTCCGTGCCGCTAAGATATGGCGGGGCCCGCCGCTTAGCAATGGGGAGATCATGACCGGTCAGCGCTCGGACGCCCGACGCAACTACCTGCGCATCCTCGCCGTCGCCGAAGCGGAGGTCGCCGCACACGGCGCCGAGGCGTCTCAGGAGCAGATCGCCCGTACCGCAGGCGTCGGCTCGGCGACCGTGCGCCGTCACTTCCCTACCCGCCGGGCTCTGCTCGAAGCCGTCTTCCAGCAACGCATCGAGGGCCTGTGCGAGCGCGCCCACCGGCTGAGTGCGACCGAGGACAGTCGCACCGCACTCCTGGAGTGGCTCCACGCCCTCGTCCTCTACGCTGTCTCGGCCCGCGGATTCGCCCATGTCCTCAGCTACGAGCCCCCCACCGAAAAGCCCTCCCCGAACGGCTGTGGCAGCACAATCGAAGCGGCCGGAACTCCTCTGCTCCAACGAGCCGTCCGCGACAACGCCGTAGCGTCGCACGTCACCTTTCACGACCTGCTGACCCTCGCCGTCGGCATCGCCCTGGCCACCGAGCACCACACAGACCCCCACACGCAGGCCGACCGCCTCTTCCGCCTCGCTGTGGACGGGCTCAGCCCTGAGCGAGGCTGAGCCGGGGTGACCGGGATCGGCGAACTGCACCGCTACACACGTCCGGTCCGTCCCGTGGTCAGTACGAGTAACAGTCCCGGCCTCTGGGCCCACCGACTCCATCACCTCAAGAGGTCAGGCCGACTTGATCCGCAAGGCGTGACTTTTGCTCGTACTCGCCACGCGACGGACGCGTTCGTGCAACTGCCTCGCGCTGCCCGCGAAGTCCCGACCGGTATGGAGGCGAGTCGGTACATGTCCCATGCGAACGCACCGTCGCCCGTTGTGGACGAGGGCGTGCCCAGTAGCTGGGGAACGGCCCGTACCCACTTCGAACGGGCCGCAGGTGGATCCGGCTCCGAGATGTTGTGGCGGATCGCCGACGCCTGCCCGTGGGTGCCGCTCCTCGCTGCTCACTGGATGAGCCGCGCAGTGTTCTCCGAAAGCGACGCCGGCGGCATCGAGGCAGCCCATAGGCTTCGGACGTGACGAGCCGTAGCCGCATATCCGGTCTGCTGGGCCACCACGTAGTCGTTATCGGGGTGGCTGTAGCACTGTTCCGCACGTTATTTCTTGAGGAAGCCAGGCCCGCGCCCGGCATGTATCCACGGGTTCCACCCCCAGAAGGGTTACTTGAGCGAGAAAAGGAGTATCTGGCCTGGTTGGACTCCTATGTCGCATGGCTGGTTCGAGTGGCCAGATCGCATCAGAGACGTTTCGTGCTGCTGACGTGCGCATCAGGGCTTTCCGCGTTGGCGATCAGTCCCGCTGTGGCTGTTCGGGCACCGATTTGGATACCTGCGGCCTTGGGCTTCATCACCGCGGCTTGCCAATTCCTGCTGGTCCTCGGGCAGGATCAGAAGCTCTACCTGCTGATTCATGAACAGTCCGTCAAACTGCAGAAGATACGCAGAGACTTCGGCTTCGGCACGGACTCGGCACAGGACGGCTGGGCGATGCGGAAGCGGTTCACAGAGTTCCGCCAGGCCGTGGAGAAGATCAAGGAAAATTACGGGTCCCAGGTATTCAGGATCAAAGGCCAAGAGCCGCCGCCACCACCGCAGACGGCAATCGCCGGGTGAAGCGACGGCCATAGGACCGGACGGTCGATGCTTCCACACGGGTCCCGTCGTCTCAGCTCCGCACGGTGGCGAGCCAATCGGTGAGCAGGCTGTTGATCTCTGCTCGCCCCGATCCGTCTCGGGGACCGTGGCAACCGTCAAGGTCACTGGATGCATATGCCGGTGCCACTGATCACGATGGCTTGGCCGTCGCGGAGGGTGCGGTGGTCCACGCCGCGTGCCCGGTAGCGGGCGGCGACGGTGGTGAGGATTTCGGTTTCGGGGTGGCCGGGTGAGTCGATGTGCGGCACTACCGCGTAGTCGAGGAGGGCGAGGCCGTCGAAGCGCGACGGGACTCCGTAGATCCGGGAAACCCGCGAGAGTGGCGGCAATCCGGTCCGGTGCCTGCTCGAAGTGGTCACGCAGGTCGAGTTCGACCGGTTGCAGGCCGAGTGCGTCGATCTCGCGCTCGACCGCGGCTCGGCGTTCCGCGCCGGGCAACGAGTCGATGGCGTTGGCGATCACTGCGACCTGGCCGGGGTTGCCCATCAGGGCCAGGAGCTGTTCGAGGTGGTCACCGGTCCGCCAGGAGGAGAGATACATGCGCATCCGCGCACCGTAGTCGCCCGGCGATACGTGGTGTACCTGGTCGAACGTGCCCAAGCGCCCCGGACGAACCACCAGCCGGCCACAGCTCCCACCCCCCCCAGCGCTCGACGAGCACACCGCCGACGCGAAGGACTGGGGAAGGGGCGGGGTTTTGCGGACGAATCAGCCCATCCGAACGGTTCGAACAGTGATCACTACTGTGAGGCGGATGAAAGACGTGAGCTCGGATCCGGGGACCCCGGACCACCGCAGCGCCCTTCGGTACCTGTGGTGGCTGGTCACCAGTCAGCGCCGCCGGATCGCCGCCGGTGCGTTGTTCGGCAGTGCCTGGATGCTCTGCCTGGCACTGCCGCCCTACCTCCTGTCGCGCGCCATCGACGACGGGCTCGAACCGGGGCGTTGGACCGCGCTCGTCGGCTGGGTCGCCGCACTGATGGGCGTCGGGGTGCTGAACGCGTGGCTGGCCATCATGCGGCACCGGACGATGACCAGGGTGCGGATCGACGCCTCGTTCCGTTCCGTACAGGTGGTGGTCAGGCACGCGACCGGGCTCGGAGGGGCGCTGCCGCGCAAGGTCACCGCCGGGGAGGTGGTGACGATCGGGTTCGGCGATGTCGGTGTGATTGCCCAGACGCTGACCATCACGGGGCCGGGCGTCGGGGCGGTCCTCGTCTATGTCGCCGTGGCCGCGTTGCTGCTGACCGTTTCACCGTTGCTCGCCGTGGTGGTGCTGCTCGGCGTTCCGCTGCTCGCGGTGCTGGTCGGCCCGCTGCTGGGCCGGTTGCAGGGCATCGAAGCGGCCTACCGGGAGCAGCAGGGCTCACTTGCCGCGCGCTTCGGGGACATCGTCGGCGGGCTGCGCGTGCTCAACGGCATCGGTGGCAAGGAGGTGTACGCCGACCGGTACCGGCGCGGCTCGCAGGCGCTGCGGGCGGAGGGATACCGCGTCGGTACGGTGACCAGCTGGATCCAGGCCCTGGGCGTCGGCCTGCCCACCCTGTTCCTCGGGGCGGTGACCTGGCTGGCGGCCCGGATGGCCACCCAAGGGGACATCTCCGTCGGCGAGTTGGTTGCCGTGTACGGGTACACCGCGGTGCTGGTGGTGCCGGTCTCGTTCTTCATCGAGGGTGGCTACGACCTCACGCGCGGGCTGGTCGCCGCACGCCGGGTCGTCCGGTTCCTGGCCCTGCGACCCGATGCCCCGGACAAGGAGCCCACCTCCGGGGGGCCCGAGGCCCCGGCCGTGCTCCGTGACCCGGAGACCGGGGTCGAGGTGGTGCCCGGCAGGCTGACCGCGCTCGTCAGTGCCCGTTCCGCAGAGAGCGCGGCGGTCATCGACCGGCTCGGCCGGTTCTCCGCGTCGGCCGCTACCTGGGGCGGGATACAGCTGGACGAGATCGACCTGACGCAGGTGCGCCGGCGGATCCTGGTCGCGGACAATGAGGCGGACCTGTTCGCCGGTCCGCTGCGCGAAGTGATCTGCGGCGACCGCGAGGTGGACGAGGACACCATCGCCCGGGGCGTCCACGCGGCCGTGGCGCAGGACATCGTCCGCGGTCTGCCGCGCGGACTGGACTCGCCCGTCGAGGCGCAGGGCCGCAACCTCTCCGGAGGCCAGCGGCAGCGCGTCCGGCTGGTCCGGGCGCTGCTCGCCGACCCCGAGGTCCTCCTGGCGGTCGAACCGACATCGGCCCTCGACGCACACACCGAGGCGGCCGTCGCCACCCGTCTGCGTACCGCACGCTCCGGCCGCACCACGGTCGTCACCAGTACCTCGCCGCTCCTGCTGGACCAGGCGGACACCGTGCACTACCTGGTCGACGGAGCAGTCGCCGCCGTCGGCACCCACCGCGAACTCCTGGACAGTCGGCCCGACTACCGCCACATGGTCTCCCGGGGCACGGGGGACGAGGGCCCCGGCCGTACGAACGCCGAAACCACCGGGCGAACCCCGTCCCGCCAGGAGGCCGCACGATGACCACGCCCTCGTCCCTCCCCGTCGCCGAGCCGTCCCGGATACGACGCGCAGCCCTCCGGCTGGTCCGGCTCGACGGGCGGACCTTCGCCGTCATGCTCGGTCTTAACGCCCTCGCCGCCGCTGCCGGACTCGTCGGCCCGTGGCTGCTCGGCCGCATCATCGATGAAGTCAGGGCTGGAGCCCCGGTGGCCTCCGTGGACCGCCTCGCATGCGCCATCCTGGCCTTCGCGCTGGTGCAGCTCGTCCTGGTGCGTTACGCGAGTTACGTCGGCCACCGCTTCGGCGAGCGGGCCCTGGCCCGCATCCGCGAACAGTTCACCGACCGGGCGCTCGCCCTGCCCGCCGCTGTGATCGAACGGGCCGGCACCGGCGACCTGATGACCCGTGGCACCACCGATGTCGCTGCGGTCGGCTACACGCTGCGCAGCGCCGGGCCGGAGATCCTCGTCGCCGGGGTCCAGGCGCTGTTCATCCTCGGCGCGGTCTTCCTGGTGGACCCGCTGCTCGGAGCGTGCGGGGTGGTGGGCCTGTTCGGCATCTGGATCGCCTCCCGCTGGTACCTGCGCCGGGCGCTCACCGCGTACCTCGCCGAAGGGGCCGCCCACTCGGCGCTCGCGGAACAGCTCGCGGCCACCGCGACCGGCGCTCGCACCATCGAATCCCTCGGCCTCCAGCAGCAGCGCATCACCGCGTGCCAGGAACAGATCGAGGCGTGCCGGGCCACCCGGAAGCGGACCCTGTTCCTGCGCAGTGTGCTCTTCCCGGCGATCGACATCTCCTACGTCGTTCCCGTCGCCGGTGTCCTGCTCATCGGCGGCCTGCTGCACAGCCACGGTGCGATGAGCCTGGGGGCTGTGGTCGCCTCGGCCCTGTACCTGCGTCAGCTCTCCCAGCCCTTGGACGTCATCCTCCAGCAGATGGAACAACTGCAGAGCAGCAGCGCATCCTTCGCCAGGGTCGAAGGGCTCGGCCTGGCCCCGCAGACACCGGCGGCGGCCGCCCGCAACCCGTCCGACGACCGGATCGAGGTGACTGGGGCGCGCTACGCGTACGACGGCGGGAGCGACGTTCTGCACGGCGTCGACCTGACCGTCCGGCCCGGCGAACGCCTGGTGGTCGTCGGACCGTCCGGTGCGGGCAAGACCACCCTGGGCAGGCTGTTGGCGGGTGTGGAGACGCCCCGCTCGGGCTCGGTGACGGTGGGCGGCATACCGGTCGCCGACCTGGGTCCCACTCAACTGCGCAAGCACGTTGTCCTCGTCACTCAGGAGCACCATGTCTTCCTGGGCACGCTCCGCGACAACCTGCAGATCGCCTCCGCCCACGCCACTGACGCCGAACTGTGGGCGGCACTCACCGGCGTCGGCGCGGACTGGGCGCGTGAACTCCCCGACGGCCTCGACACCGACCTGGGCCCGGACGGCCACCGCCCGGATGGCGCGCAGTCCCAGCAACTCGCTCTGGCACGCGTGGTACTGGCCGACCCGCACACCCTGATACTCGACGAGGCCACCGCCCTCCTGGACCCGCAGACCGCCCGCCACACGGAACGGGCCCTGGCCGCCGTCCTGCGGGGCCGGACCGTCATCGCCATCGCCCATCGTCTGCATACGGCCCACGACGCCGACCGGGTCGCCGTGATGGAGGCCGGCCGTCTCACCGAACTCGGCACCCACGACGACCTGGTCGCGGCCGACGGTGCCTATGCCGCCCTCTGGCACTCCTGGCACGGCGAGCGGCCTACCACTCGGTGAGACGGCCCTGCCAACCCCCGCAGGGGGCGGTCCGGATCTGACAGGGCGTGGCTGTCGACCTGGACGTTCACCAGAGCATTGACGTGTCCCTGACTGGGCGATACGCTCCAGAAACCGAGTCTGAGAGCGCTCTCAGAGTCGTTCAGGGCATCTCGCACCGGCTACCTCCACAGCACGGCCTTCCGGATGAGGAGTAGAGCATGTCTGCCAACCTTCCTTCCGCTCCCCGTACGCGCAGGGCCCGCCGCCCCAGGGCAGCAGCCCTGGTCGCCGCGCTCGCACTGGCCGGCGGATGTCTCGTCGCTACCCAGGTCACCGCCGCCACCGAGGCCGCGGCCGTCCCCGCGACCATCCCGCTCACGCTCACCAACAACTCCGGGCGCGGCGAGCAGGTGCACGTCTACGTCATCGGCACCGAACTCTCGTCCGGGCGCCAGGGCTGGGCCGACGCGAACGGCACCTTCCATCCGTGGCCCGCCGGTGGCAACCCTCCGACGCCCGCTCCCGACGCGTCCATCGCGGGCCCGGCCAACGGGCAGTCGAAGACGATCCGGATGCCGAAGTTCTCCGGCCGGGTCTACTTCTCCTACGGGCAGAAGCTGGTCTTCAAGCTCACCACCGGCGGTCTGGTGCAGCCCGCGGTGCAGAACCCGAGCGACCCGAACGCGAACATCCTCTTCAACTGGACCGAGTACACGCTCAACGACGCGGGTCTGTGGATCAACAGCACCCAGGTCGACATGTTCTCCGCTCCTTACGCGGTCGGCGTGAAGCGCCCGAACGGCACCACCCTGAGCACCGGCCACCTGAAGCCCGGTGGCTACAAGGCGTTCTTCGACTCCCTGCGCAGCCAGTCGGGCGGCTGGGGCGGGCTCATCAGGACCCGCTCCGACGGGACGATCCTGCGGGCGCTCGCCCCCGGCCACGGCATCGAGGCCGGGGCGCTGCCGGCCTCCGTCATGAACGACTACGTCAACCGGGTCTGGAGCAAGTACGCCTCGCAGACGCTGACCGTCCAGCCGTTCGCGGACCAGCCGAACACGAAGTACTTCGGACGGGTCCAGGGCAACACCATGAACTTCACCAACAGTTCGGGAGCGGTCGTCACCAGCTTCCAGAAGCCCGACTCGGACAGCATCTTCGGCTGCTACAAGCTCCTCGACGCACCCAACGACCTGGTCCGGGGGCCCATCTCCCGTACCCTGTGCGCCGGTTACAACCGGTCGACGCTGCTGAGCAACCCCAACCAGCCCGACGCGAACGACGCGAACTTCTACAAGGACGCGGTCACCAATCACTACTCCGCCAAGATCCACGCCCAGATGGCCGACGGCAAGGCCTACGGCTTCGCCTTCGACGACGTGGGCGCCCACGAATCGCTCGTGCACGACGGCGACCCGCAACAGGCGTACATCACGCTGGACCCGTTCAACTAGACGTTGTCCGCGGACGGGCCCGCCGCAACCTGGGCTGCCGGTCTGGCGGCCGTGTCGATCAGCGGCAGCCGGGTGGAATCCTGCGGCGGCCTGCCCTGCGTACCGCCACGGGCCCGGCCGGGTGCGCGCTGTGCAACGACCGCGCACCGCTTGCCGCACCCCGCCCCCGCTGCGGTTCCGTTCCGGTATTGCTCAGGGCAGTCAGTACGTGACCCAACTTGTTCGGCATCACGGCGATGAGAACAGCACCCTGGGGGAGAGGTGCATTCAACGCTCTGTCCCCGACCGGCGATGAGGGCCACCGTATGCTCCCTGGCCGGCTCCGAACTCCCGGCGCCGAGCCCTGCCTCGGCCGGTACGCCTTCCTCCGCCGTCTGCTCGGCACCAGGCTCGACGCTGCCCACGACATCCTGAACACCGACGCCCCTCGCCTCGACACCCATCGTCAAGGCCTTGCACACCCTCCTGGACGGCGGCTGCACCGGGCCCGAGACCGTCATCCACGGCGACCTCTGGCGAAGGCAACAGCGCAGGACTTCTTGGGCCGGTGCGTTGGAGTGCGCCTCCTGCTCCGAAGGGGGGATCCGGGTGCCGGTCGGTGCGAGGAGCCGGTGCTCAGCGGGGTCCGAGTCCTGTTTGTCCATCGAGGAGTTCGCGGACGATGTCCAGATGGCCGGCGTGCCGTGCGGTCTCCTCGACAACGTGCAGGATGATCCCGCGCAGGTCGAAGAGTTCGTCCCCGAGAGGTTCTGGGTGCCGGCCCTGCGGGGGCGCTGACAACGGCGTCCGGGCGATCACAGCATCGGAACGGCGGCACTGGGCGTCGTAGAAGGCGAAAACGACCTCCGGCTCTCGCGGGGTCGTCAGCGGGGCATGGTCATCCGGCCACGGCAGCGGTTCGGCCGCTCCGGTGACGACCTCCTGGAACCAGTGCCGCTCCGCGTGCCCCAGATGCTCTATGAGCCCCAGAGGCGTCCAACCCGAAGGCAACACCGGCGTGGTCAGCGCCTGCCTGTCGAGCCCGTCGACAATCGCCACAACGCTGGCCCGCTGCGCCGCGAGGAACGCCGACAGCGTCTTCTTCTCCTTGCTCTCTGTGTCCATGCGCGCATCGTGCCAGGAGCCACTGACAAGCCCGCCACTGATGTGCCCACTGCGTGACGGCTGTGTGCCACCGTCACCCGTTGATGGCACCGACGACGAGAGAGGTTGCCTCCTGGTGGTCCACGAGCTCGTCGTAGCGGATGGCGACCGCACCGATTCCGCAAGCGCTGAAGCCGACCTCACCGGTTCGGGCAATCGGGCTCACCCCGGCGGGTGCTGTCGCAGGCTCAAGGCCGCCGTTTCGCTGATCCTCGACCTGCTGCCACCGGTGGTCGTCGGAGGCCGCCCCGGTCACGCCGTAGTCGTGCACTCACCGGCCAGGAACGGATTCAACAGCTCCAGCAGGGCGTGTGGCCGATGCAACGGGATGATGTGGCCGCAGTCCTCGATGACGTGCCCGGTCAGGTCGTCGGTGACAGGGCGGAGCTGGCGTTCCAGCGCGGTACCGACGGGCTGGGCGCCCACTGCCATGGTCGGCACGGTCAGACGGGTGGTGGCGACGCCCTGCGCGATCTGCCGTGCGCTTTCGGGCAGAGCCCGGTAGTACGAGAACGCGCGGCTCAACGCACCGGGGCCCGTGTACGCCCGGACAAAGGCGTCCCTGATGGCGGAAGGCACTCCGTAGCCGAGCGTGCCAGTGCGCAGGAACCAGTCGATGTAGGTGGCCTCGTGGCCTTCCAGCACGGTCTCGGCGAGGCGAGGTTCGGCAGTGTGGAAGCCGAACCACCAGGGTGGCCCGTCGGCCAGGAAGTCCTCGGCGCCGGGCAGCCCGCCCAGTACGGATTCCATGACGACGAGGCGCCGGACGGCATCGGGGTGACGGAGGGCGAGGAGGAAGGCCGCCGGTGTCCCCGCGTCGATGCCCACCACTGATGCGGAGCTCTCGCCGAGCTCGGTGAGAAGGGCTGCAGCGTCCTCGGCGAGGCCGGCGGCATCGTATCCGGACGTGGCCGGGCTGCTGGCGCCGAAGCCGCGCAAGTCCGGAGCGATGACGCGGTAGCGGCCGGACAGGCCGGCCATGATGTCCGTCCACAGCTCCCAGGTATGGGGGAAGCCGTGCAACAGCAGGACGGCCGGACCGGAGCCGTCGATGGCGACGTTGAGCTCGGTCCCGTTCACGGCGACTCGTCGCAGTACGGGCATGGAGGTGACTCCCAGGAAGGTGAGGAATAGTGACAGGGTCACCGTAGGAAACTAGCCTGGTCCTTCCAAGACGGCACTTTCCCCTCAGGTGGTGAGCTCCCGGTGACCACTCCCACGCCCGGCGAACCCGGCCGGCGGCCAGGTGCGCGCGGTGACCTTCTGGACCCGCTCTGTCCGACGCGCCAGCTGCTCGACCGGGTCGGCACCAAGTGGACGTCGATGGTGGTGAAAATCCTGGCCGAGGCGCATCCCGGCGAAGTCCGGTTCGCGGAACTCCGACGCCGCGTCCCGGGCATCTCTCAGAAGATGCTGTCCGTCACGCTCCAGAGCCTGACCCGCGACGGCCTGGTCTCGCGCCGCGTCGAACCCACGGTGCCGCCGGCCGTCCACTACCGGCTCACCGGCCTGGGTCTGTCCCTCGAAGGTCCCCTTTCCGCCCTCCGGGACTGGGCCGAGACACACATGCCGGAGATCGACCGCAACAACCGGATCATCGAGGGCCGGTCAGCGGAACAGGAAGAGCTCCAGTGACCTGAGTCGCAGGTTCGTCGGCAGTTGGCGGCGACTTCGTCGAGGATCTCCTCGGCGCTCTTCGGTCACAAGAAGGCGAGGCAGCCGTGCTTGCCCGGCCCGCCTCGCTCCTGGTTCGCGAGGAGGGCGGACCGCGGACGGACTCAGCCGCGCTGCCGCGATGCGGCGGCGATCAGGAGGGTGACGTGCTCGCGGTGGTCGTCGTTCCGGCGGGCGATGACGATCCGGCTCGGCCCCGCGTCGGGAACGGGGATGCATTCAATGCCCGGCGCCACGGGTGTGACGAGTGAGCGAGGCAGGACCGCGACGACACGGCCGATCCTCACCAGAGCGATGAGTTCGCCGGCATCAGAGATCTCCGGACCGCTCCCGCCGCCGGGGACACCCGCCCACCGCGGGAAGACCTCATTGCTGAGGTCGCCCAAGGAGATACTGTCGCGCCCGGCGAGCCGGTGGCTTTCGGGGAGGACGGCCACCCGGTCCTCGACGTGGAGCGTCTCGGTGGCCAGTCCGCCGAGGTCATCGAACGGGACGTAGAGAAGGCCCGCGTCGGCGCGTCCGTCGCGCAGATGATCGGTGCGGTCAGTGGCACCGCTGAAGAGGATGTCGACCCGCCGGGCACCGGGCTGCTCCGCGTAGGCGGCGAGGATCCCGGAGAGCAGGTTCGCGTCCCCTCCGGGTTTGATCACGAATCTGAGCGGTGCGTCGTCGGCGGCGCGTTGAGTGTTCCGCACGGCGACCGTCATCGCGTTCAGCGCATGCCGCCCGTGCTCCAGCAGGGCCGCGCCTGCAGGCGTCAGTACGACGCTGCGGCTGGTGCGGTCGAAGAGCGTGACGCGCAGCCGGGACTCGATGCGCTTGATGCTCTTCGACAGGGCGGGCTGCGCGACGGCGAGCCTGCCGGCGGCGCGACCGAAGTGCAGCTCCTCGGCGACAGTGACGAAGTACCGCAGCTCCCTGACCTCCAGCAGATCCATTCCTTCAGGTTATCGAATAGCCGCGGAAGAGGTCTTGGACGCGGCCGGGTAGCCGGTGGTCATATGGATGCATGATCCAACACACCCTGTTCGTTCAGTTCACCGAACCGATTCCCGAAGCTGACCTGAACCAGTACCTCGCGGACCTGGAACACGCCGCGAAGAGCACCGGCGTGCTCCAGACGTTCGCCGCACAGCGTCACATCCCCATCCCCGGCGAGGAGCAGATCCCGGCCTTCATCGCCACCGCCGTCGTCCAGCTCGGCGTCGCCGACGTGGAGGCACTGGGCACTCTGTTCGCCGCGCCGCTGGTCGGCGATGTCTTCGACACCTGGCGCACCCGCTATCCGTTCAAGGCGGCGTGGGCGAACCACGAGGCGCTGGCCTGAGCGACTTCACGGCAGGGTCGGCCTGGTCACTGGGGAGGACAGCGGGATCGGACGGACCATCGCGTCCGGTCTGGCCCGCCGTAACGCGGCGGCAGCTGCCCGCGACCAGGCGGAACGTGGATGGCACGAACAGATCTGCTGCGATGACGCGATACGTCTAGGGCCTGTCCCGCGAAGATCCGCCGGACAGGCCCTGGCGCGCCTATCCGTCCTCCGGTCACGGGGCGGACGAACACACTCGGCCGAGCACCGTCGCGGCAGTGGAAGCCGGCGCCGGCGACCTCAACGAGGGATCGCCATCACGGTACGCAGGCAGCGTTCGCGTGCATGGAAACCGTCGGCACGGTCCTGCTCATCCAACTCCGCCGGTTCCGCCGGGGTCGGAGAACGGCCGGGAACCGGACAGAGGCCGCGACCGATTCCGCTCATGGGCCCGACCGGCCGCACTCGGGAACCCTTCAGGACCGGCCCGTCCAACCAAAGTCAGTGGGCACACCCAGCCGGCCCGGCTCCGCGTCACGCGCGGTTGACCGGTGCGTGCACCCCGTCCCGGCCGCGCCGCTCCCGCCACCAGTGCCACGCCGTATGCCCCACGAGCCACGCGCCGGCCACACAGGCGGCGGCGCGGCTCGCCGCCCAGGTGAAGCCGAGCACGGGATGCTGCGCGTCCGCTTCCGCGTGGAGGCGTTGGTTCGTCTCGATGTAGGCGGTGAGCGGCACGAGGAGCCGGAAGAGCAGGCCGCCGATGCCGGGTGTCCGGGCCAGGTTGCCCACGAGCCCCACCGGGGCCCCGAAAATCAGTGCCACCGTCCCCCACAGGAGGATCTGCGGCGAGATCCCGACCTCGGCGGAAGGGCCGGCCCCGACCCCGGCCGGGATTGCGGGGTACAACTGCTTGAACAGGTAGTACGTGACCACGCCGACGACCAGCCCGAGGGCGGCCAGCAGCGCCGACTCGATTCTGGAACGACGGAAGTAGCCCACCAGGAACGCGTAGCCGACCCACGGCCAGCCCCCGGAGAAGAGCACGTTCACGGCCTCGCAGACGGAGTTGTCCAACCTTCCGGCGACGGGCCCCGCCAGGCCGAGTAAGTGACCAGCGCCTATGCACGCGGTGGCCGATGCGACACGATCGCGCGAAGAGCGCATGGATGCAGTCCCTTTGGTAGTCTCCCGGACCCACCGGCCCCGGGACACATCCTCCTGGAACACCAGACGCGCATGTGTCCGCTGTCATCGAGTACAGGCGTTTGACGGCGAACCCAGTTGCTTCGGCTTCCTTGCCAGTGAGCCCGGTCGCACGGACGAGTCGTCCTCTGGCGACCCGTCATCCATGAGGCGGAGCGTTCGGATTCGTGCTCGCCCGCCCGGCGGACGTTGTTCGGTCTGCGGAGCGATCCTGAGCGGCCGTGCCTGCTGCGAGTCTCGAAGCGGATGGGCCGGTGCGGCCCGTGAACGTGAGGAGTGCGGATGTTCCAGGCCAGGCCGACCACGACCACTGACGATGAAGCGAACATGCCTTGTCGCGAGGGCCGCTTGGCTCGGGGGTGGTGTGCGGCGCACGAGCCCGCAGCTGGGGTGCCGCGCTGGGCTCGCCGGGTGGCCTACGCGGTGCCGTTGGTGGTGCTCCCGTCCGGGATCTGGCGCCTGGGCGTGCTGTTTGCCGCGGACAAGCGTGGCGGGTCGATCGCGGACTGGGCGATGAACGGCTACGTCGTCTTCCTCACCCTCATCTCCGAGGTCCTTGCCTTCACGGCTGTCGGGCTGGTCGCCCGCTGGGGCGAGGTGCTCCCGCGCTGGATGCCGGGATTGGGTGGGCGGCGGGTACCGACGGCCGCCGCGGTCGTCCCGGCCACGATCGGGGCGACGATCCTGACCCTCGTCTTCACGGTCATCATGGTCATCACCACGGTCACCCAGTCCAAGATCAACGGGGATCCGCTGCCGGCCGACTTCCCGAGCAAGGCCGGCGGCTGGGAGACCGTCTACTTCTACGCCTCCTACGCCCCGTTGGTCCTGTGGGGCCCCATGCTCGGCATCCTGACGTACGCGTACTGGCGCCGACGCAGGCCGGCGACGGCCGCGCCGCTGATGCCGTCGGCAACCGGCAGCGCGTGCTAGGCAGCCCGGCTCCAGGCGCCGTTGCCGCTGGGCTGCCTTGGCCTGTTTCTCCTGCTCGTAGGACCGGGTGATGCCGCGCTCGGCGGCGATGGTGCCGTGGGCCCCCAGGTGCACCTTCATGTTCCCCGGCTGCACTTTCGGCGCGTCGTTGTCACCCGAGGGTGATATCTCCCCCTGCCGACCCGGAAGAGCCCGCGATGATCTGCCCGCCCTGATCAAGCAAGCGCAGCAGGCACTCCACCTCGACCCCGCAGCACTGCCTGCGGCACGCGACGGCGCCAGTCCGGACCACGCCGACAGCATCGAGCGGACCCTGGGAGCCCTGACCCCAGCAGCCATCGGCGTCGCGGTACTGCGCGACCGATACGGAACCAGCCATGGGCGGCTGGCCGTACCCACCGGGCTCGGCCCCCGGCACGCCCGCGTCGCCATCGGCACCGCCTCCACCTGGCGCGAGCTGATGCTGGACACCCTCGCGAACCCCGACGCCCCATGGCGCAAAACCTCCGCGACGGCCCCGCCGGCGACCAGCACCCTCACGACGTCGACCGGTCGGAAGCCGTGCAACCAGCGGGATGGTGCCCTCGACGACGCAGCGGTGCACCCCTCGATGCGGGGCAGGGGCTGCCTGCCTGGGGCAGCACTCCAGCCCACCGCTTGTACGACCTTGGCCCAACGCGCGTGGGTCTCGGGTCGGAACGTGAGCCTGCTCAGTGAAGGACTGTGTGAAGGGGCTGCAGCCCGTGGTTCAAGTCCCCATCCACAGTCAGGTATTCGTACTCACAGTCGGGCTGCCCCCTTCGGTGATCATTGATGCAGCGGGGCCCCCGGAGGCGCCGTTCAAGGAGACACCATCACGGGGAGAACCATCACACCGTTCGCTGCACCTACAAGGTCACGGTGAGCGCGTCCGAGGCCGCCGGGTCCGGGACCGGTCGCTGGCACGTCGCCACCCTCGCCACGGCCGACAACGGCGATGCCGTCTTCAACGACAAGACGGCGACCTTTACCGTCGGCTGAGGAACACCTCGTCCAGCAGACTGACACTCATGGAACAGTGCAGACACTCGGTGCACTGGGAGTGCCGCGTCGGCGCGGTCGTGTACGCGAACCACCGTGCCGACTCCCGGCGGCACCTCGCCCTGACCCGTCCGGGGCTTCCCAGGCAACGAGAACAAGGAGGAGGAGCAGATGGCCATATGGCAACGTCCGGAGCCGTTGAACCCGGAGACCGAGTCGGCCGCAGAGGCAGGCTACGTCCCCGCGATGAGGCAACTCGGTAAGTACCTGTATGAATCACGCAAGCCGGACCAAGCCGAGAAGTGGTTGCTTGCCGCCGCTGAGGCCAGAGACGCCGAGGCGATGTACACCCTGTCGAAACTCCACCACGACCGGGCATCGCGGGAGTCCCCGGACGGCAAGGCTCACGACCTGGCTGCGGCGTCCTGGTGCAGGCGGGCTGCGGAGCAGGGCTGGGTGCCGGCGATCTGGAGCATGAGATCGTGGGCGGACTCCGAAGAGCACGAGTCCTGGATTCGCAAGGCCATGGAAACCGGCGACCCGCACGCGCCCTCGGCACTGGCCCACCTGCTCGCCGAGGAAGGACGCACATCCGAAGCCGAGCACTGGTACCGCGAGGAGTCCCGACGGCCCGACTCCATCGGCTTCCACGCCCGCGACTACCTGGCTGACTTCCTCCTGAGGCAAGGGCGCCTGGAGGAAGCAGCGCAGCATTGGAGGCAGAACGCGGAAGCAGGTTCTTCGGCCGCCGCTCACAAACTGGCCTACGTTCTCGAAAAGCTCGGTGAGATCGAGGAGGCTGACCGATGGCGCCGACAGGCCGACCTGCTTCGCGTCCGCGAGCGCGAAGAGGACGAGCCAGAGCGCTGAGCGGAACCGATCCTGCTGGTGGCCTGCGTGAAATTGGTCTGAGGCATAGGCCCGCCGCCCCGTCGGGGTGGAGCGAGCCTTTCCGTGCACGCCTGAAGGATTGATCGCGAACCTCGGCTGACCGCCTGCTGCCCGCCGCAGAGACCCGGCTCGGTTCCCGCCTAGGGTCCCCGCGTCGGAGGGCGGTCGCTGGTGAGACCGGGGCGCGGGATACACATCCACGGATGTCCCTTCCTCGTAGGTGAATCCGCCGCACACCTTGCCGAGTTCGCGGGCATGAGGCGTGCCGGACACATGAGGGCGAGCAGTTCGCCCCACAGCGGGGCGAGCACGTCGAGATCATCAAAGGGGTGCTCATCGAGCACAGCAGCCGTTGCGGGTGTCGGTGTCGGTGTCGGTGTCGGTGTCGGTGTCGGGACCGGCTCGCGGTCCCTGCCGCGGGAGGGACCGGGGCCGGCGCACTGGCGCCGCGGCCCCCGGCGGATGGTCAGGCGTTCATGGGGATCACGGCGACGGAATTCCAGGTGATCTCCCACGCCGTCCTGTCGTTGTCGCGTGGGCGTTCGTCGAATCCGACCTCGAGCAGGTGGACCTGGCTGACGTGGAAGGGGGCGTGACTGGGCGTGATCCGGCGCAGGGCGCTCTGCAGCGAATCGCTGTCTGCCGTGTCCCAGCTGTAGCCGAGGGACATGTGAGGGCGGCCTCCGTCGTGCTGGATCACGTCGCGCCCGCGGGCTTCGATCAACGCGTCCCGCACGTGTCCCTTCAGGTCGACCAGTGGCTCGTCGGGCGCGAGGTCCAGCAGGGCTCCGGCCTTGTTGGCGATGGGCGAGCCCGCGGTGATCTCGAAGGGCGCCAGGTCACCGATGTGCTTTCGTAGGGCCTCGACGAGGTCCTGGCGTTCGGCCGCGCCGATCCGGTCTGCGCGGGTATCGGCGATCATCTCCACGGTCGTGTGCAGCAGCCCGTCCGGGAGGAGGGTGATCGGATACGGTGCCATCGCCTCGTGGCAAGCCGCGATGAGCCGGGCGAGCTCGCGGTCGACCGCGAGCGCGGGGAGCAGGTACACGTGCAGAACCTTGAGCCCGTCCTGCCAGGCGGTTCCCCTGAACTGCGGCGTGAACTTCTTCATGCTCCAACTCCCTTTGTCAGTAAGGACCCGGTGGTCGCGCCCCGGGCGCTCGACCGCCACGCCGGCCGCCGACCAGGCACCCGGGACCGGGCCGTGCTCGCCGGCCACCCCGTCAAGGGCTTCGTCGTCGTACGCGGTGATGGAGATGCCGGCACGCCTCATCGAGGCGGCACGCGGGTGGCTACGACGGGGCCTTGCCCTTGCCGAGGTGCAGTTCGTGGACGCGCTCGAACGTGTACGTATTGCGCTCGGGAACCTGCCGCTCCCACACCAGCCACACGCAGGAGATGGTGGCACGGGTGCGGGTCGCCGGCCGGATCGCCCTGCCGATGGCGGAGGCGAACATGTCCGAACGCGCCGCGGCCTCGGCCGTGGTGGCGTCCTCCACCCCGTACCCACACGACATGTGGGGCCAGAAGTGCTTCTCTTCCGGTGGGAGGACCAGGCCCGTGCTGAGCAGTCCGGCGCGGACGTGCCGGTTCAGCTCGGCCGGGCCCGCTTCGGGCCAGATCTCCACGATTCCGGCCGACCCACCGGCCCGCGCAGGCCCGATCTCGATGTCGAAGGGCTCCAGGCCGTCGAGCTCTCGCTGCACGGCGGCCGCAGCGCGCGCGAGCTGCTCGCCGTCCACGCGCACACCGTCCTCGTTGTGATGCTCGATCGACTGGACCGTCAGATGGAGGTCGTCGTCGGCGATCGGGGCGATCACGTCCGGATAGCGTTCGGTGATCTCCCGGAGCTGTCGGAAGTAGGCCATCACCTGCGGCTCGCGTTGCGGCAACCACAGCACGTGCGGCTTCACCCAGTCCTCGTCCGGACCGTCCGCACTGCCCCACAGCCGCTTGGGCCCCATGAATCTGCGCATCTCAACGCTCCTTGCTCCGAAGGGAGGTGGTGGAAGAGTAGGTGTGGGAGCTGTTTCGGATGCGGCTTCCGCTCATCGCCGCCTGTGGCGGGCGGCGACGAAACGGTTGAACGGGTCCGAGCCCACCCCGAAGGCGCGCGGCCCACCTGACGACTCCGGCGGTCGCAGCGACCTTCGCGGTGGCGGCGTACAGGTTGGTGGAACTGCCGCTGAATGGACTGTCAGAAAGGCGGCGGTGACCGCCTGCTTCCGGCTCGGTGGTCAGGATCGGCGGGGCGGGCTGGTCCGCGGGCAGGCTGAGCCTTGAGGCATGACATTTGTCCTGGGCGAGACGGGATTCGCGGCCCTACTGGGCGTCTATCGCGGTGCGTAGGCTCGCAAGTATGTCGAAATCACAAGAGATGGGGCGAGACGACGCCTGGGAAGGCGTCGTCGCCCACAGGCCCCGGGGCATGCTCGACGGCTCGAACATGTACCACTTCCTCGAAGTCCGCCTCGCGGACGGCGCGTCCGTCAAGGTCCGGGTCAGCCGCCGCTTCTGGAAAACGGTCACGGTCGGCGACCGGATCGCCAAGCAGCCGAACGCGGATCCGTACAAGGCGTAGCCCACCGGGGCCGACGAATTCGGTGGCTCGGCCGCCATTCAGGACGTCCCGTCCCAGGAGGGAAGTTCGGCAGCAGTGACGATGCTGCGGACGCCCAGGTCCGCCCGCCGGGCCGGGGCCGTCTGGTCGACAACGACGGAACAGCCGGCCCACTGCCCGCCGCACTCCTCGACCATGGAGCGCACGGCCGACGCCTGGCTGCCCGTCTCGATCCAGTCGTCGACCAGCAGCACCCGGTCCCCGGGGCCCACCGCCGCCCGCTGCAGACGTAGCTCCTGGCGGGTGCCCCGGTAGTCGGGGTCGCTGCGCCGGGTGACCTTGTCCCCCGGGAAGATCCCCTCGCCCTTGCGTACAGCGACGAAGCCGACGCCCAGTTCGACGGCCACCGCCGCGCCGAGCAGGAATCCCCGCGACTCGACCCCGCAGACGGCCGTGGCGTCGTCCCGGAACGGCCCGGCCAGGCCCCGGACTACCACGGCGAGTGCCTCGGGGTCGCGGAAGATCGGCCAGACGTCGGCATGGCCGCCGATCCAGCGGAAGTGTTCGAGGGCGACGGCACGTGCGTCAGATGTCATGATCGCCAGTCTGCGGACCGGCCGGCAGCCCAGGCAAAGGGATACGCGACGGCCGCAGCGTCGAGCCGGCACGTGGCGGACACGTGGCGGACACGGGGCGATCGGGGCCCGGGGGTATGCGGCCAAGGGGTACAGCCAGCCGTACTGTGCACGCCACAGGGCGTGCCGCACACTGATGCGCATGAGCGAGCCACGAAGACGAGTGACCAGTGCAAGCACATACCTCTTGGTCGGCCTGCCGACTGCATTGGCGTCCATACTCGTACTGCCGGTACTGGCCGTGGGCGCGATTGCCTCAGGGCTGACTGCGCTCCCCCTCTTGATGCGGGGGCTGCGGCACTGGTCGCAGTGGCACCGGAAACGCGCCTCCGCACTGCTCGGTGTGGAGATACGCCCGCGCCCTGCCCGACTGCCCAAGGGCCTGTCCGCACAGTGGCGCCGGCTGCTGGACGACCCCGAGTACCGCCGCGATCTGCGCTGGGTGCTGCGCCATGTCATCACCGGCCTGCCCGCAGGGCTGGCCGCGCTCCTCTGCGTGGGGACCGCCGTGGGCAGCGTCGTCGTATCCCTGCTGTGGCCGGTGTTTCCCAAGGGTGAGTTGCAACTGTTCGGGACCGTGCCGGTGACCGGATGGGCCACCGCGCTGGCGCTCGCTGTGGTCCAGGGCGGCGTGGGCGTCGCTGCCACCTGGTGGGCGGTGCCGCGTCTGGCCCGTATGCACGCGCGTGCCACTCTGGCCGCACTGGAGCCCTCGCCCGAGGCCCGGCTCGCCGAGCGTGTCGGCGAACTGTCCGAGAGCCGCGCGGGGGTGCTGGACGCGCACGGCGCCGAACTGCGCCGTATCGAACGTGACTTGCACGACGGCACGCAGGCCCGGCTGGTCGCCATCGCGATGCGTCTGGGAGTGGCCAGGGAAGAGCTGCCCGACGACGCGGGGGCGCTCGCCACGCTTCTGCAGGAGGCGCACGAGGGCACAGAGGAGGCGATGGCGGAACTGCGGAACGTGATCCGCACGATGTATCCGCCGATCCTCGCCGACCGGGGCCTGGAGGGCGCCGTCTCGGCCGTCACCGCGGGTACGGGCATCCCGGCGGATGTGGAGGTCGGCGAACTGGGCAGACTTCCCGCCGCGGTAGAGGCCGCCGCCTACTTCATCGTCGCCGAGACCCTGACCAACGCGGCCAAGTACAGCGGCGCGACGCACGTCACCGTACGACTCACACGGCCGGCGGAAACGCTGCTGGTCGAGGTGGTGGACAACGGGCTCGGCGGTATCGACGAGACCCTCGGCTCCGGCGTCATCGGTATACGCCGCCGAGCCGCCGCACTGGACGGCACCGTCCTCATCAGCAGCCCGGTCGGCGGCCCCACCGCGGTCACGGTGGAGCTGCCGTGCGCGTAGTGATCGCCGAGGACAACGTGCTGCTCTCAGCAGGGCTGGAGATGATTCTGGGCAGCAAGGGGATCGAGGTGGCCGCAGTGGTGACGGATGCGCCGTCGCTGCTGGCGAAGGTTGCCGAACTTGTACCGGATGCGGTCATCGCGGACATCAGGCTGCCGCCCTCGTTCCGCGACGAGGGCATCAGAGCGGCGCTCGAACTCCGCCGGAACCACCCCGGTCTGCCCGTGCTGATCCTGTCCCAGTATGTGGAGAAGGTGTACGCGCGGGAATTGCTGTCCGACGGTTCCGGGAGCGTCGGCTACCTGCTCAAGGACCGTGTGAGCCGGGTCGGTGAGTTCGTCGACGCACTGCGGCGGGTCGCGGCCGGCGGCACGGCCATGGACCCCGAGGTGATCACACAGCTCCTCACCGGGTCCGCGGGGAACGCCGTCGGCACCCTGACCCCCCGCGAGCGCGACGTGCTGACCCTGATGGCACAGGGTCTCGGCAACGCGGAGATCGGCAAGCGGCTGTTCATCACGGACAACGCCGTGCAGAAGCACATCGGCAATATCTTCATGAAGCTGGACCTCCCCACCGCCGACGGAGGCCACCGCCGCGTCCTGGCCGTCCTCAGCTACCTGGACAGCCTTGCGACCTGACCTCCCATGGCCACGCAGACAGACGGTTCGGTCCGCGCCGTCCTCGGACACCCGGCCGCAGGTCAGGAACCGGGACGCCGCGGCAACACGCGCTACAGGGACGCTCCCGTGTCCGGTTCGTGCTGTACGAGCCTTTCGAAGAGGAACTCGTGCTTCAGGAACGACGTCTCACGCTCCGCCCCCGGGTAAGGAGGGATGAGCTGAGCGGCCTGGATGAGACGCCAGCCGTCCTCCAGCGCGGCCACGCCCGTCTCGTAAGGCGGTTCATCGCTGTCCCCGGTCGTCGGCCGGGTCGCGGCCGTACCGTCGTACCGGGCCCACCCCACGACCCGGGAGTCGAGGGCCGATGTGGCCAGGTACAGGAACAGCACCTGTTGCCGCACGGTGGTGGAACTGATCACGCGTTTCTCCTCTGCACAGGTCGGTTGCTGACGCGGGTGGCCGAGTACTCGATGTCGAACTCGGGATCGTCGGACAGGAAGCGCCAGAGCTTGATCCGGTTGTGGATCTCGAGCCTGCCCACAGCCGGCTCGTACCAGGGGAAGGTGCGCCCCAACTCCGTCCGCACTGCCGGGTCGTGGAGATCCTCCGTGTCCCAGAGGCGCACCTGCGGGACGGTCGGGTTGAAACGGATCTTGTACATGTGGCGGACGAGGTCGCTCTCATTGCGCCGCCCGCCGTGCCAGATGCCGTGATGCAGCAGGACGACGGTGCCCGCCGGGCAGGTCAGCCGGGTCTGGCCGCGGAGGTTCTGGTAGCGGCCGGTGTCGGACTCGTTGGTCCGGCGCAGATGACTGCCCGGAACGATGAGCGTGCCGCCCATGTCCGTGGTCACCGCCTGCGGGTAGTACATGAGCTGCACGTCGAAGGCGTCGGTCCGCAGATCGATGAGAGCATCGGCATGCAGCGGCTGCGCGCTTCCCTCCCGGGGCTCCCGCGTATGCACGTAGTGGTGGTCGACGGTCGGATTCACCCCCACCAGGCTCTCCACCGCACCAGCGACCTCGGGCAGCTCGACAAGCCGGCGCGCGAGGGACCCCTCGGGGAACGCCTTCGACACAGGGGTCCCGTACGGCACCGAGGGCAGCCCCGCCGCGAAGACGCCGAACGCCTCCTCGTTGAGCTCCTGCGGCACGATGCCGTCGAGGCGCAGGAAGCCATGGGCCACGAACCGCGCCACCTGGACCGTGCTCAGTAGTCTTCGTGTGGTTGACATGCACCAACCGTACGAAGCGAGAGCGCCGCAGTCGTGGGCTGAATCCACCAGGGACTGGTAATTTCCCACCATGGCCCATTCCGTGGAACTGTCCCTCGATCTGCCCCCGCGCGTGCACAGCGCGGGCGTGGGAGTACATGGGTACGCGGGCCCTCACGACGTGTTCCGACTGCCGCGGTTGTGGCAGCTGCATCTGTACGACTACTCCGGCACCTTGGAGTACGACGGGTTCCGGCACCCGGTCCGCCCGGGATACGTCAGCCTCGTCCCGCCCGGCACAGAGGTGCACTTCCACTACGACACCACGCCCTGCCGGCACCTCTACGCCCACTTCACACTGCCCGGTCACGGCGAGCGGCGGCGCGTCCCAGCGGTGCAGGACGCGGGCGCGGACGCCACGCTGCTCAGCGGCCTGCTCCGGCAGACCGTCGCGGCCTGCCCGCAGCCTTCGGCGCGAGCAGCGGCGGAACTCTGGACGGCGCTGTGGCGCATGACAAGCCTGGCCGGTGTGTCCGTGAACCGCGCAGGTCCCCAGCGCTCCGTTCTGCGAACGGCGATGACCCACATCGAGGAACACCTCGCCGAACCGCTGGACGTCCCGGACATCGCGCGCGCCGCCGGGATCTCCCACACCCATCTGACGCGACTGTTCCGCAAGGACACGGGGCACACCGTCGTCGGCTACATCCGGCACCGCCGCATGAAGCGCGCCCAGCACCTCCTGACCGCCTCGACACTCGCCATCCCCGCGATTGCCGCGACCGTCGGCATCCCCGATCTCCAGGCGTTCAACAAGACCTGCCGCAAGGAACTGGGCGCCTCGCCACGAGCCGTCAGACAGTCGGCGCAGCAACCGGAACCAGCAGACCGGCCGTAAGGGACACCCGGCCGGAAGATCCCGGTGGAGGCGTCCGCCCCGACCACATGCGTGCGAACACGCGGCCGGGAACGGGCGCCTGGAGCGGGAAGGCTCTTCTCAGCCCTGGATGGTGGTGAGCCAATCGGTCAGCAAGCTGTTGACCTCGTCGGGGCGTTCCTGCTGGACCCAGTGGCCGCAGTCCTCCAGGAGGTGGGAGGCCGACAGGCGGGGGAGCGTGGTGGGGTAGGCGTCGATGGCGTCGGACATCCAGGTGGTGGAGGCGTCCAGGGCGCCGCCGATGAACAGGGAGGGCTGCTCGATCGGGGCTCCGCGACGCGGGGCGAGGTCTTCCCAGTCGCGGTCCATGTTGCGGTAGCGGTTCAGGGCGCCGGTCAGACCGGTGCGCTCGAACTCCCCGGCGAACACGTCGAGATCCTCTTCGCTCATCCATGCCGGGAGCGGACCGGTGGGGAAGCGGTCGCACAGTCGGCCACCACGGGCGACGAAGTGGGGGTCGGGCTCGTCCTCGGCGGGCATGGTGTCGGCGGACAGGGCCTTGTAGAGGCCGGCGAGCCAGCGCCGGACGTCGGGCTCGATCTCCGCCTCGGCACGGCCGGGCTCCTGGAAGTAGGAGACATAGAACTCCTGCTCGGGGCCGCCGATCCGCCCGAAGACGTCGGTGGGGCGAGGGCCACCGGGCGGCGCGTACGGAACGCTCAGCAAGCCGACCGCGCGGAAGACCTCGGGACGGAGCAGGGCGGAGGCGGAGGCGATGTTGGAGCCCCAGTCGTGGCCGACGACCACCGCGCTCTCCTCGCCGAGGGCGTGCACGACGGCGACGTTGTCCTCCACCAGGTCGAGCATTCGGTAGGCGTCGAGTGCGGCGGGCCTGGAGGAGCGGCCGTACCCGCGCACGTCGATCGCCACTGCCCGGTACCCGGCCGCGGCGAGGGCCGGGAGCTGGTGGCGCCAGGAGTACCAGGACTCGGGGAAGCCGTGCACGAGCAGAACCAACGGGCCGGTGCCCTGCTCCACCAGGTGCAGGCGTCCGGCTGGGGCCTGGACGATGCGGTGACGAAATGCGGTGGTCGGCTGGGATTCCATGAGGAACCTCTCCTCAGTTCGCGGGCGGTTGGCGGCAACCCGTCGATCATGCGGCGTTACGGCCACCGGGCGCGAACAAAGTTGCCGTTCCGGCAAGGTCACCGGCTATGTGCTGGAGTAGGTGTTCTTCCGCTCCACGCTGATCCCGACCCACATGCCCGCCGGTCCGGGGATCGCCGACGCGGAACATCACGGGGTACGGAAGCCCCGGAAAGTCACCGGCCCGCGGGTCTTGAACCCGAGCCGTTCGTACAACGCGATCGCGGCGGTGTTCGCCTCGGCCACATGCAGGAAGGGACGATCGCCACGGGCCACGATGCGGGCGGCGAGCGCGCTGACAAGACGGGCGGCATGCCCTTGCTTCCGGGCCTCGGCAGTGGTGCAGACGGCACTGATGTCGGCCCATCCCGGAGGGCGCAGACGCTCCCCGGCCATCGCCACGAGGGTGCCGTCGACCCGGATGCCCAGGTAGGTGCCTAGCTCATGGGTGCGCGGCCAGAAAGGGCCCGGCTTCGTCCGAGCGGCGAGATCAAGCATCTCGGCCACGTTCTCCGCGCCCAGTTCGACCACGCCGGTGTCGGACTCGGCGTGCGGTTGCTCGGGGAGGCCGTCATCCGGCCAGATCATCGGCCGATCCGCCGGGCAAGATGCGCGTGCCGACCGCCGAGTGACTGCCCCACCGGGTCGTCGAGCACCAGGTCGTCGTTCGTCGTCATACTCACTTCTTTCCGGGTCGGGAACGGCTCGCCCCGCTCACGTACCGGGATGCTCAGGCAGGGCCAGCCAGTCCGACCAGGAGATCTCGCGTCCGATGAAACGCGGCTGTTCGAACGGCCAGTCGGCAGCGATCCACTGCGGGACCAGTGCGTCGAGGGCCTGCTCGGTCTCGCTGCCCACCAGCTCGTCCACCACCCACCAGGCGATTTCGCCATCCGCACCGATCCGTTCCGGCGGGTCGATATAGACACAGCCGAGCAGAGACGTCTCAGCCGCGTCGAACAGGGCGTAGTTGAAGGACTGGTGCGCGTTGATTTCCTTCTCGTGCCGCAGGAGGTCCGCCTGGTCGGCTTCGTAGGTCATGGTCGCTGCGGGCCAGCCCCAGGCGGGACCGTAGATGGTCCACAGTCGTTCGCGTGAACCCATCACAGCGGGATAGTCGAGTGCGACGTCTGCCTCCCGGATCGGTCGAAGATGATGACTGCCACCCTGCAGCAGCACCTGGGTGGGATGGACGAAGTCATCGGGGAGCCAGTTCATGGGACGCGACGGTAGCAGCGAACGGCCATTCGCTCATGGGGGATTCCCTGGTCACCGCCGAACCATCGCCCCACGCCTCGTACGATCGGTGCATGGTGGCCTTTGTACCGGCGTTCATCTGCTTCGCCCTGTTCTGTGTCGGTGTGGTGCGAGACCGCCGCCGAGTGAGCAACGCGGTCCTCCTGGGGCTGTCCATCGTCTTCGCGGTGATCGCGCTCGTACTGCATGTGGCCTCCGAGCGGGCCCAGTTGGGCCGCGATCTGGCCGTCGCGCTGCTGACCCTCGCGGGCGTGGGGGTCGTCACCCTGGCGTGGTTCCTCATCGCCAACGGGATCACCATGGTCCGCAAGGAGGGCAGGAGCCCGGCGAACCTGCTGTCCCTGGGGGCGGGCATCGCCCTGGTCGCCCTGCTCGTGCTGCTGATCACCGCGCTGGTGCTGCACACGCACACGCTTCTGGTGGTGGCGGCGACGGCGGTGGCGCTCGCCGGATACGTCGCCTTCCTGTTCCTCTGCTTCCTCGTCTACGGGGGCCTGTACGGGCGTCTGCGCATCCGGCGTCGGGCGGACTACGTGGTGGTCCTCGGCTCGGGTCTGATCGGCGGCACCACCGTGCCCCCGCTGCTGGCCGGCCGTCTCGACCGGGCCCGAAAGGAACACGCCAGGCAGTCCCGGAAGGGCCGGCGCCCGGTCCTGCTCACCTCGGGAGGGCAGGGACCCGACGAGAAGCTGCCGGAGTCCCACGCGATGGCCGACTACCTGGTCACCCAGGGCTTCCCCGCCGACCTGATCGAACGCGAGGACCGCTCGACGACCACGGACGAGAACCTGACGTTCAGCAAAGCCCTGATGGAGCGCGCGAATCCGGACTACCGGTGCGTGATCGTCACGAACAACTACCACGTCTTCCGCGCAGCGGTCATCGCGCGCCGCACCGGAATCCGGGGCCACGTGATCGGCGCCCCGACAGCCTCGTACTTCTGGCCGAGCGCCATGATCCGCGAGTTCGTCGCCCTCCTCGTCGCCTACCGCCGCACCAACGCCGTACTCTTCCTGCTCGTCCTGCTGAGCGGTCTCTTCATCTGGTGGCTGGGGTGGCCGTCGCCGGGCGCCGTCACGTAGAAGACGAACCGCGAGTCCTTCCCCGGAGGGCCGAGCGCAGGGCACCGTCGAACGCGTCGGGGTGGGTGGTCGGCCCGAGGTGGCCGCCGGGGAAGGTTCGGGGCTCCGCGTCCAGGTGCTCGGCGAGGGCAGTTGTCGCGCGGTGGGGGAGTTCACCGTACGAGTCCTGTCCGACGGCGAGTACGAGGCGGCGCGACGCGCTCTTGAGCCGGTGGATGTCCGGGGCGTAGGACATGAAGGCGGGGACGATGCGCCCGACGAAGTACGGCAAGCCGGCCACCCTCCGGTCGGTCGGCTCCAGCGCCGGGGGCGGAAGATCGGGGGCGGGGACGGGCTCGGGCCCGGGGGTGCCGCCGTCCTTCGCCAGGCCTGCGGCGAACAGGGCCATCGCCGGCGCGAGCCCCTGCCTCCGGAGCGCGTCCCGCACCCGCTCGACGAAGGCTCTGTGCTCGACGGCGTCCGGCAGAACCTCCACCACCGGCGGCTCGTGCGCCACGACGCGCGCGAGGCGGCCGGGGTGGGTGGCGAGCAGATGGAGGGCGGCAATCCCACCCGAGCTGGCGCCGAACACCCGCGCCGACTCATCAGGTGTCAGCAGCTCCAGCAGCCGGAGCGCGTCATCGGCATGCTCGGCCACGGACTGCGCGGCGTCGGGGTCGTCCAACGGACTGCGAGAGATCCCGCGCGGGTCGTAGGCGGCGACGGTGTACGCCGTGGCCAGACGGTCGGCGACGCCGTCGAACGAGGCCGCGCCGCCCGTCCCGCCGGGAATCAGCAGGAGGAGCGGTCCCCGTCCGCGTACCTCGTAATGCAGGGTCGCGCCGGGCACCCGAAGGCTGCCGATGGTCGGGCCGCTCATGGGAGTTCTCCTTCTCGAAAGACGGCACAGGCCACTCGGGTGCCGCCCGTGACGGAGCCGCGGACGCACCCGATCTGAAACCTAGGGGTCCTAGGAACGCAAGGGGTCGCATCCGTCAGGCGGAGGGGTGATTACCGGGGCCGTCCTGCCTCTCCCCGAGTGGGGTGGGGGAGAGGTGTGAGGGGTCCTCGCCGCGTTCCATGAGCGTCTCGGCCGCACCGACGATCAAAGGGTCGGGCTCGCCGATGGCCTCGGGGTCCTTGTTGTCATAGGGGACGCGCCACAGGAGACTGCGCATCGCCTCCAGGCGGCCGCGCCGTTTGTCGTTGTTCTTCACGACGGTCCAGTGGGCGCACTCGGTGTCGGTGGCACGGAACATCGCGACCTTGGCCGCCGTGTAGGCGTCCCACAAGTCCAGGGACGCGACATCGGTCGGCGACAGCTTCCACCGCCGCACAGGATCCACCTGGCGAATCGCGAAGCGGGTGCGCTGTTCCGCGCGCGAAACCGAGAACCAGAACTTCACCAGGGTGATGCCGTCGTCCACCAGCATTTCCTCGAAGGTCGGGCACTGACGCAGAAAGCGCTCGTACTCGTCTTCGGTGCAGAAGCCCATCACCTTTTCCACGCCGGCACGGTTGTACCAGGAGCGGTCGAAGAACACGATTTCCCCGCGTGAGGGGAGATGGGGCACGTACCGCTGGAAGTACCACTGCCCCGCTTCGCGCTCGGACGGTTTGTCCAGTGCGACGATCCGCGCCGTACGAGGGTTGAGCCGTTCACTGAAGCGCTGGATCGTGCCCCCCTTACCGGCCGCGTCGCGCCCCTCGAAGAGCACGGCGATCCGGGCCCCCGACTCCTGCGCCCACCGCTGGAGTTTGAGCAACTCGATCTGCAGCACGCGCTTGGTTCGTTCGTATTCCTTGCGCCGCATCCTGCGGTCGTAGGGATAGTTGTCGCGCCACGTCTGAATGTCCTCACCGGCACCATCCAGCAGTACCGGGCGCTCGGGCCGCCTGTCGTCCACACTCAGACCACGCAGCAACTCCGGTTTCTCGTCCTCGTTCATGAAGATCGCCATACCCTCAGGCGCTTTGCTTACGCTGTGCCGTGGGCGAGTCGCCGGTGGCAGGGCGCGAAGTTACGCCGGATGGCCATGCGCGGGCGCTGTCGAAGGCGCTGGAGACGACGGAGCGGGCCCGGGGCGCGCTCCACGAGTTCCACCAGCCGACGGGCACTCGTGCGGATGAAACTGCACGCAACTGGTATCGGACGCCGAGCGGGGCCGAGCCGTGGGCGCTGTGGTGACCCAGCCGCGCGAGCAGGACGCGCGCCGGCCGTCCGATACACCAGCGGGGAGGAGAGCATCACTCTGCAGCGCAGTTCGTCCGAATCACTGGTCTCACGGCCTACTGGCCGGTATACAGGCGAAGTCGGGTCCGCCGGGTACGAGCGGCCGGGTGCCTTCTGACGTACTGCGCGCCTTGGTCACCGTCGCCCGTCCGCGGACCGCCGGAATTCTGGGGAGGGCACGATGACGCATCGGAAGCGTCCGGGCGAGGCCGTATGGAAACGGCACACCGCCATCACACTGGCCGCGCTGAGCACCTGCGCGCTCACCGTCGGCTTCACCGGCATGGCCCCGGCCGCGCCGCGGGATGCCCACGGGACACCCCGCTCCACCTACGTGGCACTGGGCGACTCCTATACGTCCGGCCCCCTGATACCCACACAGGTCGACGCCAACTGTGCCCGCTCCGACCACAACTACCCGTCGGTCACCGCGCGCGAGCGCCACGCCACCTCGTTCACCGACGTGAGCTGCGGCGGTGCGACGACCGCCGAGATGTGGCAGGCGCAGGGCACCAACGGACCCCAACTGGACGCGGTGAAGAGCGACACGGACCTCGTGACCCTGCAGATCGGCGGCAACGACGTCGGCTTCGGCTCCATCATCGGCACCTGCGCCGGCCTCAGCGCCAAGGACCTCGCAGGCAACCCCTGTCAGCAGTACTACAGGGCAGCGGGCTACGACCAGTTGTCGCTGAAGATCCTCCAGACAGCGCCCAAGGTCGCCCGCGTACTGCGGGAGGTGCACCACAAAGCCCCCCACGCACGCGTGGTCGTCGTCGGCTACCCGGACCTCCTCCCTGACGACGGCACCGGCTGCTACCCCGACGTCCCGTTCGCCGCGAAGGACTTCCCGTACCTGCGGGACACGGAGAAGCGCCTCAACCTGATGCTGCGCGCCGTCGCGTTGCTGAACCGGGCCGACTACGTGGACACGTACGGACCGACAGTGGGCCACGACATGTGCAAGGCACCCGCCGACCGGTGGATCGAGCCGCTGCGCCCCGCGGCACCCGCCGCTCCGGCCCACCCCAACGCGAAGGGCGAGGAAGTCATGGCACAAGCGCTCCTGAAGACCCTCGGCAGGGGTGCCGGGCACCACTGATCCCCCGAGGTGGCCGAAGAGTCGGCCACCGGGTCCGGGCGGCGATGGCCGGCACGTACGCGGTGTGGCCCGCGCGCCCGCGGCGCAAGGCCCCGCCCGCGTCCCCCGGAGGAGACGCGGGCGGGGCCGCCCGTACGTGTCGGATCAGCGCTTGGCGGCTCCCTTCGTGGGGCTGCCCGTGAAGGTGAACTGCGAGCCCGGCTCGACGAGCAGGTCACCGTCGCGCGAGTTCGAGATCGTCACGTTGGAGAGGGTCGCGTCGCCGCGGGCACCGCTCATCGCGAGGATGCCCGAGCCGTTGTTCGACTTGTCGATGCGTACGTCGGAGATCTTCGTCCCGGTGTACTGGCCGCCGCCCGTCTTGAACTGGATGCCGTCGTACGTCGAGTCGAAGATGTCGGTGTCCCGGATGGTGACGCCGGGGATATTCGTCGCCTGCGCGAAGAGCGTGATGGCGCCGAACTCCTGGTCCTCGTTCCAGAATGCCCCGCCGGTGCGGTTCAGGGTGTTGCCCGCGATGAGCGTCTGGCCGCTGAAGGGGATCGGGTCGTGGTCGGTGGCGAGCATGATGCCCGGGTAGTTCATCGTGTCGGAGACGACGTTGTTCTCGATGGTGTTCCCGAAGCCGCCGTAGACCGCGATCCCGTTGGCCCGCCAGGGCAGTTGGATCGTGTTGTTGCGGAAGTGGTTGTTGGAGCCGACGTCGACCGAGGTGTCCTTGACGTACTTGCTCGACCAGACGGCGAGCGAGTCGTCGCCGGTGTTACGGAAGGACGAGTTGTAGACGGTCGAGTTACGTGTGCCGTTGGTGAAGTTGATGCCGTCCGCGTACGTGTCGCGGATCCGCATCCCGCTGAACTCCAGGCCGTCGCCCGGCCCCCACAGCTCGGGGATGTTGGAGTAGTCGCGGCCGACCCAGACACCGACGTTGGCGTGCTCGATCCACACGTTGGAGATCTTGGTGTTCTTACCCAGACGCCCGTTGATGCCGACGCCGCCCTCCGCGTTGCCGTCGCCGCCGCGGATCCGTCCGGAGCCGAAGATGGCGAGGTCGGAGATCTGCGTGTTGTCGTCGATGTCGAAGCCGAAGTTGCCCTCGTGCGGATGGTTGATGCCGCCGGCGTCCTGCGGCTGGGTGAGGGTGTAGAGCTGTGAGTACCACATGCCGGCGCCCACGATCCTCACGTTCTTGATGCCGACCTGGTTGTACTGGCCGCGGTGCTGCGGGTCGGGGGTGAGGATCTTCTGCTCCTGGCGCCACTGGCCGGCCGGGATCCAGACGCAGGAGATCTGACCGGCCTGGTCCGCCATGACGGCGCGCTGGAGGGCGTCGGTGTCGTCGATGCCGTCGTTGGGGACGGCGCCGTACTCGGTGATCGAGGTGCACTCGGAGGGCTTCGTCTTCGCCGGGGCGACCTGCTCCAGGTCGACCAGGTCCACGATGTAGAAGGCCGCGGAGTCCCCGGCGTCGCGCTGCAGCCGGAACTTGGTGCCCACCGGATAGGTCTGGGCGAGCAGCGCGTTCGACTCGTCGAAGAGGCGCCGCGCGTCCCCGCCGGGGGTGTTGGTCAGGCCCTCGGGGTCGTCGGTCGAGCCGTAGAGCCATGAGTGCTTCGAGGACAGGTCGAGCTTGCGGACGAACTTCCCGTCCGCGTAGAGGCTGAGCGTCGCGGCCTGCCCGCCGCCCGCGGCGGCGTCCGGGACGGAGTTGCGCACCACGATCGAGTTGGTCGGGTTGGTGGAGGTGAACTCGACGTACTCACCGGTGTTGTCGAGCCGCACCGACTTGCGCCCGCTGGACTCGGTGGCGAAGTTGGTGTGGCCGAAGGTGCGCTTGGCGTCGGTGGTGAGGAGCTTGCCGGTGTACGTGCCGTTCTCGGCCTCGTACTCGGTGTACGGCACCGCGGCGCCCCGGCCCACGACGATCGAGCGGGCGAAGGTGTTGTTGTTCTCGTCGGTCTCGGCGACGGTGTTCGTCGCGTCGGCGCTCGCGCTGAGTGTCGCGCCGCCGTCGGTCGCCGTCCAGGTACCGGAGATCGGCACCTGGACCGAGGCGCCCGCGGCGACGGCGGGGGTGGTGCCGTTGAGCGTGGTCGTCCCGGCCGTCAGCCGGGTGACGGTGCCGGCCGCGACGCCGCTCGTGCCGCGGTTCTTCACGGTGACGGTGAAGCTGACGCTCGCCCCGCTCGCCGGGCTGTCCGGGTTGGTGGCGATGCCGGTGACCTGGAGGTCGGGGCCGGGGCTCTGCGCGACGACGAGCGGCGTGGCGCCCGCCCGGCTGTTGTTGCTGTCGTCCTGCTCGACGACGGTGTTGTCCGGGTCCACCACGGCGGAGACCGCGTAGGAGCCCTGCGGGTGCTTGCCGGTGTCCACCGTGACGGCCGCCGAGGCGCCGGCGGCGAGCGTGCCGACGGCGGCGGTGCCCGCGACCGTCCCGTCCAGACTGACAGCGACGGTGGTGGCCGGGGAGGCGGCGGTGCCGGCGTTGCGGACGGTGGCCTTGACGCTCACCGCGTCCTTCTCGGACGGGGAGGTGGGCGTCCAGCTCAGGTCGGTCAGCGTGAGGTCGGGGTTGGGCGCGGCGGTGCCGACGACCTCGACCTCGGCGATCTGGCCCCCGGGCGCACCGGAGTTGGCGCTGAGCGCGAGCCGGAGGTCGGCGGCGCGGCCGGAGACCGGAATGGTCACGGTGTTCTTGTTCCCCGTCGGGCTGAAGTCGTAGGTCGTGCGCGCCTTGAGCGTGGTGAAGGCGGAGGCGCTCTGGCCGCGGCCGCTCACCTCGATCGCCTGCGTCCGCGCGCCCCACGAGGCGTCGGGGTTGAGCTTGATGACGACGGCGGAGAGGTCCGCGTCGGCGCCGAGCTTCACGGTGAGCTGCCCCGGCAGTCCGGCGGACTCCCAGTAGGTGTTCACGTCCCCGTCGTTGGCGTTGGCCGGAATGAAGGTGTGGACGTAGCCGTTGGCCTCGACGGGCTTGCCCTTGGCGAGGTTGGTGCCGGTGGGCGGGGCGCCGGGGTCACCCGGGTCGCTTCCGCCGCCCGCACCGCGGACCTCCAGCTCCGATAGCTGCGCGGCCTGCCAGCCGCTGTTGGCGGTGACCTGCACCCGTACGTACCGGACGTCGGCGGCGCCGAACCCGAGGGTCACGGCGCCGGCGGCGGCGGGGGTGAAGGCGCGCTCGGCGGAGCCGGAGAGGGTGCTCCAGGTGTCGCCGTCGGTGCTGCCCTGCACGGTGAGCGTCTCGTCGCGCGCCTCCCACGTCGTGGGGAGCTTGAGGGTCACCTCGTCGACGGACATCTTGGAGCCGAGGTCGACACGGACCCACTGCGGGAAGGAGCCGGCGGGGCCCTCCCAGTAGCTGGCCTGGTTCCCGTCGGTGACGTTGCCCGCGCCGTACTCGCCGTTGGACCCGCTGGCGGTGGCCGGTCGGCCCAGGGCGAGGTTGGGCCCGGCCGCGGCGGTCCGGGGCGCGGCGGCGTGCGTTGTGGCAGGGAGTCCGAGGGGGATCAGGCAGGCTGCGAGCAGCCCGGTGACCAGCCGTCGGACGGATGACTTCCGTCTCATGCTGTCCTCTGTTCGGTGAGGGGCGGGGAGTGGAGGCGGGGCGGTTCGTCCAAGAAGGAGGGTGATAGCTTTTTGAGTGAACTAGTCAATCTTTTGCGGCTACGTGGAGACAGATTTCTGACAGGTTAAAGATTTGTCAACGGTTCTGACCGCGCCGTGACGCTTGGTGCCCGGGAGTGACGCACCGTCCGGTAAGTGGAACGGGGACTTCAGGTGGGCGCGGGCGCCGGTGGGGCCGGCGCCTGTCCGGCCGGGGCGTCGCCCCCTGTCGACCCGCCCGCGCCGAACCCCGCGCCCCGGGAAGGCTTCAACCCGGCCCCCACCGGGCGAGCGCGGTCCGTGGATCGCGGGAGCACCACTCACTGGAGAGCGCGGCACCGGCGCAAGCGCGTCCGACTGCTCCGACGCCGCCGCGCCGGCGGCAGCGGCCACCGTGAGGGAGAGGCGCAGTGACCGTGCCCCGGCGGCGCGGTCGCGACGGGCCGGGCACGCTTCCGCTGCCGGCCGAGCCTGCCCTCTCGGTCGTTGTGAGGGGCGCAGTGTGCGGCGTCCCCGGACAGGGCCACCCGGCCCTTGGGCAGCTGTCGATGCGTACCTGGACGATCTCCTGGGAGTAGAGGAACGGGCTGTTCTGCATGCCCTGGACGGAACCGCTCGGTCTGCCGGCCTGCGTCCCTGAACCGTTCGGCCCAGAACTTCCGTTGCTGCTCGATCTCGGCGCGGTGGATCGCGGAGGCTTCCGCCGCACCCTGCTGATGCGCCGGGACGGGGCCCGTCTGCATGCCGGCAGCACGCCGACCGGCGACCTCGACCGAATCGAACAGCACATGCCGTCCCGCCCCTGGTCGCCGACAGGCATCCGCCTCGCGGGTGACCTCGCGCTGGACGCAGCGGTCCCCCCCCCCGACGGTGTGTGCCTTGTCGCCCGACAGCCGGAAGTGACGCTTCAGCAGGTCCTTGCCGGTCCCTTCTGTGCGGCTGTGGAGGGCGAGGGTGCCGGCCGCGCAGACCGACACGCGGGTCCAGAATGCCTGGTCGGCGTGGCGGGGTGCGGATACGGCCGGCGGGCAGGACGGGTACCGTCCTGGCATGACACAAGGGTTCGATCTTGTCGCGTCGCTTGCCAAGGGCGTGGAAGGCCGCAGTGGCGCCTGGGCCTTCATCCAGGACTTCGCCGCTCACTGGGCCGGCGCCGCTGTGGCCAACGGTGATGGATGGGCGGAAGCCGATCTCCACGCTGCCGAGGCCAGGCTGGGTCTCCCGCTGCCGACGGCGTTGCGTGAGGCGTACGTGCTGTTCGGGCGCCGGCGGGATCTCACCAGCAACCATGACGTGCTGCTCGGCCCGGAAGAACTCCATGTCGATGACGCCGGGGAGGCCCTGGTCTTCCGTCACGAGAACCAGGGAGCCGCGTCCTGGGGCATCCTCCTCGACAGCCTCCAGGATGACGATCCCGCGGTGTTCGTCCGGCTCGACCTTGCCGACAAGAGCGCCGAGCGATGGGAGGAGTGGCTGGAGCCTCTCTCCCTGTGTTTCGTCGAGATTGTTCTGTCCGAGTCCCTGCAGGCCGATGAAACGCTCTGCGACTTTCTCGACCTGGACGACGACGGCCTCGAGCTGTTGGAGACGAACTGCGTCCGACTGCCGTTCCCCGCGTATCCCATGGGCGAGGAGACCCGGTGGTTCCTGGGGCAGGACGTCCTCGTACGCGATGACGACGGCGCGGCCATCCTGGCCCGTGGCCGGACGACGGAAGCCATCGACCGTCTTCGTGACGTGATCCCGGGCGACTGGCTCAACGACTGTCGCTGACCACGCCTCGGGCTCCCGCCGACCGAACGGACGGCTTCCCCAGTCATGTAGTTGCTAGGAGAACTTCGGCCAGGTGTACCCCTTCGCCCGGTGAGCCCATGCCGCGAGGGCCATCATGACGGCCGCCGGCCCGCCCAGCACCATCACCGTCGAGGGCGAGGAACGGTCGAGGACGGCTCCTCCCACCAGGGCGCCGATGGAGATGGTGGCCTGGAAGGAGGCGGTGAAGAGGACGGAGGACGCCTCGGGGGAGTCGGGAGCGGCCTTGGAGAACCACGTCTGCGAGCAGACCGGAACGGCACCGTAGGCAACGCCCCAGACGGCCAGCAGCACCACCGCGCCGGCGTCCGACCGTCCCAGGACAGGCAGCAGCAGCGTCGCGGCGCCGATCAGGGCCGCCGCCGTGGCGAAGGTGGACCGCGGACAGCGACCCACCATGGATCCGCCGAGGAAGTTTCCGGCGATCCCGGCCACACCGTAGATGAGCAGGTAGATCGTGATGCGACCCGAACTGACGTGGGTCACCTGCTCGAGGAAGGGGGTGACGTACGTATACATGCCGAAGTGGGCGAGCACCACGAGGAAGGTCATGACCAGGGCGAAGCGGGTGTTGACGCTTCGAAGCATGCCGCCGAGGACGTCGATGCGTGTCGGCCGGTCGGAGGGGAGGGGCGGGACGACCGCGAGGAGCAACACGAGGACGGCCAGCGTGAAGCCACCCATGACGAGGAATGCCGTCCGCCAGCCCGCGATGTCGCCGATGAGCGTGCCCAGGGGTACGCCGAGTACGGAGCCGAGCGGTACGGAGGAGAAGATTACCGAGGTCGCCCGGCCCACGGACTTCGCGGGAACCAGCTGACGGGCGAGTCCGGCCCCGATGGACCAGAAGCCGCCGATGGTGATCCCCACCAGGACACGGGAGACCAGGACCAGCCAGTAGCTCGACGCGACGGCCGCCAGGAAATTGGCCAGCGCGAGCAGAAGGATGAACGCGCCCAGCATGACCCGCCGGTCGATACGTCCCGTGGCCACCGTGACCACGGGGGCGGAGACCGCGGCGAGGAATCCCGGCATGGTCATCATGAGACCAGCCATTCCGTCCGAAATGGTGAAACTCGATCCGATCGACGTGAGGAGGCCGATCGGAAGAATTTCGGTCGTGACGATGGCGAAGATGCCCAGCATTACCGAAATGACAGCCAGCCAGGAAATGAATGGCGTTCGGTCGGGCGACGCGGGGGATTGGACAGAAGGGGTGGTTGCTGTGGACATGAATCCCGTCCCGAGTTGGGCATCACTTGGCGAGCGTGACCTCTAGTCCAGCAGGAAAGGGAACCGTCTTCTGGCGGATTTCCGACCCCAACAGTCGACCCCACCTGCTGTGTGCAGACGGCAAGTGCTCAGGGACTCGAAGGCTGACCAAACCCGATTGTCAGACGAGGTCGGGCCGTGCCACCCTCCCGCTATGGAGCAGGACCAACCCCTCGTTCGCGACGTCTTCCCCGGCCTCGTCGCCGAGCTGACCGCTCTCCTGGAGGCAGAAGGCGAACCTTGGCTGGCCATCAGCGCGTGGGATGTCCGTCTGGCCGGCACATGCAGCTGTACCGAAGACTTCTGCCAGAGCATCCGAACGGCGGACCATCCGCAGGGGAAGCCCTACGGTCCAGGACATCGGTGCGTTCCGCTCATACCTGCGGAAGGCATGCTGAACCTCGATGTCCTGGACGGCCGGATCATGTTTATCGAAGTACTTGATCGGCCGCCGATGCGCGGCAGGACGTCACAGGGCGACCGGGACGATGAAGCCGGTCAGGCCGGTCAGGGCTGAGCTCCAGACCTGGCTCTCCCCGGCCTGCCGCACCCGGATCAGGAGGGCTGGACCAGCCCCGCATGCGAGCAGGGAGCGGCGGCTGGGGTGGCTGAGCCTGTCGTGGGTCATGGTCCTCATCCAAGCCGGGGACCCGACCGCGCTCAACCCCGCCACCAGCTCAGTGCCACCCAGCCGTCGCTTCCAAGCCACACCATCCGCCCGCTGTGGGCTGCCTGCCAGGCTGGTAGCTCGGTCTGGTCAGGTCCTTGGCGGCTCGGGGTGATCGGACCGGTGCCGCTGACGGTGACGAGTAAGGGGCAAGGGGGTTGTGAACCAAGTCGGCGTTATTCCTTGAGGTGATGGAGCCGGTGGTGTGCCGCGTTGCGGACTCGGCGGGTGCGCCCGTGTTCCGCGAGTAGTCGCAGGATGTCGGGCGCCGTGACGATCGGTGTGGACACGGCTGTGCGCTGGAGCCAGTCGGAGGCATCGGTGAGATCCTCGGCGGCCCACGGCCCTCCCAGAGCGAGGGTTCTGAGCAGGCGCCATTCATGAAGGCGGGTAGTGAGGAAGTCGTGCTGGTCGATCACCCGGGACATGGCCTGGGCCCAGGCCGTGAATGCCGGCGCGGTGAGAAGTTCGGCAGCCCGGCGGTCCATGTGCCGGCCCACCGCGCTCGTGGCCATGGTGGTGTCCTCATCGCGCAGCACAGCAGCCAGCAGGTCGGCTTCGTCCGCTGCGGTGACGTACTGCAGGGCCTGGAGGTAGCGGGCGAATCGCCGGTGCTCGGCGGGTTCGTCGCTCTGGCGTCGGCTGTTCACGCTTCCTTGCCTTCCGGTCGTTCCATGAGGTGGCCGTTCTCGAACGAACCCGCCCGCAGCCACCACGAACTGCCGGCGGCAGCGGCCGTCGTCGCCGCCCATACAGCCAGCGGTTTGTTCACCGTGGCCTGGTCCGGCGACGCCGGCGCCTACCTGCTTCCCGACGGCAACCTACGCCTGCGAACCCCTTGAGGACGCCGGCCACGATCTGGTCGACCACCTCGCCAGCCCCCGGACGACGCCGCGTCCTGCTCGACGGTGCCGCCCGCGGGAGCCCGTCTTCGGCCCGCACGCGTCACGCTGCGCGGAAGTGCCCCGGCTCGCGGGCCCGCACCGTGCCCGACGGAAGAGCCCGGCCTCAAGGTTGCAGGTCAGGCGGCCGGCCCGTAGGCCCGCAGGAAGGTGTCCACAGCGGCTTCGGCCACCGCGCGCGTCTCTGCCGCGGGAACCGCGCGGGTGCCGAGTCTGGAGCGTGCCTCCATGGGGCCGGTGAGCAGAGTGAGGAGTTGCTCGGCCGCCAGGGCCGGGTCGCACGGTCGCAGCCGGCCGGCCAGCGAGAGGTGCGCCAGCCGGTCCGCCAAGGCCTCGCCGAGCCTGCCGTACGTGCGTCCCTGGACGGTCTCGATCAGGTCGGCAAAGCCCCCGACCTGGGCGTACATCAGCCATTTCAGGGCGCGGGCGCGCTCGCTGCAGCAGACCTGCAGCATCCGGTATGCCGTGTCCTTCAGGGCGGCGTGCAGATCGTCGCCAGGAGTGCGCAGGCGTTCAGCCACGGCGAGGTTCTCCGCCATCACCGTGTCGGCCGCCGCCTCGATTGCGTGGCGGAACAGGTTCTCCTTGTCCCTGAAGTGGTTGTAGACCGTCGGCTTGGCGACTCCTGCCTCCTCGGCGATCTCCCGCACGCAGGTGTTCTCGTACCCCCGACGCGAGAAGACCACGAAGGCGGCGTCGAGGATCGCCTGCCGTTTGTCGATACGCCCCCGGGGCGCCGTCCGACCGGACGGAGTGGTCGCTGCTGTCACCTCCGCAGGGTAACCGCCGCCTTGTTCTGTACTCTCCGGACCTCTAAATTGAACCTGTTGGTTCAATCATGAGGTCCGTCCCACGAGAGGGGATCCAGTGATCGTCAACACGTTGCGTTTCAGCTTCAGGGAGGGAACGACGCAGGAGGAGAGGGAGGAGGTGCTGGCTGCGATGCGGCGCACATCGACTGTGGAATCCGCTGCGTTCGGAGTGGTGGGCCAGGATCTCGGCGACCCTTCGGACGGGTTCACCCACGCGTACTGCGCGGGAGTCGCGGACTTGGCGGCGCTGGAGCGGTACCTGCACGACCCGGTTCACCTCGAGGGCGACTCCGTCATCCTCCCCCGCCTCGCGCGCCTCTCGGCCGTACGGTTCTCCGACGACATGGATCCCGGGCTGAGCGAGAAGATCATGGCGCTGCACATGGAGAAGGTCGCGCAATACCCCGAGTGGGGCCGGCTCCTTCACTCCATCCCCGATGTGCGCGTTTCTGCCGAGACCTGACGGGCAGTCGGCGCGGGGCAGGGACGGCGCGGACCCGGCCGCAGCCCCGCGCCGCATCCGCACGTGGCCTTGCCCGCTTCCCGCGCGAGGGCGGATGCCGGCGAAATTCCCACTCCGCTTGACGTCGTCGTGCCGGTGTTCTCCGACCGAGATCAGGGCCAGGTACGGGCCGACCTCCTGTCTGACGACTATGGAATTCCCCCCACGCCGGAGGATCAACCGGTCGGCAGGGAAGGGGTGTGGTACGCCGTGCACATAGCACTCAAGGCTATCGAGAATTCAGCCCGCAAGACCGCGCAGGAGAGCCAGGAGCTGGGGCGTGGGGCTTGGTCAGTTCATGAATCCCTTCGGGCCGGTGGGCCAGAGCACGTTGCCCGTGAACGAGGTCATCGGCGACCGTCACTTGATAGTCCCGCCCTCCTCGAAGGACCAGCATCGGGCACCGCAGCCGGGTTGCGGGCGTCCCGGACGGCCGCCTCGTGCATCGGCTGTGAATCCGCAACGAGCATGACCAGGCCCGCGAGCGACTACACGTGCTGGCAGCCGTCCGCGCAGGGGAGGATTCCGTTCGTTGGTACCGGAGGAGGGTTCAGTGTGGGAACGTCCTCGGCGGACGCTGACGGGGCAGCGCGGTGCGGAACTCCTCGATCACGGAACTCACCTGCCGCATCAGCGAAGTCCGTTCCAGCAGACCGAGGTAGAGATTGCGGCGGGCCAGTCCCGGCAGGTCCACACAGAAGTACAGCGCCATCAGCGGGTTGATGAACAACTCGCTGTCCTTGGTCCTTTCCGTGAACCGGACGTTGCCGAAGTCACCGCGCACGGCAGCGGCCACGGATCCGTTCACGATGCTCGGGTGGCTCGCGGTCTGGCGCTGGGCGTGCGCCACCGCGTCGAGATACAACGCGCCCTCCCGCCCCGCCCCGAGCAGTGAGAACGCGCCGAGATAGGAGCCATCCCGGTCCAGAGCGGCCAAGTTCTCCAGCACGAGCGAATGGTTCACGCCGTGATAGGCGTCCACCCCGAAGCCAAGGCAGGCCACGAGCCGGTGCGCGACCTCGTCGAGTCCGCTCACGGCGGCGAGGCTCGCCATGTCCTCCTCCGGGGTGCCGAGACCGTGCTCGTCGCCGCGCATCAGGATGTCGGTACCACCGTCCACCAGGACGATCGCGTCAACACCACCGAGATGCTTGATCAGCGTCCGGTAGGCCGCCCGCAGCGGCCCGACCCCGATGCTCGGGAAGGCGTACACGGTCGGCGGCAGATCCTGCGTCACGAGCCACTGGGCGAGCGTCCGTTCAGGGAAGTAATCGCCACGCAGGGGGACGTCGGGCCCGATGGCCGCAACGTCCTGGTCCACCCACACATCGAGGTCCAGGCCGTACAAGTCGGCGAAGGACAGGTTGGCAAGGTGCACCTCCTTGCCCGCCGACCGCAGCGCGAGTGCGAGCGGCAGTCCGGCGTACACGTCGAAGCCGCCGCCCGCACCGGCGATGAGCACCCGTCGCGCGTCGTGCAGGCGAGTGAAGAAAGCAGGCTCCCCCAGAGAAATCACCGCATGACGCTAGCAGAAGGGCGAGTCGGCACCGGCGCGATCAGACTTCAGTGAGATCGATCAAGGGCCGATGAGAAGGGACGTCTGCGCGCAGCAGGCACGGAACGCCACGTACCAGGCGCTCGTCGCGCGGCACCCTGCTACTCCGCTGTGCTGCACCGGTGGTTGCCGTGGCTGTCGGTCTTCCTGGACGTGCATCCGAGCACCCTCGCTCCCTTCGCCGTCGGCTTCAATATGCGTCGGCCCCGTCCACAGGGCGACGGGGCTTCCCGGATCCAGCGGCACGTTGGCGACAACCGGGGGGAAGCCCGACGGACCGATGTCCATAGGCCCGCGCGAGTGGAGGCTCACAACCCGTTCGTCGTGAGGATCTCCATCAGTTTCGGCTTGCGTTTGAGCTCCTTGCGGAGCGCGGCGAGGAAGTGCGTGAACGCGTCGGGGGTGCCGAGGCGTTCGTGACAGGCACGGATGCTGCGCAGGAGGCGGGCGATTTCGTGGTACGTGCGGTCGCCGGTCGATTGTTTGAGGGGTTGGAGTCGGCGGAGGTAGACGGCGAGTGCGTCGGAGGGCCGGTGGTCCCTGATGCAGTCGGCGAGGGGGAGGAGTTCGCGATCGTCGACGTGGCCGACGGCGGCCTCCCACGCCGCGTCCGCCTGACCAGCATCGAGCAGGATGTCGACGCGTACGCGGACAGGGACGCGGGCGTCGTCGCGCAGGAGCGCCATCGCGGCGTCGCGTTCCTTCTCGCCACGACCGCAGGCGCGGGCCGCCGTGCACAGTGCGCGGAACGCGGCGAGGGAGATGCGGGACCGGAAGGCGTCGCGGCGCAGGGCGAGGGCCTTCTCGTGGCGGCCGGTCGCAGCGTAGCGGGCGCAGAGCCACTCGACGAGCTGAGGATCCCGCCCAGTGGCCGGCAAGCCGCGTTCGGCCCATTCGAGGGCGTCCCCGGGACGTCCGGCCGCGTCCAGTTCCCGCGCGATCCGCAGGTGGCTGCTGCCGTCGGCGGCGGGGGCAGCGCCCAGGAAGGCGACGAGGCCGTCGATGTCGCCGCGCGCCTTCAGCAGGCGTTCCACCAGCCGGGCCGTCTTCTTGCCGGGGTCGTGCCGCCATGCCTCGGTGGCCAGCTCCAGGGCGCGGGTCAGGCCGGCCTCGCCGAGGATGTCGCGGTAATCGGCGGGGTCGACCGGGGTCACCTCCCCGTACGGTCCGAGCAGGTGACCGACGAGCCAGCGCGTCGTCGGCTCCGGGTGCGGGACGGCCGCCCGGCAGGCGCGCAGGTGCAGTTCCTCAAGACCCTTCATGGGCTCGTACAGGCATGAGAACCCGAGGGCGCGCTCATAGACATCGCTCAGCCGCCACAGCACCCACCGGATCCCGTCGACGGCTTCCGCCGTCCGTTGAGCCGCGATCAACGCGCTCAGGACGATGCCCGCCTCCGCCACCCGCTCGCCGTATGCGACGGCGTTCGCGGAGTCGTCGTTCTCCTGCTCGTACTGCCAGTCCCCGGGGTCGAGCAGGCCTTTGACCAGGTCGCGGATCGTCGCGTGGTCGGCCTGGGCGGCCTCGGCCCGTATGCGCAGGCGGTCGCGCACGGCGGGGTCGGCGGCCGACTCCTCGGCCAGCAGGTCGAGCAGGGCCTCCCGGCCCAGCGTCGTGAGCCAGGCTGACGCGTCGTCGTCGGGCCGCTTCGGCGAACGGGCCTCCACCGCGGGGCCCGGTACGGCGTGCGCGTTCGGGGCGGTGTACCGCAGGACCGCGAGGCCGACGCCGACGCAGTGCTTGCAGAAGGTGCCTTCGGTGCCGTACGGGCAGGAACAGGTCCCCGTCACCTCGGCATCGGGTCCGGCGACGAGTTCGACGTAGTACGTCTCCGCACCCGGCACGGTGGCGCGAATCGTGCCGTCTGCGCAGTACAGACCGCTCACGGCACCCGCGTAATTCTGACCGCGCTCGAATGACGTCGACCCGGCAGCACGCCTCAAGGAGGCCTCGTTGAAAGCCGGTTGCATGTCCATCATCTTCGGCACCCGTACATTCAAACGGATGCCGCAACCAGGCGGAACCTGGAGGTACGAACCTCGACGCTCCCGTTCGAGGGGTGCCACCGACAGGCGGGCGGCGTTGGCGCCAGAGCGACCAGCCCCTCATGAAGCACGTGAAGGTGACCATCACACCGTCCGGCTGAGGGTGATTGGCCCGCGCGGGACAGGCCTCAGATGCGCAGGTCCGCCCTGAAGGCTGTCGCCGCCTCACCTGTGATGGCGACGCGCAGTTCGTCGTCGATCCCCGTGTCGACGCGGACGTCCACGTCACCGGGCCTGCCCATGGCCCAGCCCTGCCGGCCGGTGAACGTGAGCCGGCCGTTCACGGTGGGGACGAGGCCGTGCCGCACCAGATAGGCGCCGAGCGGGCCGTGCCCGTTGCCGGTGACGGGGTCCTCGGCGATGCCGATGGCCGGGGCGAACATACGAGACCAGGTGAGCCGGCGCGGGTCGCCGGTGGCTCGTGTGAAGACGAAGAAGCCGTTGGTCCCGAATGCGCGGCTCAGCGCGGTCAGTGCGGCGGGATCCGGGCGCAGGGTGTCGACGGTGGTACGGTCACGCAGTTCGACGAGCGCCTTGGAGTGACCGGTCGACACGATCTGCACGGGCCCGTCGCCGGTCAGGTCGTCGGGGCTCGCACCCAGGGCTCTCAGCAACCGGTCCCTTCGGTCGCCGTCGAGTTCGGTGCCGAAGACCGCCTCGCCCTGCTCCATCCCGATCCGTACCCGGTCGCCCTCACGAAGGACCCGCACCCTCTGCAGCAGCCCCGTACCGGACTTCTGCACCCATGATCCCGACGGCAGGCTGTACTCGACGGCCCGTGCGTAGTGTGCCGCCACCGTGGCGTGCCCGCAGGTGGGAACCTCCGTGGTGGGGGTGAAGAACCGCACCCGCACATCGTGGTCGTCCCCGTCCGGCGGCAGCACGAAGGCGGTCTCCGAGTTGTTCAACTCCCGCGCGACGGACAGCATCTGTGCGCCCGTCAGTCCATCGGCGCACAGGACCACGCCGGCGGGGTTGCCCCGGAAGGGGGTGGAGGTGAAGGCATCGACCTGATAGAGAACTCTCGGCATGGCGCGGCTCCTTCAGCCCTGGGTGGTCGGCTGTCGTTCTTCCACCTCGAGAGGCCTCTCTCCGCGCCGTGAGCGGGTGACGGCGACGCCGACGAGCACCACCGCCATCCCAAGGCCCAGCCGCACGTTGAAGTCCTCACCGAGCACGACGACGCCGAGGGCCACCGAAACCACCGGCAGCAGGTATCCCAGCGTCGCGGTGTTCGTGGCCCCTTCGGCAGCGATGTTCCGGTAGGTCAGATGGAAGGTGGCCGCCGTGGCGACAACACCGAGAACCAGCACGACGATCAGTGTCTTCGCGCTGACGTCGACGGGCTTCAGACCGCCGAACGGCACAGTCACCGCCGTCAGGACAGTCGCCACGACCAGTTGCGCCGCGGAGAGCGAGACGGTGGGGATACCGGTGCCGACGAGGTGGCGCCCCATGTACGCGAAACCGATCGCGTAGCTCGCCGCCGCCAGGGCGACGGCCGCGATGCCCCACCCGCCCGACTCCGCGGCCTTCCACGGCGCCAGGATCAGCACGACTCCGGCATACCCGGTCAGCAGTCCGCCCAGCCGGAGCGGCCGGAGCCCTCGCTCCGTGCCGGTGACGACACCGATCAGAACGGCCCACAGCGGCGTCGTCGCGTTGAGCACCCCGGCGACACCCGAGTCGATACTCCGCTGGCCGACGCTGAACATCGCGAAGGGCAGAGCGTTGCAGAAGAAGGCGGCCACGGCGATACGGCCCCAGATGCTCCGGCCGCGGGGCAGCCGATGGCCCGCGCACCGGCACGCGACCAGCAGGGTGACAGCCCCGATCACGCAGCGGCTGAGGGTCACTTGTACCGGTGTCAACGCCTCGAGAGCCAGCTCGATCCAGAGGAAGGTCGATCCCCAGAGCAGAGCGAGAGCCCCGATCCGTACCCCAGTCCAGTTTCCGTTCATGCCGCCCTGCACATCGTCGCGTCCATAGGTTTCCCTCGTACGTTCGCGCACTCGAAGCCGAAGGACAATTGAAAACTTCTGGAGGTGACTTAAGTATGTCTACAAGGAGAGTCAAGCTCCTCTCCCTTGCCGTGCGGGATGGGGGAGCAAATATGTAGCGTGACTTAACGATGGCGCAGAGATTTTTGATTGCACTCAGGCGCCGCTCCGGGCAACGTGACCGGGCCTCGAGGCAGAGGTGGTCCTCGCCGTCGGCCTGGGGAAAGCGGCGGACGACGGTGGGATCACCCGCGAAGCGCTGTGCCGTGCCGCCGGTGTGGCCGGCCGTGTGCTGGCGGGTGTCGAGCGTGCTGTGCTCGCCCTTCCGGCCGGGACGGCCGAAGCCGCGGAAGCGGTGGCGATGGGCGTTCTGCTCGGGGCCTACGCCTTCACCGACTACCGTGCCCCGGTCGCGAGCCCGCTCGGTGAAGTGGTGATCCCGGCGGCCCCCGACACCTATGAGGAGACAACGGCCGGTGCACGGCACGGCAGGGTGATCGCGGAAGAGATGAACCGCGCCCGGGACCTGATCAACATGCCCGCGAACCATCTGACGCCGGACGTCTTCGCCGTCATCGCGAGTGATCTGGGGGAGCGGCACCGGCTCGACGTCCAAGTGCTCGACGAGGAAGCTCTCGCGAAGGAGTCGTTCGGCGGCATCCTCGGCGTAGGTCAGGGTTCGGTGAGGCCACCACGCCTGGTCAGGGTCGCCTACACCCACCCGGAGGCCGAAATGACACTCGCCTTCGTCGGCAAGGGCATCACCTATGACTCGGGCGGCATCTCGCTCAAGCCGGTCGGCTCCAACGAGATCATGAAACGGGACATGTCCGGGGCGGCCGCCGTCCTGGCCTCCGTGGTGGCCGCCGCACGGCTCCGCCTGCGCGTGAACGTCACCGGCTGGCTCGCACTCGCCGAGAACATGCCGTCCGGCTCGGCGACCAAGCCGGGCGACGTGCTGCGCATGTACGACGGCAAGACCGTCGAGGTACGCAACACCGACGCCGAAGGACGCCTGGTGCTGGCCGACGCCCTCGTCCGCGCCGGAGAGGAACAACCGGACGCCCTCGTGGACGTGGCCACCCTGACCGCCGCGATGAAGATGGCCCTGGGCCACCGCGTCTTCGGCGTCATGTCACCCGACCCCGGCTTCCGTGCCCATGTCGTCGACGCGGCCGGACGTGCCGGAGAGGAGGCGTGGCCCATGCCGCTGCCCGCCCAGCTGGCCGAGGGGCTGGCCTCCCCGGTGGCCGACCTCGCCAACACCGGCGAACGCATGGGCGGCGGCCTCGTGGCAGGTCTCTTCCTGGCGGAGTTCGTACCCGCCGGGATCCCCTGGGCTCACCTCGACATCGCCGGCCCCTCCTACCACGAAGGAATCCCTACGGGTACACACCCACCGGGGGGACCGGCTGCGCGGTACGCACCCTGGTGCGACTGACGCGGGAGGCCGCCACGGAGCAGCCGGGAGCGAGCCGGTGAACCACTCCCCTTCGGGCCTCCGCGGTGTCGAGGCGCCCGCGGCTCGGCACTACGCGCCGGCGACGGCAACCCCGGACGGCACCAGGTCACGGGGCTGCACCACGACTACCGCGTGGCTGCCGACGCCGTCGGTTGGTGTACGGAGCGGAGGGCCGGCACCGCACACGGCTGAGCCTGCGCTGCGGCCGGGGCGGATCATGCGCACGGGGAACAAGCTGTGGCAGAGCGGGAGTTGCCTCCTGTGAGTCGCAGTTCGACGAGAAGGAGCGGTCATGGCAGGAGCGTTGGTCATCGGTGCGGGGCCCGGGATCGGGCAGGCGGTGGCCCGGCGGTTCGCCCGGGAAGGCCTGCCGGTCGCCCTGATCGCGCGAACGAAGGAAACGGCGACCGCGGCGGCCGAATCCGTTGCCGCCCTGGGTGTACGGACGCTCCCGCTCGTCGCCGACGCGGCCGACGAGACCGCGTTGCGCGATACTCTGGACGCTGCCGCAGGTGAGCTCGGTGACCCCGACATCGTGGTCTACAACGCGGCAGCCATTCGGCCCGACGCCATCGGCGAACTCTCGCACCGCGACCACGTGGACGCATACGCCGTCAACGTCCTCGGCGCCCTCACCGCCGCCGCGCACACTCTGCCCGGGATGGCACGGCGCGGGCGGGGCACCTTCGTCGTCACCGGTGGCATGCCCGACATGAAGCCGCAGTATGTGAGCCTGTCGTTGGGCAAGGCCGGGGTGAGAGCCCTGGTCGAACTCCTCGACGCGGAGTACGGGCCGTCGGGCGTGCACGTCGCCACCGTCACCGTCGGCGGGCCCGTCGCGCCGGGAACCGCCCACGACCCCGATGACATCGCCGATCACTACTGGCGTCTGCACACACAGCCGCGCGAGCGGTGGCAACGCGAAGTCCTCCACTGAGCACGCGTCTACGCCCGACCCTTGTGTGCGCAGCGCCGGTCGGGCGAGCCGGCGAGGTCCAGGGCGATCTCACCGATCCCGCCGTACAGCAGTGAAGCGAGGAGAGCCGACGGCCGCTCGGGAAGGCATCCGGCCTCGATCGCGATGCCGAGTCCGCGTCGCATCTGGTCCTTGCACCCGGCCTGGATGCCGCGCATGGTGGACCCGTCGAGCGCGCCCGGCGCCTCGATTTCCTCGCTGCTATGTACGTAAAGAGAGGGCCGGGCACGCGCACCACGCTCACGTCGGCCGGAATACGCGCGTGCGGAGGGCGGTTGCAGCGGAACATGCGCGATTCCCAGGACACGCCCGGTGGCATACACCCGTTGCTCGCAGGGCGTTTCAGCCCCTACCGATTCGACCCGTCGGTGAGTGTGGACGACCATGCCCTCGGGCTGCTGCTGGAAGCCGCGCGGTGGGCGCCGTCGGCGGGGAACTCCCAGCCCTGGGGCTTCTTCCCGGGCAGGCCCGGTGAACCGGACCACGACCGGCTGCTCTCCCACCTCGCACCGAGCTCGGCCCGCTGGGCGGCGGACGCCGGCCTCCTCGTCGTCACGCTGACGCGCCGGCACGTCGACGCCACGCCACTGCTCTACTCCGAGTTCGCGGACTACGACCTCGGCCAGGCCGTCGCCCACATGACCGTGCAGGCCCAGGCCCTGGGGTTGGCCACGCACCAATTCCGGGCCTTCGACCTGGAAGGTCTCACCAAGGAGCTCGACCCGAACCCGGGCTGGGTGATCGTCTCCATGGTCGCGGTGGGCAAGGCGGCGGAGGAACCGCAGGAGGGACGCCACCGACGCAGCGCCGCGGACCTGCGCTCCGCTCCCTGGGCACCGGCGGAGAATTAGACGAGTTCGCCGCCCGCTTCACACTCCGCTGTGGAGAGCTCTGTTCAGCAATCGCCTACAGCAGGGGAGCGTCTTCGCCCGCCGGCCGTTCAACACGGTGAACCGAAGCGGCTTCCCTGAGAGCGCTCAGCATGCTGCGTACGACGACCTGGTCGAGGGAGACATCGCGTATGGCGGCCTGGATCGACCTGATCGGTTGCGGATTGTGCACCTCCCGGATGGTGACGCCGTGGTGGCGATTGGCCAGCCCCAACCGCGGAATGAGCGCCACCCCGAGCCGAGCGGCGACAAACCCCTGGGCGGTTGCGTAGTCCTCGCTCTGCACCACGAAGTCAGGAGTGAAGCCCGCCGCGGAACACGCGGTCATGATGATGTCGAGGCACGTACCGTCCGAGGACTCGCTTCCCACCCAGGGCTCGTCCGCCAGATCGGCAAGGTCGAGCCGCTCCTTCCGGGCCAGCCGGTGGTCCTTGGGCAGCACGACGAGATACGGGTCGTCGACCAGACGCACCAACTGCACTCCCTCACGACGGCTGTTCCGGGGCTGCACCACGATGGCCAGGTCTGCTTGATGCCTGATGACCTCCTGCAGGGGATCATCTGCTTCGAGAACGCCCAGATCGATGCGTACGCGGGGATGTTTACGCCGTAGCGATGCCACGGCCGGTGCCACCAATTCCGCTCCGGCGGTCGCGAAGTACCGCAGGGAGATGTGCCCGGTACGCCCCGCCCGCAGGTCGGAGAGCGCTGTCTCCGCTTCGGCGACCTGTTGACCGATGCGGGCCGCGTAGTCGGTCAGGATGAGCCCGGCGGCCGTCGGCTGGACTCCCCGGCCGACCCGTTCCAGCAGAGGGAGGCCGACCTGCTTCTCCAGGGCCGTCATCTGCTGGCTGATGGCCGAAGGGGTGTACCCCAAGTGGGCGGCCGCAGCAGTGACAGAGCCACTGGTGACGACAGACCTGAGGATTTGCATACGCCGCACGTCCAACATGTACGCCAGCCTAACGACAGCCCCTGACCCGCTACCTCGGGCTCGCGGCCCCGTGGAAGAGACTTTCGGTACTCCACCAACCACCAGGTCGCTATCGACGCCGACACCCGACCGGTCGTCGTGGCCGGGCGGCCACTGGCCGGAAACCGCAACGACTGCAAGGCATGGGAGAAGCCCGGCGGCTACCCGGGCACCGGACTCGTTGTCCCGCACCGACGCGAACGCGGCCGGACCGAGCTCTCGGACTGGAAGGACGAACGTTCGCCCCGATCGGACTCCGGCTCCGCCCATGACCCGGGCAGGGCCTAATGCGAGGCGTCCAGCTTCGCCCGCTGGTCCTGCGTGAGGTCGAGGTCCACCGCCGCCAGGCTCTCCTCCAGCTGAGCCACCGAGGACGCGCCCACCAGGGGGACAACCGGGATCTCGCCACCGATCAGCCAGGCGAGGACGACCTGGTTCTGCGTGGCTCCCGTCTCCGCCGCGATCTCGGCCAGGGCAGCGAGGCGGTTCGCCGTTCCCGCGTTCTGGTAGCCGGGATCCAGAGGCTTGTCCGTACGGCCGTAACTGCCGTTCAACAGTGGGGAGTAAGCGACCAGGCAGAGAGAGGGATCCTCGCGGAGGTAGCTGAGGTGGTCGCCGGAGGTGACCCCCAGGTCCCCGTCGGGAGAGCGGAGTGTGGGCTCGTCCGTGCGGTGGCGCAGGTAGCTGTGGTGGTACTGCAGAACCTCGTAGCCGGGCAGGCCGGCGGCTGCCGCCAGGGACCGGGCGCGCTCCAGGCGCCAGACACGATGGTTGCTCGCGCCCAGCAGACCCACCGTGCCGTCGGCGACGACGGCGGCGAAACCGTCCACCGTCTCCTGCAGGGGAACACGGGAATCCTCGATGTGCGCGTACAGCAGGTCCAGCTTCTCCGTGCCGAGGTTGTCCCGGCTGCGCTCGGCCGACTCGCGGATCGTCTTCGCGGTGAGGCTCTCGACGTCCTTCGTGAAGGTTGAAGTGGGGTGGTTGGGGCGGCCGCCGAGCTTAGTGGCGATCGTGATCTCGTCGCCCACGCCCCGGCTGCGCCGCCAGCGTCCCAGAAGCTGCTCGCTCTCACCGCCCTGGGTGCCGTTGACCCAGAACGCGTAGTTGTTGGCGGTGTCGATGAAGGTGCCACCGGCTTCGACGTACCGGTCGAGGATCGCGTACGAGGTCGCCTCGTCGGTGGTGGTGCCGAACCGCATGGCGCCGAGGCTCAGGACGCTCACCTTGCGGCGGGTGTCCGGATTCTGACCGATGGTGCGGTAGCGCATATGGGTGCCTTCCGAAGGGGGCCCTGGGGCTTCGGCGGCGAGTCTGCCTGCTGGAGTGCTCTCGAAGTCAAGGGGTACCGAGGTTGGACCAGCCCCCTCGGATCAGGGAGTCGGGCCACCAAGGTGCCGGCGTGTCCTGGCGTAGCGGTGGCGGGATGCGGGGCGCGCGGACCTTCTCCAGCACGGGTTCGAACTGCGGCGAGTCCCCGCGCTGCCCGGCCGTGACCACGATCGCCATGGGCTTCTCACCCTGTTCGATGGCCAGGTGGAGCTTGGTGGTGAACCCGCCGCGCGAACGCCCCAGCCCATGATCCCGGGACCTCAGGTCAGTCCGTCCGCCCGGGAATCGGCCGCGGCGAAGCGGATCACGAGGGTCGCCGCTCGTAGTGGCTGAGCATTACCCGCATCGATGGCGTCCGCTCCCTGTCACCGTGGGGCCAGGCCCGTAGCCGGACCCCGCGGTGACACGGAGCACGGTTCATGAGGGCCGGCAGGAAGGCCGGACGTTGCGCAGTTCGGTCCTCAGTACGGGCGTGCCGTCGACAGGCGCCGGATCCTGCGCGGTCGGCTCGATTCCGCCGGCAGCGATCTTGTCGAGCGTCTTCAGGCCGGCGGTGCCGACCGTGCCGAACACCGTGTAATCCGGCCGCAGCACGGAGTCACCGTAGACGACGAAGAACTGCGAACCGTTCGTGTTCGGCCCGGCATTGGCCATCGCCAGCAAGCCGCGCCCGTAAAGGCGACGGGCGCCGGTCGGATCACTCGGAGCCGGCGGCAGGTCCACAGGCAGCTCGTCCTTGTACGCGTACCCCGGTCCACCCTCGCCGGTGCCGGTCGGGTCGCCGCACTGCAGGACCTTCAGCGTCGGATATGCCGTCAGCCGATGACACACCGTACGGTCGTAGAACCGGTGCCGCGCCAGGTGCAGGAAGCTCTGGACCGTGCATGGCGCCTTCGCCCGGTCCAGACGCAGGGGAAGCGGGCCCCGGCTGGTCGGGACAGCCATATCGACCGTGCCGTGACTGGGGGTGTGCCGCTGGTCGGGCGGCAGGGGAACCGGCCGCGCCGCCGGCTCGTCCGGTGTCTGGGAGTACTGGCAAGGACCGTGCGTGGTTCGCGGCGGAGCATCGGAAGCGGACGCGGTGACGCCGCCCCCGGACACGACCAACGCCAATGCCGCCAACGCGGTCATGAGACCTCGTTTCATCCTGCACATCCTCCAAAAGATCGTCAGATTTCGGAGCGCTCGCAGTCTAAGGCGCGGCCCGTCGGGCGAGTACCCGTCCGCAAGCCACATTCGCCTCCTTCGCGAGCAGAGCAGAGCGGGGAACAGGGGGACCTCATCACGGATGTGGTCGCGGGTCAGGCGAAGGGCTCCCGCCAACGAGAAGCAGCTCGTATATGAGGAGTGGCTGGGTGCGGGGCCGGCCGATCGGCACATAGCCAGAACTGCTCATCGTCGACCTGGTCAGCGGCACGCACATTGGTTTGAGCTTGTGTGAAACCCGCTCTCGTACCTTCTTCTGCCGGTTCTGGTCTCCTGGGTTGCGAGCTCGTGTACGGGTGATCGGTACTCTGTGCTTCCGGCGGCAGCGATTGGCCCGCGGGAACCGGGAACCCGCTGTCCCTGCCTCAGGTCTCAAATACAGTCCCGGTCTCGCACCGGACCCTCGTTCCGGCACAGGGTCGCATCGACGCCACAGGCGCGTGTCGTGAGGCCCTGGTCCCTGGCTCAGCCCGACTGAGAAGTGAGTGGCCCTGGCGAAGCATGCTGTCTGGGCCGTTTAATGCACTGCGATCACGCGAGGAAAGGACCTGTTCTGTGAGCACAGCGCCGCCGCCCGACGACCCTACGAGGCCGCCGTTACCCCCCACACCCCCACTGCCTGTCCCTGGACCTGACCCCGAGCCGTCTCCAGACCCCCCGGGGCCCCGGAGACGGCTCGGGGAGATAGCCGCCCTGGTCTCGGCGGCCGCCGCGGTCGTCGGACTTCTGCTCGGCTTCTTCGGGCTGCCGACCGTGGTCAACTCGCCCTCCGCCAGGACCGCGACCGTCACAGAAACGGTGACCGCCACCACCACCGTCACCGCGTCGCCCGCCGAGATACCGGAGGACGCCGAAACGCGCTCGCCGTCCGGTCAAGCGTCGCCATCGGCCAACGACGTACTCCTGGCCGACCTCACCCCGCTCGGGATCGCCCCCGACCAGGTCTTCTCGGTCCAGGACGTGACCATGGGCGCCAAGCCCTATCCCGGCGCCATGGTCATCACCTATCTCTGCCAGTCGGGGCTCGAGTACAGCATCAATGAGAAGTACAAGACGTTGACCTTCACCGCGGGCTTGGACGACGACGGTGTCGCGGTGTCCGGCCGGCTGTCGGTCATCGGTGACGGCAAGCTCCGCAAGCACGTCAGGATGCAGATCAACCGCCCCCAGACCGTGACGATCGATGTCTCCGGCGTCGTCAAGCTCGCCATCGTTCCTGAATTCGACAACGGACAAACTTGCGACGTGGACGGCGTGGTCGCTGCCGTGGCCGACGGGGTCCTGAAGCCTTGAAACGGAGACCCTCCACCCGGCCGTGAGCGAGGGAGTTACTGCCGCAGCGTGTTCGGGGTTTGATTCCCGCAGCCTTGCCCAGGGTGGGGTGCGACAGTGATGCCGCCGGCTGGCGGATGGTCGACAGTGAGGACTGCCGACACCTATTCCAGCCCGGCGGCAAACGCCGAACTCATGAGGAAGGCCGGCATCGCCTCCGGATCACGTTCGGGCAGTGACGGTCACGACGAGGGGGCGACACCCTTGAGGCTGGGGGAATGGGTGCTGAGCGGGATCGTGATCGACGCGCAGGACGTCGCCCGCATGCACCGTTTCTGGTCGAGAGCCATGCGTGGCCGTACGGATGGCCTGCGCCTGCCGTTCACGCCGACCGCCCCTCCGAAGGCCCGTCGACCGACTCCGCTCCCCACCACGCCTGGAGCCTGACCCCCGCGTGTGATCACATCGGGGCGGAGCCACTCGACCTTTCGCAGGGGAGGGGCCCCTCGTGCCCTCCGCTCCGCCGCCGGGCATCTGGTTTACGGGTGCGAGCCCGGACCGGGCTGCTGAAAGGCCCGTGAGACGCGTTGCGTTCGACGCCTGCGGCCTGTCCAAGAAGGCGAGGGCGACCACCTGCGCGAACTCCGAGGCGACGATCACCACATGCGGTTCGACCGGGATGGTGACGACCTCGGTGTCACCAGGGCGTGGGGGACGTACAGCCCCCTGTCGGCCGAGTCTTGGAGTCCAAGCTGCCGGACTGGGAGAGGGCGGGATGCAGCCGCGTGCCACGTCCCGGGTCGAGGCCGGCCCCGCCCCAGACAGGGTCGTCCGGATCCAGGGACGTCAACTCCGGGCCTCTCCTGCGCAGAGCGGGGTAGGACACGAAGGCCATACGCGCTCCGCCCCGTGTCTCCTGCGGGCAAATCCTTGACCTCGACCGGACGCAAGTTGTACCAGCCCTCGATGAAATCGAAGATCGCGGTGTGGGCGGCGGCGGCCCGGCTGGGCCAGGCAGAGGTGCCGAGCACTTCGCGTGTGATGGTCGAGAAAATCTACTCGGCGAGCGCGGGACCTCGTGCACTCCTGGGCAACTTTCCATCAAAGAAAATACATGCCATGATGGAAAAGAACGAGGGAGCTGAACCGCATGCGGCAGAACAACGCTGATCAGGGATCTCTTGGGCGCCCGTCGGCGGCCGAGGCCGCGACCGATGCCCTGAAGGAGGTGGAAGCTGCTCAGAGCCGGGCGCTGCTCCAGGCGCGGCTACTGCCCGCCTGGTACGGGCCGGCAGCGGGACTGTTCCTGGCCGCCTACGCCGTCTTCGCGGTGAGGCTCGCAGAGACGCACCAGATCCTCATCCAGCAATTCGTCGCGTGGCCGGTAGCTCTGTTGGCGGTTTTGGGGGTCAGGCGGGCCGCAAGACGCGGCACGGGTGTGCGGGGAGCCGGGCAGGGGTATGCCGGGGAAGGTGGGGCGGATCGCAGGAAGCAGCTCGTCATCGCGTTGTTCTCGATGCTCGTTGCGGCGTGTGTGGCGGGGGGCGGGTGCTGGGCACTCGGAGCAGGAGTGCAGGCCGTTGTCCTTGCTGCCGCTGTCGGTCTGGGGCTGGGCGCCTGGGCCGGCTTGGCGCGGCGCAACGCCGTGATCAGGGCCCGGCTACGGGAACTTGCGTGACCGGCGCCCCCTCGGTTCCTGAGTCCTCCCTCGATGCTGTGCTGCACAACCCGACTCGGTTGGCCGTGGCGGCGTTTCTGTCGGCGTGCGCGGAAGCCGAGTTCGCGGTGATTCGCGACCACTGCCAGGTCTCCGACTCAGTCCTGAGCAAGGCGGCGTCCGCGCTGGAGACCGCCGGGTACGTCGAGATCAGAAAGGGCCATGTAGGCAAACGGCCCCGTACCTGGCTCGCGCTCACCCCGAACGGCCGGGAGGCGATGGCCCGGCACGTCACCGCGCTGCAAGAGATCGTCGCTGCGGCGCGGAGCGCCGCCTGCGCCCTGGGCCAGCAGGGCGGCTCGTCCTCCCTTTGAAGGCTGCAGCCCTGCCGGAGGTCTGCTGCCTGGCGTGGACTCCGGCATGCGGATCATCTGCAGAGCACGGTCAACGCGGCGCGCCGACGGACTCCCGTCAGGACGATTTACCGGACGTTCGCTCGGGTGGAGTGAGACGGCTCACCGGCCCTGGCAGCGCACTCCGTCTCCTGCGCCGCGCCGGCGGCCCGACGCGGACCCGCTGCCCGACGACGCATGGGAGTGGAGCAGGTCGCGCAGGGTCAGCGCTGCAGCCAGCGGCGTAACGGGCAAGGCGATGTGCAGGGTCCGGCGCAGCGCCGGGTCGGTGAGGCGGACCAGCACGAGTTCCTCAGGTACCGCCCATGCGGCCAGCGACGGGACAAGTGCGACTCCGAGGCCCGCGGCCACGTAGCCGAGCTTTCCCGTCCACTCCGCGATCCGGACGATCTTCCTGGGGGCGAAGCCCGCCCGGGCGCAGGCGTCGGCGAGCATCGTTGGACGGTCCCCGTACACATCTTGCAGCCAGGTCTCGTCGCGCAGTTCGAACAGGTCGATCCTTTCGGCCCCGGCCAGGCGGTGCTCACGGGGCAGGGCGACGAGCAATTCGTCCTCGCACAGCGGTGCCGTGGTGACTCCGTCGGCGTAGAAGAGACCGGAGGGGTAGTCGCTGACCACGGCCAGGTCCAGAGCCCCGTCCGCGAGCCGGGCCGTCAGCGCGCCGCTGCGCCCTTCGACGGCGATGATCTCGACATCCGGCCGGACTTGCCTGAAGGCCCGCAGCGCGGCGGGAACCAACGCGATGTTGGCGGTCGGGAACGCCCCTACGTGCAGCAACCCACCATGCCCCCTGTGCAGGGCGGCCAGCTCTTGCTCCGCACGGGCCAGGCGGTCGATGACGTCCACGGCGTGCCGGTACAGCGCGTGGCCCGCCGGGCTCAGCCGCACACCCCTGGGAAGCCTCTCGAAGAGTGGGCCGCCCGCTTCCTCCTCCAGCGACGCGATGCGCCGGGAGACCGCCGACTGCGTGTAGTTGAGGCTCACCGCCGCCTTGGTGAAAGACCCCGCCCCGGCCACAGCCACCAGCAGCCGCAGCGCGTCGATGTCGAACACGAGCCACCCCTCCATCCTCCGCAACCCATTCGTCTGCCGCATGGCTCCCATGCGATGCCGTCGCTGGTGGAATGTATCGCCTCGCCCTAGCGTCGAGACGGGCGATCGCACCGATGACCGCAGGAAGCCGATCCGTCCGTGCCGGACGAGGGGAAATGCCATGCTCCGAAGTACCCAGCAGCGCAGACGGACGATGCGTACCAGGGGGTGCCGGCGTGCCTCCCCTACACCGGCTGCCAGCTGTCCGGCCTGCCGAGCATTCGTGGTGAAGTGGCTTGCGTGTGTTCGCGTGCTGTTGTCGCTGCTCACGGTCGTTACGGCTGTGCTGCTCAGTGCGTGTGCGGGTGCTGACTCCGGCCCGGTCAATGGCGGCTTTGTACCGACCGTAACGGCTGCCCCGTCCTCGTTCCCGTCTCCATCTCCATCCCCATCTCCATCTCCATCTCTGTCTCCAACGCCCACGCCGACCACCAGCGCCGAGATTGCCGAGGCCGTCGGCAGTTGGTACACGTACGGAGGCGAGACGGCGGTGGTCAGCCTGATCAAGGAAGCGGTGAAGGCGCAAGCGGGCCGTCCCCGGTCCGACATGGAGTTGGTGACAGTGGACTTCGGCGGTCTGATGGATGCGCTCAGCGCGGCACGGCTGTTCGGGTCTCTCCCCGATCCCAAGACCCGGACAGCTTGGTCGGCAGCCATTGAACACCTCGATGAGGGCGCGCGCGAGGTCCTTGCTTCGGCGCCGGAAGCCGGACTGATCCAGTCTCCCCAAGAAGCCGGCCAGGCGTTGCGGGGGTGGCAGACGTTCGACAAAGGAATCAAGAGCCTCAAGACCGTCCAGGCCCGACTCCACCGCACGTTCGGCCTGAAGCTGTCGCCGGACCCGTGGAAAGAGAGGTATCCCTGAGCGTTGTCCGACGGATCAAAGCCGGTCCACTGCCGTCATCTACGGTGAGGACGAGCGCGATCGGCCGGCGACAGGTTTCGCCAGGCGACGGCGACCTTCGATGGACAGCGGAGCGTTGCGGTGAACCGTCCGTGTCAGCTGGCTTCGGGGCGCATCGTGGCCGCGGTGTCCGTGGCCACGGTGAGCGGTCGGCCGAGTAGTCGGGCAAGGTCGGGCTAGCTAGAGGTGTCACCTGCTCGTCGTGACCATCACTGCGGGAACGTGCCCCCGGAGGCGTGCCGCCCCTTCCGCCCGGTGCGGGAGAGACTCCTTTCAGGCCCGGCGACGGTTCCGCAGGACACCGTGCTGATCGTGGACGGCCCCCTGATCCCCACCCACGACCGGACCGTAGCCGCCTTCAGTTTTCGCGGTGCCTCGCGTGGGGGCGGGTGCAGTGGCTCGTGGTCGTACTCCGAGCTTCTCGAGACGTCGTTGTTGTTCTGTGTTGAGCTGGGCCCAGTCGCGCGCCTGCCGGAGGACCCAGCGGCCGATGTCGTCGCCGCGGTATGTCACCCCCGGCTGTTGTACGTCCTCGAGCGTGTTCCCGGCGTTCAGGAGCGCCGCTAGGCCGGTGTAGCTGCGTTGCCAGTCGACGGTCCATCCGAGGAGTCGGGGGTTCCAGTCGGGGTCGATTGCGGCGAGCTGCTCGGCCCGCCGGCGGGCCCGGCCGGTGTCCTTCCCGAGTCCGTCGGGTCGTCGGAGGTTGGTGAGCCATTGTCCGATGGGCTTGTCGAGGGTGGTGGCGTGGCGGGGTGCGGCGAGGGTTCCGGCCTCGGCGTAGTAGGCGCGTGCGGCGGCAAGGTTTTCCTCGAAACCAGCGTCGGCAATGTCCCATACGATTCCGAGTTCTTCGAGTTCGTCGGCGCGTTCGCCGTTCATGGTCCCGGCCCGGAACGAGCGTCGTTGGTCGGACAGCCATCTTCCGAGCGGGTAGGCGCCCTCGGTGTGGTCGTAGGGCACGTCCAGGTCGCCTTCGCGCGTGTAGTAGCGGCGGGCGGCGTCGTAGCCGCGCTGCCAGTCCTGGCGCTCGGTGCTGATGATGTTGAACCGCACCCACTTCGCGATCATGACCGGATCCCTGGGGGCGGCGAACCGCAGCAGCGGCCGCGTGTCCTCCTGGCCCTCCTCGGGCGGGGGACCGATGACGGGCGACGGGTCAACGATCGCCTTCTGCTGTTCCTGGGGAATGGCAAGCAGCTCGATGGCACGTTCGTCGTGCGCCCGTAGCCCCTCCAAAACCTTTACCAGGGGCCTGTACGAGTTGGAGGTGAGCATGTCTTCCGGCTTTTCACCCGGCGCGAGGAAGACAGGCACGATCAGCGTCGCCATTTTCCCCTGTCCCGGCTTTTGCCGCAGTGCCCGGCCGATCGCCTGCACGATGTCGACCGCCGACCCCTTCGGGTCGAGGAGAGCCACGGAGTCGACGGCCCGGATGTCGACGCCCTCACCCAGGACCCGGCAGTTCGACAGCACCGCACGCCCCGCACGCCGGCCGAAGTCGGCGAGGACCTGGCGCCGATGGTCGGGCTCGTGGTCCCCGCACAACCAGTTGGCCCACACCCGCTCCGGATACCGCTCCGAGTCCGCCGCATGCAGCCGCTTCGCCACCCGGCCCAGCCCGCCGGCGAACGCGGCTGCTTCGATGGTGCGGTGGTGGAAGGTGATGGTGGTCTGCAGCCCGTGTTCGGCCATGGTCTCCAGCAGCGCGGCCTGGAGCGCGCCCATGCGTTCGCCGCGGACGTCCTCGTCGCGTTTCTGTGGTCCGGACAGCCGTTCCGGGGTGATGAGGGGGTCGGTGAGTTCTACGACGACGATCTGGTATCGCGCCAGCAGGCCCCGGGAGATGGCTGATGCGAGTGAGAGTTCGTAGACGACGGGGCCGAAGATCTTGGGGTCGTCCATGGAGCAGGCCATGTCCTGCGGCAACCGGTCCCGCAGCTCCCCCGCCTCCTCCTGCCGCTGCGTCCGGGAGGGCCGGGGTGGGCGTTCCTTCCAGATTCGGGGTGTGGCGGTCATGTAGAGCCGGCGCATGGCGGGGATGATGTCCTGGTCGTGAACCGCGGCCCATGCCTTGCCTGCCGATCCACTGGTTCGGTGTGCTTCGTCGATGACCACGAGGTCGAAGACGTCCATGGGCAGTCCGTAGGCGCCTTCGTGGGCTTCTGCGAGGACGGGGAGGGAGGCGTAGGTGGCGTAGACGGTCACCGGTCCGCGCCCGTGCCACAACGCCAGTTGCGGAGCACTCGTCGTGGAGCGCACCTTCAGGTCCCACAGGTGCGGGTCGTCCTCCAGCGAGCAGACGGCGACGGCGGGCCCGTGGTGGCCGGCTGCCCTCCACTCCCGCACTGTCTGTGTGAGCAGGTCCAGGGTCGGCACCAGGACCAGGACCCGGCCGTGCCGGGCCAGACGAAGCGCGGAGTGCGCGGCGATGAACGTCTTGCCCGTGCCGCACGCCGCGACCACCGTGGCCCGCAGCCCGGTCCGCGGGATCTTCTTCCCCGGCGGGATATCAAGGCCGCGCACGACAGCGTCAACGGCTTCGACCTGGTGAGGTCGGAGCGTGAATTTCCCCGTACTCGGCATACCAAATCTCCGGAAATCCATGAATGAACAGGCAGGCTGCCAGAGGTGGTGGCAACATATTCGGGATGCTACACAGCACATCAATGATGCACCAAGCAGCGCATGTGCAAGTGATGCACGGGTATCATCGTAGCGGGCCGATGTTCACCAAGGGGGAGTTCCAGAGCATCTCCCCGGCGGCAGGGGCATCCCCGAATACGGCTGACGGCCTGTCCGGTGCGGGTGGAGCGAAGCGGAACCCGCACCCAACGGGTCCGGGCCGGCACCCGGCCGGGGTGACGGGCTGTCATGGCTCGGGGGTGGCTGTTTTCTCGGGATGCTACACAGACCAGCAATGATGCACCGTCATCATGTAGCCAGCCGTTCCGGCGGAGCCGGAACCGGGCGGGGGAGCGAAGCGGACCCGCCCCGCACTTCGGGCCGCAGCGAAGCGGAGGCCCCAGGATTGGAGCGAAGCGGAAATCCGAAAGACGCGAAGCGGCTTTTTCAACACTGCGTCACGAACCGCGAAGCGGTTCGTTTCGCTTACCCATCGCGAAGCGATGGGG